>CAWEOX010000024.1:0-70851 GCA_963810845.1 uncultured beta proteobacterium | reverse complement strand
CGGCGTGGCGCTCGAGCGCTGCACGCCGGTGTTCATGTAGGCCTCGTTGTCGTAGCAGATGTAGAGGACGTCGTCGTTGCGCTCGAACATGCCGGAAAGGCAGCCGAAGCCGATGTCGGTGGTGCCGCCGTCGCCGCCCTGGGCGATGACGCGGACGTCGTTCTTGCCGGTGACGCGCATGGCGGCCGCGACGCCCGAGGCCACCGCCGCGGCGTTGCCGAACAGCGAGTGGATCCACGGGATCTGCCAGGAGGTCTCCGGATACGGCGTCGAGAACACCTCGAGGCAGCCGGTCGCGTTGACGGCGATGATCTGGTTGTTGGTGGCGCGCATCGCCGCGTCGATCGCGTAGCGCGCGCCGAGCGCCTCGCCGCAGCCCTGGCACGCGCGGTGCCCGGAGTTGAGCGAGTTGGTGCGCTCCATGTTCGCCTGCACCGCGCGCTCGTTTTCGGCGAGCAGCCGGTTGCCGACGGTGAACGTTCCGGTCTGGTAGAACTTGACGGTCTGCAGTTCCATGGCGTTTCGTCTCTTCACTAGTCGACCTGCGAGCCGACGGTGCCCAGCCGGCGCAGGATCGCTTCGGCCGTCGGGCCGCTCCGGCGCGCGTGGGTCTCGCGCTCGAGCTCGTAGCTCACGACGTCGGCGTTGAGATCGAGGAACGTCACCTGCTCCAGCTCGTCGGCGCCCGCATCCTCGAACAGCTGGTGCAGCGACGCTTGTGTGATCGCGCGCCCGCCCAGCCCGGCGACCACCGTGTAGCCCTTCAACTGGATCCCGGACAGCGAATTGCGCACCCCGTCCGACACGATGCCTCCCAAGCCCACGGCGAAGCATTTTTCCAGCACCACCACCCGTTTCGCCTCCCGCAGCGCCTCGCGCAACGCGACCAGCGGGAAGGGGCGGAACGAGCAAATGCCGACCGAGCCGATGGCGGTGCCGCCGTCGCGCATTTCGTCGATCACTTCCTGCACCGTGCCATTGACCGATCCCAGCGAGACGACGATCGTCTCGGCGCCCTCGGTGCGGTAGGTGCGGATGAGGCCGCCCGAGTCGCGGCCGAACTGCTGCTTGAACGCCGCCGACAGCTGCGGGATGAGCTGCAGCGCGCGCAGCTGCTTGTGGTGCGCGAGATAGCGCACTTCCATGAACGCTTCCGGGCCCACCATCGCGCCGATCGACACCGGGCGGGCGGTGTCCAGCACCTGGCGCGGCTCGAACCGCGGCAGGTAGGCATCGACCTGTTGCTGGGTCGGCATGTCGACGCGGTCGTAGGCGTGGGTGAGGATGAAGCCGTCCATGCAGACCATGACCGGACACGACAGCTCCTCGGCCAGCCGGAACGCCTGGATGTGCAGGTCGAGCGCTTCCTGATTGGTCTCGGCAAAGAGCTGGATCCACCCGGCGTCGCGCATCGACATGCTGTCCGAGTGGTCATTCCAGATGTTGATCGGCGCGCCGATGGCGCGGTTGCCGATGGTCATGACGATCGGCAGTCCGAGCCCGGCGGCGTTGTAGACGGCCTCGGCCATGAACAGGAGCCCCTGGCTGCTCGTGGCGGTGTAGGTGCGGGCGCCCGCGGCGGAGCTGCCGATCGCGACCGACAGCGCGGCGAATTCCGACTCGACGTTGATGAACTCGCAATTCGTGAGCTCCCCCGCCTTCACCATCTCGCCCAGACCCTCGACGATGTGCGTCTGCGGCGTGATCGGATAGGCGCAGATGACCTGCGGCCGGGACAGCGCGACCGCCTCGGCGACCGCGCGCGAACCTTCGATCTGCTTAAGCATGGATTCCCTCTTTCGCTGCGGCAACCAGCGCGTGGGCTTCCGTCGCCGCGGCGACGTTCTTCTCGGCGATCGCGGCGGGAAACTTTTCCCGGATGGCCGCCACCACCGAGGCGAGGCGGATCTGCCCGCTGATCGCGGCGAAGCCGCCGAGCAATGCGGCGTTCGGCACCGGCCGCCCGACGTGCTTCAGCGCGATTTCCGTCGCCGGCAGCGTGCACAGCCGCGACGCGCGGAAGCGGCGCGTGAACTCCGACAGGTCGAGCGCATCGAAGTCGCGCGTCGAATTGATCAGGATGTAGCCGTCGGCGGGAAGGCCATGGAACAGATCGACCTGATACAGCAGCGTCGGGTCCTGGATGATCAGCGCATCCGGCTTGGTCACCGGCTCGCGCAACCGTATCTCGCGATCGTCGATGCGGCAGAACGCCATCACCGGCGCGCCCATCCGTTCCGAGCCGAAGCTCGGAAACGCCTGCGCATGGCGGCCTTCGAGAAACGCCGCGACCGACAGCATTTCGGCGCCGGACACCACGCCCTGGCCGCCGCGGCCATGAATCCGAACCTGGAACATCGAGCTACCCCGTTTTCGCTGGGCGAGGATCGCCGGTTACGGTGACGCCGCCGGCCCGCGTTGCAATGCGTGCATGCTGCCCTCATCGCTGCGGGACCCTTTGACGCAGGTCAAGAGACACTTGCGTGCGCGGCATAAGCTTCCGTCTGGCGTCGGCGGGACCCGTGAGCGAATGCTGTCCTCGACGATCGACGACCCCAAGCGACGACCAAAATCCGCCGAGGTTTCGCGGCCAGCGCAAGGAATCGAACCCATGGAATCGAGCAACCAACTCATCGCCGGCGTCGGTCTCGCCGGCGCCGCGCGCAAGAGCCGCTGGCCGGCGCGCCTGGACTTCCTCCAGAGCGGCAGCGGCCTCGTCCTCGCGCTGTTCATGTGGGGCCACATGTTCTTCGTGTCGTCGATCCTCGTCAGCAACGACGCGATGTGGACCATAACCAAGTTCTTCGAAGGGTATTTCTTCTTCGGCCGGTCCTACCCCGGCATGGTCTCGGTCGTCGTGGCGGTGGTGATCGTGCTGCTCGTCGTGCACGCGTTTCTCGCCGTGCGCAAATTCCCGGTCAACTTCCGCCAGTTCACGACCTTCCACGGCCACATGAAAATGATGCGCCACGAGGACACGACGCTCTGGTACTGGCAGGTGTTCACCGGCTTCGCGCTCTTCTTTGTCGCGGCGCCGCACGTGTTCATCATGCTGACGCATCCCGAGATGATCGGCCCCTTCGAGTCCGGAGACCGGGTGTGGACCGGCCACTACTGGCCGCTCTACATCCTGCTGTTGCTGGCGGTCGAGCTGCACGGCGGCATCGGGCTCTACCGGCTCGCGGTGAAGTGGGGCTGGTTCGCCGGCCCGGATCCCAATGCCACCCGCAAGCGGCTGAAGACGCTCAAGTGGGTGCTGACGGTGTTCTTCCTGGTCCTGGGCTTCGCCACGCTCGCCGCCTACATCAAGATCGGCATCGCGCATGCGCCGAACTACGGCCAGCCGTACGTTCCCGCCGCGCTGCAAACGGCCCCGCAGGGGGTGACGAAATGAAAGTGATCTATACCGATGTGCTGGTGATCGGCGGCGGGCTCGCCGGCCTGCGGGTGGCGATCGGCGCCAAGCGCCGCGGCCATGACGTGATCATCCTGTCGCTGGTCCCGCCGAAGCGCTCGCACTCCGCCGCGGCGCAAGGTGGCATGCAGGCATCGCTCGCCAACGTCATCAAGGGCCAGGGCGACACCGAGGACGTCCATTTCGAGGACACGGTGCGCGGCAGCGACTGGGGCGCCGATCAGAAGGTCGTCCGGATGTTCGTCAACACGGCGCCGAAGGCCGTGCGCGAGCTGGCGGCCTGGGGCGTGCCGTGGAGCCGCGTGCGCAAGGGCGACCGCACCGTCATCATCAACGGCCAGAAGGTCACGATCACCGAGCGCGCCGAAGCGCACGGCCTCGTCGCGCAGCGCGATTTCGGCGGCACCAAGAAGTGGCGCACCTGCTATGTCTCCGACGGCACCGGCCACGCGATGCTGCAGACGATGAGCGACCAGGCGATCGGCGCGGCGATCCCGGTGCACGAGCGCGTCGAGGCCATCGCGCTGATCCACGACGCCGGCCGCTGTTACGGCGCGATCGTGCGCAACCTCGTCACCGGCGAGCTCGTCGCCTACGTCGCCAAGGCCACCTGCATCGCGAGCGGCGGCGCCGGGCGCATCTACCGTGTGACCACCAACGCGGTGATCTGCGAGGGCATCGGCAGTGCGCTCGCGCTGGAGACGGGCATCGCCACGCTCGGCAACATGGAAGCCGTCCAGTTCCACCCGACCGGGATCTTCCCCGCCGCCATCCTCCTCACCGAGGGCTGCCGTGGCGACGGCGGCCTCCTGAAGGACGTCGACGGCCACCGTTTCATGCCCGACTACGAGCCGGAGAAGAAGGAGCTCGCCTCCCGCGACGTGGTGTCGCGGCGGATGGAGGAGCACATCGCCAAGGGCAAGGGCGCGCGGAACCGGTTCGGCGAGCACCTCTGGCTCGACATCACGCTGCTCGGCGAACAGCACATCAAGCACAACCTGCGCGAAGTCTTCGAGATCTGCCACTACTTCATCGGCGTCGATCCGACCAAGGACTGGATCCCGGTGCGGCCGGCGCAGCACTACACGATGGGCGGCGTGCGCACCAACCACACCGGCGAGAGCCCGAACCTCAAAGGCCTGTTCGCCGCCGGCGAAGCCGCCTGCTGGGACATGCACGGCTTCAATCGGCTGGGCGGCAATTCGGTCGCCGAAACGGTGGTCGCCGGCATGATCGTCGGCGAATACATCGGCGACTACTGCGACCGCATCGAGAACGAGGTCGACATCCCGACCGTCGCTGGTCCACGAGTTCCTGCGCCGGGAGCAGTCGAAGCTCGACACGCTGATCGACGGCCGCGGCACCGAGGACGCCTCGGCGATCAAGGCGCGGATGCAGGACCTGATGACGGCCAAGGTCGGCATCTTCCGCCGCGGCGAGGACCTGCAGGCGGCGGTCGACGAGCTGCAGCTGCTGCTGGTGAAAAGCCGCAACATCGGCCTGCGCGAAAAGGCCCGCGGCGCGAATCCCGAGCTGGTCACCGCCTACCGCGTGCAGAAGATGCTGAAAGTGGCGCTGTGCATCGCCCACGGCGCGCTCGTGCGCACCGAAAGCCGCGGCGCGCACTACCGGCAGGACTTCCCGCGCCGCAACGACGCCGAGTGGCTGAAGCGCACGCTGGCTTCATGGAAACGCGAAACCGACACGTTGCCGTCGCTCGCCTGGGAGGCGCTCGACGTCAACACGATGGAGCTGCCGCCCGGCTGGCGCGGCTACGGCGCCAAGGACTACGTCGATCATCCGGACACGCCGAAGCGCGCCGCCGAAATCGAAGCCGTGAAAGCGAAGATGACCAGCGCTTCGCGGCTCGCCGTGCAGGAGGCGCTGATGCCCTACGAGGCGCTCCTGCCCGAGCGTATCCGCGGCCGCAACGAACGCATCGACGAACCGATCGACGAACCCTACGAGTCCGGAAAATGAACGACGCCACCATCAAGATTGTCCCCGTCGCGAAAACCGGAAACGGCGGGAACGGCGGCAGCGCCGTTCACCGCCAGCTCAGGATCAGCGTGCTGCGCTACAACCCGCAGGAGCCGTCGAAGCTGCCGCGGATGCAGACCTACCCGCTCGAGGAAGCCGACGGCATGACGCTGTTCATCGCGTTGAACGAGATCCGCGAAAAGCAGGACCCGTCGCTGCAGTTCGACTTCGTCTGCCGCGCCGGCATCTGCGGCAGCTGCGCGATGGTGATCAACGGGCGGCCCACGCTCGCGTGCCGCACGCTGACCAAGAACCTCGGCGCGGAAATCACGCTGGCGCCGCTGCCGTTCTTCGAGCTGATCGGCGACCTCTCGGTCGATACCGGCAAGTGGATGCGCGGGATGAGCGAGCGGCTCGAGGGCTGGCTGCACATGAAGGATCCGAATCCCGACCTCCGCCGCATCGAGCAGCGGATGGATCCGGACCTCGCCGACAAGATCTACGAGCTCGACCGCTGCATCGAATGCGGCTGTTGCGTCGCCGCGTGCGGCACCGCGCGGATGCGCAAGGACTTCGTCGGCGCGGTCGGCTTGAACCGGGTCGCGCGCTTCCGCCTCGACCCCCGCGACACGCGCACCGACGACGACTACTACGAGGTGATCGGCGACGACGACGGCGTGTTCGGCTGCATGTCGCTGCTCGCCTGCCACGACGTCTGCCCCAAGGACCTGCCGCTCGCCACGCAGATCGCGTTCATGCGCCGCAAGATGGTCAGCATGGGGTGGAAGTAGGTCGCAGCCCGGGTTGAGCGCCCGCGCAACCCGGGGGTTCGTCCGGGCGGGAGGCGGCGTTGCCGCACGCCGCTCGCGCGGGGTCGTTCGCCTCAGCCGTGAAGGCTCTCGTACTTGGCCTGCAACTGATCGCGCGTTTCCGCGTGATTCGGGTCGGGAACGATGCAGTCGGCGGGGCACACGTCGATGCACTGCGGCTCGTCGTGCGCGCCGACGCACTCGGTGCACTTGGCCGGATCGATGACGTAGATGGGTGAGCCGACGCTGATCGCGTCGTTCGGGCACGGCTCCACGCAGGCGTCACACGCCGTGCAGTCGGCATTGATCAGAAGTGCCATGGTGATCTCCTCGGGGTTGTCAGACGAACTCGCTGGTGTAGGACTTCAGCGCCTTCATGTAGTTGGCGCGCTCGAACGCGCCCGGATCGGGGCAGGATTGCTGGGAGATGGAGCCCTTCATCTGCACGATCGACGCGTATTCGCGCTCGGCCATCCAGGCCTCGATGCCGCGCACCAATGCGCCGACGTGGCTCGGGCCCTTCATGAGCAGGCAGCTCGCCAGCATCACGCAATCGGCGCCCGCCAGCAGCAGCTTCAGCACGTCGTCGGGCGTGTGCGCGCCGCCCGTCGCGGCCAGGCTGGCGTCGACGCGGCCGCACAGGATCGCGATCCAGCGTAGCGCGAGGCGCAGCTCGTCAGATGTCGACAGCACGAGATGCGGCGAAACCTCGAGCTCCTCGAGCAGGATGTCGGGCTGCAGGAACCGGTTGAAAAGCACCAGTCCCGATGCCCCGGCCTTGGTCAGTCGCGCCGCCATGTTGGCCATCGCGCTGAAATAGGGCGCCACCTTCACGGCGACCGGGATGCTCACCTGCCGCGTGACCGACAGCACGAGATCGACATAGCGTTGCTCGACCTCGGTGCTGGTGTCGTCGACGCTCGCCGCCAGGAAGTACACGTTGAGCTCGATCGCGTCGGCGCCGGCGTCCTGGATCTGGCGCGCGATGCTGGTCCAGCCGCCCGGTGTGTGGCCGTTGAGGCTGGCGATCACCGGCACCGACAGCGCCTTCTTGGCATCGGCGATCAGCTTCAGGTACTCGTCGGGGCCGGTGCGGTAGTTTTGCATCTCCGGGAAGAACCCCCGCGCCTCCGGCGACAGCTCGGCGCCGGACATCATCAGATTGTGCGTGGCCATCTCGTCGTGCTCGATCTGCTCCTCGAACAGCGACGGGAGCACGACCGCCGCGATGCCGGCGGCCTGCAGCCGCTTCAGGCTGTCGATCGAGCCGGTCAGCGGCGAGGCCGACGCCACGATCGGGTGCCGCAACTCGAGGCCGAGGTACCGGGTCCGCAGATCGACGCTCATGGTATTGCCTCCTCGGGACGCGCCGTGGTGGGTTTGCTGTCGCTGGTGGTCGCCGGCGCTGCCGGCGCGCCGGCGGCCCCGCCGTCGGCCGCGGGCGCACCGCTTTCCTCGGTCACGACGCGGTGCACGCCCGCCACCTGCTCGTACAGTTGCCAGCGCGCGTCGGCGTCGTGCTGCGCGGCCTTCATCAGCTGCTTGGACCGCACCGGGTCGGACTGCGCCAGCATCGCGTAGCGGCCTTCCTTCATCACGAACTGCTCGAGCGGCTGCGTCGGCTTGCGCGAGTCGAGCTTCAACGGCTGATCGGCGCCGCCCATGGCCAGGCGCGGGTCGTAGTGGTACAGCGTGAGGTATCCGCTCTTGACCGCGTCGCGCTGGTGGCTCATGCCGGTGGTCATGTCGATGCCGTGGGCGATGCAGTGGCTGTAGGC
Source organism: uncultured beta proteobacterium (assembly GCA_963810845.1). GTDB lineage: Bacteria > Pseudomonadota > Gammaproteobacteria > Burkholderiales > Casimicrobiaceae > CAIWHR01. Next base: position 62,869 of record CAWEOX010000024.1, on the reverse strand, counting down.
GATGATCAACGATGGCCCATTCCAGGCGGCCGCCTCCTGGAAGGTGCGCACCGTCTGCACCGGGTTGGCACCCATCGCCACCTGCGCCACGTAGACGTTGCCGTAGGCCATGGCGATCATGCCGAGGTCCTTCTTGCCGATCGACTTGCCGGCGGCGGCGAACTTGGCCACTGCGCCGCGCTGCGTGGACTTCGACGCCTGCCCGCCGGTGTTGCTGTAGACCTCGGTGTCGAGCACCAGGATGTTGACGTTGCGGCCGGAGGCCAGCACGTGGTCGAGCCCGCCGTAGCCGATGTCGTAGGCCCAGCCGTCGCCGCCGACGATCCACACGCTGCGCACGACCAGGCTGTCGGCGACCGCCAGCAGGCGCCCGGCCTCGGGCGAGCGCAGCTTGGGCAGGATCGCCTTCAACGCTTTGACGCGCTCGCGCTGCAGCCGGATCTGCTCGTCCGTATCCTGCGGAGCCTCGAGCAGCGCGGTGGCCAGCGCTTCGCCGATCGGCGCGCGCAGTTCGAGCACCAGCATCTGCGCCAGGTCGCGCTGCGCGTCCAGCGCGAGACGCATGCCCAGGCCGAACTCGGCATTGTCCTCGAACAGGCTGTTCGCCCAGGCCGGACCCTGGCCGGCGGCGTTTTGCGACCAGGGCGTGGACGGCAGGTTGCCGCCGTAGATCGACGAGCATCCGGTGGCATTGGCCACCACCAGGTGGTCGCCATAGAGTTGCGACAGCAGCTTGAGGTACGGTGTCTCGCCGCACCCCGAGCACGCGCCCGAGTACTCGAACAGCGGCTTGCGCAGCTGCGAGCCGCGCAGGCCGTCGATGCTGTCCAGCGCCGGACGCACCTCGGGGAGGCTCAGGTAGAACGCGTAATTGGCGCGCTCGACCTCGAGGTGATCGAGCTTGGGCGCCATGTTGACCGCCTTGTGCTTGACCATCGTCTTGCTTCGTGTCGGGCACACGTCGACGCAGATGCCGCAGCCGGTGCAGTCGTCGGGGGCGACCTGCAGGCTGTACATCAGGCCGTCGAGCGGACCGCCGTTCTTGCGCGCCCAGGGCACGGCCTTGAAGCCCGCCGGCGCGCGCTTCATTTCTTCGGCCGAAAAGACGTTCATGCGGATCGCCGCGTGCGGGCACACCAGCGGGCAGATCGCGCACTGCGTGCAGATGGTCTCGTCCCAGATCGGAATCTCCTGGGCGATGCTGCGCTTCTCCCACTGCGTGGTGCCGGTCGGGAAGGTGCCGTCGATGGGCATGGCCGAGACCGGCAGCAGGTCGCCCTTGCCGTCGAGCATCATCGCGGTCACGCGCTGCACGAAGTCGGGCGCCGCGCGGGGAACCGCCGGGCGGCGCGTCGACTCCGCGTCGGCGCGGCGGCCGGGCAGCGGCACTTCGCGCAGCGCCGCCAGCGACGCGTCGACCGCGGCGAAATTGCGCGTCAGCACCGATTCGCCGCGCTTGCCGTAGGTCTTGCGGATCGCATCCTTGATCTTTGCGATCGCCTCTTCGCGCGGCAGGATGCCCGAGATCGCGAAGAAACACGCCTGCGTCACCGTGTTGATGCGCCCGGCGAGGCCGGCCTGCTGGGCGACGGCGAGCGCGTCGACGACGTAGAACTTGAGCTTCTTGGCGAGGATGGTCTCCTGCGCCTCGCGCGGCAGCTTGTCCCACACCTGATCGGGCCCGTAGGGGCTGTTGAGCAGGAAGGTGGCGCCGGGGCGCGCCAGGTCCAGCACATCGATCTTGTCCATGAACTCGAACTGGTGGCAGGCGATGAAGTCGGCCTGGCCGATCAGATAGGTCGACTCGATCGGCTTCGGCCCGAAGCGCAGGTGCGACACGGTGATCGCGCCGGACTTCTTGCTGTCGTAGACGAAGTAACCCTGGGCGTGGAGCGGCGTGCTCTCGCCGATGATCTTGACCGTGTTCTTGGTCGCACCCACCGTCCCGTCGGCGCCCAGGCCGTAGAACACCGCGCGCGTGACGCCTTCGGCTTCGGTGTCGAAGGCAGGATCCCACTTCAGCGACAGGTGCGTGACGTCGTCGACGATGCCGACGGTGAAATGGCGCTTCGGTTGCGGCGCCTGCAGTTCGTCGAGCGCCGCCTTGGCCATCGCCGGCGTGTATTCCTTCGACGACAGCCCGTAGCGGCCGCCGATCACGTGCGGCATCGGCTTGCCCTGCGGCCACACCTCGACTAGCGCGGTGACGACGTCCTGGTACAGCGGCTCGCCGATCGCGCCCGGCTCCTTGGTGCGGTCGAGCACGGCGATCGCGCGCACGGTCTTCGGCAGCGCATCGACGAAGGCCTGCGCATCGAACGGCCGGTACAGCCGCACGGTGAGGAGGCCGACCTTCTCGCCGGCAGCGACGAGCTTGTCCACCGCCTCGCGCGACGCGCCGACACCCGAGCCCATCTGGACCAGCACCCGCTCGGCACTGGCGCTGCCGGCGTAGTCGAAGAGTCCATAACGGCGACCGGTGAGCTTGGCGAAGCGGTCCATCGATTCCTGCACGATGGCCGGCACCGCCGTGTAGAAGGCGTTGCACGCCTCGCGCGCCTGGAAGAACACGTCGGGGTTCTGCGCCGAGCCGCGCAGCACCGGGCGGTCGGGGTTGAGCGCACGGGCGCGGTGCGCATCGATCAGGTCCTCGTCGATCAGCGAACGCACGTCCTCCTCGAGCAGCAGCTCGATCTTGTTGACTTCGTGGCTGGTGCGGAAGCCGTCGAAGAAGTGCAGGAACGGCACCCGCGCCTTCAGCGTGGCCATGTGCGCGATCATCGCCATGTCCTGCGCCTGCTGCACGCTGGCCGACGCCAGCAGCGCGAAGCCGGTGGTCCGTGCGGCCATCACGTCGCTGTGGTCGCCGAAGATCGACAACGCATGCGTGGCGAGAGTGCGCGCGGCGATGTGGAACACCGTCGGCGTGAGCTCGCCGGCGATCTTGAACATGTTGGGCAGCTTCAGCAGCAGCCCCTGCGAGGCGGTGAAGGTGGTCGTCATCGCGCCCGCCTGCAGCGAGCCGTGCACGGCGCCGGCAGCGCCGGCCTCGCTCTGCATCTCGATCACCTGCGGCACCATGCCCCAGATGTTCTTGCGCCCCTTCGCCGACCATTCGTCCGCGAGTTCCCCCATCGTCGACGACGGGGTGATCGGATAGATGGCGATCACCTCGCTGGTGAAATGGGCGATCCGTGCGGCGGCTTCGTTGCCATCCAGCACATACGAGCGTTCGGTCATGGTGGTCTCTTGGCGGTGATGGGCAATGCGCCGGCGCTACAGGATCCCGGCCTTGCCGGTCTCCCAGCGGCGGTACTCGGTGGTCAGCAACGCGACGTGCTCGCGCTCCTCGGCGGCCAGCTCCTGGTACAGCTCGCGCTCGACCGAGCCGGCCGGTGCGCGCTCGCCCTCGCGCGTGAAAAAGTCCACCGCCCGCTGCTCGAACGCGATGGCGATCCGGAACAGGTTGGCCGGGTCCTCGGGCTTGCGGTCGACGCCGGCGAAGATGGCCGCCCGGTCGAGCTGGAAGTCCTCGGCCGCCGCCGGCAGGTCGGCGTGGTAGCGCCGGGACAGGATGTCCATGTGCTCCTTTTCCATGCCGGCGAAACGCCCGAACAGCTCGCGCAGCACCGGATCCCGGGCCTCCTGCGCGGCGCGCTCGTAGAACGCATGGCCACCGAGCTCGATCTCGAAGGCCTTGCGCACGGCCTCCAGCGCCGCGTCGCCTTCCACCGCGTCGCGGTCGAGCAGTTCGAGCTTGCCCTTGCAGTACGGGCACATGCTGTAGGGGAAGGCGAAGCCCTCGCTGACCTTGTGGCAGCTCGGCACAGCGCCAGCGCAGTTCGATGCCGGCGCAGCAGATGTAGGACTCTTCGTCTTCCAGCGGGCGCTGGCAGCGCGGGCAGTTGCTCATGATGAAACCTCCTGGGAGGCCGGGGTTGTGGCCGCACCGATCGCCGTCGGTGGCACGAACGCGTCGGCGTCGGCCTGGGTGACCGGCCAGGCGCGCTTGCCACCGGCGAGCCAGGCGCCGATCGCGCGCGCGGCGCGGCGGCCGGCGCCCATCGCCAGGATCACGGTGGCGCCGCCGGTCACGATGTCGCCGCCGGCGAACACGCCCGGCACGCTGGTCGCCTGCGTGGCCGCGTCGGCGACGATGTAGCCCCACTTGTTCAATTCGAGCCCCGGCGTCGACTTGGTGACGATCGGGTTGGCCTTGGTGCCCAGCGCGTAGATCACCGTGTCGCAGTCGAGCTCGAGGAACTCGTCCTGCGGGATCGGCTGGCGACGCCCTTTGTCGTCGGGCTCGCCCAGCACCATCTTCTGCACTTTCATGCCGCGCACGCTGCCGTCGGCATCGGTCAGGATCTCCACCGGCCCATGCAGGAAGAAGAACTCGATGCCTTCTTCCTTCGCGTGGCGCAGTTCCTCGATGCGTGCCGGCGCTTCCGCCTCCGAGCGGCGGTACACGCAGCGCACGGTCGGCGTGCCCAGGCGCTTGGCCACACGCAGGCAGTCCATTGCCGTGTTGCCGGCGCCGATCACGATCACGCTCTTGCCGAGCGTGATCGGCGTGTCCTGGTACGGGAACCGGTCGCCGCCCATCAGGTTGACGCGGGTCAGGAATTCGTTGGCCGAATAGACCTGGCCCGCGAACTCGCCGGGGATGCCCAGGAATGCCGGCGCGCCGGCGCCGGCGCCCACGAATACCGCGTCAAAGCCCATCTCGCCTTGCAGCTGCTTCACCGAGAAGGTCTTGCCGATGACCTTGTTGGTCTCGAACTTGACGCCCAGCGCCTTCAGGTGATCGACCTCGCGGCTGATGATCTCGCGCGGCAGGCGGAACGCCGGGATGCCGTACTGCAGCACGCCGCCGACCACGTGCAAGGCCTCGTAGACGGTGACGTCGCAGCCCATGCGCCGCAGGTCCGCCGCCACCGCCAGCCCGGAGGGGCCGGAGCCGACGATCGCCACCGCGCCGAGCCGGTGCTCGAAGTGCGCGGGCAGGACCTTCTGCGGCCTCGCGTTGTCGCCGACGAAGCGCTCGAGGCGACCGATCGCCACCGACTCGAGTTTGCGGCCGACGACGCATTGCGCTTCGCATTGCGATTCCTGCGGGCACACGCGGCCGCAGACGGACGGGAACAGGTTCGATTCGTTGATGACGGCCTGCGCGCCGTCGATGTCGCGCACCAGCAAGTGGCGGATGAAACGCGGGATGTCGATCGACACCGGGCAGCCCGCGATGCAAGCCGGCTTGCTGCACATGATGCAGCGTTCGGCCTCGGCCAGCGCATCGGCCAATGAATAGCCGAGGTTGACTTCCTTGAAGTTGCGCGAGCGCTCCAGCGGGTCGCGCTCGGGCATCTTCGTCGCCAGCGGCGCCAGATCCTTGTATTTCTTGTAGTTGGTCTTGCCCTGCTCGAACAGCAGCTTCTCGACGTTGCACACGTGCGCGTAGTCGGTGTTCGCGGCGGCCTCCTCGCCCTTGAAGCGCTTCTGGCGCAGCAGCAGTTCCTTGAAGTCCACCTGATGGCCGTCGAAATCGGGGCCGTCGACGCAGGCGAACTTGATCTCGCTGCCGACGGTGACGCGGCACGAGCCGCACATGCCGGTGCCGTCGACCATGATCGCGTTCAGCGACACCATCGTCTTCACGCCGAACGGCCGCGTCGTCTCGACACAGGCGTTCATCATCGGCAGCGGCCCGATGGCGATGACGAGGTCGGGCGGGTCGCTTTCCAGCACCTCCTGCAGCGCCGCGGTGACGAACCCGGGCTTGCCGTAGCTGCCGTCGTCGGTGCAGACGATCAGGTTGTCGCAGTGGCGGGCGAAGTTGTCTTCCCAGAACACCAGGTCCTGGTTGCGAAAACCGATGATGCCGGTCGTGCGGTTGCCCGCCGCCTTGAACGCGCGCAGTTGCGGGAAGACGGGGGCCACGCCGAGGCCGCCGCCGACCAGCACCACGTGCCCGGCATGGGTCACGTGCTGCGGCAGGCCGAGCGGGCCGACGAAGTCGACGATGCTGTCGCCGGCCTTGTAGTGGTCGCGCATCTCGATCGTCGTCTTGCCCAGGGCCTGGATCACCATCGTGATGGTGCCGCGGTCGCGGTCGAAGTCGGCGACGGTGAGCGGAATGCGCTCCCCCCCTCGTGCAGGCGCAGCATCACGAAGTGTCCGGGTTCGGCCGAGCGGGCGACGTCGGGCGCGACGACCTCCCACAGGAAGGTCGTGTCCGAGAACGCTTCGCGGCGGATGATGGGATACATGTCGGGTCTTCGCGTCCGTCAGAATATCGATCGATCGGGTCTCGCGCGCTCGGCGGACAGGAGCGTCGCCGGCACGCGTGCCGCCCACACCGGGCGACCATCGTTGCGTGCGCCGCCGATCACTCGCGCGTCGAGTCCTGGCGGCGCTCTGGCCCTCCCGGGTCACTGTCACCCTGCGGGCCTCCTGTCGTACGAGGGGATGTTGTGCGCAAACCCGCGGTGCCCTCTTAACATGGATCAAAAAAGCGTGAGGCCGAGGCCGCCGGCAGCGGGATCGACCCCAACGGTAACGCGGTCTTGTCGAGGACTCGCAAGCAAGCAACCGCGATTTGGACACGGGCCTCGGGAGGAGGGGGAGCGGTGCACGGCAAGCGAACAGGAGACCGGTCGATTACACTCGCCGCATGGCACAGAAGTCCACGATCTTCAAAGTCGAGCTGTCGGTCGCCGACATCGACCGCGGCTACTATCGCGACCACACGCTGACGATCGCGCGCCATCCTTCCGAAACCGACGAGCGCATGATGGTCCGGCTGCTCGCCTTCGCGCTGCACGCGGAGGAAGGGCTCGCGTTCGGGCGCGGCTTGAGCACCGAAGACGAGCCCGACCTGTGGCGGCGCGACCTCACGGGCTCGATCGAGCGCTGGATCGACGTCGGCCTGCCGGATGAACGCGAGCTGCGCAAGGCCTGCGGGCGCGCGCGCGAAGTTTACGTGCTTGCGTATGGCGGGCGCGCGGTGGAGCTGTGGTGGCAGGGCGCGCGCGACAAGCTGGAGCGTCAGGACCAGCTGGTGGTGAGCGAGGTGCCGCTCGAAGCGAGCCGGGCGCTGGCGCAAATGGCCGGCCGGTCCATGCGGTTGCAGGTGACGATAGAGGACGGTCACGCCTTCGTCGCCGACGGCGCCACGTCGGTCCCGGTGGACCTGCGGGTTCTGAAGGCCGTGGCGCTGGCGCGTTGAGTCTGGCGCCGCGCGTGCCGCGCGGTGGACCGTGCGGGCGGTCGCCGACAATGAAAGCGGCCGCGCGCGGGCGGCCGCAGTGCCAGTGATCGAGGGAGGCAAGCTCCCTTCCGCTGCTCATCGGCGTCCTGCTGAGCTGTTGGAGGCTCGCACGAGGGTCGGATTTCTCCGGATCGTGGCAGGACTTGGCGAGCACTGGAGATCAATCACTGACGGTTGCATTGTCGTTCGAACGGGCTCCCGACAGGCAGCAGCAGATGGCTGAACCTGGTGTCGGACTGATCCGACATTCGAGCTCGAAACGCGAGCGAGCGCTCGCGCCCTCCGCCAGCCCCGCCGCGTCGACCCGTGATAACCTTGCTCGTCGCCGCGGCGTCGGGTCGGAATTCCCCTCGCCATCCGACGCCCTACCCGGAGGCCCGATGACTCCGCTCGTGCGCGCCCACCACGACTGGCCCTCGCTCGTTGCCGCCGTCCGCGGCTGGCCGGTGCTGCAATCCCTGCGCGAGGCCTCCGACGAAGACCTCTGCCTGCTGCTGCAGGCGCCGGTAGCGCTGGCATGGTGGATCAGCACGTTCGCGCCCGCGCTGGCCGAGCGCGACCGCATCGAGGTCGTCATCGTGTGCGCACCCGCCGGTCCCGCCTCGGCCGACGACGGCCGGCCGTACCAGCTCGTGCCCGCGCTGCTGGACCGACCCAAGCTCCGGATCATCGTCACGCTGGTCATGGGCGACACGGGGTCGAAGCCGGTGCCGAGCGTGCCGCACGCGGAGCCCCGCATTTCCCTGCGTGCGCACGGCAGCGTGAAGAGCGCCCCGGCGATGGTGTTTTCCGGCGGACTGGATGCCTGGTGGGACCTCTGCGCGGACAAACGCCCGGACCTGTGCCTGCTCTGCCATCCGGGCTTCGACGACCATGTCGAGTTCTGGTCCGGCCTGCGCCCGTTTCTGGCCGCCGGCGTCCCGGTTGGATGCTTCGGTCGCGGGCAGGAAAAGCTGGCCCGCGATGCCTGGCTGCTGCGCGCCTACGGCTACGAACTGACGCCGCGCGGCATCGCGAATCCATGGGCCAAGCGACGTCCGGAATCGCTGGGTCACGGCGCGTGGGCGGCCGTTGGCTGGCAGCTCGATCCGGCTGCCCTTCCGCCATCGGATTTCGAAATCGACCGGCGCAGCCTCGCCCGCGCCAACGAGGCGCAGCAGTTCATGCAGCACGAATTCCAGGTGTGGAACCCGCTCGAGTTCGTCGGCCGGCCGCAAACGATCGAAGGCGACACCAGCGCCAATCCCGAACGGTTCGTCGGCTTGCCCGACCACTACGCGGTTTCGCTTTCCACCGGCGACGTCTGGGCGGTGGAACCCGACGCCATGGTGCCTTGCGCCGGCGGCATTCGACTTCCGCAGGAGGTCCTCGCAACCTACCCCGGCCCGGATGCGCACGCGTTCGACGCAGCTGCTCTGGGCCGTGGAGACCTACCTGCACGAATTCCGCCCGCGCGAGGCGGCGCAGTTGCGTACCGTCCACACGGCCGAAGTGCTGGAACTGCAGGCGGCGGCCCGTCTGCACGGCAAGGCCAGCGCTGCGGAGATCGCGTCGATCGCCGACTTCTACCGCGGAGGGATGGTGACACCGCCCACGCCGGGCAGCGAGCCGCTGTTCGCGGTGCTGTCGAAACGCGATTGGGCGAGCGCCGACGCCATCGTGGCCGCCGACCCGCGCCTGATGCAGGCGGAAGACGAGGACGGGCACACGCCGCTTTTCCACGCGATGCACGCGCAGAATTTCGAGCTTGCGCGGCGCTGGCTCGAAGTCGGCGCCGACCCCGATCATCTCGACCACGAAGGGTTTGCGCTGATCCATGATGCCGCCAAGCGCGACCTGGTCGAACCCGTCGCGCTGCTGGACCGGTACGGTGCCGACCTCGATCTCGAGACGGGACTCGGGTTCACGCCCGCGCTCATTGCGCTGCGCTACGGAACCTGGTCGGTGCTGGCCTACCTGTTGGCCCAGAAAGTCGACCTCGAGCGGACCACGATGGTGGGCGCATCGGTGGCGGACCAGTACGCGGAGGTTGCGGAGTTGCCACGCGTGCTGCGCCGTGAAATCGAGCGCCAGCTCGGGCGGCGCCAGGTGATTCCCATTGCCATGCACGGTGCGGCGGCCGGCGCCCGGGCATCGGCGTAGCGGGACCGCGTCCGCGATACAATGCGATCGATCGCGAAAACAGGAGGCCTTACCTCGTTGAGTGCCGATCCGCCCAAATCCCCCCGTAAGGTACAGCTCGACGCGTTGCTGCTGGCGCTCCCCGGCGTCAGCGCGAGAACGATCAACGGCCTCGACGCCTACTTTTTCGCGGACCGGATGTTCGCCTGCATCAGCGGCAACGGTGTCGGACTGCGCCTGCCCGTTGCCACCGCGAGGGAGTTGCAGTTCTCGAGGGACAACGTCGTTCCGTTTCAGCCCGGGGGCATGGTCAGCACGAGGGAGTGGATACAGATCGACCGTGCCGATGCGGCCGACTACGCGCAGGACCTCCCGCTGTTTCAAGCCTCGGTAGAGTTCGTCAAAGGCGGCCAGGCGCGCTAGCCGGCGCGTCGTCCGGCCCAATCGTCCAGCGAACACCGGCGCGTGCTCGATGCGGCAATTCCCTGCTCTACGCGGCGACGCCGGTCATCGCCTGCTGCATCGCCGCGCGCGCGGCTGCGAGCGTCGGCGCGTCCGCCAGATCCGGGTGGCCGGTCCCGTACGGCGGCTTGGGCGCGTACTCCATGATCAGTTCGATGACCCGCCCCGTGCTTTCTCCGGCCCAGTACCCCGCCACGGTGATACCGAAGTCGACACCCGCGGTGATCCCCGCACCGGTGAGCCGATTGCGGTCGATGCAGACGCGCTCGCTGCTGGGCTCGGCGCCGAATTGGCTGAGGGCGTCGCGGGCACCCCAGTGCACCGCGGCACGGTAGCCGCGCAGCAATCCGGCGGCCCCCAGCAGCAGCGAGCCGGTGCAGACACTGCACACCCAGCGGGCGCGCGACCCGCGATCAGCCAGAAACGCGATGGCGGCGGAATCGCCCAGCAGGTCCAAGGTGGGCTTTGCGCCTCCGCCGACAAAGAGGACGTCCGGGTCCATCCAGGCATCCTCGAAACGGTGGGTCGCCTCCATGCTGATGCCGCAGTCCGTGAGCACGGCGCCGGCACGGTGCCAGGCACACTGAACTTCGTAGCCAGGCAGGAAGCTCCAGGCCTGCAGCGGACCGACCAGGTCCAGCAGGGTCATGCCGGGATATACAAGGGCCAGCACTTTCATGGCGCTCTCTCCTTCGCGTTGACGAGATCGGATAGTCGGCGTTCGTTGGTCCCTTGTCAGTGAGGTGTCGTCAGTCGCCGGCGATGCGCTTCCCATTTTCCGCTGCGCTCGGAGCGGAACAGCGCGTCGATGACCCGCATGTTGGCGATCGCGTCCTCGACGCCGTAGGGCAGCGCGACGTCGCCGCGCACCGCCCTCGAGAAGGCTTCGCCCTGCAATTGGTACTGGTCGCTCGCCGGCAGCGTCTCGGTCACGATGCCGGTGCCTTCGAGCGACGAGCAATCGTCGATGGCGATGCGCGTCGTCGCGCCCTGCGGCGCGTTGACGGGAATGTGAATCTCGATCCTGCCTTTGCTGCCGTATAGCCCTATCCGCTGGTGCGGGGCGATCTGCGTGGAGACGGTGAAATCGAGGCGCCGGCCGTCGCCGAAGTCCACCAGTGCGCTGGTGAGGCGATCGGTGCCGAAGGCCGGGTCGCGATCGATCAGCGCGATGCCGCGCGCGGGCTCGGTTCCAAGGAAGAAGCGCCCGGCGACGATGGCGTAGCAGCCGATGTCATAGAGACCGCCGCCGCCGATGTCCGCCCGGTTGCGGACGTTGCCGGGATCGACATTGTTGTAGCCGAAGAACATCTGCACGGCGCGCAGCGTGCCGATGCGGCCCTCCTCGACCAGTTGCCGCGCCCGCAGCCACTGCGGATGAAAGCGCACCATGAACGCCTCGGCGATCAGCACCTTGGCCGCGACCGAACGCAGCTTCGCCGCCTCCTGCGCCGTCAGCGCGATCGGTTTTTCGCACAGCACGTGCTTGCCGGCCGCCGCGGCCTGCAACGTGAGCGGAACGTGCAGGTGATTGGGCAGCGGATTGTAGATTGCCTCGATTTCCGGATCGGCGAGCAGCGCCTCGTACGAGCCGTAGGCTTTGGGAATGCCAAGCAGGTCGGCCGTGCGGCGCGCGCGGGCTTCGTCGCGCGAGGCGATGGCCCGGATCTCCAGCAGGCCGCTCTTCATCATGCCCGGCAGCACGCGTTCCCGTCCGATCCTGGCGGTGCAGAGCACGCCCCAGACCACCTTCTTCATGCGTGCCCTAGATGGCTTTCGCCAGCGGGTATACGGCCATCGCGGACGGGGGTTATTCCGGCACCGTCTCGCCCGACCCGCCCATCTCCTTTGGCAGATCCCGCATCTTGGGAAGCCCGTCCTTGATGCGGAGGACGGTCTCCTGGTAGTGGACGTGAACCTTCGGCTCGTGCCGATAGGTCGGAATCGTGGCGGCATACACGTCGACCAGCGACCAGGCCGGATGGTCCGTCAACAGGTGACCGCCGCAGGTCTTGCAGAATTTGCGGTAGCTCTGCTCCGTCTTGTGGTAGGCGCCGATGTTGTCCTCGCCCTTGGTGATCTTCACCGCGTCGGGCTTCCAGAGGCTGAACGCGTTGACCGGCGCGGCCGCCCAGCTCCGACACGACGCGCAATGACAGAAACCCGCCGCGACCGGCTCGCCGGTGACGGTGAGCTCGACGGCGCCGCAAAAGCAGCTTCCCTTGTAAGTCTGGCTCATGGTCTCTCCTTGGTATGGGTGGACAGTTCGGTCACGCCGGACAAGTATTGAAGCTTCGATCGTAGAGGTCAAGGGGCGCCAGCGCACGCCTGCATCGGGCACACCGCCACGAGCAGGCAGCTCAGCCTTCGACGTGCGCTGCGCCGCCTGGCAGGCTGTTGTTCGGCCATCGGGCTGGCGACGCGCGCGCATCGGAGCGGCCGAGAAGATCCCGGACGCGGGCGAGCGCGAGGCCGAGTTCGGAGTCCGGCCCGACGCCCACCGCAGCGGTGATCGCGGCGGCTTCCGCCAGCTTCGCCTTCGCGGCGTCGGCGCTTCCGGCGAGATGTTCCGTTTCGGCGCGACTGCAAAGCAGGATGCCAAGGCTCATCCGGTCGGCGACCGCGTGCAGCAGCGCCTCGCCGGCATCCAGACTATGGCGTGCCGCGTCGAAATTACCCTGGCGCGCATCCAGCAGGCCGAGATAGCTCAGGAACTGGCCTTCGGAGCGCCGATCCCCCAACGCACGCGCGACGACCAGCGCCGCCTCGTAGTGCTCCCGGGCCTCGTCGAGGCGGGCCATGCTGTCGTAGACCATTCCGAGGTTGCACAGCACGACGCACTCGAGGCGGGCGTGGCCCAGGTCGCGCGCCACCTCCAGTGCCAATTCGAGCTGGTCCAGAGCATCGGTGAACCGCCCGTGCATCTGGTGCAGCAAACCGAGGTTGCAAAGCGTGTTGCCTTCGAGCCGCCTGTTTCCCAGTTCGCGCGCGACGGCCAGCGCCGCTTCGTTATGCGACCGCGATTCGTCCGCGCGCCCTTCGTCGAAATACAGGGTGCCGAGGTTCCCCAGCAGGGCGCCTTCCCGATGCCGATCACCCGCGTTGCGGGCCAACGCCAGACCGGCCGCGAAATGTGCCCGGGCATCACCCATCCGGCCCAGAAAGTGGTCGATGTTGCCGAGTCCGTTGCAGGCATCGCTCTGCAAAGGCAGGTCCTTCAATTCGCGGGCGATGCGGAGCGCCGCCTCGAGATGGGCACGGCCCGCTTCCATCCGACCGGAATGGCTGCCGAGGTCGCCGAGGCCGATCAGCGCGCGGCACTCGCAGCGGCGGTCGGCGGCTTCGCGGGCGCGTGCCAGCGCCGCTTCGAGCTGGACGCAGGCTTCGTCGTCCTTGCCGCAGGCCATCAGCACGCGGCCGGCAACCCAATCCACGCGGGCGACCTCGGCGGTTCGCAGCCCGGGCGTGGCGCGCACCACCGATACGAGCTCGTTGCCGATGCGGAAGGGCCCGCGCGATCTCAGTCCGGCCCAGGCGCGCTCCAGCGCATTCGCGGCGACGCGGGGGTCGCCGCGCGCGGCCGCCCGGCGACAGGCGACGACGAAATTGTCGAGATCGACGCCTTCGCCGGCACGTGCCGCATTCTCGTCCACGCCTGCAAAGTGATTCGCCGTGCCGGACTTCCGCCGCGCGCATCGCGGCCGGGCCGCTTCCCGGGAAGCGGCCGTCGGTGCGCAGATGCTCGGCTGCATATTCCTGCACGCTCACGAGGAGATCGAAGCGATCGTCGCTCAATTCCCTGACAAACGACTTGTGGACCAGCGATTGCAGCGCGTCCATCGGCCAAGGCGCATGCTCGTACCCGGACAGGTCCAGGATCGCCTCCACCGACTCGAGCGTGAACCCGCCCTCGAACACGGACAGCTGCGCCAGCGTGGCTTTCTCGGGTAGCGACAGCAAATCCCATGACCAATCGAACACGGCGCGCAGCGTCGCCTGCCGATCCACGCGGCCGCCGGCCGACGACAGCAGCTTGAATCGTTCGGTCATCCGCGCGAGCAGCATCCGTGGCGGCATCACCCGCACCCGCGCCGCGGCCAGCTCGATCGCCAACGGCAGGCCCTCCAACAGCCGCACGAGCGGCGCGATGGCGGCCTGATCCTCGGCATTGGGCTGGAACTCGGGCTTCGCCGCCGCGGCCCGCCGGACGAAGAGCGCCATGGCTTCCGCCGACGACAGCGGCGGCAGGGCGAGCACCTCTTCTCCGGCCAGGCCCAGCACTTCACGGGTCGTGACCAGGAACCGCGCGTGGCTCGCCCGGTTGAGCCACCGGCCCAGCGTTTCCTCCGCGTGGCGCGCGACCTGCTCGAAGTTGTCGAGGATCAGGAGGCACTGTCCGCGGCCCGCGATCGCGTTCCCGATCAGCGTCACCGGATCGTCGTTGCCGAGCGGCAGGTCGAGCCCTTGGGCAACGGCGTGAACGATGCCGTCCAGGCTGCGCGCCTGCGACAGATCGCAGAACCAGACGCCGCCCGGGAACTGTCCGAGCGAGTCCCAACCGAAGCGCGCGACGAGCCGCGTCTTGCCGGTGCCGCCGATGCCGAGAACCGAGACGAGTCGCGCACCGTCCGCAAAGCGGCGCTGCAGCCGCGCGAGCGTCTCGCGGCGGCCGACAAACGCGTCGCGCTCCGCCGGCAGGCTGTTCCCGGTAGAGGATGCCAGCGGCGGAAAATCGGCGCGCAGGCCGGGCGCGACGACCTGCAGCAGGCGTTCCGGATTGAGCAACCCCTTCAGGCGGTGGTCGCCCATCTCGCGCAGCGTGACCCCTTCCGGCATCTGTCCGCGCACCAGTTCTTCCGTCGCGGCCGAGAGCAGCAATTGCTCGCCATGGGCGACGGACATGATTCGCGCCGCGCGATTGACCGAGGCGCCGAAATAGTCGCCGTCGCGCTCATCCGCGGCGCCGGTATGGATCCCCATCCGCACCTTCAGCGCGAGCGAAGATTCGGTATCGGACGCCGCGGACTCGGCATCGCGGACGTTGGCCGCGCCCCGTGCAGCGCACGCTGCGCGGCGACGCCCGCGGCGAGCGCATCGGCGGCGACGGCAAAAGCGGCATGCACCCCGTCGCCGGTGCTCTTGACGATGCATCCGTGGTGGGACTCGATCACCTCGCGCAGCAACGCATCGTGGCGCGCCAGCGCGACCTGCATCGCGTCAGGCTTCTGTTCCCACAACGTGGTGCTGCCCTCGATGTCCGTGAACAGGAACGTCACCGCGCCCTTGGGCAACGGCGGGTCCACGCGAGGTGTCGTCAGCATAGGGAGTTTCCGGCGGCCGGAAGCGCCCGGCATTGCATTCTGCGGACCACCACCGGTTTGCGCAAGAATCCTGCTCGTGCCCGGGCTTTCGATTCCGCTCTGCTCGCCACCCACTTCGTTCGCGTCCCGGGGCAATGCCATGCAAATGTAATAAAATGCCGTGTTTCACCGACGCGTCGTACCATCATCGATGCTGCGCGCGGCGCAGCCGTCGCGCGTGTCTCGGGTCGGCCGCTGCCGCCCGCGTCGATCGGAATGCACCAAAGGCAACCTTGAATCGGGGCTTGAATTTCATGAAAACGACGTGTTCCGCATTGACGGCAATCGCTCTCACCTTATTGCTCGAAGGTTGTCTGGGGGGCGGCGGAAACGAGACGTTTGCCGATGGCTTTTACCGCTTCGTGCACGTCTCGCCCGGGACCGACAACGTCACTATTTCGGCCGATGGCAATTCGATCGTTTCGTCGCTCCAATATCACGCGGCGACGTCTTACATCCAGCTCAGTTGGGGAACCCACGCGATCAAGGTGCAATCCGTCACCAGCGGGGCGACGTACGCGGACAGCATGGTCCCGGTTGCCGGGGTTGCGCACTATACGTACTTTCTGTACGGCGGCGGATCGTCGGCGACCGCCTTCTCGCTGCGCGACGACATCACCGATCCGGCGGCCGGCTATTTCCTGCTGCGCGACATCAACCTCGCGACCGGAAGCGGGCCGCTCGACATGTATCTGCTGGCGCCGGGCGTGACCGTCGACGCGAGCACGCCGGCCTTCAGCGCGATTGCCTACGCGACCAGCGGCGTCTTCACCCAGGTCCCGAACGGCAACTACAACATCGTCGTCACGCCGGCGGGAAGCAAGGAAATCATCTACGAATCGGGCAACCAGGCCTTTTCGGGAAGCCTCAAGGTTTCGGTCGCCACCTTTGCCACCGGCAGCGGCAAGCTGGTGAATGCCGCGTTGTTGATCGATGACGCCAGCGGCACGACCATCTTTGCCGACAATTCCGCCGCGCGCTTCAAGTTCCTCGGCGCGACCGCCGACGTGCAATCCGTGGACCTGCTGATCGACGGCGCCGTCGCCTTGGCCAACGTGCCGTACGGCAGCGTGTCGGCCTATGGCCCGGTCGCGGCGGGCAGTCGCAATTTCAAGATCCAGCCATCGAACACCCCGGGCGCTTACATCTACGACCAGAGCCAGACCCTGAAGTCCGGGGTCGACCATTCGCTGGCGGCCTACAGCATCCAGGGCACCGGCAGCGCCGGCCTCCTCGTCCTGCAGGACAACAACCTGCCGCCGCCAACGGGCAAGGCCACGCTCCGGATCGTCAACGCCGCGTCCGACGGCACCACGTACGACGCCTACGTCAACTCGACCAAGGTGGTGGCGGGCCTCGCGCCGGCCACCGCCGCGCCGTATCAGACGTTGGACGCCGCCACCTACACGGTGAGCTTCAATCCCGCGGGGACGACCACGGTGGCGGCGACGCTTTCCGCGGTACTCGCCGCGGGCCACGTCTACACGGTCTACACGTACGGTCGCAGCGGTTCCGCCGCGGCCGTGCTGACTACCGATAATTGAAACGGCGATGGTGAGGCCACGCGCGACGCGACCACGCCGCGCGTGGGGTGGTTCGATCCCGCCCGCGGCGCGGCGCCCGCGGGCCGCGTACTCGGCACTACGGGCTGGGCGCGGGTGACCGGTCGACCGTTGCCCCAGCTCGCTGCAGGAACGGGGTGAGCACGTCCATCGGCAACGGGAACACGATCGTGGTGTTCTTGTCCGCGCCGATCACCGTCAGCGTTTCGAGATAGCGGAGCTGGATGGCCTGCGGCTCCTGGGCCAGCACCTTGGCGGCCTGGTACAGCTTTTCCGAAGCCTGCAACTCGCCCTCGGCGTGGATCACCTTGGCGCGCCGTTCGCGCTCGGCCTCCGCCTGCCGCGCGATCGCCCGGATCATGGATTCCGTCAGGTCGACCTGCTTGATCTCGACGTTGGACACCTTGATTCCCCACGAATTGGTCTGGGCATCGAGCGCCTGCTGGATGTCGAGATTCAACTTCTCGCGACCCGCCAGCATGTCGTCGAGCTCGTGCTTGCCGAGGACCGATCGCAACGTCGTCTGCGCCAATTGGCTCGTCGCATTGAGATAGTTCTCGACCTGGATGATCGCCTTCTCCGCATCGATGACGCGCAGGTAGACCACGGCACTGACTTTCACCGAAACGTTGTCGCGCGAAATGACGTCCTGCGTCGGGACCTCGAATACCATGGTCCGCAAATCGACCTTCACCAGTTGCTGGATCCCGGGGATGAGGATCACGAGCCCCGGTCCCTTCACTTTCCAGAAGCGCCCCAGCGTGAACACCACGCCGCGCTCGTACTCGCGCAGGATCCGTATCGCCGCCGCGACCAGAAAGCCCAGCAGAACGATCACGCCTACCCAGGCGATGCTCCAGATCATGATGTGCCCCCTTGACGCTCGGTCGGTTGTGGTTCGACGTTCAGGGTGAGGCCCTCGATGCCGGTCACGCGCACGCGCGCGCCTTCCGCCAATGGCTGGGCGCTGCGCACCTGCCAGATTTCACCACGGACCCTCGCCCAGCCGTCGCCGGTGAAATCCGCGAGCACTTCGCCGGCGTCGCCGACGAGCGTCTCCCCGCCGCTCACCACCGGCCGGCCGCGCGCCTGCCACCCCATCCGAACCACGAGGAATACGAACAGCGCACTGCTGCCGGCCAGCGCAATGATCAGCGGCGTCGGGATCCCATAACCCGGAATGTCGGTGTCGACGAGAATGACGGCGCCGATCACGAAGGCGACGACGCCGCCGACGCCGAGGGCGCCGGACGCGGGCACGAACACCTCGGCCACGAGAAAGGCCATGCCCAGGACGATGAGCGCGAGGCCGGTATAGTTGACGGGGAGCATCTGGAAGGCGAACAGCGCCAACAGCAAGCTGATGCCGCCGACCACCCCCGGCAGCACGTAGCCGGGGTTCGTGAATTCGAACAGCAGGCCGTAGATCCCCAGCATCATCAGCACGAGGGCAAGGCTTGGCGATGCGATCACGGACAAGAGGCGCGTGCGCCAGTCGGGATCGAAGGCGATGCGTTCGGCGCCGGCAGTATCCAGCGTCACGGTGGTCCCGCCCATCGCAATCCGGGATCCCTGCACCCGGCCCAGCAGCGCGGGGACGTCCGCGACGACGTAGTCGATCACATGGAGCTCGCGTGCTTCGTCCGCGCTGAGGCTCACCGCCTCCCGGACCGCCTTTTCGCCCCATTCCGCGTTGCGGCCGCGCAGTTGGGCGAGAGCGCGCATGTACGCCGCCGCGTCGTGTACCTGTTTCTCGGTGAGCGCGCTGGGTCGCGCGGCCGGCGCGGACTTCTCTTTGCCGGGCTCCGCCTCCTTTTGCCCCGCCGGCGGCGGGACCGGCTCGCTGGACGGCCCGCCAAGGCCGATTTGCACCGGCGTTGCCGCGCCCAGGTTCGTGCCCGGGGCCATCGCGGCGATATGGCTCGCGTACAGGATGTACGTTCCGGCACTGGCCGCGCGCGCTCCGCTCGGGGAGACGAAGGTGGCCACCGGAATCGGCGAGGCGAGGATTCCCTTGATGATGTCGCGCATGGCCGTGTCGAGGCCGCCCGGCGTGTCCATCTTCAACACCACCAGACTCGAACCGTTATCGACCGCGCGGCTCAGGCCCTGGGCGACGTAGGCGGCAGACGCAGGCGTCACCGGGCCATCGAGGGTCAGCACCGTGACCGGTGCGGGGCTTGCCGCCGCGAACAGCGGCAATAGCAGCAGCGCGAACAACAGCGGCATCGGCTGGGGGCCCGAGAGGCCGGAAATTGCAGCCAGCGTTATGGGCAGGGGAACGGCCCGCCGCGAGCCGATGCGGCGGCGGTCGCGTTCATCGCCACTCGGCAACCATTGTGCACCCAATTCGTGAAATCGGTGGCGCAGGCCACGCAGGATGCCTTGCGCCGCGAGGCGCTAGCCGAAGCAAAAAACGTTGAGCTTGTTGCCGTCAGGATCGCGGAAGTAGCCGCCATAGAAGCCCTCGCCGCGGGGACCGACCGGGCCCTCGTCCTTGGCGCCGAGCTCGAGCGCCTTCTTGTGAACGCGGTCGACCTTCTCGCGCGAATCGACGACGAGCGCGACCATGACGCCGTTGCCGACGGTCGCCGGGTTGCCGTCGTAGGGCTTCATGATGCCGAGACTCGGCTTGTCCTGCGCGACGCCCCAGGCGATGCCGCGGCCGAAGTCCCACAAGCGCTTGGCGCCGATTTCGCCCAGCAGCGCGTCATAGAACGCCGAGGCACGCGGCAGGTCGTTGGTACCGAGTGTCACGTAGCCGATCATGTCCTGTCCTCCCACGACGGTTGAAAAATCACGCTTCCCCGGATCCACGGCGCAGGTTCGATCCGCGGCGCGTCTTCAGCCCGGCAGCATCCGGCGCAGCACGTTGTCGCGCCGCACTTTCCAATGATAGATCGTGGCGCCAATGTGCAGCACGACCACGGCCGCGAGCATCCACGCCACGAGCTCGTGCGCTACCTCGAAGATCTCGTGCAGATTGCGATTGCCCGGGCGCATGATCTGCGGCACGCGTACCAGCCCGCCGAGGGTGCGGTCGAGCGGTTCGCGCAGCGTGCCGGAGAGCATCCAGCCGAGGTAGCCCTCGACGAGCAGCAGCCCGTAGAGCGCCATGTGCGAACCCATCGCCATCCGGCGCTCCCATGCGGGCGCGGCCACGGGATGCGGCGGGACCGCGCCGGTCGAGCGCCACGTCATGCGGATGAGGATCAGCGCGAGCACGAAGTAGCCGACCGACGCGTGCGTCGCGTACTCGGAAAGGCGCGTCTCGCGCGCCGCGAAATGCGTCATCCACCAACCGTGTCCGAGCAGATAGAAGACGAGCGCCGCGCTGACCCAGTGGAAGATCTGGGCTACCGTGCCCCAGCGCTGTGGCGTGTTGCGCAGCATGGTGTCTCCGGCTAGGGAAAGGGACCCGCGGATCGGCCGCCGAGCCTCGGGAGCAGCCGCTCCCCCGGCGTCCGAGCGAGCATCATACGTGCGACTCGAGCTCGCGGCACAGGTTCCTGGAAGGCGTGAACGGCTCTCGCGACGCCGCGTGCGCCGGCTTCCGCTTCGGCATGCGCCCGGTACGCCGCGTCACGCATCACCGCCGGCGCAGCCATCGATCGAGGCTCCACGGGCCGCCGCCGGCGGCGGCGAGGTAGAAGAACACGAAGCAGTAGAGCGCTGCCAACTCGCCGCCGTTGAGAATCGGCCAGAAATCGCGGGGTGCGTGCGCGATGAAATAGGCGAATGCCATCAGCCCCGAGAGCAGGAACGCAACCGGCCGCGTGAACAGGCCCAGCAGCAGCAGAACGCCGCCAACGAGCTCGAAGAGGCCGGCCACGCCGCCCAGCGACCAGAGCACGGTCGGCGATGACCGGGGCGCCGGAAACGCCAGCCACTTCTGCGCGCCGTGAGCGATGAACAGAAAGGCCGCGACGACGCGCAGCACGCTCTGCAGCCGGGGTGTCCAGTGGTCGATTAACGAGCTCATGGGGGATGTTGGGGGTTGGGTGATCGGATTGGGGTTCGGACGGCGGGGACGGCACGATCCCGCGAGACTTCCTATTGACCGCGATCCGTAATTTTACAACAGGCCGCGATGACCGCCGCCCGCGCCGTGAAGTGTGGGGCGGCGAGCCGCCTTCCCGCGCCCGGCACGGGATGCCCCGTCCACGCCGCGAAAATGTCCGCCGCGTCGGGTCCCTTGACAGGCGGTTGCGGCGGGAATACGGTTGAAACCGCGCCGGGCGACGGGGCTAGACGGATGCAGGAACGCCGCCCCGGCGCAGCCAGGAAAGATTCGCGTGCGCACGCGAAGGTCGGTTGAGAGCCGACGATCCCTGGCTTGCAGCAAGCCGCGAGTCGCGGAGCGCGTGTCAGGCAGTACGGCAGGAACTCGGCGGGCGTGAAAGGCGCTCGCGGGTTCGCGTAGAGGCGGGTGGCCCCGCGACGCGGACCCATCTCGACGAGGATGGCCCACGCGTTGACGACCAACGCCTGTCTCCGTCAACGCGATTCACCCATCGTTGGGTGACATGGTTTCGCCGGTCGCTCCCTGGCCCTGTTCGGCGAGTTTCCACGCTCGCCACGGCCAACCCCGCTTCGGCGGGATGCGGACGACCGTCTCCGAAACGCAAAGGCTCGAGCTCATACCTCGAGCCTTTGCATTTTCTTGAGCGCGTCGCGGTCGCCGCCCGGCGCGGGGCCGTCGCGGCGCCGCCGTTTTGCGCCGAAGTTGAGCGCGGTCAACACGGCCGCCCGCGGCGGCCCGCAAAATGATCTCTGTCGTGCTCCGCGCGCGACATTCATGGGACTGTGCAGTGAAACCGTTCCCGGAAAGCGCGCGTTGCGCCTATCCGGCGCAATGGGTGTTTTCCCCCCGCCACGGCCGGCCTTTGCCGCCGGCCGGATCCCCGGGCAGGTGCCGGCAGCCCCCGTCAATTCCGCGAGCGTCCTTTCCGGGCGCCGCCGACCGTTCGCTTCCCCCGGCATCGACGTGTCGCGTGCCGCGCGGACGCGAGGTCCCAGCATCCCGCCGACGAATGCCGCACCCGGGGTCCCGGATGCGCGGCGCTTCGGCATGACCGACCGGAGGCTCCTCATGGCCATCTCTGTCACCCCTCATCACGTAGCCGTTCCAACCCCGACCGTGGCGGCGGCCAAAGCCGGCAAGCCTCCCCATGTTTCCTGGAAGGCGCTCGTGCCGATTGCCGTCACGCTCGTGCTCGCGCTGTTGCCGCCGCCGGCGGGCCTCGCCCTTCATGCCTGGTATTTCTTCGCGATCTTCGCCGGCGTCATCGTGGCGCTGATGCTGGAGCCGCTGCCCGGCGGCGCGATCGGCCTCATCGGCGTGACCGTCGTCGCGGTGCTGTCGCCCTACGTGCTGTTCTCGCCCGCGGAGCTCGCGAAGCCGGGCTTCAAGGCGTACAACGCGGCGGTGACCTGGGAGCTGTCCGGGTTCTCCAACGCGACCGTCTGGCTCATTTTCGGCGCGTTCATGTTCGCGCTGGGCTACGACAAGACGGGACTCGGCCGGCGGATCGCGCTGTTGCTGGTCAAGAAGATGGGCCGGCGCACGCTGACGCTGGGCTACGCCGTCGCGATCGCTGACGCGATCCTCGCGCCGTTCACGCCGTCCAACACGGCGCGCTCGGGCGGGACGATCTACCCGGTGATCCGCAACCTGCCCGCGCTCTACGACAGCAAGCCCAACGATCCGTCGGCGCGGCGCATCGGCTCGTACCTCATGTGGGTGGCCATCGCGACCACCTGCGTCACGAGCTCGATGTTCCTGACGGCGCTCGCGCCCAATCTGCTCGCGATCGAGCTCGTCAACAAGACCGCGAAGGTGAGCCTGTCGTGGACGCAGTGGTTCCTGGCTTTCGCGCCGATCGGGATCGCATTGCTGATCCTCATTCCGGTGGTGACGTACTGGATCTATCCGCCGGAAGTGAAGGCGGGCGACGAGGTGCCGAAGTGGGCCAGTGAAGAGCTCGCGAAAATGGGCGGGCTCACCCGGCCCGAGATCGACGCTGGGCGCGCTCGTCGTGCTCGCGCTCGGATTGTGGATCTTCGGCGGCGACGCGATCAATGCGACGACCGTCGCCCTGGTGGTGATCGCGCTGATGCTGGTGACGAAGGTGGTGAGCTGGGACGACATCGTCAAGAACTCGGCGGCCTGGAACACGCTGGCGTGGTTCGCCACGCTGGTCGCGCTGGCCGACGGCCTCAACAAGGTCGGCTTCGTCAAGTGGTTCGCCGACATGGTGGGCGCGCACATGGCGGGATTCTCGCCGTTCACCGCGATGATCCTGCTGGTGCTCGTGTTCTACTTCACGCACTACCTGTTCGCGAGCATCACCGCGCACGTCACCGCGCTGCTGCCGGTGATGCTGGCGGTGGGCATGTCGATCCCGGGCATCAACATGCCGGAATTCGCGCTGCTGCTGTGCCTCACGCTCGGCATCATGGGCGTGCTGACGCCGTTCGCGACCGGACCGAGCCCGGTGTACTACGGCTCGGGCTACCTGCCGTCGAAGGACTACTGGCGGCTGGGCGCGATCTTCGGCGTCCTGTTCATCGTGGTGCTGGTGGTCGTGGCGGTGCCCTGGCTGGCGCTGATCGGGTAACCCCGGCAGGTTTTCGTCGGCCGGGTAGCCGGGCGGGGCGGGGCAATGGCCGCCCCGCCCCGGGTTTCGCTGCGCTCAACACCGGGCTACCCGGCTACGGCTTCGGCGGGTCGCGCAGCTCGCGCCGCAGGACTTTTCCGATCGGCGTCTTGGGCAGTGCGTCGCGGAATTCCACGTGGCGCGGCAGCTTGTAGCCGGTGAGGTGCGTCTTGCAGTGCGCGACCACGGCTTCCTTGGTGAGCCCCGGGTCCTTCTTGACGATCACCACCTTCACCGCCTCGCCCGACTTCGCGTCGGGCACGCCCACCACGCCGCATTCGAGCACGCCGGGATGCGTCGCGACCACGCTCTCGATCTCGTTCGGATAGACGTTGAAACCCGACACCAGGATCATGTCCTTCTTGCGATCGGTGATGGTGACGTAGCCGCCGGCATTCATGTGGCCGAGATCGCCGGTCTTGAGCCAGCCGTCCTGCAGCACCTTGGCGGTCTCCTCGGGGTGCTTCCAGTAGCCCTTCATCACCTGCGGGCCGCGCACGCAGAGCTCGCCGGTGTGCTTCTCGATGTCGCCTTTGCCGGTCCACACCGGCAGCTCGTTGAAGGCGTCGTCACGGATCGACACCTCGGTGGAGGGAAAGGGCAGGCCGATGGCGCCGTTCCAGGGCGTATCCGGAGGATTGGCGCAGACGCCCGGCGAGGCCTCGGTCAGGCCGTACGCTTCAATGATGTAACGTCCGGTCACCTTCTGCCAGCGCTCGGCTACCGGCTTTTGCACCGCCGCGCCGCCCCCGACCACCACCTTCACCGCAGAAAAATCGAGCCGGTCAAATCCCGGCGTATTCAAGAGGCCGTTGAACAACGTATTGACGCCGGTCATCGTGCTCCACTTCCACTTCCCGAGCTCCTTGACCAGCGCCGGCAGGTCGCGCGGGTTGGTGACGAGCACGGTCAGACTGCCCCACTTCATGAACGCCAGCGTCGAGGTGAGACAGAAGATGTGATACATCGGCAGCGGCGCAATGACGATTTCGGCAGCTTCCTTGAAGGTGCTCGAGATCCAGATGCCCGTCTGCTCGAGATTGGCGAGCATGTTGCGGTGGGTGAGCATTGCGCCCTTCGCGACGCCGGTGGTGCCGCCGGTGTACTGCAGGAACGCGAGGTCGTCGTGCGTCAGCTCGACCGGCTTGAACGGCGCCGCCTTGCCCCGCGCGAGCGCCGCGCGGAATTTCACCGCGCCGTCGATGTGCCACGCCGGCACCATCTTCTTCACCTTCTTGATGACGAAATTGACGAGCCAGCGCTTCTGGGCCGGCAGCAGGTCGCCGGCCTGGGTGGTGATCACGTGCAGGACCGGCGTGTTCTTCCGCACCTGCTGCAGGGTCTTGGCGAAATTTTCGAGAATGACGATGGCCTTGGCGCCGGAGTCCCGCAGCTGGTGCTCCAATTCGCGCGGCGTGTACAGCGGATTGACGTTGACCACCGTCATGCCGGCACGCAGGATGCCGAACAGCGCCACCGGGTATTGCAGCAGATTCGGCGCCATGATGGCGACGCGCTCCCCCTTTGCCATCCCCGGCAGCCCTTGCAGGAACGCCGCGAAAGCACGCGACCGCCGCTCCAGCGCGGCATAGCTCATCGTGCGCCCGAGGTTGTGAAACGCGGGTTTGGCGGCAAACTTGCGGACGACATGCTCGAAAAAGTCCGGGATGGACCGGAACTGGTCGGGGTCGATGTCGGCGGGCATGCCGGGCGGATAGCTTTTCAGCCAGATTCGGTCGACCATGGGCTTCTCCTCGTGCGTCGCTTGCACCATTCCCGCGGGCGCCGCCGCAGGCTCGGCGCGCTCGATCCATTCCCGCGGCGCCGCCGGGATCGGGCCGGGGCACCGCGCAGGTGTTTCGACGCCAGCATATCGCGTTTGCGCATGACGGCAAGATACGCGCGCACATCGCCGTCAACGCGAATCGGGTCGCGCGGCGCCGGCGCGGAACCGCGCCGGGCGCGGGGTCGCTATACTGCGTGGCGTTGTCCGCTCGATGCGCCCGACCTCCGGGATGAAACCGCGCCCTTCCGCCGCCGTCACGATGCGTCCCGATGCCGCGCGGGACGGCGGCTTCGACCTCGGCCTCGATCCGGCGCAAGACGCGGCGCGCGTGGCGATTGCGCGAGCCTGCCGTGCCGACGAGCCGGCCGCCGTGCGCGCGCTGCTTGCCGCAGCCCGTCTCCCGCCGGCGCAGTTGGCGAGCGCCCAGGCGCTGGCCACGCGTCTCGCCGAGGCCGTGCGCGCCGAGCGCGTGCGCGCGGGCGGCGTCGACGCGCTGATGGTCGAGTTCTCGCTCGACAGCGACGAGGGCGTCGCGCTGATGTGCCTCGCCGAAGCGCTGCTGCGCATTCCCGATGACGCCACGCGCGATCGGCTGATCCGCGACAAGCTCGGTCGTGGCGCGTGGTCGGCGCACGTCGGCGCCTCGCCGTCGCTGTTCGTCAATGCCGCGGCGTGGGGACTGCTCGTCACCGGCAAGCTCGTGGATACGCGCAGCGAAGGCAGGCTGGAGCGGGCCTTGTCCTCGCTGCTGCGCAAGGGTGGCGAACCGCTGATCCGCCTCGGCGTCGATCTCGCGATGCGGCTCCTCGGCAGGCAGTTCGTCACCGGCCGCACGATCGACGAGGCGCTCGTCAACGCCCGCGAGCGCGAGGCGAGGGGCTACACGTTCTCGTACGACATGCTGGGCGAGGCGGCGCTGACCGCCGCCGACGCGCAGCGCTATTGGGTCGCCTACGAGACGGCGATCCACGCGATCGGGCGCGCCGCGGCCGGCCGCGGCGTGGAGGCGGGACCCGGCATCTCGGTCAAGCTCTCGGCGCTGCATCCGCGATATTCGCGCGCGCAGCGCGAGCGCGTCCGCGCCGAGCTGACGCCGAAGCTGATCGCGCTCGCGCAGCTTGCCCGCCGCTACGACATCGGCTTCAACGTCGACGCCGAGGAAGCCGACCGGCTCGACCTGTCGCTCGATCTCGTCGCGCGGCTCGCCGCCGACCCCGCGCTCGATGGCTGGACCGGGCTCGGCTTCGTCGTGCAGGCCTACCAGAAGCGCGCGCCGCTCGTCATCGACTGGCTCGTCGCGCTCGCCCGCGCGCGGCGGCGGCGATTGATGGTGCGTCTCGTCAAGGGGGCGTACTGGGACAGCGAGATCAAGCGGGCGCAGGTCGACGGCCTGTCCGGCTATCCCGTGTACACGCGCAAGGTGCACACGGACGTCGCGTATCTCGCCTGCGCCAAGGCGTTGCTCGCGGCGCCCGACGCGATCTATCCGCAGTTCGCGACCCACAACGCGTTCACGATCGCGGCGATCCACACGCTGGCCGGCGCCGCGCGCTACGAGTTCCAGTGCCTGCACGGCATGGGCGAGAGCATCTACGACGAAGTTGTCGGGGAGGACAAGCTCGGCCGCGCCTGCCGCATCTACGCGCCGGTCGGCTCGCACGAGACGCTGCTCGCGTATCTGGTGCGCCGCCTGCTCGAGAACGGCGCCAACACGTCGTTCGTCAACCGCATCGCGGATCCCGCGGTCAGCATCGCGTCGCTGGTCGCCGATCCGGTGGCGGTCGCGGCCCGAACGAAGGGCGCGCCGCATCCCGGCATCCCGCTGCCCGCGGCGCTCTTGCCCGGACGCCGCAATTCGCAGGGGCAGGACTTTGCCGACGACGTGACCCTCGCTGAATTCGCCGACGCGTTGCGCGCGGCACCCGCGCACTTCACGGCGGCGCCGATGCTGGGCGACGACGAACCGACCGTTGCGAACGCAGAACCGGCGGCGCCGCGTCGACCGCCCTCGCCCGCCGACCCCGGGGAGTCTGCGACGGAAGGGCGCACCGAGGTTCGCAACCCGGCCGACCGCACCGATCTTGTCGGAACCGTCGTCGAGGCGACGGTGGACGAGGCGGTGCGCGCGGTGACGACGGCGATCGCGCAGGGCAGCGGCGTGGTCGGCGGTCCCGGCGCACCAGCGCGCCGCGTGCCTCGAGCGCACGGCCGATCTCCTCGAAGCGGAGCGCGCGACCCTCTGCGCGCTCGCCGTGCGCGAGGCCGGCAAGACGCTCGCCAATGCGCAGGGCGAAGTGCGCGAGGCCGTGGACTTCTGCCGCTATTACGCGACGGAGATGCGGGCGGAAGCGGACGGGGCGGGCGGCAGTGAGCGGCGGCCGCTCGGCCCGATCGTCGCGATCTCGCCGTGGAATTTTCCGCTGGCGATTTTCGTCGGCCAGGTGAGCGCCGCGCTCGCCGCCGGCAATCCGGTGCTGGCCAAACCCGCCGAGCAGACGCCGTTGCTGGCGGCCGCGGCGGTGCGCCTGTTCCACCGCGCCGGCGTGCCGCCCGCCGCATTGCAGCTGCTCCCGGGACGCGGCGAAACGATCGGGGCGGCGCTGGTCGCCGATCCGCGCATCGCCGGCGTGATCTTCACCGGCTCGACGGACGTCGCCCGCCTCATCAACCGGCAGCTCGCGCTGCGCGACGACGCGCCGGTGCTGATCGCCGAGACCGGCGGCCAGAACGCGATGATCGTGGACAGCTCCGCGCTGCCGGAACAGGTGGTCGCCGACGCGCTGGCGTCGGCGTTCGACAGCGCCGGCCAGCGCTGCTCGGCGCTGCGGGTGCTGTGCGTGCAGGACGACGTCGCCGACACCGTGCTGCGCGATGCTCGACGGCGCGCTGCGCGAGCTTGCGGTCGGCGACCCGCGCCGGCTCGCGACCGACATCGGGCCGGTGATCGACGCGGCGGCGCGCGACGCGCTGCTCGCGCACATCGACGCGCAGCGCCGCGCCGGCCGCCCGGTCGCGCAAGTTCCGCTGCCGGACGATTGCGGGCGCGGCACGTTCGTCGCCCCGACCGTGATCGATCTCGGCGGCGTCGCCGGCTTCGGCGCGCTGACGCACGAAGTGTTCGGTCCGGTGCTGCACGTCGTGCGCTGGCGGCGCGACGAGCTGCCGGCGCTGATCGATGCGATCAACGCGACCGGGTACGGGCTCACGCACGGGATCCACACGCGGATCGACGAGACGGTCGCATCGATCCTCGCGCGGGTGCGCGCCGGCAACGTCTACGTCAACCGCAACATGATCGGCGCCGTTGTGGGGGTGCAGCCGTTCGGCGGCCACGGGCTGTCCGGCACCGGACCCAAGGCCGGGGGGCCGCTGTACGTCGCGCGACTGATGACGGGCGCAACGGCCGGCGCGCGATGGCCGGCGGCACGCCGGATCGAATTGCCGGGACCGACCGGCGAATCCAACATGCTCGAATTTCATCCGCGCGGCGTGGTCGCCTGCGTCGCCGCCGACCGGCGTGCGCTGGTGGCGCAGGCGCGGGCGGCGATTGCCGCGGGCAACACGGCCTTGCTGCTGCGTTCGCACCTGTCGCTGCATGCGCGCGATGCGCTCGATCCTGCCCGCGTCGTCTTCGCCGACGCGCTCGATCCGGCGGCGGTGGACCTGGTCCTGCTCGACGCGCCGCCCGAGCACGCGCGGCGCGTGCGCCGGCAGCTCGCCGCGGCACCGGGCCGGATCGTGCCCGTGGTCACGCCCGATGCGCAGGGGCGCTACGACGAGGCTTCGCTCGTGATCGAGCGCACGGTGACGATCAACACCGCCGCGACGGGCGGCAACGCGGCGCTGCTGTCGCTGCCGGAGGCGTGAGCCGTGCGCCACTTCGACGCCGCCGCCATCCGCGCCGGTCTCCCCTGGACGCGAATGCTCGCGGCGCTCGACGCGGCGCTCAAAGCCGACGTCGTGGCGCCGCTGCGCGCGCAGCACGCGATCGACGTCCCCGGCTTGCCCACCGCGTCGCTGCTGCTGATGCCCGCGTGGCGCACGGGCCGCCGGATCGGCGTCAAGCTGGTCACGGTGTTTCCCGGCAACCGCGAGCGCAACCAGCGGGCGGTGGCGGCGGTGTATGCGCTGTTCGATGCGCAGGACGGTCAGGTGCTGGCGCTGTTCGATGGCGAGGAGCTGACGGCGCGCCGGACCGCGGGCGCCTCGGCGTATGCCGCCGCGCGGCTCGCCCGCACCGGCGCGCGCCACCTCGTCATGGTCGGGGCGGGGCGCCTCGCGCGCGGCCTGATCGAGGCGCACCGCTTCGTGCGGCCGATCGATCGGGTGAGCCTGTGGAGCCGCACCACCGCCCACGCCGAGACCGCGGCGGCGGAGATGGCGGATGCCGGGCTGCCGGTGCGCGCGTGCCGCGACCTGGAGGCGGCCGTGCGCACCGCCGACATCGTGTCCTGCGCCACGCTCGCCACGGCGCCCATCGTGCGGGGGGCGTGGCTCGCCCCCGGCACGCACCTCGACCTCGTCGGCGCGTTCAAGCCGCACATGCGCGAAACCGACGATGCAGGCGATGCGGCGTGCCGACCTCATCGTCGTCGACGATCGCGAAGCGGCGCTGGCCGAAGGGGGCGATGTCGTGCAGGCGCTGAAGAGCGGCGCGATCACCGCATCGGAGATCGCCGCGGAATTGCGCGATTTCGCGCGGGGCGCCCACCCCGGACGCGCGCGCGACGAGCAAGTGACGCTGTTCAAGTCGGTCGGTTTCGCGCTCGAAGACCTGGCCGCCGCCGAAGCGGTTTACGATGCGCAACTCGATGCCGGAAGCGGGAGGTGCCAATGACCTGGTCGATCCTCGCGCGCGATGCGAGCGGCGCCTTCGGCATCGCCATCGCGAGCCGCTTCTTCGCGGTCGGCGCGCTGTGCCCGCACGCGCGAAGCGGCGTCGGCGCGCTCGCGACGCAGGCGCTCGTCAATCCGCTTTACGGCGCGCGCGGGCTCGACCTGCTCGCGCAGGGCACGCCGCCGCCGAGGTGGTGCCGACGCTCACCGCGCACGACGCCGGGCGCGACCACCGCCAGCTGCACGTGATCGACGCGCACGGTCGCATCGCCGCGCATACCGGGCGTCGCGTGCATCGACTGGTGCGGGCACGTGCGCGGCGACGGCTATTCGGTCGCCGGCAACATGCTCGCGGGCCCGCAGGTGCTGGACGGACACCGCGGCGGCCTACGAGTCGAGCCGCGACCTGCCGTTCGCCGAGCGGCTGCTCGCGGCGCTCGAAGCGGGCGACGCGGCGGGCGGCGACAAGCGCGGCAAGCAGGCGGCGGCGCTCATCGTCTACACGACCGAGGACTATCCGTTTCTCGACCTGCGCGTCGACGATCACGAGGAGCCGTTCCTGCGAGCTGCGGCGCCTCTACGAGAAGAGCCTCGAGCGCTTCCAGCCGTTCGTGGCGTGCCTGCCGAGTCGCGCGCGGCCCGCCGGCATCACCGACCGCGCCGTGATCGAGGAGCGCGATCGCGCGCTTCCAGGCGAGCGCGTGCGGGGACGGCGATTGAGTGATCGATGAGCGCGCTGCTCGAAGTCCGCGATCTCAGGACGCTGTTCACCGTCGACGGACGGCGAGTTTCGCCGCGGTCGACGGCGTGAGCTTCGCGCTGGAGGCGGGGCGCACGCTCGGCATCGTCGGCGAGTCGGGCTGCGGCAAGAGCGTCACGGCGCTGTCGATCATGGGCCTCGTGCCGCAGCCGCCCGGCCGCATCGCCGGCGGCGAGATCCTGTTCGAAGGGCGTCGACCTTCTGAAGCTTCGCCGGACGGCGATGCGCGAGCTGCGCGGCAACCGCATCGCGATGATCTTCCAGGAGCCGATGACCTCGCTCAATCCGGCGTTCACCGTCGGCGACCAGATCGCCGAGGTGCATCCTGCGCCACCGCGCGATGAGCGGCGGCGCGGCGAAGGCGCGCGCGATCGAGATGCTGCGGCGGGTGCGCATTCCGTCGCCCGAGCAGCGCTACGACGACTATCCGCACCGGCTGTCGGGCGGCATGCGCCAGCGGGTGATGATCGCGATGGCGCTCGCCTGCGGGCCGAAGCTCCTGATCGCCGACGAGCCGACCACCGCGCTCGACGTCACGATCCAGGCGCAGATCCTCGACCTCATGCGCACGCTGCGCGAGGAGACCGGCACCGCGATCATCCTCATCACCCACGATCTCGGCGTGATCGCCGAAGTGGCCGACGACGTCGTCGTCATGTACGCCGGCCGCATCGTCGAGCGCGCGCCGGTCGCGGCGCTGTTCGCCGAGCCCGCAGCATCCGTACACGATCGGCCTGCTGGGCTCGATTCCGCAGCTTCACCTCGAGCAGGAGCGGCTCGCCGCGATCGAGGGCCAGGTGCCGAATCCGCTGAACCCGGTGCGCGGCTGCCGCTTCCATCCGCGCTGCCCGTTCGCCGATCGACCGCTGCCGCGCGACGAGCCGCCGCGCTGCTCGAGATCGGCGCCGGACACGAGGCGGCGTGCTGGCGCGCGCCGCTGCCCGTCCCCATCACGGTGACGCCATGAGCGCGGCTGCACGGCCCGCAGCGACGGCGTAAGCGCGATGCCGCCTAGCCAACGGGAGGCCCGATGCCGCTGCTGCGCGTCGAGGAGCTGGTCAAGCACTTCCCGGTGCGGACGGGATTCTTCGGGCGGGCCGCGGGCGCCGTGCACGCGGTCGACGGCGTCGAGCTTCGACCTCGCGCGTCGGCGAGACGCTGGCGCTGGTCGGCGAATCGGGCTGCGGCAAGTCGACGACCGGCCGGCTCGTGCTGCGCCTGCTCGAGCCGACCGCGGGCAGGATCGCGTTCGACGGCGACGATCTCGTCGCGCTCTCCGACGAGGCGATGCGCGCGCAGCGGCGCGCGATGCAGATCATCTTCCAGGACCCGTTCGCGTCGCTCAATCCGCGGATGACGGTCGGGCAGACGCTGGCCGAGCCGCTCGCGCTGCACGGGCTCGCCGCGGGACGGCACGCGGAGCGCGTCGCCGAGATCGCTGGCGACTGGTCGGCCTCGCGCCGGAGCACGCGCGCCGCTATCCGCACGAATTTTCCGGCGGCCAGCGGCAGCGGATCGGCATCGCGCGCGCGCTCGCGGTCGAGCCGCGGCTCATCGTCTGCGACGAGCCGGTGTCGGCGCTCGACGTCTCGATCCAGGCGCAGGTGATCAACCTGCTGCGCGACCTGCAGCAGCGCCTCGGGCTCGCGTACTCTTCATCGCGCACGATCTCGCCGTGGTCAAGCACATCGCGACGCGCGTCGCGGTGATGTACCTCGGGGAGATCGTCGAGTACGCCGGACAAGCGCGCGCTGTTCGCGCACGCCGCGCCATCCGTACACGCAGGCGCTGCTGTCGTCGATCCCGGTGCCGGAGCCGGCGCTGCGGCGCCAGCGGATCCTGCTCGCCGGCGACGTCCCGAACCCGATCGATCCGCCGTCCGGCTGCCGCTTCCGCACGCGCTGCCCGTACGCGCGGCCGCGCTGCGCCGACGGAGACGCCGCCGCTCGTCGCCGACGACGGGCCACGCGGTGGCGTGCCATTTCTGGCGGGAGATCGCGCCGCCCGGCGTCGTGGCCGACACCGCGGCGGTGCCGCGGAATCCGCGGCTCGACGCGCTGCAGGCGGCGTTTCGCGCGGCCGCAAGCGGTAGCGCATCGAGACGTGCTCGTCGCGCACGCTTCGCCGCGGCAGCCGCACGGGAGACGTCGCGCACGGAGTGACCTCGACAGACCATCTCGCGATTCGCCTGCATCGGCGCGGTGCTCGCGTCCTGGCCGGCCTGGCCGCGGCACCGGCGTTCGGCGCAGACGCTGCGCTTCGGGCTCGCCGAGGATCCGGATGTGCTCGATCCGACGCTCGCGCGCACGTTCGTCGGCCGCATCGTGTTCGCGGCGCTGTGCGACAAGCTGTTCGACATCGACGAGAAGCTCACCATCGTCCCGCAGCTCGCGACCGGCTACGAGTGGTCGGCCGACAGCAAGGCGCTGACGATCAAGGTGCGGCCCGGCGTCACGTTCCACGACGGCGAGAAGCTCGACGCCGCCGCGGTCAAGTTCAACATCGAGCGCCACAAGACGATGGCGGGCTCCAATCGCCGCGGCGAGCTGGCGCCGGTCACGAGCGTCGACGTCGTCGACCCGATGACGGTGCGGCTCAACCTGTCGGCGCCGTTCTCGCCGCTGCTCGCGCAGCTCGCCGACCGCGCGGGCATGATGGTGTCGCCCAAGGCGGCGCAGGCGGCCGGCGACAAGTTCGGCGCCAAGCCGGTGTGCTCGGGCCCGTTCCAGTTCGTCGAGCGCGTCGCGCAGGACCGCATCGTGCTCGAGCGCTATCCCGAGTTACTGGAACAAGGGCGAGATCCATCTCGACAAGATCATCTACCTGCCGATCGTCGATTCGACGGTGCGGCTCGCGAACCTGAAGTCCGGCCAGCTCGACTTCATCGAGCGGATGGCGCCGTCCGACGTGCCGGCGCTCAAGAGCGACAGCCGGTTCAAGATCTCGAAGATCACCGAGATCGGCTACCAGGGCATCACGATGAACGTCGGCAAGAGCGACCTCGCGAAGAACACCGCGATCGGCAAGGACCCGCGCGTGCGCGAGGCGTTCGAGCTGGCGCTCGACCGCGACGGCATCGTGCAGGTGGTGATGGAAGGCGAGGCGACGGTCGGCAACCAGTGGGTCGCGCCCGACAATCCGTTCTACGCGAAGAACGTGCCGATCCCGAAGCGCGACGTCGCGCAGGCGAAGGCGCTGCTGCAGGAGGCCGGCATGCCCAATCCGACGGTCACGCTGATGACGCCGACGACGTCCGACGCGCAGAAGATCGCGCAGGTCGTGCAGGCGATGGTCAAGGAAGCGGGCTTCGACGTGAAGATCCAGTCGACCGAATTCGCGACCTCGCTCGACCTCGCCGACAAGGGCCAGTACGACGCCTACGTGCTCGCGTGGAGCGGCCGCGCCGATCCCGACGGCAACATCTACAGCTTCGACGCCTGCAAGCAGCCGCTCAACTACGCCGGCTACTGCAAGCAGGAAGTCGACGAGCTGCTCAACCGCGCGCGCACGCTGGGCGACCCGGCCGAGCGGAGCAAGGCCTACGAGCAGATCGCCGCGATCGTGCTCAAGGACCGGCCGATCGTCTACCTCTACCACCGGCACTGGCTGTGGGCGTACACGAGCAAGCTGTCCGGGCTGCGCACCATCCCCGACGGCCTCGTGCGCGTGCAGGGCCTGAAGTTCAACTGACACGCAGCCCGTCCCACGTGATGGGGAGCTTCCTCACCCGGCGCCTCGCGACGATCGTCCCGACGCTGCTGTTCGTCACGATGCTGATCTTCGGGCTGCAGCAGCTCCTGCCCGGCGATCCGGCGGTCGTGCTCGCGGGCGAGGATCGCGACCCCAACGTCGTCGCCTACCTGCGCGCGAAGCTGCATCTCGACGAGCCGCTGCCGGTCCGCTACGTGTACTGGCTCGGCGGCGTGCTGCACGGCGACCTCGGCGAGTCGCTGCGCATGCAAAAGCCGGTGACGGCGCTGATCGCCGAGAAGCTGCCGGTGACGCTCGAGCTCGCGGCATCGCGATCGTCATCGCGCTCGCGATCGGCATTCCGGCGGGCATCGTTTCGGCCGTCGCCAAGGGCACGGCGTGGGACTACGCGCGCCAACGCCGTCGCGCTGTGGGGCCTGTCCACGCCCAACTTCTGGCTCGGGATCATGATGATCCTGCTGTTCTCGGTGTCGCTCGGCTGGCTGCCGGCGTCGGGCTACGTGAGCCCGTTCGAGGACTGGCAGGCCAACCTCGCGGCGATGATCATGCCGGCGTTCGTGCTCGGCAACGCGATCGCCGCCGTGCTGATGCGCCACACGCGAAGCGCGATGCTGCAGGTGCTGTCGTCCGACTACGTCCGCACGGCGCGCGCGAAGGGCCTGGACGAGCGCGTCGTCGTGCTGAAGCACGCGCTGCGCAACGCGCTGATGCCGATCATCACGCTGGGCGCGCTCGAGTTCGGCACGCTGCTGTCCGGCGCCGTGCTGACCGAGCAGGTGTTCACGATTCCCGGCTTCGGCAAGCTGATCGTCGACGCGGTGTTCAATCGCGACTACGCGGTCGTGCAGGGCGTCGTGCTGTTCACGGCGACCGCGTACATCACGCTGAACCTGCTCGCCGACATCGCCTATTTCGTCGTCAATCCGAGGATGCGCGGCTAGATCGTGACCGTGGCCACGCTCGCCCTCGACGTCCTCGCCGCGCCGCGCGAGCGAGTCCCGGCCAGCGCGCGTTGCGACGGCTCGTGCGCCGTCGCGGCGCGATGGCCGGGCTGGTCGTCGTCGTGTTCTTCGTCGTGCTGGCGCTGTTCGCGCCGTGCGTCGCGCCGTACGATCCGCTGCAGACGAGCTGGAGCGCGATCCGCAAGGCGCCGTCCGCCGCGCACCTGTTCGGCACCGACGAGATCGGCCGCGACGTGCTCGCCGCGCGTGATCTTCGGCGCGCGCGCGTCGCTGCTGGCGGGGCTCGTGTCGGTGTGCATCTCGCTTGTCGCTCGGCGTGCCGATCGGCCTCCTCGCCGGCTACGTCGGCCGCTGGACCGACGGGCTCATCTCGCGCATCACCGACGCGATGCTCGCGACCCCGTTCCTGATCCTCGCGATCGCGCTGGCGGCGTTCCTCGGGCCGAGCCTCACCAACGCGATGATCGCGATCGGCATCTCGGCGACGCCGATCTTCATCCGCCTCACGCGCGCGCAGGTGCTCGCGGTCAAGGTCGAGGACTACGTCGAGGCGGCGCGCGCGGTCGGCAATCCGCACCTGCGCATCGCGTTGCGGCACATCCTGCCCAACGTCGTGCCGCCGCTGATCGTGCAGGCGACGCTCGCGATCGCGGCCGCGATCATCGCCGAGGCGAGCCTGTCGTTCCTGGGCCTGGGGCAGCAGCCGCCGGCGCCGAGCTGGGGCAGCATGCTCAACACCGCGAAGAACTACGTCGAGAACGCGCCGTGGATGGCGGTGTGGCCGGGCGTGTCGATCTTCCTGCTGGTGCTGTCGTTCAACCTGCTGGGCGACGGGCTGCGCGACGCGCTCGATCCGCGGCATTCGTGACGTTGCACCGGCGCCCGATCCGTAGCCCGGGTTGAGCGAAGCGAAACCCGGGTCGGCAGGGCAAAGGCCACGACTGCCCCGGGTTTCGCTCCGCTCAACGCCGGGCTACTATTGCAACCCGCCGGCGCGCGGCGACGATCCAAGGAGTCCCCACGCGATGTTGATCTTCCGTCAATTGTTCGACCCGCAGTCCTCGACCTACACGTATCTCCTTGCCGACGGCCGCGCCAAGGAGGCGGTGCTGATCGATCCGGTGTTCGAGCTCGCGCCGCGCGACGCCGCGCTGCTGGTCGAGCTCGGTCTCAAGCTCGTGTGGACGCTCGACACGCACATCCACGCCGACCACGTTACCGGCGCCTGGATGATGAAGCGCAAATTCGGCAGCCAGATCGCGCTGTCCGCGGACAGCGGCGCCGAGGGCGCGGATCGCTATCTCGCGCACGGTGACCGGGTCCCGTTCGGCAGCCGCCACCTCGTCGTTCGCGCGACCCCCGGGCACACCCGCAGTTGCCTCACCTACGTGCTCGACGACGAAAGCATGGCGTTCACCGGCGACTGCATGCTGATTCGCGGCAGCGGGCGCACCGACTTCCAGCAGGGCGACCCGCATGCGCTGTATCGCTCGGTGCACAGCCAGATCCTCACGCTGCCGCAGGCCTGCCTGCTCTATCCCGCGCACGACTATCGCGGCCTCACCGTGACGAGCGTGGCCGAGGAGCGGAATTTCAATCCGCGCCTGGGCGGCGAAATCAGCGAGGACGATTTCACCGGCTACATGAGCAACCTCGGCTTGCCGCACCCGAAGAAGATGGATATCGCCGTGCCGGCCAACATGCAATGCGGCCGGCCCGGCAGCGAGGACATTGCCGAAGAGCAGGCGTGGGCGCCGCTCACCTACACGTTCGCCGGCGTCTGGGAGATCGCACCGCAGTCGCTGGAGGAAGCGGCGGCGCCGGTGGCAGTGATCGACGTGCGCGAGCCCGACGAATACGTCGGCCCGCTGGGGCACATTCGCGGCGCGAAGCTGATTCCGCTGGGGCAACTGGGGCGCCGCATCGAAGAGCTTCCCCGCGATCGCCCGCTCGTGATGGTCTGCCGCTCCGGCGCCCGCTCGGCGCAGGCGACGGTCGCGCTGCAGCGCGCGGGGTTTCCGCAGGTCGCCAATCTCAGCGGCGGCATGCTGCGCTGGCGCGGCGAAGGTCACGCGGTCGAGATGGGCGGGACGTAGCGCGGTTGCGCGCGGCCAGGCACGACGACGACACCCGGCGCCGGATTCCGCCCGCCGCGCACACGCGACGTCCCGCAACGGCGCTCCCGATCGATGCCCACACTGCCGACCGCCGACACGTGGAACGAGGGCACGCCGTACGACCTGTACGTCGGGCGGTGGAGTCGCCGCGTCGCCGCTCCGTTTCTGGCCTGGCTCGATCTGCCGCCGGCGCTGCGCTGGCTCGATGTCGGCTGCGGCACCGGCGCCCTGACGGCCGTGATCGCGGACACCTGCCAGCCGGCGGAACTCGTCGGCGTCGATCCCTCCGCCGGATTTCTGGCCAAGGCCCGCGACAGGCTCGCGGACCGCGCCAGGTTCCAGGTGGGGAGCGCCACCGATCTTCCGCTTCCCGCATCGTCAGTGGACGTCGTCGTGTCCGGGCTCGTCCTCAATTTTGTGTCGGATCCTCGCGCGGGCATCGTCGAAATGAAGCGCACGGCGAGACCCGGTGGAACCGTCGCGGCCTACGTGTGGGACTACGCGGGTCGGATGGAAATGATCCGGTATTTCTGGGATGCCGCCGTCGCTCTCGATCCGCGCGCGGGCGACCTGGACGAGGGCCCTCGCTTTCCGCTCTGCCAGCCGCCGGCATTGGCAAAGGCGTTTCGCGACGCCGGTCTCACCGCCGTCGACGGCGCGGCCATCGAGGTGGACACGCGGTTTGCCGATTTCGATGATTATTGGCGCCCGTTCCTCGGCGGGCAGGGCCCCGCGCCGACGTACGCCATGGCGCTCACCGAGGCGGCGCGCGCTACGTTGCGCGACCGCCTTCGCGAGCGCCTGCCCGTGCAGGCCGACGGCTCGATTCCGCTCGTGGCCCGCGCATGGGGCGTTCGCGGTCGCGTGCCGACCGCGCGAAGCAGCGCTTAGTAGCCGCCCCAGGCGCGCTGGCCGCGGTAGCCATGTCCATCGCCATGCCAGCGCACGTATCCGCCGCGATAGGCAGGATAGCGGGCGACGTAGGACTGGACATAGACCGGACGGGGCCGCGCCACGATCACCGGCGGTGCGACGTAGACTGGTGCCGGGGCATAGACCGCGGGCGGTGCGTAGTAGGCCGGCGCGCCGTCGTAATAGGCGGGGCCAGGCGCGTTATAGGAATACGCCGCCGGTGGCCCGTAAGATCCGTAATAGCCACCCGAATTCGCGGCGATGCTGGCGCCGGTCACCGCGCCCAGCGCCCCACCCACCCAGGCGCCGTTGTGGCCGTTGACGCCGTGGCCGATGGCCGCGCCGATCCCGGCGCCGACCAGCGCACCCAGCACCGGGTCGCCGGCCGAGGCGGGCGCGGACAGCGTGCCCGCGGCGACGGCGGTGGCGAGGGTTCCGATTACGAGTGTTCTCTTCAGCATGGCTGGATCTCCTCTTGCATTGCGCCCGAGCGCGCTTTTCGTCACGGGCCGAACCGGGGGCCCCAGGGGTGAGGTCGTTCGCGGTTCGTCATCCCATTAACGGTTGACGGCGCAAAGGGTGGTCGTCTTCAACAAATTGTTACAAACTGCCGATCTCCGGGTGACCGCCGGCGCGGCCGTAGCGCCACACAGAGTTCAAGGTTATCGACATGCGAATCGCCCGCTGGTTCAATGCCGCCGCACGACGAATCCGGGGGCAGGTCACTCGCGATTCCATCCGCCGCGCTGTTCGGTCTCGAATTGGGCGCGATCGCGGGCGAAGAACTCGCGCAGCTCCTCTCGGCCGACCTTGGTTTCGGAGAGCCTTTTCGCCTCGTCGCTGAAGTGGGGAATCAGCGCCTCCATCGTCGTCAGGTTGTGCCGGCGGAACGCGTCCGCCATCTCGCGGGCGCGAAAGCGGTCGACGCCCAGGGTTTCGAGCACGTGGCGGCCGCTGCGCAACGCGGCCTCGAAGGTCTCGCGTTCGACCACCGTCACGCCCCGGGTGCGCAGCGCGACGTAGTGCGAGACGTTGCGCGCCCGCGCGACGATCGGCAGTTGGGGAAAGTGCTCGCGGACGCGGTCGGTCAACGCGAGGCTGTCGCCGATGTCGTCGATCGCGTTGACCAGCAGCCGCGCGTTCGCCGCGCCGGCCGCGCGCAGCAGGTCGAGGCGCGTCGCATCGCCGTAGAAGACCTTGTAGCCGAACTTGCGCAAGAGCTCGATCTGCTCCGGATCGTGATCGAGCACGATCGCCCGGATGCCGCTGGCGAAGAGCAGGCGTCCGACGATCTGGCCGAAGCGCCCGAAGCCGGCGATGATCACCGGGCTGCCGTCCTGATCGATCGCATCGGCGCCGCGCTCCGCCGCCGATGCCCGCCACGCGGCGAGCTTGTCGTGAACCAGGAGCAGGAACGGCGTCATCGCCATCGACAGCGCCACGGCGATGGTCAGCCGCCCCGCCCAATCGGCGGACAGCACGCCGGCGATGCGCGCGGCGCCGAACACGACAAACGCGAATTCCCCCCCCTGCGCGAGCAGCGTCGCGAACAGCCAGCGCTGCCGCGACGTCACCCCCATCGCGCGGGCAACGACCCACCCGGTGACGAGCTTCAGCACCAGCAGCCCGGCGAGCAGTGCGGCGATCGTGCCCGGGGCGCTTTGCAGCAGGCCGAAATCGATCGACATGCCGACGGAAATGAAAAAGAGGCCGAGCAGCAAGCCCTTGAACGGCTCGATGTCCGTTTGCAGCGCGTGGCGAAATTCGGAGCCCGCCAGCAGCACGCCGGCGAGGAACGCCCCGAGCGCCATCGAGATGCCGGCCAGCGACATCAGCTGCGCGATGCCGATGACAAGCAGCAGCGCGAACGCGGTGAACACCTCGCGGGTGTTGGCGGCGGCAATGATGCGCAGGATGGGCCGGGTCAGGTAGCGGCCGATGACGAGGACCCCGGCGATGGCGGCGGCGGCTTCGCCGGCGTCGCGCCAGGTCGGTTCCGCGCCGGCCGCGGTGCCCACGCCCAGCAGCGGGACCGCCGCCAGCAGCGGGATCGCCGCGACGTCCTGGAACAGCAGGACGGCGAAGGCCATGCGGCCCATCGGGGTTGGCGTCAGGTTACGCTCGCCCATCGTCTGCACCGCGATGGCGGTCGACGACAGCGCGATCGCGAGCCCGGCGAGGAGCGCGCCGCGCCACGGCAAACCCAGCGCCAGACCGCCCGCCGCCAACGCCGCCCCGGAGAGGACGAGCTGCAGCGCACCGCCGCCGAACACCGCCGCGCGCATCGCCCACAGGCGCTCGGTCTCGAGCTCGAGACCGATCACGAACAGCATCAGCACCACGCCGAATTCGGCGAAGTGCAGGATCGAGTCGACGTCCTCGACGAAGTGCAGCCCCCAGGGCCCGATCGCGACGCCGGCGAACAGATACCCGAGGATCGAACCGAGGCCGAGGCGCCGCGCCAGCGGCACGCACACGACGGCTGCCGTCAGGTAGACGAACGCGACCAGCATCATGGCCTTTCTCCCGTGGCGTCGGTTACGGCAAGCTCACGCCACGGCGCGAGCTGCCGGATCAGCGCGGCCGCATGGCCGGCAAGCTGGGCTTCGTCGAGGCCGTTCGCGCCGTACACGATGTACGGGGGCTCCCACTGCATGCCGCAGTAGCGGGCGGTCTGCTCGATGGCTGGCGCGAAGCTCGCGAATGGCCGCGCGTGCAGGCCGGCCGGCGCATAGGTGTTCTCGTCGCCACCGGTGGTCGCGACCCACAGGCAGTGCTTGCCGGTGAGCGCCGTGCCGCCGGCGCCGTACGCCCAGCCAAACGCGAGCACCTTGTCGAACCAGTGCTTGAGCAGCGCCGGGACGCTGTACCAGTAGACCGGATGCATCCAGACGACGAGCTGCGCCTGCGCGAGCGAGCGCTGCTCCGCCTCGATGTCGATGTCGAAATCGGGGTAGAGATCGTAGAGCGGGCGCAACTCGACATTCTCGAGGCCGCGCAGCGCATCGGCCAGCG
Organism: uncultured beta proteobacterium; assembly: GCA_963810845.1. Classification (GTDB taxonomy): domain Bacteria; phylum Pseudomonadota; class Gammaproteobacteria; order Burkholderiales; family Casimicrobiaceae; genus CAIWHR01. The sequence continues at coordinate 21,336 of CAWEOX010000024.1, read as the reverse complement.
CGCGATGGATGCGCGAGCGGCTGAGATAGGGATGAGCGTGGATCACGCAGATCATGATCGCGGCCTCTTCGGTGGTTGGGCGTGCGGCGAGTATATCGGCGCCCGGCGGCGGGTGCGCGGCGGCGGCGGCGCCGCGCGGCCTGGAGCCTGTCGGACTTGATTTCGCGTATGCGACGGGCGGCGATTTGGGTCTGGTTCAAGGCGCGAGGACGCGACCATAGCGGACTATGGTAAGGCCGAGCAACGCGGAACCAGACCCAAAGCGCTCCCGTCCCTTCGGGTTGCTGCCAAAAAGCGCGTCCGCCGCGTTACTCGGCTTGCCGATATACCCGATATCGGCCGCGCCTCGCGCCTTGCGGACGCGCTTTTTGGCCCTGCAACGCATACGTGAAATCAAGTCCGACAGGCTCCTAGGATGCGGACGCGGCGACTCTGTGGTCGAATGGCGGATGGCCGATCTCGACCTTTTCCTGCGCCGGCATCCGCGCCTGTTCGTGCTGAGCGGCGCCGGCGTCAGCACTGATTCGGGCATCCCCGGCTATCGCGACGACGAAGGCCGCTGGACGCGCCGCCCGCCGGTGACGCTGCAGGATTTCCTGCGCTCGGCGCCGGCACGACAGCGCTACTGGGCGCGCAGCATGCTGGGCTTTCCCGTCGTCGCGCGCGCCCGGCCCAATGCGGCGCATCGCGCGCTGGCGCGGCTCGAAGCCGTGCGCGAGTCCACCCGGCTGGTGACGCAGAATGTGGACGGACTGCACCAGCGCGCCGGCAGCGCGAACGTGATCGAGCTCCATGGGACCATCGGCCGCGTGATCTGCCTCGACTGCGGCGCCGATCATGCGCGGGAGGCCATCCAGCAAACGCTCGAAGCCGAAAACGCCGGCTTCCTCGACGCGTGCGCGACGGCTGCCCCCGACGGCGACGCCGATGTCCTTGACGAGGGCGCCGCGGCGTTCAACGTTCCGCACTGCGCGCATTGCGGGGGGCTGTTGAAGCCGGACGTCGTGTTTTTCGGGGAGAACGTGCCGCGGGATCGCGTCGGCGCCGCGATGGGGGCGCTGGAGCACGCGGATGCGATGCTGGTCGTGGGCTCGTCGCTGATGGTGTGGTCGGGCTACCGTTTTTGCGAGCGCGCCGGAACCCTGGGCAAGCCGATCGCCGCGATCAACCTCGGCCGCACGCGCGCCGACCACCTGTTCGCGCTCAAGGTCGGAGAGCCGTGCGCGACGGCGCTGTGCGCGGCGGTCGAGCGGCTGGAAGCGTGATGCGGGCGCCGGGTCAGGCCGCGCGCTGGCGAAACCTATACGAATCCATGGAGAGCGCACCCGCTTCGAAGCCGTCGACGATGCGCAGGACGTCGGCGTCCGCACCCGCGGCACCCCACGCGACAAAGAGCGGCAGGAAATGCTCTTCGGTCGGATGCGCGCGGGCGGCGTCGGGTGCCTGCTCGCGATAGGCAAGCAACGCTTCGGTGTCGTGGTCGCGCAAGTGCTGGGCGACCCACCCGGCAAAAGCTTCGGCGTAGCGCAGCGGCTCTTGCCGGCGCGGTTGCGTCATCCAGTCGCGCAGGTTGTGGGTGGTGTGCCCCGAGCCGATGATCAGCACGTTGTCGGCGGAGAGCGGCGCCAGCGCGCCGCCGAGCCGCAGGTGGTGCGCGGTGCCCCGCTCCGGCTGCACCGAGAGCTGCACCACCGGCACGTCGGCGTCCGGGTACATCCAGCGCAGCGGAACCCACGCGCCGTGGTCGAGACCGCGGCAGCCGTCGACGCCGGCGGTGATGTCCGCGGCCTTCAGCAGCGCGACGGCTTGCGCCGCCAGCTCGGGCGCCCCCGGCGCCGCGTAACGGAGCTGGTAGAGCTCGGCGGGAAACCCGCCGAAGTCGTGAATGGTGGCCGGCTGCGGGTTGCCGGTCAGCATGGGCACCGACGTTTCCCAATGCGCGGACACGATGAGCACGGCGCGCGGCCGCGGCAGCGTCTTGCCGAGCGTTGCCCATGCCGTGCCGGCGACGCCCGGCTGCACGGCATGCAGCGGTGATCCGTGCGACAGAAACAGCGTGGGTTGGCGGTTCATGACATCACCTCGTTCGACGGTCGCGGGCCGTGATGCCCTCGCGACTGCACGGCAACGGATCGCCGGTGAATGAAAAGTTGTAGAAGGCGGACCCCCGAACCCGGCAGGAGGAGGAGCCGGGCCCGGGAATCCGGTGCTGCAATCAGACGGCGCGCTGCAACTGCCCGCCGGTATTGTGCAGTCTTGCCAATCCGCGCGGCGACCGAGTAGCGGCCGTCGCCGAGAAGGCCCACGACCACGGCGGCGAGCGTCAGGAACGCGGGATATTCCCAGCCGCCCTTGGGCGAGGTGAACAGCCAGCCATTGCCAAGGTGCGCCCAGGTGGCGCCGAGCAGCACCGGCACCAGCGCGAAGGCGACCACTCGCGTATAGGCGCCGAAGATGAGCAGCGCGCCGCCGCAGAGTTCCGCGGCGATCGTCACGTAGGCGAGAGCGCCCGGCAAGCCCAGCGATTCGAAGAACTGCGCCGTGCCGGCGGGCGTGAACACCAGGTATTTGAGCAGCGCGTGGGCGATGAACATGGCGCCGAGTCCGGTGCGCAGGAGTCCGGCGGCGAGATCGATGCGGCGTGAGTCAGTCATGGGGCGGTCCTCGATGGAATGCGCCCGGAGGCGCGACGGATCGAATCATGAGCCTTGTCCATGACGTGATAAATAGGGCTGCCATCAACAGACTGTTGCGTTATATGCAATAATTCCCGGTGTCATGGACCGTTTTCACGCCATCAGCGCGTTCGCCGGGGTGGTCGCAGCCGGAAGCTTCGCGCGCGCGGCCGAACGCCTCGGCCTCTCGGTGTCGGCGGTCTCGCGTCAGGTTGCCCTGCTCGAGGCGCATCTCGATACCCGCCTTCTCAATCGCACGACGCGGCGTTTGTCGCTGACCGAAAGCGGGCGCGCGTTTCACGAGCGCTCTGTGCAGCTACTCGCCGACCTGGAGGAGGCCGAGCAATCGGCGAACGCCGGCAACGTCACGCCGCGCGGCACGCTGCGGCTCACGGCCGCAATCACGTTCGGCGCGCGGCATCTCGCGCCGGCGATCGCCCAGTTCGTCGTGCGCTACCCGGAGATGCGCTTCGACGTCGAGCTGTCGGATCGCGCCACCGATCTCGTCGAGGAGGGCTTCGACGTCGCGGTGCGGATCGGCAATATCGGCAGCCAGAATCTCGTCGGCCGCAAGGTCGGCACGACGCGGCTCGTCTGTTGCGCGGCGCCGTCGTATCTGCGTCGCCACGGCGAGCCGAAGGTCCCCGAGGACCTCGCAGCGCACGTCTGCCTCACCTACGAATACTCGCCGGCGCGCAACCTCTGGCCGTTCCGCGACCGGCAGGGGCATGAGCGCAGCGTGCGGATCGCAGGCCCGCTTCATGCCAACAACGGTCGCTTCCTCGAGGCGCTCGCCGTCGAGGGCGTGGGCATCTGCTACGAGCCGGATTTCATCGTGGGGCCGGACGTGCGCGCCGGACGCCTGAAGCCGTTGCTGCCGGGTTTCCCCGCGGCAGCCAGCAGCATCTACGTCGTGTACCCCAGCCGCCGCCACCTGTCGGCCAAGGTTCGGGTGTTCACCGATTTCCTGGTCGAGCGCTTCGCCACCGCCGACTGGGCATTGCCCGGGCGAAACGCGTAGCGTCTAAGGTCACGGCAGCTGGATCTTCCCGCCGCCGCCGAGATTGGGCACGCCGCCCTGCGGGATGACGAGCGACGACGACGCCTGCCGCCGCATCTCCTGCAATTCGCGCATCGCGTTTTCGACGCCCGCTTTGGCGGCGTCGCCGTACTTTGCGATGGCGTCGGCGAGGCTTCGCGCGTCGATCTCGAAGTTGATCGGCAGCGGTCCCATGTTGGTGAGGATCTGGGCCTCGCCCATGTACACGGTCTCGCGCGCGCTGTCCGGCGTGCCGTCCTTGGTCACCGGCACGAGCACGCGTAGCGTCGCCGCGGCGCGGTCGGTGTAGATCTCTTCGCGATAGAGCGACGTGGCGTCCATTGTCGCGTCGCGGGCGCTTCCGGGAGGTGCGGCAGCCATGTCGAAATCTCCGGTAAGTTCTATGGGTCGATTCTAGCAAATGCACGCCTCGGGAGTGCGCCGCATCCATTGCCGTGGCGCGCTGCGTTCGTGTAGATTGCCGGGTCAGACGCCGCGGCGAGCGCGCGGCCCAAGGGAGGCCACCGATGTTGCGTACACTCGTCGTAACGATCTCCACCGCACTGGCGGCGCTTGCGGCCGTCCCCGCGCCGGCGCAGGAGTATCCGTCGCGGCCCGTGAAGATCATCGTGCCGTTCGACGCCGGCGGCCCGGCCGATGTGTTCGCGCGCTTCCTTGCGCAGCGCCTCCAGGAAACGATGGGCCAGCCGTTCGTGGTCGAGGATCGGCCCGGCGCCGGGTCGCTGATCGGCACCGAGGCCGTCGCCAAGAGCGCGCCCGATGGCTACACGCTGCTCGTGATGTCGAACACGCAGACGGTGAACGAGTCGCTCGTCCCCAACAAGCCCTACGCGCTGATGAAGGACTTCGTCCCGGTCGCGCCGATCAACTACTCCGATCTCGTGCTGGTGGTGAACCCCAACGTTCCCGCCGCCACCCTTGCCGACCTCATCAAGCTCGCCAAGGCGAAACCGGGCGGGCTCAATTACGCGTCGTCGGGGACGGGGACGCCGTACCACATGGCCGGCGAGCTCTTCAAGGCGATGGCCGGCGTGGACATCGTGCACGTGCCGTACAAGGGGAGCGGTGGCGCGCGCACCGGCGTGCTGGGCGGCCAGGTCGAGATGATGTTCGACGCGGTCACGACGATGAGCGAGAACGTCAAGGCGGGCAAGGTGCGCGCGCTCGGCACCACCGGCAAGACGCCCTCGCCGGTGCTTCCCGGCGTGCCCACGATCGCCGAGGCGGGCGTGCCCGGCTACGAGGCGGTGATCTGGCTCGGTGTCATCGCGCCGAAGAACACGCCGCGGGAGATAGTCAACCGCCTCAACGGCGAAATCACGAGGATCGCGAGCCATCCGGATACGCGCCAGGAGTGGAGCAAGCGGGGTGCCGTGCCGATGACGATGACGCCGGACGAATTCTCGCGCTACCTGACCGACGACATCGCCAAATGGGAGCGCATCGTCAGGATCTCGGGCGCCAAGCCGGACCAGTGAAAGCGGATCGGCGCGACCGCATCGTCGTTCGGCGCAGGCGCCTCACCGCGCCGTCACGATGATCGCCTTGCGGATCCTCAGCGCCGGCGCGGCACGCGGCCTCGTCAAGGCGATGGAGCCGACGCTGGTCGCGGAAACCGGCACGGGCGTGGAAGGGACCTTCGGCGCCGTGGGAGCGATGCGGGAGCGGTTCCTTGCCGGCGAGCCCTGCGACGTCATCGTGCTCACCGCGGCCCTGATCGACGATCTCGCAGCCGGCGGGCACGTGCTCCCCGACACCGTGGCGCCGCTCGGGCGGGTGGGCACGGGCGTGGCGGTGCGCGCCGGGGAACCGCTGCCCGACATTGCCGACGGCGCCGCGCTTGCCCGGGCGCTGCGCGCGGCAACGGGCATCCTGTTTCCCGATCCCGCGCGCGCCACCGCGGGCATCCATTTCGCGAACGTGCTGAAACGGCTCGGCGTCTATGCGGAGGTCGAGGCGCGCCTCGCCACGTTTCCGAACGGCGCGACGGCGATGCGCGAGCTCGCGCAGGCGGCGCGACCGGGGCTCCTCGGCTGCACGCAGATCACCGAGATCAAGTACACGCCGGGGGTGACGCTGGTCGGCCCGTTGCCGGGCGATTACGCGCTCTCCACCGTGTACTCGGTGGCGGTGTGCACCCGGGCCATGCAGCCGCAAATCGCGGAACTGTTCGCCGAGATGCTGGCCGGGCCGCCGTCGCAGGGACTGCGCGAGGCGGGCGGGTTCGAGACGTGAATCGGAACGACGACGCTGTACTCGCCGCGGCCTTCGCCACCGACAACGGGCTGTAGTAGCGGCGATCGCCGTGGGCAATCGTGGTGAACTTCTGCGGATCGGCGAGCGCCACGTGGGTCTAGGCATGCGCCAGACGCTGGCCGTGCTCGCGCGTCGCGTGGAAGCCGACCTTGGCCCACCGTTCCATCGTCACCTGCAGGTTGTACTTGTTGGTCGCCAGGAAGACCGGATTGCCGTCGACGTCGGTGGCGAGCGCCGCGGCCTGCTCGCGCTCGAAATTGCGGCGCACGTCGTCGTCGGGAAAGGTCAGCCAGCGCGCGGTGGAAATGCTGGCGGGATCGTAGATCGCGTCGACCTTGTATTCGCTCGCGAGCCGCGCCGCGACCACCTCGAACTGCAGCTGGCCGACGGCACCCAGCAGCAGCGTGTTCGACTGCTCGGTCTCGAACACCTGGATCGCGCCTTCCTCGCCCAGCTCCTGCAGGCCTTTCGTCAGCTGCTTGGTCTTGAGCGGGTCGCGCGAGCGCGCCACGCGGAAGAGCTCCGGCGCGAAATAGGGGATCCCCTTGTAGTCGAGCGCTTCGCCTTCGGTCAGCGTGTCGCCGATGTGGAGCTGGCCGTGATTGTGGATGCCGATGATGTCGCCCGCCACCGCGTCCTCGCTCTTCACCCGCTCCTGCGCCATGAACGTCATCACGTTGCCGAGCTTCATCTCGCGCCCGAGACGCAGGTGGCGCACCTTCATCCCCGGCGAATAGCGGCCCGAGCACACGCGAAAGAACGCGATGCGGTCGCGGTGCTTGGGATCCATGTTCGCCTGGATCTTGAACACGAAGCCCGAAAACGGCGCTTCCGCCGGGTAGACGACGCGGGGACCGCCGTCGCGCGGCTGCGGCGGCGGCGCCCACTGCGTCAGGGCCTCGAGGATTTCCTGGACGCCGAAATTGTTGATGCCGGAGCCGAAGAACACGCACGTCTGGCGTCCCGCGAGAAATCGCTTGAGATCGAACGGCGGACTCGCGGACCGGATCAGGTCGACGTCGTGGCGCAGGGCCGCGATCTCGCCGGGGTAGAGCAGGTCGAGGCGCGGATTGTGAAGGCCCACGATCTCCTCGGCGTCGCCCGTCAGGCGTTCCTCGCCCGGCGTGAAGCGCTTCAGGCGGTCATGGCGGAGATCGAACACGCCGCGAAACGCCTTGCCCATGCCGAGCGGCCACGAGACCGGCGCGCAGTCGATGTTCAGGACCTCCTCGATTTCCTCGAGCAGCGCCAGCGGCTCGCGCACCTCGCGGTCCATCTTGTTGACGAACGTGATGATCGGCGTGTCGCGCAGCCGGCAGACTTCGAGCAGCTTGATCGTCTGCGCCTCGACGCCCTTGGCCGCGTCGATCACCATCACCGCTGCGTCGACGGCGGTCAATACGCGGTAGGTGTCCTCGGAAAAGTCCTCGTGGCCGGGGGTATCGAGCAGGTTGATCGTGTGGCCGGTGTACTCGAACTGCATCACCGAGCTCGTCACCGAGATGCCGCGCTGCTTTTCCACTTCCATCCAGTCCGACGTCGCGTGGCGCGCGCTCTTGCGGGCCTTGACGGTGCCGGCGAGCAGGATCGCGCCGCCGTAGAGCAAGAGCTTTTCGGTGAGCGTGGTCTTGCCCGCGTCCGGGTGCGAGATGATCGCGAACGTGCGTCGCGTGGCGACGTCACGGACGAGATCGGGAGGGAAGATATGCGCTCATAAAAATGCCGCCAGCCGGTAGCGGCAGGCGGCGGGATCAGCGATGATTATACCAACGCGCCCTGATCCGGGATTCGCCATCGTCGATGCAGCGCTTCGAGACCATCGTGCTGGGCCTGGGAGCGGTGGGCAGCGCCGCGCTGTATCACCTCGCCCGGAGGGGATGCCGGGTGCTCGGCATCGACCGGCATTCGCCGCCGCATGTCTACGGCTCCAGCCACGGCGATACCCGCATCACCCGGCTCGCGATCGGCGAGGGCGCCCACTACACGCCCCTTGCGCTGCGCTCCCACGCCTTGTGGCGGGAGTTGGAGCAGGCCACCGGCGCATCGTTGCTCACGACCAACGGCGGGCTCATCATTTCGAGCGCCGCGACCACCGCGGCCACGCATGTCGCGGACTTTTTCGCCAATACGCTCGCCGCGGCCGCGAAGTTCGGCATCGCGCATCAGGTGCTGGACGCCCGGGAGATCCGGCGGCGCTTTCCGGCGTTCAACGTCGCGGACGACGAGCTCGGCTACTTCGAGCCGGGCGCGGGGTTCCTCCGCCCCGAGGCCTGCGTGCGCGCGCATCTCACGATGGCAGCACGCTGCGGCGGCACCATCGCCCGCGACGAGAAAGCCACCGCCTTCGACGCCTCGGCGTCGCGGGTGACGGTCACGACCGACCGCGCGACCTATGCCGCCGACACGCTCATCGTCGCCGCCGGGCCCTGGCTGCCGGAGCTCATTGACCGGGAATGGTCGCGCCATTTCAGGATCTGCCGTCAGGTCCTCTTCTGGTTCGCGCTCGACGGTCCGGTCACCCCGTTCCTCCCGGACAACTTCCCGGTCTTCATCTGGGAGCTGCAAGGGCGAGCGCATGGCATCTACGGATTTCCGGCGATCGACGGCGCCGGCGGCGGGATCAAGATCGGCACCGAACAGTTCGAGGCCACGACCACACCGGACTCGGTCGAGCGCACGGTCAGCCAGGACGAAATCGCGCACGATGTACGAGGAGAACGTCGCGCCGCATGTTCGATCGCTCAACGGCAAGTGCCTGCGGGCGACGTCGTGCCTGTACACCGTCACCCGCGATTTCGGATTCGTCATCGACCGGCATCCCGACGCGGAGCGGGTCATCATCGCGTCGGCTTGCTCCGGCCACGGCTTCAAGCACTCGCCGGCGATCGGCGAGGCGCTCGCCCGGCTCGTGCTGGAGGGTGCGAGCGGCGTCGATCCGACGGCGTTCGGATGGCAGAGGTTGCGGCGCGACCACGCTGGCTCATGCTGAACGCCGCGCGTCTGGTCGTTGTGCTCGCGTTCGCTGCCGGCGCCGCGCCGGCGCTGTCCGCCGAAGACAACTACGCGGCGGAGCGCCGGGCGCTGATGGAGGAAATCGCGGCGCTCGCGCGCGCGACCTCCGACGAGACCGGGCGGCCGGCACTCGATCCGCGGGTGATGGCGGTGCTCGGCACGGTACCCCGCCATCGGTTCGTCCCCGCCGGACGAGGTGCGCGCGGCCTACGCCAACCGCCCGCTGCCGATCGGGCACGGCCAGACGATCTCGCAGCCGTACATCGTCGCGTTGATGACCGACCTCATCCACGTGCAGCCGCAGCATGTCGTGCTCGAGATCGGCACCGGCTCGGGCTATCAGGCAGCGATCCTCGCGGAACTCGCGCAGACGGTGTGCACGATCGAGATCGTCGAACCGCTCGCGCGCGAGGCGGGCGAGCGCCTGCGCGCGCTGGGCTACACGAACGTGCGCACCCGGGTCGGCGACGGCTATTACGGGTGGGAAGACTGCGGACCCTTCGACGCGATCATCGTCACCGCGGCGGCGAGCCACGTCCCGCCGCCGCTCGTCCGGCAGTTGAAGCGCGGCGGCCGGATGGTGATCCCGGTCGGCGCGCCATTTCTCGCGCAGCACCTGATGCTGGTGGAAAAGCGCGACGACGGGACGATCCTGACGCGGCAGATCCTGCCGGTCGCGTTCGTGCCGCTGACCGGGAAGCACTGACCTCTCCGGCGCGTCTGCGATGGCGTCCCGCGCAACCGCTGGCACCGCTGCTGCGCGCGCAGCGGCGCTCGGCGTCGGCCCGCCGCTCTTCGCGATCGCGCTGCTCTCGGCCGCGGCGCTGGGCTACGAAATCCTGCTGATGCGGCTCTTCTCGATCATCGCGTGGCATCACTTCGCCTACATGATGATCAGCGTCGCGCTGCTGGGGTATGGCGCGGCGGGAACGTTTGTCGCGCTCGCGCGGCAGCGCCTCCTCGCGCATTACGCGACCGTCTTCGTCGGCGCCGCGGCCGCGTTCGGCGTGCTCGCGGTGCTGGGCTTCGTGCTGGCGCAGAAGGTGGCGTTCAACCCGCTGGAGATGCTGTGGGATCCGCGGCAGCCGCTGCGCCTCCTCGCCGTCTACGCGCTGCTGTTCGTGCCGTTCTTCTGCGCGGCGACGGCGCTGTGCCTCACGTTCACACGCTTCGGGGACGAGGCGCACCGCATCTACAGCTTCGACATCCTCGGCGCCGGCGCCGGCAGTCTCGCGATGCTCGTCACGCTGTTCGTCTTGGCGCCCATGGACGCGCTCAAGTTCACGGGCGCGCTCGGCCTCGCCGCGGCCGCGGTCGCCGCCTTTCGCTGCGGCCGGAACCTGCGCGCGATCGGGACGATCCTGATGGGCGCCGCGGTCACGCTGCCGTTCGTCGCCCCGGCGGATTGGACGCGCCTCGCCCCGTCCCAATACAAGGAGCTGAGCCAGGCCTTGCAGATCGGCGGCGCGCGCATCGTGGCCGAGCGCTCGAGCCCGCTGGGCGTGATCACCGTTGTCGAAAGTGCGCAGGTCCCGTTCCGTCACGCGCCCGGATTGAGCCTCAACGCGCCGGACGAGCCGCCCGCGCAGCTCGGCGTGTTCGTCGACGGCGACGGGCCGAGCGCGCTCGTCCGTTACGACGGCCGGCGGGAGCCGCTCGCGTACCTCGACTACCTCACGTCGGCGCTGCCCTATCACCTGCTCGCGCACCCGCGGGTGCTGGTGCTGGGCGCGGGCGCGGGCGCCGACGTGCTGCAGGCGGTCGCCGCCGGCGCGCAGAGTGTCGATGCCGTCGAAGTGAATCCGCAGATGATCGAGCTCGTCGAGCGCGACTTCGCCGATTTCTCCGGCCGGCCCTACCGCGCGGCCGGCGTGCGCGTGCACGTCGCCGAGGCGCGCGGCTTCGTCGCGCGGCATCGCGGGCGCTTCGACCTGATCGAGGTGGCGCTGCTCGACGCGTTCGGCGCGTCGTCGGCAGGACTCTATGCGCTGGCGGAAAGCTATCTCTACACGGTCGAGGCGCTCGATGCGTATCTCGATCGCCTCGAGCCGGGCGGCATGCTGGCGCTCACGCGCTGGATCGACCTGCCGCCGCGCGACGTGCTGAAGCTGTTCGGCACCGCGGCGGCGGCACTCGAACGGCGCGGCGTCACCGAGCCCGGCCGGCAACTGGCGCTGGTCCGGAGCTGGAAGACGGCGACGCTGCTCGTGAAGAACGGCGCGTTCACGCCGGCGGAAATTGCCGCACTCGAAGAATTCTGTCGCGCGCGCTCGTTCGACGCCGATTACTACCCGGGCGTGCGGCCGGGAGAGGCCAACCGGTACAACGTGCTCGACGCGTCGTACTTCCACGATGGCGCGCTCGCGCTGCTGGGGCCCGAGCGGGAAATGTTCGTCGAGCGCTACAAGTTCGCGATCGCGCCGGCGACCGACGACCGGCCGCATTTCTTCCACTTCTTTCGCTGGCGCACGCTACCCGAATTGGTCGCGCGAAAAGGGCAGGGCGGCCTGCCGCTGCTCGAATGGGGCTATCCGGTGCTGATCGCCACGCTGCTGCAGGCGACCGCTGCGAGCCTGCTGCTGATCGTGCTGCCGCTCTGGATCGGCAGGCGCAGCGCGGCCGGCGACCGGCCGGCGTCACCGGTACGCGCGGGTGTGGCGGCCTACTTCGCGGCGCTGGGCTTCGCCTTCATGTTCGTCGAGATCGCGTTCATCCAGAAGTTCATCCTGTTCCTCGCGCATCCGCTCTACGCGGTGGCGGTCGTGCTGTGCGCGTTCCTGGTGTTCGCCGGTTTGGGCAGCCGCCATTCGCGACGCTACGCGGCCGAAGGCGGCCGCTTCGCGAGGCATCCGCTGGCGTGGCTGGTTTCCGCGCATCGCCGGCATCGCGCTCGTCTACCTTGTCACGCTGCCGGCGATCTTCCGCGCAGCTGATGCCGTTGCCGGACGTCGCGCGGATCGCGCTCTCGATTGCGCTGATCGCCCCGCTTGCGTTCGCGATGGGGATGCCGTTTCCGCTGGGACTTGCCCGGCTCGCCGGCCACCACGACGCGCTCATCCCGTGGGCCTGGGGCGTCAACGCCTGCGCGTCGGTGGTCGCGGCGATCCTCGCCACGGTCCTCGCGATTCACCTCGGGTTCGGCGCGGTGATCGTGCTCGCGGTCGTGCTGTACGCGGTGGCGGCCGCGGCGTGGCCGGCGATGCGCGCGCGCTGACGCGGCGGTGGCGGAGTTCGTATACTTCGCCTTTACGTTGCCGCCACCGCGATGCCGCCGCCACCGCAACGCTTCATCGCCCACCTCGACATGGATGCGTTCTACGCGTCCGTCGAGTTGCTGCGCTACCCGGAGCTCCGTGGCCAGCCGGTCGTGATCGGCGGTGGCCGGCGCCACCAGCCCGACGAGGCGACCGATCCGGCGACCGGTCGCGTCATCCGCACATTCACGACGCTGCGCGGCTACGTCGGCCGCGGCGTCGCCACCACCGCCACGTATGAAGCCCGCGCGCTCGGCGTGCATTCGGCGCTCGGGCTGATGAAGGCCGCCCAGCTCGCGCCGGACGCCATCCTGCTGCCCACCGATTTCGAGGCCTATCGCAAGTATTCGCGGTTGTTCAAGGCGGCGGTAGCCGGCATTGCGCCACGGATCCAGGATAACGGCATCGACGAGATCTACATCGACCTCACCGACGTGCGGCTTCCGGAGGCGGACACGACGCTCTCCTTCCCGGATCAGGCGGATCGCGATCAGGCGAACGAGGATGCCGAAGCCCTGCCCGACGACGATCCGTGGTGGCGTGTCCGCGACGTCGCCAAGGCGATCAAGGCGGCGGTGCGCGCCGCCACGGGCCTCGCCTGTTCGATCGGCGTCGCGCCCAACAAGCTGCTGGCGAAGATCGCGTCCGAGCTCGACAAGCCGGACGGGCTCACGATCCTCCGCCCGGGCGATGTCGCGGCGCGCATCTGGCCATTGCCGGCGCGCAAGATCAACGGCATCGGACCGAAGTCGAGCGCGAAGCTCGAGGCCCTCGGCATCCGCACGATCGGCGAGCTGGCCGCCGCCGACGTGCAATGGCTGATCGATCATTTCGGCCAGCACTACGGCGGCTGGCTCACCGATGCCGCCCACGGGCGCGACGAGCGGGCGCTCGTGACCGAGAGCGAGCCGAAGTCGATCAGCCGCGAGACCACGTTCGATCGCGATCTTTCCGCCACGCGCGATCGCGCGCAGCTGTCGCGGATCTTCACCGACCTCTGCGCCGGCGTCAGCGACGACCTGAAGCGCAAGGGCTACGTCGGCAAGACCATCGGCCTCAAGCTGCGCTACGACAACTTCAAGACGGTGACGCGCGACCGGACGATTGCCGTGCCGACGCAGGACGCGCAGGCGATCCGCCGCGCGGCCGGCGAGTGCCTGAAGCGCGTCCCGCTCGACCGACGCATCCGCCTTCTCGGCGTGCGGGTAGCCGCGCTATGTCCGGAAGACGCGGTCGCGCCCGTAGCGCCGTCCGTGGCCGCGGAGCCCACGCCGTCGCTGTTTGATTGACGACGAATTCGCATGGCACGCGCATCCGGCGTAGCCCGGGTTGAGCGCGAGCGAAACCCGGGTGGATCGTCGGCCCGCAGGGCACGGTCCACCCGGGTTTCGCTTTCGCTCAACCCGGGCTACGAGTCGGCGCTCGTCCAGTGCGCGCACGCCCTTGGCATGGACGTCGTCGAAGATCGCCTCGAGGCCGGGATGAGTGCCGCGCAGGCGGTCGACAACGTCATTCGCCCATTGCAGATAATCGCGCTTGCGCGTGAGGGTCCAGTCCGCGGGCGGCGCCGTGACGATGTCGTCGACGTTGCAGATCTTGTCGGCCAGCTTCACGAGCTTGGCCCGCTCCGACAGCGCGTGGGCGTGTTGCACCTGCAGCTCCTTGCGCTCGGCCTTGCCCAGCGTCTTGTCGTCGGTGACTTCCAGCACCACCGACGTGATCGTCTCGCCGAACGCCGCGCGCAGCTCCGCGGGCGTCGTCTCCGTATCCTCGATGGTGTCGTGGAGCAGGGCCGCGCACAGGACCAGCACGTCGTCGACGCCTTCGCGCTTCAGCAGGCTCGCGAGCGCGATCGGGTGGTTGATGTACGGCGAGGCCTCGGCGTCCTTGCGTCGCTGATGCCGGTGCTTCTTGGCAGCGAAGGCGACAGCCTCGAGCAGCAGCGCCTGCGGGTCGCTGTCCATGTCAGCGTGACGTGGCCGGCGGCGGATGGATGTTGTCCACCCAATGGACGTTTTCGGGATTGGGTTCGACCGCGGGCAGATCGAGGTTCACGACCACCGGCTCCTGGCCGCTGCGCACCAATACGCACGACAGCGGCTCCTCGTCGCTGGCGTTGATCTCCTGGTGCGGCACGTACGGCGGCACATAGATGAAATCGCCGGGTCCGGCCTCGGCGATGAACTCCAGCCGCTCGCCCCACTTCATGCGCGCGCGGCCGCTGACCACGTAGATGACACTCTCGACCGGGCCGTGGTGGTGCGCGCCGGTCTTCGCCTTCGGATGGATGACGACGGTTCCCGCCCACAGCGCTTCGGCGCCGGCGCGGGCGTGGGTGATGGCCGCGGCGCGATTCATTCCCGGGGTCTGCGGCGTGTTGGTGTCGAGCTCGCCGGCGCGCACGACGCGCACGCCGTGCAGGCGCCATTTCGATGCATCAGGTTGCGACATGGAGCCTCCGCAGCAGGGTGATGGCGAACGAACGAGGACGTGACACGCGCGGCGCCGCCGGCTATTCCTTGCTTCCGGCCTCGTAGAGCGACGGCGTGATCCGCGCGTGCGCCAAGTATTCGCGCAGATGCTGTATGTCCTGGCGACCGAGCGTGTTGCCGCCGTGCGGACGATGCAGGATGCCCTCGGCGCCGTTCAGCTTCACGCGGACGCGCGTTCCCGACAGCGATTCGGTCGTCGCGCCCAGATGCCGCAACAGCGACTCGATCTCGCGCCATTGGATGTTGCCGCTGACCGGATCATGGAAGACGGCGCGGATCAGGTTTTCGTGTTTGTGGCTCATGGTGGGCAGGGGTTGTGGTGGCGGGTTGCGGAGCGGGTGTTTGGGCGACCTCAGGCGGCGGTCGACGGGCGGGCGCGGAGGACGGCGCCGCAGGTCGCCCGCGCGGGGTCGCCGGCGGGGAGCTTCGCGCACACGCTCCCCATCTGTGCCGCAAGGCGTTGCAGCACCTCGTTGTGGTTGCCGCCCTTGTTCCAGGCGTCGAGCCGCTTGCCGATGCGCTCCAGCGCCCGCCGGTTGCGGTCGTAGAACGTGTCCGGGGTGGCGTCGAGCTCGCCGATCATGCGGGCGGCCACGCTTTCGATCCGTCCGCTGTCCTGCGGCGCGAGCTCGACCAGCGCATTGAGGTAGCTCGCACCCCACTGCAGGCGCGTGGCCGCGCCGGTGGCTGCCGTCCAGGCCCTGGCGTGCCAGTCGAGCGCTGCCGCGTTGTCGCCGCGCTTCTTCGCATTCGCGGCGAGGCCCAGCATATAGTAGTAAGGGGAGTGCGAGCGCGTGAGCTCGGCGGTCAGGAGCGCGTCGGACGCCTCCAGCAGGCCGGCCTCGGCCAACACGTCGGCCGCGCCACTGATGACCGCTTGCCGGGCATAGACGTCGGTCGTTTCGCGATCGGCGCGCGCGGCCTCGTCGCGCACCCGCTGCTGCAAGGCGGCCGGCAGTGGCGCCTTGCCGGCGTCGAGTTTGGCAAGGTCGACGCGGGCCGAGAGCGCCGTCAACCGGTCGGCGGTCGACAGACTCGCGTCGGCGGCGAGCCGATCGAGGGCCTCGTCCCATGCCGCGACGAGCCCGGCGCGCTCGGCCGATTTCGGCAAGGTGATGCCGGCGGCGATCTTGCCCGCGTAATAGGTAAGGAGATCGAAGTTCTCGCGCGCCAGTACCGGATCGGCGGTCGCCTGCCGGACGACGAGGACGGCCGCCGGATCGTGGCGCGGCTTCGCGTCGTTCGCCGTCGCGGCGGCGGCCAGCGCCTGCAGCCGCAGACGCATGCCGGTTTCGCGCTGGTCGGCCGGGCACGCCTGCGCGACGCGCGCGAGCGTGGGCGCGACGCGGGCCTTCGGCACGAGCTCGCCGTCGTCGGTGATCCACGAGTAGTAGGCGAGCATGCGCCAGTCTTCGGGCGTGAGCGCGTGGCTGGCCTTCGCGGCGGCAGCGCCGAGCGCGGCCGCGAGCGTCTCCTTGACCGGGCGCGCGCCGTTCATTCCCAGCGCCAGCACGCGCATGTACTGGTCGGCGTCCACTTCGCCGGGCAGCCGGGTGATCTCGCGGCCCTCCGGCGTGAACAGGATCATGGTCGGGTAGCCGCTCGCGTTGAAGCGGGTGCCGAGCCGCTGCGCAGAGGGACTGTCGCCATCGATGTACACCGGGATGAAATGCCGCGACCGGTCGATGAAATCCTGGCGATTGAAAAGCGTCGCCTTGACCTGATTGCAGGGCGGACACCAGGTCGCGCCCCAGTACAGGAAGAGCGGCTTGTGTCGCCGCCTTGGCCGCCGCGAACGCGCCATCGACGTCGCCGTTGTGCCAGGCGATGCCGGCGTCGGCGTGCGCAACGACCGCCGTGGCCGCCCTCGCCGGCGGCGATGCGGGCGCGGTCGCCGCGGGAGGAGGGACTGGCGCCTTCGAGCAGGCGCCGAGCGCCGCCGCGACCACGATCAGCCAGAGTTTGACGGCCATGTCGGTGGGTGTGGGGAATTCCCGTGCCGTGGACCAGCCCGCATTATGCGCTGGCTGCCCGGATTCCGGAGCAGGCCGAGCGCGGTCACAGGAACCCGGTCGACAGCCACGGCACCGCGGCGACGATCACGAGCGCGACCAGCAGCGCGCCGAGGTAGCGCCAGACGCGCGGCATCGCCTCGTCGGGCGACACCCGGCCGATCGCGCACGCGGCGTAGAAGCCGACGCCGAACGGCGGCGCGAACAGGCCCAGTCCCATCGCGAACACGACGACCATCGCGTAATGGACCTCGTGCACGCCCAGCGCGCGGGCGACCGGAAACAGCAGCGGCCCGAACAGCACGATCGCGGGAATGCCTTCGAGCACGCTGCCCAGCACGACGAACGCGACCACCGAGATCGCCAGGAACCCGGCGTTCCCGCCCGGCACGCCCGACATGACCGCCACCAGCTGCCGCGAAAAGCCCGACTGCGTCAACGCCCAGGCCATGCCCGTGGCACAGCCGATGATGAGCAGGATCGCGCCGGACAGCGCGGCGGTGTCGACCAGCATCGGCAGCAGCCGGCGGGTGTCGAACTGGCGGTAGACGACGATGCCGGCGATCAGCGTGTACACGACGCCGACCGTCGACACCTCGGTGGCGGTCGCCACGCCTTCGACGACGACGGTGCGGATCACCACCGGCAGCGCCAGCGCGGGTACCGCGATCGCCAGCGCTTTCGCGATCTGCCCGCCGCTGGCGCGGGCGAGATGACGCGTATCGTCGCCGCGCGTCTGGAAGAACACGAGCACGCCGAGCGCGATCATGCCGACCAGCGCCGGCAAGAGTCCGCCGGTGAACAGCGCCGCGATCGACACGCCGGTCACCGAGCCGATGGTGATCAGCACCAGGCTGGGGGGAATCGTTTCCGACATCGCGCCGGACGACGACAGCAAGGCAATGAGGTCGCCTTCGTGCGCGCCGCGCCGCTTCATCTCGGGAAAGAGCGCCGGCGCCACAGCCGCCATGTCGGCCGCCTTGGAGCCGGAAATGCCGGAGACGAGGTACATCGCGCCCAGCAGCACGTATTGGAGGCCGCCGCGCACGTGCCCCAGCAGCGTCGCCAGGAAGTCGACCATCGCGCGGGCGAGCCCGGTCATCTCGATCAGCGCGCCGAGAAACACGAACAGCGGCACCGAGAGCAGGATCAGCGTCGACATCCCCTCGTCCATCCGGCTCACGACGATGGTGAGCGGCGTGCGCGTGGTAAGCGCAAGGTAGGAGAGGGTGGCGATGCCGAAGGCAAAGGCGATCGGCACGCCCATGGCGACGCACAGCGCCACCAGCCCGACGAAAAAGATGATCAGGTTGACGTTGCCGAGCGAGGCGAACGCCGGGCGCAGCAGCCAGAACGCGATCACGACGACCGCGAGCACCGCGACCGCCGATACGACGTGCGACACCGACGCCCGCTCGGCCAGCCGCACCAGCGCGATCACCATCATCAGGACCACGCCGACGCCGATCGATGCGACGCGCACGGCATCGTGCAGCTCGAGCGCCGGAGTCGTGATCAGCCATTGGCCGGTGATGTACTCGTACGACGGCGACAGGATCAGCAGCACGTACATGATGACGATCAGCGCGCTGATCGTGTCCACCCACGCGCGCCACCGCGGCCGCAGCATGTTGATGAACGTGGTGAGCCGCATGTGCTCGCCCCGTCGCAGGGCGATCACCGCGCCCAGCATCGCGAGCCACAGGAACAGCACCGACGCGAGCTCGTCCGACCACGTCACCGGCTTGTTGAACACGTAGCGGGAGACGACGCCGGCGAACAGGATCACGATCTCGGCGACGACCAGCGCCGCCGCCGGGATCTCGGTGATCAGGCCGAGGATGCGGTCGACGCGGGCGAAGCGCCGCGGCGGCGCGTCGAGGGTGGCGGGTTGCATGAAGCTATCCGATGGACACCGGGGCGCCGGCGCGTAGCCCGGGTTGAGCGGAGCGCAACCCGGGTGGGCGCGGCAATGGCCGCAAGCACCCGGGCTTCACGTTCGTTCGACCCGGGCCACGCCCGGCGTCGCCGCGCTACCCGAGCTTGCCGGAATACTTCTCCAGCTTCGCCCAGGCGTCGGCGCCGAATTTGCCCTTCCACTCCTCGTAGAACCCGGCCTTGGTCAGCACGGCGCGGAACGCGGCCTTGTCCGGATAGTTGAAGATCATCCCCTTCTGCTTCAGCGTGGTCTCGACGCCGACGTTGAGCTTGGCCATGTCCTCGCGCTGCGCCAGAACGGCCGCGGTGATGTTCTTCGTGACGATGGCCTGGAGATCCTTCGGCAGGCTTGCCCACGACTTGCCGTTGGCGAGCACCCACTGGCCATCCCACATGTGGTCGGTCATCGACACGTATTTCTGCACTTCGTAGAGCTTGGCGATTTCGAGCAGCGACAGCGCGTTCTCCTGGCCTTCGACGACCTTGGTCTGCAGTGCCGAGTAGGTCTCGCTGAAGTTGATGCTGGTCGGCGAGGCGCCGAGCGCCTTGAACAGCGACGTCCACAGCGGGCTCGGGGGGACGCGGATCTTGAACCCCTTGAGGTCGTCCGGGGTGTTGATCGGCTTGGTGCTGCTCGTGATCTGGCGGTAGCCGTTGTCGAGGCATTTGTCGAACGTGTAAAGGCCCGTCTTGCCGATCGTCTCACGGACGAACGCGCCGAGGTCGCCGTCCATCGCCGACCACACCGTCGCGTAGTCCTTGAACGCGAACGCGACGCCGTTGATCGCGGCCACGGGCACCAGCGTCTGCAGGATCAGGCCCGACAGCGGGAAAAAGTCGATGGCACCCGAGCGGATCTGCGACAGCATGTCGGTGTCGCCGCCCAGCTGGTTGTTCGGGAAGACCTGAATGTCGACGCGGCCCTTGGTCTCGGCCTTGATCTTGTCGGCGGCTTCCTTGACCCGGACGGTGCTGGGGTGGGTCGCCGGGAATGTTGTTCGCCCACTTCAACGGGAACTCCGCGGCCTGGCCGAACGCGGGCCGGATGCCGGCGGCGAGCGCGGCGGAGCCCGCGAGGGTCTGGACGAATCGACGGCGGTTGATGGTCATGCTGGTCCTCCTTGAAAAATGAATAATTGGCATTGCCCGCGAATTCAATACATCACCAGTCCCCCATCGGCGACGAGGGTCGCCCCCGTGAGGTACGACGCGTCGGGCGACACCAGGAAGGCGATCGCGCGGGCGATTTCCTCAGGGCTTCCGGTGCGGTTCATCACGCTCAGGGCCTCGACGCGCTTCCGGTGCGCTTCGTTGCGCCAGGCTTCCTCGATCATCGGCGTCAGCGTCGCGCCCGGCGCGATGGTATTGACGGCGATGCCGCGCTCGCCGAGCGCGCGTGCGGCGTTCTTGGTCAGCGCCAGCACCGCGCCCTTGCTCGCGGCGTACGCGGCCGTGCCCGACAGGCCGCCGCCGCGGATGCCGGCGACGCTCGCCACCGTGCAAATGCGCCCGCCGCGCGGCATGTGCTTGCCGGCCTCGCGCAGGCACAGGAACGTGCCGACCACGTTGTCGTCGTACACCCGGCGGAACGTCGCCGCATCGAGATCCATGAACGGCGTCATGTCGGCGATGCCGGCGCTGGTGACGAGCGCGTCGAGCCCGCCAAGGTACGCGACCGCCATCGCGAAGGTCTCGACCAGCGACGGCTCGTCGGCGACGTTCACTTCGAACGCGAAGTGCGGGCCGGCGTCGACGGCGGGCAGCCCCGCCGTCACCGTCTTCGCGCCTTTGCCGTTGCGATCGAGGCACGCGACGCGGTAGCCGCGCGTGGCCAGCTCCTTCGCCGTCGCGGCGCCGATGCCGCTGGCCGCGCCGGTGACGATGACCGTTCTGTTCTCGCTCATGGTGATTTTCCGGTTGGCTCGCGGCTATCGTGCCGCGAGCGTCCGTGCCGCCGCGACGACCTCACCGACCGTGACGCGCGATTCGTCTTCGAGCGGCTTCGAATAGCCCGACGGTATGCGCGGCGCACCGAGCCGCTTCACCCTGCACCCGGTTTCCTCGGCCGCGGCGGCGGCGATTTCGGCACCGAAGCCGCCGACCTGCACCGCCTCGTGCACGACGAGCAGCGCCCCGGTGCGCGCCACGGACCCGAGCACCGTGGCGCGATCCCACGGCCAGATCGTGCGCAGGTCGATGACCTCGGCCGAGATTCCGGCGTTGTCCAGTTCCGCCGCGGCGGCGATGCAGGTCGGCATCGCATTCGACCAGCTCACCAGCGTGACATCGTCGCCCTCGCGCACGACGCGCGCGACGCCGAGCGGCACGCGCACGCCCGGCTCCACCTCCCCTTCCTGTCCCCACAACTCCTTGTGCTCGAGGTAGACGACGGGATCGCCGGAGGCGAGCGCGCTCCCGAGCAGGCCGTAGTTGTCGGCGGGCGCAAACGGCGCGACCACCGTGAGGCCCGGAATGTGCGCGAACCACGCCTCCAGCGACTGCGAATGCTGCGCCGCCGACGCCGTCCACAAGCCGATCGGCATCCGGGCCACCAGCGGCACCCGGCCCTGGCCGCCGAACATGTAGCGATTCTTCGCCGCCTGATTGATGAGCTCGTCCATCGCGCACAGCGCGAAT
>CAWEOX010000023.1:0-45931 GCA_963810845.1 uncultured beta proteobacterium | reverse complement strand
AATTTCTCGGAGACTGACGAATGCGACTCTTGCTTGTCTGGCTGATCAACGCGGTGGCGCTGTTCGCGCTGCCCTATGTGTTCCCGTGGGTGCAAGTCGACACCTTCTGGACCGCGCTCGTGGCCGCGCTGGTGCTGGGGCTCATCAATGCGCTGATCCGGCCGCTCCTCGTGCTGCTGACCCTGCCGGTCACGATCGTGACGCTGGGGCTGTTCATCTTCGTCATCAACGGCCTCTTGTTCTGGTGGGTCGGCTCGTTCATCGACGGCTTTCACGTGAGCGGATTCTGGTCCGGCGTGTTCGGGGCGATCGTCTACAGCCTGATCTCGTGGCTCCTGTCGTCGCTCCTCATGAAGAAGGACGACTGAGCCCTCCGGCATGAGCGCCTCGCCTCGCCTCTTCAGCCTCGAGTTCTTCCCGCCGCAGACCGCGGAAGGGATGGAGAAGCTCCGCGCGACGCGGCGCCAGTTCGCGCAACTGAAGCCCGCCTTCTGCTCGGTGACGTTCGGTGCCGGCGGCTCGACGCGTCAGGGCACGCTCGCGACGGTGCTGGAATTCCGTGCCGCCGGGCTGGAAGCGGCGCCGCACATCTCCTGCATCGGCGGCACGCAGGCGTCGCTGCGCGAGGTGCTGCTGCAGTACCGCAGCCACGGCATTCGCCATCTCGTCGCGCTGCGCGGCGACCTGCCCTCCGGCGCCGGCGCCGCCGGCGACTTTCGCTACGCGAGCGACCTGGTCGCGTTCATCCGGCAGGAAACGGGCGACTGGTTCCACATCGACGTCGCGGCGTATCCCGAATTCCATCCGCAGGCGCCGAGCGCGCACGCCGACATCAACGCCTTCAAGCGCAAGGTCGACGCCGGCGCCGATTCGGCGATCACCCAGTATTTCTACAACGCCGACGCCTATTGGCATTTCGTCGACGACTGTGCCGCCGCGGGCATCGAGGTGCCGATCGTTCCGGGGATCATGCCGATCGGCAGCTTCTCCAAGCTGGCGCGCTTCTCCGATGCCTGTGGCGCCGAGATTCCCCGCTGGATCAGGAAAAAGCTCGAGAGCTTCGGCGACGACAGCGTCTCGATCCGCGCGTTCGGGCTCGACGTGGTCACCGAATTGTGCGACGGCCTCCTCGCGCGCGGCGCGCCCGGGCTGCACTTCTACACGTTGAATCAGGCGGCGCTGACGACCACGATCTGGCAACGGCTGGGGTTGTAGCCGCCCTCGCGGTGCACCGGGGCACGGTTCCGCCCCGGGTTTCGCTGCGCTCAACGCCGGGCTACGCAGCCGGCCGCGGCAATCAGCGGTCGGCGGCGACCTCGCACTCGGCGTCGTCGAGCCACAGGGTGCCTTTGCCCTCGAGCGTGGCGCCGACCCGGATGCGGTCGGCCTGTGCGGGAATCACCAGCGTCAGCGAATGCCGCGCCCAGTCGCGGGTGCCTTTCACCTCTTCGCCCGGCATGAAGTTGTACGCCATGATGCTCCCGGCGAATTCGGCGATGAGGAACAGTTTCGCGCCGCCCTCGTCCGCGGCGCGGGTCTTGAGCCATGCGGAAAAGCGGACCGTCTTGCCGACGAAATCTCTTCCCGGGACGCTCTGGGCGACGGCGCCGTAGGGCTCGGGGCCGACATTGTCGATCCGAAGGCTGCGCGCGCCGCCATGAACGACCGCCTCGTCGCCGGCGAAGAGATACGACGTGACGCCGGTGTGCTGATACGAATACCACCCTTCGGGACCGCCGTCGGGTGCCAATGCTGCGGATTCGAAATCCGCATTGACGAGCGCGATCGGACGTCCGGGCGATGGATTGCCCGGGCGGACCCTGGCGGGCCCTGCGGCGGTGGCCGGAATGGCCGTGTGCCCCGCGGTCTTCTCCGACGGCGGGCTCGCCCACGCGGTGGCGGCAAACGCCAGCGCAACGAACGCGATGCACGACCGGGAGGCGGTGCGGACGGCGGTCAAGGTGATCCGCTCAACGGGGCAGCGGGTCGACGATCGAATGCCGCAACCTCCCAAGCCGCTTGCCCGGCCGCGCCGTGGCGAGATGTCCGGGCGCGGTGTCAGTCGTCATCGGTGACGGCGCCGCGGCTGGCGGTGGAGACGAGGCGCGCGTACTTCGCCATCACGCCGCGCGTGTAGCGGGGCGCCGGCGCCTTCCATCGCGCGCGCCGCTGCGCGATCACGTCATCGGCGACATTGAGCTCGATCACGAGCTTGCGCGCGTCGATGGTGATCGAATCGCCTTCCTCGATCAGCGCGATCGCGCCGCCGACCGCCGCTTCCGGCGCGACGTGCCCGACCACCATGCCGAACGTGCCGCCGGAGAAGCGGCCGTCGGTGATGAGGCCGACGTCTTCGGCGTGACCCTGGCCGACCAGCGCCGACGTCGGCGAGAGCATCTCGCGCATGCCGGGGCCGCCCTTCGGGCCCTCGTAGCGGATCACGATGACGTCGCCGGAACGGATGCTGTTCGCCATGATGGCGTCCATCGCCGCCTGTTCCGAGTCGAACACGCGGGCCGGACCCGTGATCGCCGGGTTCTTGAGGCCGGTGATCTTCGCGACGCAGCCCTCCGTCGCGAGATTGCCGTGCAGGATCGCGAGGTGACCCTGCGGGTACATCGGCTTCGACCATTGCCGGATCACGTCCTGATCGGCGCGCGGCGCGGGCGGCACGTCGGCCAGCACTTCGGCGATCGTCTCTCCGGTGATGGTCATGCAGTCGCCGTGCAGCAGGCCGCGATCGAGCAGCATCTTCATCACCTGCGGGATGCCGCCCGCGCGGTGCAGATCGGTGGCGACGTAACGTCCCGAAGGCTTCAGGTCGCACAGCACCGGCACGCGCTGGCGGATGCGCTCGAAGTCGTCGATGGTCCACGCGACGCCGGCCGCGTGCGCGATCGCCAGAAAATGCAGCACCGCGTTGGTCGAGCCGCCGACGGCCATGACGACGCTGACGGCGTTCTCGATCGCCTCGCGGGTGACGATCTGGCGCGGCAGGATCTGCTTTTCGATCGCGCGCACGAGCACCTCGGCGGACCGGCTCGCGCTGTCCGCCTTTTCCGGGTCCGGATTGGCCATCGTCGACGAATAGGGGAGGCTCATGCCCAGCGCCTCGAACGCCGAGGACATCGTGTTCGCCGTGTACATGCCGCCGCAGGCGCCGGTGCCGGGCAGCGCGCAGCGCTCGATGCCGTCGAAATCCTCCTTCGACAGCCGGCCCGCGGCGAATTCGCCGACCGCCTCGAACGGGCTCACGATCGTGAGATCCTTGCCTTTGTAATGGCCGGGCTTGATCGTGCCGCCGTAGACGAAGATCCCGGGAATGTTCATCCGCAGCATCCCGATCATCCCGCCGGGCATGTTCTTGTCGCAGCCGCCGATCACGATGACGCCGTCCATGCTCTGGCTCATCGTCGCGGTTTCGATGGCGTCGGCGATCACCTCGCGCGATACCAGTGAATATTTCATGCCCTCGGTGCCCATGCTGATGCCGTCGGTCACGGTGATCACGCCGAACGTCTGCGGCATGCCGCCCGCGGTGCGCACTGCGGCCTCGGCGCGATCGCACAGCTGCTGCAGGCCGGCGTTGCACGGGTTCATCGTGCTGTGGCCGTTGGCGATGCCGATGATCGGCTTGTCGAAGTCGCCATCCTTGAACCCGACCGCGCGCAGCATCGAGCGGTTCGGCGAGCGGGCGACACCTTGGGTAATGATCTGCGACCGGCGGTTGTTCGGCATGCGGGAAACTCCTTGGGCAGGGGAGCCGGTATCGGGGGCGGTTCTCGGGGCGGCGCGCCCCGCAGGGGGCCGGATCCCGTGCTCTCGTATAATCGGCGCACGCAATTTTAACGCAGGCCGCCGCGTTCACGCGCCCTCCCCATGCTGATTCACCCGCAATTCGATCCCGTGGCCGTCCAGGTCGGGCCGCTCGCGATCCGCTGGTACGGCCTCATGTACCTGGTCGGCTTCGTGCTGTTCATCGTCCTCGGCAAAATCCGGGCGCGGCAGAACCTGTTGACGGGATGGCATCCGCGCGACGTCGACGACATGCTGTTCTACGGCGTCATCGGCGTGATCGTCGGCGGCCGGCTGGGCTACGTGCTGTTCTACAAGCCGCTGTATTACTTCGAGCATCCGCTCGAGATCCTCCAGCTGTGGCAGGGTGGCATGAGCTTCCACGGGGGATTCCTCGGCGTGCTGCTGGCGCTGCTGCTGTTCGCGCGGGCACGCGGCAAGCGCTGGCTGGACGTCACCGATTTCGTCGCGCCGCTGGTGCCGCTCGGGCTCGCCGCGGGACGTCTTGGCAATTTCATCAACGGCGAGTTGTGGGGGCGCGCGTCGAACGTCCCGTGGGCGATGGTCTTCCCGCAGGTGGACGCCACGCCGCGGCATCCGTCGCAGCTCTACCAGTTCGGGCTGGAGGGGCTGCTGCTCTTTGCGCTGCTGTGGTTCTACACGCGGCGGCGGCGGCCGACGGGGGCGCCGTCGGGGCTGTTCCTCGTGGGCTACGGAGCGTGCCGGTTCGTCGCCGAATACGCGCGCGAGCCCGACAGTTTCCTGGGCTTCCTCGCACTGGGCCTCACGATGGGCCAGTGGCTGTCGCTGCCGATGATCGCCGCCGGCGCGGTGATGGTGGTGTGGGCGTATCGCCGCGCGGACAAAGCCGAGCCGACGGTGCTGGGGTAGGCGAGCGCGCCCCTACACGCGGGCTACTTCATCCGGCGAAATTCGCCGTCGATCGCGGCGCGGCCGGCGGCGGCCGATGACGGCACGTAACCGCTTCGACCCACGTTGAGCGGCAACGCGAGCAGGGCCAGCGCCAGGACGTCGCTGATCACCCCGGGGAGCAGCAGCAGGAACCCGGCCAGCACCTTGCGGCCGCTGTCGAAGAGCTCGCGCAACGCGGAATGCTCGCCGTGCAACGCCGCGATCGTCCGCTCGCGAAAGGCGAGCCGCTCGTTGCGCAGCAGCAGGAAGCCCGCCACCAGTGGCAGTCCAAGCCAGGCCCACGCGGGAATGCCGGTCCAGCGCGCGATGCGCATCGTCGCGTACAGATCGAAGAGCGGGAAACCCAGTACAATCATCAGGTAGACGAACCGCATGGAGGCTCCTTGCCGCGCGCCGCAATTCTGGTGCTGACGCAAATGCCCGATCGCGAATCGGCGGAGGCGTTGGCCCGGGTGCTGGTCGAGTCGCGCCTGGCCGCGTGCGTCAGCGTGGGCGCCACGGTGGGGTCACTTTATCACTGGCGCGGCCAAATCGAAATGGCGCAGGAGGTGCCGGTGATCATCAAGACCTGCGCCGACGCTTATGCCGCGGTCGAAGCGACGATCCGCAGCCGCCACCCCTACGAACTTCCGGAGATCATTGCCGTTCCCGTCACCGATGGCCTGCCTCAGTATCTCGACTGGATCGACCGCGAAACGCGCCCCGATGGAACCCGGGCGGCATGAGCGCGCTTCCTTGATCAGCCATCCCAAACGCAGCGCGGTCCTGACCGGCGGCCTGGTCGTGTGGCTCGCCGCGGCCGCCCTCGCGCAGGAACCGGAGCTCCTCCCGCCCGAACGCGCCTTCCGCTTCAGTGTGCGGGCGCTCGACTCTGCGACCGTGGAGGCGCGGTTTGCCATTGCCAGCGGTTATTATCTCTACCGGGAAAAGCTAAAATTCGGCGTCGATCCCGGGCCGCTGGCGTCGCCACCCGTCCTGCCGTCGGGAAAGATCAAGGAAGACCAGTTCTTCGGGAAGGTCGAGACTTATCGCGGGCAGCTCGTCGTTCGTCTGGCGCTGCCCGCTGCCGCCCCCGCCTCCACGGTCACCGTGACGGCCGAGTCGCAAGGCTGCGCCGACCTCGGCGTTTGTTACCCGCCGCAGCTGCAAAAAATCACCGTCGCCCTGCCGGCTGCGGGGGCCGGACCTGGCGCACCGGTCGAAGCCGTGCCGGCGACGAAGCGCTGGTTCAATTGACAGCGGTTGCGTGGGTTGTCACTTGGGCAGAGGTCATTGATGTGAGCACCTACTTTCGCGCACCAGCAACCTCGTCATGACGCGTCGCATCACGATTATCGCCGTCATCATCGCCAGCGCGGTGGCGCTCGGTGCCGGGGTCTACCTTCGCGGCGGGCGGGAGGTGGCGCCCGATGCGCGGCCCAGCGCTTCGACGTTACTCGCCCTCACGTTGCCG
Organism: uncultured beta proteobacterium; assembly: GCA_963810845.1. Lineage (GTDB taxonomy): Bacteria > Pseudomonadota > Gammaproteobacteria > Burkholderiales > Casimicrobiaceae > CAIWHR01. Next base: position 39,750 of record CAWEOX010000023.1, on the reverse strand, counting down.
GACCTCGCCGGCAAAGCCCAACCGATGGCCCAATGGCAAGGCAAGCTCCTCATCGTCAATTTTTGGGCGACGTGGTGCGCGCCGTGCCGGGAGGAAATGCCGGAATTCGTTCGCGCGCAAAAGGAATTCGGCAGCAAAGGTCTTCAATTCGTCGGCATCGCCGTCGATGAGGCCGACAAAGTCCGGCAATTCGCGGACGACATCCAGCTTAATTACCCCGCCCTCATCGGCGGTTACGGAGCGATGGAGCTGTCGCGCTCCCTGGGCAACCGGATGATGGCGCTCCCGTTCACGATCGTGATCGGACGCGATGGGGCGATCGCCCACACGCAGCTCGGGCCGTTGAAGGACGCTCAACTTCGCCGAATCATCAGCAACAACCTTCCTTGATTTCTGGCACGAAAGTCGGTCGGATAACGGCCTCTGCGGTCGGGTTTTTGTAAGCCACAATCGGCTCCATCGAGCGCCGAGCGTTTTGTGCCGTTCGACTGCTCTCCGCGATGGAGTTCCGTCAAGTACGACCATCGCTGGACAAACAGGCCTATCTGCGCCAAACTCACCGCTACGGTGTGCTGCCCGCCGCGACAAATCCCGACCGCAGAATGAACGGTGTCAGTCCGGGATCGCGGTATGCCACGACGCGCGGACGCACGCATTGCGTCATTGCAAGGGCTGGGCGATGGATCTACGCAAGCTGAAGACGTTGATCGAGCTCGTCGAATCCTCGGGAATCGGCGAGCTGGAAATCCAAGAAGGCGAAGAACGCGTGCGCATCACGCGCGCCGCACCCCCCGCGCCAGGCAACTTCCTGACGACCGCTCCCGCAGCCGCCGCGCCCATCGCGGCCGCGCCGGCGGCCGCCCCAGCGGCCGTTGCGCCCGCGCAGCCCGAGGGCCACCTCGTCAAGAGCCCGATGGTCGGCACCTTCTATCGATCGGCGTCCCCGGGCGGCACGCCGTTTGTCGAGGTCGGCGACAGCGTGCAGGTCGGCGACCCGCTGTGCATCATCGAGGCGATGAAGCTCATGAACGAGATCGAGTCCGACAACGCCGGGATCGTGAAGCAGATACTGGTCGAGAACGGCCAGCCGGTTGAGTTCGGCCAGCCGTTGGTCGTCATCGAATAGCCCGGCGCGCTCCCCGGCCATCGCGACACCCACCAACCGCCCGGCGGCCTGGAGGCAACGCGAGGCGAACGCCGCCTGTTTCGTCGCGTTGCCGCGATCGCCCCTCGACCACGAGACAATCCCCGCGTGCCCGCCAAGAACCCCAACCAGTCGTTCGACAAGATCCTGATCGCGAACCGCGGCGAGATCGCGCTGCGCATTCAGCGCGCGTGCCGGGAAATGGGCATCAAGACCGTGGTTGTCCACTCCGAGGCCGACCGCGACGCCAAGTACGTGCGTCTCGCCGACGAGTCGGTATGCATCGGGCCGGCCGCATCCGCGCAGAGCTACCTCAACATCCCCGCGATCATCGCCGCGGCCGAGGTCACCGATGCCCAGGCGATCCACCCGGGCTACGGTTTCCTGTCGGAAAACGCGGACTTCGCCGACAAGGTCGAGCGCTCCGGCTTCGTGTTCATCGGGCCGCGCCCCGACACCATTCGGCTCATGGGCGACAAGGTCAGCGCCAAGGCCGCGATGATCAAGGCCGGCGTGCCCTGCGTTCCCGGCGCGGAGGGCGTGCTGCCGGACGATCCCAAGGAAGTGGTGCGCCTGGCCAGGGTCACCGGCTACCCGATCATCGTCAAGGCGGCGGGCGGCGGAGGCGGACGCGGCATGCGCGTCGTGCACACCGAGGCGGCGCTGCCGTCGGCGGTGACGCTGACGCGCTCCGAGGCCCAGGCCGCGTTCGGCAATCCCCAGCTCTACCTGGAGAAGTTTCTCACCACGCCGCGCCACATCGAGATCCAGGTGCTGGCCGACGAGCACAAGAACGCGGTCTACCTCTTCGAGCGCGACTGCTCGATGCAGCGGCGGCACCAGAAGATCATCGAGGAGGCGCCGGCGCCGGGCATCTCGGTGCGTTCGCTGACGCGCATCGGCGAGCGCTGCGCGGATGCGTGCCGCAAGATCGGTTACCGGGGCGCGGGGACATTCGAATTCCTCTACCAGGACGACGAGTTCTTCTTCATCGAGATGAACACGCGAATCCAGGTCGAACACCCGGTGACCGAATTGATCACCGGCATCGACATCGTGCAGGAGCAGATCCGCGTCGCCGCCGGGCAGAAGCTGCGGTTCCGCCAGCGCGACGTCGTGCGCCGCGGCCACGCGATCGAATGCCGGATCAACGCCGAGGATCCGTACACGTTCGTGCCGTCGCCGGGGCGGATCACGTCGTACCACGCGCCGGGCGGCCCCGGCATACGCGTCGATTCGCACGTCTATCAGAACTACTTCGTGCCGCCTTATTACGACTCGATGATCGGCAAGGTGATCGCATACGGGGACACGCGCGAGCAGGCGATCGCGCGGATGCGCGTGGCGCTGTCGGAAATGATCATCGAGGGCATCAAGACCAACATCCCGCTGCATCAGGAGCTGCTGCTGGACGACAAGTTCCTGCGCGGCGGGACGTCGATCCACTACCTCGAAGAGCGCCTCGCCAAGCGCAAGAAGGCCGGCTGACGCCGCGCACCGAGCGCGCTCGTGTCCTATCTGGCGCTCTCCTTCGACGCCGATGCGGCCGATGCCGACGCGTGGGCCGATGCGCTGCTGGCCGCCGGCGCATTGTCGGTCGATGTCGCCGACCCGCGTGCCGGCACGCCCGAGGAAGCGCCGTTGTACGGCGAGCCGGGAGAACCGGTCGGGGGCCACTGGCCGGTGAATCGGCTGACGGCGTTGTTCGGGCCCGGCGCCGACCCGGCGCAGGCGGTAGCCGCCGCGGGTCGCGCGGCGGGCCGGGCACCACCAGCGTACGAGACCCGCGCCGTTGCCGAGCAGGACTGGGTCCGCGCGACGCAAGCGCAGTTCGCACCGATCCCGATTGCGGGGAAGCTATGGGTGGTGCCCTCGTGGTGCGCGCCGCCCGATCCCGCGGCGATCAACCTCACGCTCGATCCGGGCCTCGCGTTCGGCACCGGCTCCCACCCGACCACGCGGCTGTGTCTTGCGTGGCTGGCGACGTGTCTGCAGCCCGGCGAACGGGTGCTCGACTATGGTTGCGGCTCGGGCATCCTGGCGATCGCCGCCGCCAAGCTCGGCGCCGCCCAAGTCCTCGGCGTCGACGTCGATCCGCAGGCGATTCGCGCGAGCCGCGCCAACGCGCGGGCGAACGGCGTCGCCGCCACCTTCCTCACGCCCGATGACCTGCCCGCGGCCGCGACGCGGCCGTTCGACGTGCTGGTCGCCAACATTCTTGCCAATCCGCTGGTGCTGCTGGCCCCTGCGCTCGCGGTGCGGGTGCGCACCGGCGGGCGAATCGTGCTGTCGGGAATACTCGAGCCGCAGGCCGAGGAGGTCGCTGCGGCGTACACCGCGTGGTTTACTATTTCCGTCTGGAACCGCGATGATGGCTGGGTAGCGCTGGCCGGCGTGCGCCGTGCCAACACCGGCGTCGCCCGATGACCTGCGGTCGAGCCCGCCCCGCTCCGGACGAGTGACCCGATGGCCGAAGAACAATACACGCGCTGCCCCAACTGCCGCACCGTCTTTCGGGTGACGCCGCAGCAGCTCGAGATGCGCGCCGGACAGGTCCGTTGCGGCCACTGCCGGACCGTGTTCGACGGCGTCGAACAGCGCCTCTCGCTTGCGCCGCGGGCGGAGATCGACGACGACATCGACGCCTACGACGAGACCGCCTTGGGCCCGCCCACGGTGACGTTGCGCAATGCGCAGGCGCTGCTGCCCCCGTCCGCCGATACCGCTGCTGGCGTCGCGCCGGAAGCGGATGCCCCGGCCCCGCGAACCTCGGCGGAAGCCGGCGACGACGGGAAGCCGACGGCGCGGACGGGAAACCGCCAGCCCTTCCCGCATACGGCGCAGGCGGTAGCGGTTCCGCTGCTGCTGTTGTTGCTGATGGGCCAGGCGGCGTTTCATTTTCGCGAGACCCTCGCCGCCCGTTGGCCGGCGGTGAAGCCGGCCCTCGTTCGGATGTGCACCACGTTCGGCTGCTCCGTCGGGGCGCCGCAGGAGATCGCCGATCTTGCGATCCAGTCCTCGGACCTGCAGGCCGACCCCGCGCATCAGGGCCTCCTGATCCTGACCGCCACGGTGCGCAACCGCGGCCAAGTGCCGCTCGCGTATCCGTATCTCGAGCTGGCACTGACCGATGCGCAGGATCAGGTCGTCGTGCGGCGGGCGCTCGCCCCGGCGGAATATGCGGGCGGAACGGCGGACCTTGCACGCGGCATCCCCGCGAACGCGGAGGTCGCGATCAAACTGTTCATCGATGCCAGCGCGACCGCGCAGGCCGGCTATCGCCTTTATCTGTTTTACGGCTGAATCCGGCGGCAACCGCACCCAGGGTTCTCGACTGCACAAAGGTGGTGCAGGGTGTTGTCACAGGATAATTTTCCTTAAATAGAATCAAACGTTTGGCGAATGGACTCACGACTGCACCCGCCATCCGACGACGAACTTTTCCCAGAAAGGTGGCCGATGATGCGATGCAGTATCGCGGCTTGACCAAGAATCCGAATGGATGCACTATATAGGTGCAATACCTTTCCTTGAGTGACCAATATGGTGCGCGAATCCGGGCCGGGCACCCGAAATGTGCGACCGCGCAGGATTTGCCGGCCATTTTCTTATGGCATAGTTCTGGCTTGAGCATTTCAGCCTATTTGCGCAACGCATCAAGCGTTTCCTTCCACGCTTTTCACAGGAGAATCCCATGACGACCCCCGCCGACGTCCTCAAGATGCTGAAAGAGAAGGAGGTCAAGTTCGTCGACCTTCGCTTTACGGACACCCGCGGCAAGGAGCAGCACGTTTCGGTGCCGACCAAGCAGTTCACCATGGACAAGTTCGAGGCCGGTCATGCCTTCGATGGTTCTTCGATCGCCGGCTGGAAGGGCATCCAGGCCTCCGACATGCTGCTGATGCCGGATTCCGGCACGGCGTACATCGACCCGTTCACCGACGAGACGACGCTCAACATCACCTGCGACGTCGTCGAGCCGACCGACGGCAAGGGCTACGAGCGCGACCCGCGCTCGCTCGCCAAGCGGGCCGAGGCGTACCTCAAATCGACCGGTCTCGGCGACACCGCGTATTTCGGTCCCGAGCCCGAGTTCTTCATCTTCGACGCGGTCGAATGGTCGGTCGACATGTCGGGCAGCTACTGCAAGGTCTTCTCGAGCGAGGCGGCGTGGTCGACCGCCGAGAAGTTCGAGGGCGGCAACATGGGGCATCGGCCGACCGTCAAGGGCGGCTACTTTCCGGTCCCGCCGGTCGATTCGCTGCAGGACATCCGCTCGGCGATCTGCCTCGCGCTGGAGCAGATGGGCGTCGAGGTCGAAGTCCACCACCACGAAGTCGCCAACGCGGGGCAATGCGAAATCGGCACCAAGTTCGAATCGCTGGTGAAACGCGCCGACTGGCTGCAGGTGCTGAAGTACGCGGTGCACAACACCGCGCACGCTTACGGCAAGACGGCGACGTTCATGCCGAAGCCGATCGTCGGCGACAACGGCTCGGGCATGCATTGCCATCAGTCGATCTTCAAGGACGGCAAGAACACGTTTGCCGGCGACGGTTATGCAGGCCTGTCGGAAACGGCGCTGTATTACATCGGCGGCATCATCAAGCACGCGAAGTCGCTCAACGCCATCACCAATCCGGGCACCAACTCGTACAAGCGCCTCGTGCCCGGATTCGAAGCGCCGATCAACCTCGCCTACTCGGCGCGCAACCGCTCGGCGGCGATCCGCATCCCCTATGTGCCGAACCCGAAGGGTCGCCGGATTGAGGTTCGCTTTCCCGACCCGACGGCGAATCCGTATCTCGCGTTCGCGGCGATGCTGATGGCCGGGCTCGACGGCGTGCAGAACAAGATCCACCCGGGCGATCCGATGGACAAGAACCTCTACGACCTCGAACCCGAGGAAGCCGCGAAGGTCCCGCATCCGTGTGCGTCGCTCGACGAGGCGCTCGATCATCTCGACCGTGACCGCGCGTTCCTCACCAAGGGCGGCGTGTTCACCAACGACATGCTCGACGCCTACATCGCGCTCAAGATGGAAGAAGTCACGCGGTTCCGGATGACGACGCACCCGGTCGAGTACGACATGTACTTCAGCCTGTAAACGGGCGCGCGCCGGCGCGCGTTGTTGGTGATGGCGAAGGGGCGGGCCGCAGGTGGTTCGCCCCCTTTGCATTGCGCGGCCAAACGAACGATTCCCCCGGACCCCGTTTCCCCCTACACTCATTCCCATGCGCAACCCACATTCCGGCCCGACCCGCACACGACGCGCGCGGCCTGCGGCGCGGTGGCGCGGTCTCGTCGCCGGTGCGGCGGCGCTGATGGCGGCGACCGCGGCGCACGCCGAGATCTGCAAGTACGTCGACAACAGCCGCGCGGACGGCATCACGCTCTATTCCAACGTCTCGCCCGGTCCCGGCTGGAAGCGGATCAATTGCATTTCGGGCGACGACGGATCCGTCGCGAAGAGCAGCGGGGGCGGCGCGCGCACGCCGTCGCCGCCCGGCTTTCCTCGCGTCAATCCCGAGACGCAGCGCGGCCGCGACGACGTGCGCAGGAAAGTCCTGGGCGAGGAGCTCGCGACCGAGGAGAAGCTGCTGGCCGACGCGCGCGTTGCCTACGCCGACGGCGCGCCGGTTCCCTTGCCCGAGGAAAAGGCCGATGCCGAAAAGTACCGCGTGCGCATCGGCAAGCTGCGGCAGGCGCTCAACGTCCACGAAAAGAACGTCGAGGCACTGAAAAAGGAAATCGCGACCATCAGGTAATCTCGGGCCACGCAGGACGCGGGCGCGGAATTTGCTAAGAGCCAAAGGATGTCAATCGCCGTTTCGCGCATGTCATCCCCTGCCTTCCGTCCTCACCTATCGTGAAATTCGGCTCACTCCTGTCCATCGCGGGCGACGATGCGAAGACCGCATACCCCGGCCTCGAGCTGCTCGCGACCGCGGTGCTGCTGCTCGATCGCGGGCTCGTCATCGTCTACGCGAATGCCGCGGCGGAGAACCTCTTCGAGCTTTCGAAAAAACAGATCGCCGGCCGCCGCCCGCGCGAGATCTTCATCGACTCGGCGAACCTGCAGGGCGCCGTCGACAAGGCGGTGCGCGGCGGAGCGTCGTACACCGAGCAGGAACTGGAGCTCACGGCGCCGGGCAAACCCCGGCTGCATCTCACGTGCACGGTTTCGCCGATCGAGGTGCGCGGCGCGACGCTGCTCCTCGAATTCCGCCACATCGACCAGCAGTTGAAGATCGCGCGCGAGGAGCGGCTGCAGGAACAGCAGCAGGCGAACCGCGACCTGATCCGCAGCCTCGCGCACGAGATCAAGAATCCGCTGGGCGGCATCCGCGGCGCGGCGCAACTCCTCGAGCGCGAGCTCGACCGACCGCAGCTCATCGAGTACACGCAGGTCATCATCGGCGAGGCCGATCGGCTGCGCTCGCTCGTCAACCGGCTGCTGACGCCGCATCGGGTGCCGTCGTACCGGCGCACCAACGTCCACGAAATCCTGGTGCAGGTCAAAGGCGTCGTGCAGGCGGAGTTCCCGCACGTCGCGATCGTTTCCGATTTCGACACCAGCCTGCCCGAATTCGACGCCGACCCCGAGCAGCTGACGCAGGCGGCGCTCAATATCGTGCGCAATGCGGCGCAGGCGGTTGCCGCGACGACGGCGGGGCCCGAGATCCGCCTGATGACACGCGTCGCGCGCGGCGTCACGCTGGCGAAAAAGCGGCACCGCCTCGCGCTCGCGCTGTCGGTCACCGACAACGGTCCCGGCATACCGGAAGCGCTGCGCGACCGGATCTTCTTCCCGCTGGTCTCCGGCCGCGAGGGCGGCAGCGGGCTCGGGCTCACGATCGCGCAGACGTTCATCGCGCAGCATCACGGCACGATCGAATGCGAAAGCGTGCGCGGACGCACGGTATTCACGATCCTGCTGCCGCTCGAAATCGGCCGCGCGGGCGGGTAACTCGGATGGATCAAGCATGGATGAGCAGGGACACGAAACCGCACGCGGTGGCGCGATGAAACCGGTGTGGATCGTCGACGACGACCGCTCGATTCGCTGGGTGCTGGAAAAGGCGCTCGCCCGCGAGGAGATTCCGTACCAGTCGTTCGCGTCCGCCTACGAAGTCACGCAGGCGCTCGCGGTGAGCCAGCCGCAGGTGCTGGTGTCCGACATCCGGATGCCGGGCGAGTCGGGGCTCGTGCTGCTCAACCGGATGAAGGAGCGCTACCCGCACATACCGGTGATCATCATGACCGCGTATTCGGATCTCGACAGCGCCGTGGCGGCGTTCCAGGGCGGCGCGTTCGAATACCTGCCGAAGCCGTTCGACGTCGATCATGCGCTGGCGCTCATCCGCCGGGCGTTCGCGGAGCTGCCGGCGACCGCGCTGCCGGCTGGCGCGGCGATGGCCGAGACGCCGGAAATGCTCGGGCAGGCGCCGGCAATGCAGGAAGTGTTCCGCGCGATCGGGCGGCTGTCGCAGACCAGCGTCACCGTGCTGATCACCGGCGAGTCCGGGACCGGCAAGGAGCTTGTCGCCCGCGCGCTGCACCGGCACAGCCTGCGGGCGGCGGGGCCGTTCGTCGCGATCAATACCGCGGCGATTCCGAAGGACCTGCTCGAGTCCGAACTGTTCGGTCACGAACGCGGCGCCTTCACCGGCGCGCAGGCCTCGCGCCGCGGGCGCTTCGAACAGGCCGAAGGCGGCACGCTGTTCCTGGACGAGATCGGCGACATGCCGCCCGACCTGCAGGTGCGCCTGCTGCGCGTGCTCTCCGACGGCGAGTACTATCGCGTCGGCGGCCACGCGCCGCAGAAGGCGAACGTGCGCATCATCGCCGCGACCCACCAGGACCTGGAGGAGCGGGTGCGGCAGGGCCTCTTTCGCGAGGACCTGATGCACCGCCTCAACGTCGTTCGCCTGCGGCTGCCGCCGCTGTCGGAGCGGCAGGAGGACATCGCACCGCTCGCCCGTCATTTCCTGCAGAAAAGCGCGCGCGAGCTCGCGGTCGAGCCGAAGGTGCTGTCGGACGCCGCACTGAAGGTGATGTGCGCGTTCCGCTATCCGGGCAACGTGCGCCAGCTCGAGAACGTCTGCAATTGGCTCACCGTGATGGCGCCGGGCCAGCGGGTCGAGATCGCGGACCTGCCGCCCGAATTGCGCGAGCCCGCACCGGTCACGCCGGGTCAGGCTGGCGCCGACGCGGGCGGCTGGCTCCTGGCGCTTGACCGCGAGCTCGCGCGGGCGCTGACCGCCGGCGAGCGTGCGGTGGGCAATCGCCTCGAAAAGGAATTCGAGAAGGCGCTGATTCTGCGCGCCCTTGCCCACACCGGCGGGCACCGGATGGAGGCCGCGCAGTGGCTGGGCTGGGGCCGCAACACGTTGACCCGCAAGATACAGGAGCTCGGGCTCGAACCGGAGTTGAAGCGAGGCGCCGCAGCCGCCTAGCCGGGGTTCGGCGCAGCGCAACCCCGGCGGAGCCGCAAGGAGGCACGCGCGCCCCGGGTTTCGCTGCGCTCAAGCCCGGCTACATCGGAAATGCAATGCGACCGTAGGTGTTGCGCTCGACCAGCTCTTCGATCACGACGTCGGGCCGCTCGCGTTCGACCAGCGCGCGCTCGAACGGGCGCGTTACGTAGACCACGCGACGGAAATTCTCCGAGAGGAGCGGGATCAGGGAGATTGCCATCGAATCGCGGTAGACGAGGGCCGTGGGCAAGTCCGGGTGGCCGCAGGCGTAGACGAGCGTATCCTCCTCGGCGCCCGGTGGACTCGCCGGCTCCGAAACCGGCTTTGCGCAATGCCCGGCCGCGTTGGCGAGAACCTTTCCCAGCGGGGCGATGTCGTCTTCGCGGAATGCTTCGCGCGATCCGATCATCTGCGCGAGATCGCCGCTGTAGAAGTCGACGCCGGCGACATACGGCGGGCGTTCCGGCGGCACCGCGGGAAAGCCCGGCACCTTCGCTTTCAATACCGCGGCAAGCGCCTCGTAGCCGATCGTCGCGCCGACGAGATTCCAGTGCGAATCGGTCTTGAAGTAGCTGCGCTCGCGGGGCTTCGCCGCGGTGAGCGCCGGCCGCAGGTCGAGCACGGTAATCTCGGGGTAGGCCGCCAGCGCAGCGTAAAGGCGATCGAGGCGCGTTTGTGGCGCGACCTTCGTCACCCAGCGCGGCAGGTACTCAGGGTAGATCGTTGCTTTGTCGGGAACGATCATCACCGCGTACGGAATGCCGAGCGACGAGACGAAATCGTGCCGGCGTTTGAATTCCGCGGCGATCTGCGCCGGTTCCTCCGGTGGATACGGCACGACGCCGCGATAGTCCCGGTCGATCGCCTTGCCGTCTGCCCCGCGGAAAAAGAGCCAGCCGTCGCGGCCGATCACCACGTTCGCGACGGGCGATACACCGAACCCCACCAGCTTGGTCCAGTGGTGCAGCGCGATCAGCGCATTGCGACCGCCGAAATGGTCGGCGAACGCGGCGTCGAATTTGCCCGGCCACGTGCGCGCGTCCGCGTACGACGCCGGCCGCGGCGGCCACGCGCCGGCACTGCGATTTTCATAGGTGGTGACGGTGACGTCGCGTTGGACGATCGCGCCGGCGAGCGCGACCGCCAGAGCGCAGCCGAACAGCACGACGACGACGCGATCGCGCGCGGGATGATCGCCGCGCGCCGGCGGGGGCACGGGCGGTAGCGCGAGTGGATCGGGACGCGGCGGCAAGGTGGACATGGCGCGGAATCAGAAGCGAAAGTAGATGAAGGAATTGTAGGTCCCGGCGGCGAGCCACGCGCAGGCGGCGAGACCGACCAGCGCGAGCCACGCGGTGTCGGTGGCGAGAACGATCGTGCCGGCGAGGCTGCCCGCGGCCGCGCGCACATCGCACCATTCGCCGATCCGCCGCGCGAGCGGGGTAGCGCCGACGACGCCGATGATGAGCGTGGTCGCGACCAGCGGATCGAGATATTCGGCGATGCCGTGCCGCGCCGGATCGCCGGCGCCTTGTCCCGCGAGCGCCGCGTAGTAGCGCACCGCGTGGGTGAAGGTGTCGCAGCGGAACAGCACCCAGCCGCCCATCACGGCCGCGAGCGCGTAGGCATGGCGCAGCACGCCGATGCGCTCCAGCACCCGGTCGAGTCCCGCGCGCTCGGCGACCAGGAACAATCCGTGCCACGCGCCCCAGATCACGAACGGCCAGCTCGCGCCGTGCCACAGGCCGCACAGCAGGAACACGATGACGAGATTGGCATAGGCGCGCGCGGTGCCGCGCTGGTTGCCGCCGAGCGGGATGTAGAGATAGTCGCGGAACCAGTTCGACAGCGAAATGTGCCAGCGGCGCCAGAATTCGCGGATCGACTGCGCGATGTAGGGGTAGTTGAAGTTCTCGAGGATGCGGAAGCCGAACATGCGCATGAGCCCGATGGCCATGTCCGAATAGCCCGAGAAATCGAAATAGATCTGGAGCGTGTACGAGACGAGTCCGAGCCACGCGAGCGGCGTCGTGAGCTCGCTCGCCGGCAGCGTGAACATCTGGTCGGCGACGCGCCCCAGCGTATTGGCGATCAGCACCTTCTTGCCGAGGCCGAGGACGAAGCGGCGCACCCCATAGGCGACGTCGGCCGAGCGCTGCTCGTGCATGCCGAGCTGCGCGGCGATGTCGCGCCAGCGGATGATCGGCCCGGCGATCAGCTGCGGAAACAGCAGGATGTAGAGCGCGAAGTCGGGCAGCCTGCGCTCGGCGCGGGCCTTGTTCTTGTAGACGTCGACGACGTACGAGATCGCGTGGAACGTGAAGAACGAGATGCCGAGCGGCAGCGCGATGGCGCCGACCGCGACCGGCGCGATCCCCAGTACCGGTGCGATCGCATTGACGTTGGCGAAGGCGAAATTGGCGTACTTGAACACCGCGAGCGTCGCGAGATTCGCGGTGACGGCGACGCCGAGCCAGCGCCGGCGCGCGCCGGGGTTGGCGGCGCCGTCGATCGCCAGGCCGAAACCCCAGTTCGCCAGCACCGAGCCGATGACCAACACGACGTACGGGCCTTCGCCCCAGACGTAGAACGCGAGACTCGCCACCAGCAGCACCGCGTTCTTCGCGCGGCGCGGGGCGAGCGCATACGCCGCCAGCGTCAGCGGCAGGAACAGGAACAGGAAGATCGGGGAAGCGAAGACCACGGAGGGGTTCGGGTGCGCGGCGGAGTCTAGCAGCCGCGGTCTGGGTCGGCTACCCCTCAGTCCATTCTGCCTCCGCGCGCGGTTCCGCGCGTTCCTGGGTGGCGTTGCGGGCGGAATCCACCCGGGTTTCGCGTCCGTTCAAGCCGGGCCACGAAGCTCCGCAATGACCGGGGCGTGATCCGAGGGCTTTTCGCCCTTGCGCGCGTTGCGATCGATGCGGCATCCCGTGCATTGTTCGGCCAGCGGCGCCGACAACAGAATGTGATCGATGCGCAAGCCGTGATTCTTGGGAAACGCGAGCTGCCGGTAATCCCACCAGCTGAACGTCTTCTCGGGCTGCGGAAACAGGCGAAAGCTGTCACAAAGGCCGACGCCAAGCCAGTCACGGAATGCCGCCCGCTCGGGCGGGGAACACAGCACCTGGCCCGCCCAGAGCACGGGATCGTGGACGTCGCGGTCTTCGGGCGCGATGTTGAAATCGCCGGCGACCACCAGCCGCTCGGCGTGCGCCAGCTCGGCGCGCAGGTAACGCGTCGCCGCGGCGCACCACGCGAGCTTGTACGGGTACTTGGCCGACTCGACGGATTGGCCGTTGGGCACGTAAAAATTGATCACGCGCACGCCGGCGACGGTCGCCGCGATCACGCGCTTCTGGTCGTCGGCGAACTCCGGCAGCGCGACGACGATGTCGGTCGCCGCGGGGAGGCCGCATTTCACGAGCAGGGCGACACCGTTATAGGTGCGCTGGCCCGCGAAATGCGCGGTGTAGCCGGCGCCCGCGAGCGCCTCGCTGGGGAAGCGCGGGTCGTCGATCTTCGTTTCCTGCAGGCACACGACATCCGGCGCATTGGCCGCCAGCCAATCGACGAGCCGAGGCAGACGGACGACAAGCGAGTTGACATTCCAGGTCGCGATCTTCATGTGCAGGTAAGTAATTGTTATTGGGTGATAATTTTCAATGCGATTCGTTGCTCCACGCCTGCGATTGTAGGACAACCTCGCGTCCGTTCGCACCGCCGATGAGCGGATACGCCGCCGACGCCACCGCAGGTGAACCGACAGCCGGTCGAGGACGTCCAAGCACCAGGAGCCAGAACCCGTTCGGCATGGCGCGGCGGCACGTGCGAAAGGCGCGAGCGTCGACCCGCGAAGTCCGCACGGTTAGCGTGCACGCTGGCACGGACGTGGGGCCGCTTCCGATGGAGGTGAACCATGCCACTGACCACACGCTACATGGCCGCGAAGCATCTCGCCCGCAATGCCGGCGAGCTCGCGCATGAATTCTTCGCCCACCGGCATTTCATGTTTGCCGGGCACAGCCACGCTCCGGATTTCGCCGAGCGCAGCATCGGCACGATTCGGACGCTGATGAGGTCCAAGCTCGCCGCGGCGTTCCCGGGCGACGCCGTCATCGATGCCAGGGACGCGAGCTCCGATTACGCATCGCTCGAGCGCGCATGGATCATCGAGCCGATCAGCGGCGCCGGGAATTACGTGCGCGGAATTCCCTTCTACGGCGTCTCGATGTCCTATCTGGAGGAGGATCGATGCGAGGCCGGGGTCATCTACGATCCGGAGCATGACGAGCTCTTCCATGTGCGCCGGGGCAATGGCGCGTGGTGCGAGCACGCCGGAACCGAGACCCGCCTCGAAGTCGCGCATTGCGACGTCATCGAGGGTGCCTTGATCTCCTTCACCCGCGACGAGCGCTCTCCCGATCCCGGCGATCTGGTGGTTCGTCACGAACTGATGGATCTCGGCGCATCGGTGCGCGCGATGGGTGCGCAGGCGCTGGAGCTTGCCTATGTGGCGGCGGGCCGCTGCGATGGCTTCGTCGGACTGCACGTCAATCCGCAGGCTCTGCGGGTCGGCACGCTGCTGGTCGAAGAAGCCGGCGGTCATGCGATGCGCGCGGCGCCCGCGGACGGCGCGCGCAGCGATGCGCCGTTGGTCGTTTCGGCCCCGGGCATCGCCAGGCCGCTCGCGGAGGCGGCGAACCTGTGGCCCGGACGACACGCCGCCGAGGACCGCTCCGCGCGGATCACGCACGCTCATTGACGGCGCGCCCGGCTGAACGTCTGCCGGTAATCAGGAAACACGGTCGCGTCCCGCCGTCGTTGAGGTTGGCTTCGAAGGTCAGAGCCGAAACGCTCTGGATGACGAGCATTCCCTTGGACGTTTCCACCGCGATCCCGGGTGGAGCGCTCGGCATTTCCAGCGCCACCGGCGGAAGCTCGCCGGCGAGGTTGTAATTGCCGAAGTTGGGATTGCGGCCGTTTGTCCACAGCGAACCCGACTCGACGCATCGCCCGCGGACGAGCGCGATCAGTTGCCAGGCCGCATTGTCGGCGATGCTGATCGGGGTGGTGATCGACCCGCTCGTCCCGAGGCTGTCGATGGTGAACGTCGCCTGCCGCGCATCGATGCACGGCACGTCCGGCCCGAGCGAATTCACGGTGGCGGTATCGGCGACCACCGTCACGGTGAAGGTCGCGCCGGAGAAGCCCGTTGCACCGAGCGTGCCGCTCGCGACGCCCCTCATCGTATAGGTGATCGGCGCGGCATGCGCGAGCGTCACGATCGCGCAGCTCGCGCCGATCGCCGCGACCGTCCGCCAACCCCAACGCATGGCTGAACGCATCATCCTGCAACTCCCGGCTTCGTCACTGCGGTCGGGTTCGGCCGCAAAGGCGGCGACGGTCCACATCGGGGGCGCGGCCCGAACCACGGCCGCGCCCCCGCGTCCATACGACGACCTGCACCGGCTCGGGAGCGCCAGTGCGCATCAGCTCGAACCCTTCTGCTTCGACGTTTCGTCGGACTTGCTGCTTTCGTCGGACGGCGAAGCGATCGCGGCGTCCCGGTCGGGCGGCTGCGTCGTAGCGCCCGCCGACGAACTGTCGCTTTGCTGCTTGTCGGCTGTCGGGCCCCTGTTGCTGCCCTGGGTCGGTGCGCCGGGGGCCGCCCCCTGCATCATGGGTGAATCGCTGCGACTTTGCGGCCGCCCGGTGCCGTCGTCGTTGGGCTGACAACCGCTCACCACAGCACCAAGGCTCGCCGCCAGAATCACTGCCATCAATGTGCGAATCTGCATTGCTCACCTCCGTATCATCGTTGCGGCAACTCGCGCCGCGAAACGCTTCAGCTCTTGTTGCCGGAATAAGCCGCCCAGGCGTTCTTGAACTCGGCGGTGGTCAGACGGCCATCGTGGTTGGCGTCGAACTGCTGGAACGTCTTGTCAAAATCCGGCAGAGCCTTGGCGTCGTCCATCGTCAGGTAGCCCTTGCCGCTCGCATCCAGCTTCTTGAAGGCTGAATCCGGCGTTTCGGACTTGCTCGGCGCAATCGCCGCCATGCTCGCCCGTCTGCGGTGTCGCGCTGGGCGTGGTGGCGCCCGGTGCCGGGGTCGTTGCCATCGGCGACGTTTGGGCGGGCGTTGTCGCCGCGGGCGACGCTGGCTTCGTGGTGGCGCCGTAATCGGCGGCGATGGCGATGCCGGTGATGCCGAGACCGGCAGCGACCAGCGCAGGCATCAGGAACGAACGGCCTTGCAGTGTTGCGACAGATTTCATGAGCATTCTCCTCGTGGCGATATCCGGTCCGCGGACTGCGACTGCAACGCGTGAAATATGTCCTACGCGCGGCCGATGGGTGTCTTCGCTTGCCTGCGCCGGGTGCCAACGCTCCAGCAACAGCCGTGCCATCCCGCCAGTGCGCGGGCGTCACCTGCGTGGCAGTCGAACGCTTTGCAAATCTTGCGCGTCGAAGGGAAGGCGCTTTCTACATTCTTCCGGCGATGGTCGCGTCGCCGGTTCGGCGAAGGGAGAGGGCAAATGGAGAGGGCACGTCAGACGCTGTCCGACCGCTGCGCCGCCGCCGCCTTTGCCGCGGCGCGCCGCCGGAAGGCGTTTGCTTTAAGACCGACGGCGACGTCGCACGAACTCCCGGCGATGCCGACAGCGCGAATCGTGCCAGCGCTAGTTCTGCGGGTAGCCGGCGACCGGCCCAGGCTCGGCGAAGGGGACGGGCGGGGGGGCTTGCGCCGCGGCGCCTTTGGGCGGCGGTGGCGTCGCGGGCGCGGCGCGGCGCGAGGGCGGCGACGCCGGATAGCCGGCAGTGTCGAGCAGCATCTGCCACTGGGCGTCGCTGAAGCCCTTGACCTGCTTGTCGCCAACTTGCAGCACCGGCGCCTGTAGCTCGCCCGTCAATTTCTGCAGCTTTTCGGCCCCCTCGCGCTCCTGCACGTTCACCGTCGTAAACGGCACACCGCGCCGGTTAAGGAGTGCCTCGGCACGGTCGCAGACGTCGCCGCAGGGAAACGTGTAGAGCGTCACCGGATAACGGTCCTGCGCGCGCTGCGTGGCGAGCGCTGCCGGGTCGGTCTCGATCAGGTTGGGGCTCAGTTTCTTGGCTTCGACGCTCTTGGCGTTCGCCGGCGGCACCTGGTCGGAGTAGACGATGCGGCCGGCCGAATCGAGATAACGGTACACCTGCTGGGTTTGCGCGACGGCGCCGCCGGCCGCGATCATGCCGGCGAGTGCGCCGCACGCGTACGCCAGACGTCGGGATGGTCGAGCCATCGTTCCTCCTTCAGGTCGCAGGATTGACCATTCCATTATGCCGCAGAAGCGCGTCGAGTTGGGGAGCCCGGCCACGGAACGCGACGAACGATTCCATCGCCGGCCGGCTGCCGCCCATGGCGAGAACCTCGTCGCGAAATCGTGCGCCCGCCAGCGGCGACAGCACGCCATGCTCCTCGAACAGGCTGTAGGCGTCGGCCGATAGCACCTCCGCCCATTTGTAGCTGTAATACCCGGCGGCGTAGCCCCCGGCGAAGACGTGGCCGAACGACTGCAGCGAGCGGTCGTACGGCGCTCGCGGCGCGACGGCGATCTCGCCCCGCACCGCGTCGGCCAGCGCTTGCGGAGACGGCCACTGGCTCCCGCCGCGCGGATCCCATTCGGCGTGCAGAAGCATGTCGAACAGCGCCAGCTCGAGCTGGCGAACGGTGTGCATGCCGCTCTGAAAATTCCTGGCGGCGAGAAGCTTGTCGAAGAGCGCGCGCGGCAGGGGCGCGCCCGTATCCACATGCGCGCTCATGTGCGCCACGACATCCCACTCCCAGCAGAAATTCTCCATGATCTGACTGGGCAGCTCGACCGCGTCCCACTCCACGCCCTGAATGCCCGAGACGCCCGCGACCTCGACCCGAGTGAGCAGCTGGTGCAGCCCGTGGCCGAACTCGTGGAAGATCGTGATGACCTCGTCGTGCGTGAACGTCGCGGGCTTGCCGTCGCCCGGCGACGAAAGGTTGCAGGTGAGATAGGCGACCGGATGCTGGAGGTGCGCGCCCGCACGGCGGCGGTTGATCGCGTCGTCCATCCAGGCGCCGCCCTGCTTGTTCTCGCGCGCGTACATGTCGAGGTAGAACTGCCCGAGCAGCGCGCCGTGGCGGTCGGTGATGTCGAAAAAGCGCACGCTGTCGTGCCACGTCGGAGCGCGGGATTCGCGGATCGCGATGCCGTAAATCGTTTCGACGACGCGAAAGAGCCCGGCGAGCACGCGGTCTTCCGGGAAGAACTGGCGGACTTCCTGCTCGGAAAAGGCGTACCGCTTCGCCTTCTGCTTCTCCGACGCGTACGCGAGGTCCCACGGGGCGAGCTCGGGGAGGCCGAGATCCTCGCGCGCGAAGGCCTTGATCTCGGCGTATTCGCGCTCGGCGAACGGCTTCGCACGCTGGCCGAGCTCGCGCAGGAACGCGAGCACCTCGCCGGTGCTTTGCGCCATTTTCGGCACCAGCGACATCGCGGCGTAATTCGGATAGCCGAGGAGCTCCGCGGCTTCGCGGCGCAAGGACAGAATGCGCACGATGACGTCCGTGTTGTCCCACTCCGGGCGCGCGCCCAGGTCGGATGCGCGCGTGACATAGGCGCGATGCAGGGCCGCGCGCAGCGTCCGGTTGTCCGCGTATTGCATGACGGGCAGATAGCACGGCATGCGCAGCGTCAATTTGAAACCGGGTTTCCCGTCCAGGGCGGCGGCCGCGCGGGCTTCGGCGATCACGTCGGAGGGCACGCCGGCAAGCTCGGCTTCGCTGTCGACGAACAGCGCCCAATCGTCGGTCGCATCGAGCACGTTGTCGTCGAACCGCGCCGACAGGCTGGCGAGCTCTTCCTGCACCGCCTTGAACCGCGCCTTGCTGTCGTCGGGCAACTCGGCGCCACCCAGGTGAAAATCGCGCAGTTCGTTGGCGACAACTTTTTTTCGCGCCGCATCCAGCGCCGCGAAGCCAGGCGACGCGGCCAGGGCCCGATAGCGACCGAGCAGGCGGATGTCCTGGCCGAGATCGGCATAGAACGCGGTGACCTTCGGCAGTGCGTGGTTGTACGCGTCGCGCAGCTCCGGCGTGTTGACGACGGCGTTCAAGTGCCGCACGGCGCCCCACGCGCGGTCGATGCGGTCGAGTGTCTCCGTCAACGGCTCGACGACGGTGTTCCAGGTGGCCGGTCGCGGATCCGCGGCCACGCTCTCGACCGTGGCGCGGGCGTCGGCGATCAGCGTGTCGATGGCCGGGGCGACGTGCGCGGCGCGAACGATGTCGAAGCGGGGGAGGCCGGAAAAATCGAGCAGCGGGTTCGGGGTCATCGTTCGATCGTCAGGTGATTCGGGCTCGTTGCCGGATCGCGGCGTCGAGACTGGCGAGGTCGCCGGGGGTGCCCACGTTGGCCCAGGGGCCGTCGTAGCGCTCGCCGCTCGCAAGTCCGCGACCGATCCAGTCGCGAAACAGCGGCAGGAGTTTGAGCTTCGTCCCGCGGGGAAGTTCGCGGAACAACGCCGTGTCGTACACGCCGATGTTGGCGTAGGTGAGGCGCGGGTCGCCGTCCAGTGCGAGGCGGCCCACGCCGTCGGCCGGTCCGGGAACGAGCGTGAAATCGCCGGCCGGATGATACGCAGGGTTCGGGACCATCACGAGATGAACGCGCGGCGCCGCGTCGTCGCGGGCCATGGCCGCCGCCCGTGGCAGCAGCGTCGCGTAATCGTAGGTGCTCCAGACGTCGGCGCTCACGATCAGCGCGGGTCCCGGCGGCAGAAGCGGCAGCGCAGTCGCGATTCCGCCGGCGGCTTCGAGGGCCTCCGGCTCGATCGACCACGCGAGCGACACACCGAGCGCCCGGCCGTCGCCGAGGCGCGCGACCAGGTCTTCGGCAAGGTGCGCGGCGTTGATGACGATCTTGCGCAAACCGGCGCGCGCGAGCGCCTCGATCTGCCAGACGATCAGCGGCTTGCCGCCGGCCTCGAGCAGCGGCTTCGGCGTCGCGTCCGACAGCGGACGCATCCGCTCGCCGCGGCCCGCGGCGAGGATCATGGCGCCGATGGTCATGGACCCATCACGTATTGCGCGGCGGTTCGTTGGCGAAAGAGCGCACTAGCAAGTGGATCCCGCCGCGTGCTGGCGGCCCTCGAGCTCGTCGAGCAGCTTGAGGAGCGGCCCGAGCGCCCGGTAGCGCGCGCACGCCCCACGGAGGTACGCCATCACGCGCGGCATGTCGGCGAGATAGCCGGGCTTGCCGTCGCGGTGGTACAAGCGCGCGAAAATGCCCAGCACCTTGAGCTGGCGCTGGACGCCCATCCATTCGAAATCGCGCCAGAAGTCGCCGAAGTCGTCGCCGACCGCAAGGCCCGCCCGGCGCGCGCGCTCCCAATAGCGCGCCGCCCAATCGATCTGCCGCTCCTCGTCCCAGGCGACGTACGCATCGCGCAAGAGCGAGCAAAGATCATAGGTGATCGGACCGTAGACCGCGTCCTGGAAATCGAGGACTCCGGGATTGTCGTCGCACACCATCAGGTTGCGCGAGTGGTAGTCGCGATGGACGAACACGCGCGCCTGCGCGAGATTGTTGTCGAGCACCTGCCGGAACGCCTGCGCGAGCGTATCCGCCTGCGCTCCCGTGAGGGTCACGCCGAGGTGGCGCGCGACGTACCAGTCGGGGAAGAGATCGAGCTCGCGGCGCAGGAGCGCCTCGTCGTACGGGGGCAGCTCGTGCTCGCGCGACGCGCACTGCCAGCGGATCAGCGCGTCGATGGCATCGGAGTAGAGCCGGGGCGCGGACGCGGCGTCGAGCGCGCCGAGATACGTGCGGTTGCCTAGGTCCGTGAGCAGCAGGAAGCCGCGATCGAGATCGGCGGCGAGCACCTCCGGCGCATGCACGCCGGCCTCGCGCAGGAGCTGCGCGACGTGCAGGAACGGCGCGCTGTTCTCCTTCGCCGGCGGCGCATCCATGACGATCAGCGTCGGCCGGCCGTCCGCGCGCGCCGGCGGCGTGTCGAACGTCGCACGGAAATAGCGGCGGAAGCTCGCGTCGGCCGAGGCCGGCGCGAGCGTGAAGTCGTGGCGGTCGAGCGTGGCCGCCGTCCAGGCGACGAGCTCGTCGCGGCGGAGATCGGTGGGCGCAGCCGGGGGCGGCGTCGCGGCGGATATCGGATCGGACATGGGGCAACCCCGCGCTGCGACACCTTGCCCCGGGGCGACTCGGAGGGACCGCGGGGTCCGCCAACCCGGCGGGCGCGGCATCCGCGGGTGGCCCGGGAAGCCCGTGGTCAGGCGATGCCGGCGAGGCACGTTAGAATGAATCATTTTAGCATCACCGCCTCGCTTGCCTCCGATGAACTCCCGCGTGTTCCCGCCGCCGGGCCTCGCCGTGTGCGTCGCCGTGTGCGTCGCCGCGCTCCCGCTCGTCACCGCGGGCGACGCGCGCGGCGCCGAACCGGACGCCCGGGCTTCCGAGGCGGCGGCGGGCCCGCTTCCGGCACCGCAGTTGAAGCCCGTGCCGGAGCTCGTGCCCCCGCTGGCGCGGCCACCCGGCGAAGCGCCCGGCAAGCCGGTCGCCGGGACCAGACCGCCGACGCAGGTTCCCGGAACGCCGCTCAAGTTCGCTCCTATCGGCGCGGGTGGCGGATCGATCTTCGTGCGCGCCGACGAAATCGACGGCACGGCGGAAAAATTCGTCGAGGCGAGCGGCAAGGTGGAACTGCGCACCCGCAGCGAAACGGTGCTCGCGG
This sequence comes from uncultured beta proteobacterium, assembly GCA_963810845.1. GTDB lineage: Bacteria > Pseudomonadota > Gammaproteobacteria > Burkholderiales > Casimicrobiaceae > CAIWHR01. The sequence goes on along the minus strand of CAWEOX010000023.1, from coordinate 18,363 downwards.
ACTGGCTGCGCTACGACGTCGAGCAAGACGAGATCTGGGGGAAGGGCAACGTGCTGTTGCGCAAGGGCCCCGACTGGATCACCGGCCCGGAGCTGCGCTTCCGGCGCGATACGGAAACCGGATACTTCACCTCGCCGCGCTTCTACATCGCCGAGAACGGAAGCCGTGGCGACGCCGCCGAGATCAAGTTCGTCGCCCCCGACCAATACGAAGTGCGCGACGCCCGCTACACGACCTGTGTCGCGCCGAACGAGGATTGGTACATCCGGACCGACCAGCTCGAAATCGACAAGACGCGGATGCTCGGCACCGGCCACGACGCGACCGTGCACTTCCTGGGGGTGCCGATCGCGTACACGCCGTGGATCGAATTCCCGCTCTCCAACGAGCGCAAGAGCGGCTTCCTGACGCCCACACTCGGGTCGAGCGCGCTGCGCGGCTTCGATGCGTCGGTGCCCTATTACCTCAACCTCGCGCCCAACTACGACGCGACGCTGACGCCGCGGGTGATGACCAAGCGCGGGGTCCAGCTCGGCACGCAGTTCCGCTATATCTTCGAGAATTCACAGGGCGGAATCGAGGCGGACGACCTGCCGCACGATCGCGTCACCGGCACCGACCGCTACGCGCTGTCGTGGAAGCACCTCCAGAATCTGGGCAACGTCCTTCCCGGCCTGTCGGCGTCGGTGAATCTCAACAAGGTCTCGGACGACACGTATTTTTCCGACCTCGCCGACCGGGTGGCGTTCACGTCGCTGACGACGCTGCCGCGCGAAGGCGCGATCGCGTATGTGAACGGACCGTGGCAGTTCCGGGCCGCGGCGCAGACGTTCCAGACGCTGCAGGATCCCAATGCGCCGGTCGCGCCGCCGTACAACCGGGTGCCGCAGATCATCGGCTCGCTGCAGGAGACCGACTGGATGGGGCTCACGTGGGCGGGCGTCGGCGAGTACGCGGATTTCCGCCAGCCGACGCTCACCACTGGCCAGCGCGCCTACCTGTGGCCGACCGTCGCCTGGACCCGACAGGGCGCCGCGTGGTCGGTGACCGCCAGGACCGGCGCGCATCTGCGCCAGTACAATTTGAACGAAATCCGGCCGGACGTGCCCAATACCCTCGATTACGCGATTCCGATCACGTCGGTCGACGGCGGTCTCACGTTCGAGCGCGACTGGAATGTCGCCGGCCGCGATTTCGTGCAGACCCTCGAACCCCGCGCCTTCTATGTGTACGTGCCGTACAAGAACCAGAGCCAGGCGCCGGTGTTCGATACCGCGCTCGACGATTTCAATTTCGGCCAGCTGTTCAGCGTGAACCGTTATATCGGCAACGATCGCATCGCCGACGCGAATCAGCTCACGCTGGCGGTTTCGTCGCGGCTCATCGACCCCGCGTCCGGCGCCGAACGCCTACGGGTGGCCATCGGCGAACGGTTCTACTTCGAGGATCAGCGCGTCGTGCTGAACGAATCGCCGCGGTCCGCGGCCACGTCCGACTTCCTGGTCGGCGCCGAAGGACGGCTTTCCGACGCCTGGTCGATGATCGGCCTGTGGCAATACAACTTCGACTCGTCGCTGACCGAGCGTCTCCACGCGGGTGTCCGCTACACGCCCTCTCCCGGCCGGGCGCTCAGCGTGAGCTACACCTATGACGCCCAATACGTCGACCCGGTAACCTTGCAGTCGAAGCTGAACCAGTTCGACATTTCGGGTCAATGGCCGCTCAATTTCAACTGGACCCTCCTCGGGCGCTGGAACTACTCGCTGGAGGACCACAAGACGCTGGAGGGGGTCGCGGGCGTCGAGTACAATGCCGGGTGCTGGGTCCTGCGCCTGGTGGGCCAGCGCCTGACGACGACGACGCAGACGACCACCAATTCGGTCTACCTGCAAATCGAATTGAACGGGCTTGCCCGTTTTGGCACGAGCCCGCTCGACCTCCTGCGCCGCAGCGTCCCGGGTTATCTGAAGACCAACGACCCAACCGTTTCGCCACGCGATCGCGGCGATTATTTCCCGGAATATTGAGGGTAGCAGCGTGTCCGTCATGTCCAGAATCTCCGGCCGGTTTTCCCTGCTCGCCGTCCTGTCGGCCGCTGCAGCCTTTGCGCTGACCGCCGCCGCGCAAAGCCCGGCGCAGCCGTCTTCGCCGTCCACGCCGCCACGCCGACTGCGACGCCCGCCGTGCGCCGCGCCCGCCCGCCGCGCGCCCGCTGCGACGCCGCTGCCCCACCCGCCGTGACGCCCGCGGCCACGCCCGCCGCGCCGCGGCCCGCCTCGCCCGCCCGCGCGATCGTCCCGCTCGACCGCGTGGTCGCGGTGGTCAACGACGAGGCGCTGACGCAGTTCGACCTGAACGAGCAAAAGCGCAGCGTCCTGCAGCAGATGAAGGCGCAGAAGGTGACGCCGCCGCCCGGCGACGTGCTCGACAAGCAGTTGCTCGAGCGGCTCATCACCGAGCGGGCATTGACGCAATACGCGAAGGAGACCGGCGTGCGCATCGACGACATTCAGGTCGAGCGGACGATCGCGCGCGTCGCGCAGGAAAACAAGATGTCGCCGGAGGACTTCCGGAAGGCGGTGGAGCGCGAAGGCATGGCCTACGCCAAGTATCGCGAGGAGATCCGCAACGAAATCATGGTGCAGCGGCTGCGCGATCGCGAGGTCGACAGCAAGTTGAGCGTGAGCGACGCCGAGGTCGACAATTTCCTGGCGACGGCCGCCGCGCAGACCGGAGGCGAGACCGAATACCGGCTTGCCCACGTCCTGGTGATCGTCCCCGAGCAATCGTCGCCCGAGCAGATCGACGCCAAGCGCCGCCGCGCGGAAGACGCGCTGAAGCAGATCAGAAGCGGCACCGATTTCAGCCAGGTCGCGGCCGGATTTTCGGACGCGCCGGATGCCCTCAAGGGCGGCGACCTCGGCTGGCGGCCACCGGCGCGGCTGCCGACGGTGTTCGCCGAGCCCGTCCGGAACATGAAGCCCGGCGATGTGTCGGACATCCTGCGGTCGTCGACCGGCTTTCACATCGTCAAGCTCGAGGAAATCCGCAGCCGGAATCAGCCGACCGTCGTGGAGCAGACGCATGCGCGGCACATTCTGATCAAGGTGAACGAGATCACCTCGGAGAGCGAGGCGAAGATCAAGATCGACCGCGTGAAGGACCGGCTCGAAGGCGGCGCGAAGTTCGAGGACCAGGCGCGGCTCAGCTCGGAAGACACGAGCGCCTCCAAAGGCGGCGATCTCGGCTGGCTGTCGCCGGGCGACACCGTGCCCGAGTTCGAGCAGGCGATGGCGAAGCAGAAGCTCGGCGAAGTCTCGCCGGCGCCGGTGCGCACCCCGTTCGGCTGGCACCTGATCGAGGTTCTGGAGCGCCGCACGCAGGACATCACCGCCGAGCGGCAGCGCGAGCAGGCGCGCCAGGCGATGCGGCAGCGCAAGTCCGAAGAGGCGTTCCAGGAATGGGTGCGCACGATCCGCGACCGTGCCTACGTCGAACTGAAGACCGATGAGCGGTAAGTCCGGCAACTTGTCCAATGCCCGCACCGCGTGCCTCCGCCGGTGGGGGTTCGTGATCGTCGCCGCCGCCGCATCGGTCGCGGCGGCGCAGACGTCGGTCCCGCCCGCAGAGTACCGGCCCGCCCCCGCGCACAAGGCCGAGACGGCAACGGCACTCCGGCTCCCCGCGGGAGCCCACGTGCGCCGCATCGCGCTGCCGCAACCCACGGCCGCGGAAGCGGTCGCGCCCAAGGCCGCGACGCAAACCGGTGGCGCCGCCCCGCTGTTGCGCAACAAGGCTCACCGGCTGGCGCTCGGGTTCGCCCGGGCCGTGCCGCCGGCCGATCGTTCGCTGGCGCTCGCGGACCTGCGCTGGCAGACCACCGCCGCCGGAACGCGGGCCGCGCAGCTCGCGCTGACGTCGCCGGGCGCCGCTGCGGTGCGCCTGGGGCTGGTGCTGACAGACGCCCCGCCGGGCCTCGCCGTGCGCTTCCAGGGCTCGGTCAGCGGCGCGCCGGCTTATGGCCCGTTCACCGGTGCCGCCATCGCCGGCGAAGCCGTCTACTGGTCACCGGCACTGGAAGGCGAAACCGGCATCATCGAGCTCGAGTTGCCCGCGGGCGTGGCGCCGGGCAGCGCGCGCCTCGAATTGCCGATGCTTTCCCACCTCAACGCGACCGGCCGGAGCCTGCGCGCGTTCGGTAACAACATCGGGTTCGCCGGAGCGTGCGAAGTCGACATCGCGTGTTTGAGCCCTGCGTTGCAGCAACAGCTATCGTCGGCGACCAACGCGGTCGCGCGGATGATGGTGACGATCGCGGGCAACACGTATCTGTGCACGGGCACCCTGCTCAACGATTCGCTCAATTCGTTCACGCCGTATTTTCTGATCTCCGACCATTGTCTCGAGGAACCCGACGACCCGGCGGCCGGGCACGGGACCGCGGCGGCGTCGGCCAGCACGATCAACACCTTCTGGTTCTTCCAGGCGGCCACGTGCGGAAGCCTCGCCACGCCGAACTACGTGCTCGTGGTCGGTGGCGCCAAGTTGCTCGCACGGAGCGTCGATTTCGACTGGGCGCTGGTGCAGCTGAATGCGCCGCCACCGTCGGGCGCGACGTTCGCCGCCTGGAACGCCGAAGGGCCGCTCGCCATCGGCACGGCCGCCGATGCCATCCATCATCCGAGTGGCGACCTCAAGAAATTAAGCCAGGGCACCGTCCGCGCCTACCGGACTTTCAGTGACGGCAGCACCTATGCCCAGATGGGCTGGACCAGCGGCGTCACCGAAGCCGGCAGCAGCGGCAGCGGCCTCTTCACGCAGAACCCGGCGGCGAGCTATTTCGAGGTCCGGGGCACGCTCTCGGGTGGCGACTCGTCGTGCACGAATCAGCAGGGCACCGACTTTTACACGCGGCTCGACGTCGCCTACCCGCTGGTGGTCCAATACCTCGCGCCGGGGGCGGTCAACGCGACCAGGACCGTGCCGGCGGTCGAGTTCTACAACGCGGCGCAGGACAACTATTTCATCACCGTCGACGCGCAGGAGATCGCCGGCCGGGACAACGGGCTCGCCCCCGGGTTGGGTGCGCACGGGATACCGGTTCCTCGTCTACAGCGATCCGGCGGCGGCCCCGGCCGGCGCGCAGCCGGTGTGCCGGCTGCACGCGCCGGCGCCGTACGGCGATACCCGCTTCTACTCGGCGTCGCCACAGGAATGCGCGTCGATGCTGGCGGAGCCCGCGGCGCACTTCATTTCCGAAAGCGCGGCCGCGTTCTATATCCAGGTCCCCGACGCGACGGGCGCGTGTCCGGCCAACACGCGGGCCGTCTTTCGCTTTCTGGACAACTGGGCCGCGCCGCGCCGGCGCTACACCGCCGAAGTCGATCTTCGCGATTCGATCCTCTTCGACGGCGGCTGGACCCAGGAAGGCACCGGCGGCGGCCGGAATCGCGCGGTGATGTGCACGCCGCTGACGGGGGCGGCCCTGCCGACGCCGGTCGTGGCGAATTATCAGGGGCTGTGGTGGAACGGCGCGGAATCGGGTTGGGGCATCAATTTCGCGCATCAGGGCGACACGATTTTCGCGACCTGGTTCACCTACGACGTCGACGGTTCTCCGCTATGGATGGTCGCGGCGGCGGTGAAGGGCGCGGACAGCGTCTATTCGGGGACGCTCTATCGCGGCACCGGGCCCGCGTTCAACGCCATCCCGTTCGATCCCGCCCGGGTGACGGGCACGCCCGTCGGCAGTGTCGCGCTGGTGTTCGCGGACAACAACAATGCGACCTTCGCCTATACGATCAACGGGGTGCCGCAATCCAAGGCGATCACCCGGCAGGTGTTCTCGTCGCCGGTGCCGAGTTGCACCTGGGGCGGCTCGGCCGACCCGGCGCTCGCCAGCAACTATCAGGACCTGTGGTGGAATGCGCCGGCAGGTTCGGAAGCCGGGTGGGGCATCAATTTCACCCATCAGGGCAACACGATTTTCGCGACGTGGTTCACCTACGGCGTCGACGGCAAGCCGCTGTGGTTTGCCGTCACGGCGCTATTGACGGCGCCGAAGGTCTACGCGGGCAACCTCTATACCGGCACGGGGCCCGCCTTCAACGCCACCAAGTTCGATCCGGCGAAGGTGAGCGGGACGCCCGCGGGCACGGCGACGTTTACGTTCAGCGACGGCAACCACGCGACGTTCACGTACACCATCGACGGCGTCATGCAGACCAAGCCGCTGACCCGCGAAGTGTTCGTGCCGCCTGGCACCGTTTGCCAATAGCGGCGGAGCCGGGAAGCAGCGGCCCCACGCAGTGGGGATGCGACCGGGGCGAGTCGACGCAGCGAGGCCGACGCGCAGTCCGCTGCGGCGCTGGAGTATTGCGGAGGCCGAGGCGGCGCGAGCCGGGAAGCATCGGTCGCGGACGCCGCGGTCACCTTGCCCCGGTGTCGCGCGGATAGAGCGCGATCCGCTGCACGCGCACGTTGCCTTCCGCCGTCGCCATCGTGAGCGCGATTCGCAGCCGGTCCGCGATGATGCGCTTCGCGCGCCAATCCGCCGGCCACGCCAGCGGCACCTCGATGCCGGCCGCGCCGCGGCGCAGCGCCGTCGTGGCAACCGCTGCCGTCAGCGCGGTCCACGGCGCCGTGTCGCCGGTCCGCGCGTACACCTGCACGCGCGCAACGCCGGCGGGATTCGCGAGTCCCAGCACCAGCGTATCGACGCCATCGGCGCGCAGCACCTGATCGGCCGGTGACGTCAGCACGGCCGCCGCGCCGGGCCCGAGATCGACAAAGCCCGGGCCGGCGACGAGCCGCCCCTGGTCGAGCGACCAACCGTCGTCGTCCGCATGCCGCGGCGTCCCGAAGGTCCACAGCCGCGCGCCGCGCGGCAGGTCGGCGTGATCGACGAGGAAGTCGACGAGCGCATCCTCGCCCGGCGTGTTGCGCCACGCGGTGTACGCGACGTAGCCCGGCTGCCCCGCGAACCGCCCGTTGGAGCCGTTCCACGCCATCATCGCGATCTGGCTGCCGTCGAAGTTGAAGAGATCGCGCAGCGTGTGATAGGTCGCTGCATACGTCGGCAGGACGGCGGGCTCTTTGAGATCGGTGGCGTTGTATTCGACGATCCCCCACCCGGGGTCCATCCGCGCGAGCGTGGCGAACAGGCCGCGGCCGTCCTCCATCGGGTGCCGGTTCTCGGCCGCTGGTCCGTACAGGATCGTTCCCAGGTGGCCTTCGCGCGGAATCGCCCCCTCGATCGATACGCCGGCGGAATCGTAGTCGGGGCTCGCCCCACGGATGTGGAGCGCCACCGGCCGTCTGCCGGGATCGGGCGCGATGAAGGCCTGCGCCGAAAAGATGCGATCGCGGGGGATGCCCATCGCGTGGACCCAGCCCGCGAGTTCGTCGTAATGCAGGGCGACGACGTGCCGGCGGAAGCTGTCCCATTCGCGATGCCACGGATCTTTCCAGAACGGTTCCGCGCCCGGTGCCACCGCGGTCGTGCCGTCGCCTGGAAATGTGCGCGGCGGATCGACGTCGTCCCAGGATGGCCACTGCCGGCGCGCGAGTCGATTCACGTCCGCCAGCGACAGCGCGGGCACGCGCCGATACGACGACAGATCGGGCACGCTGCGATCGACGCCGGCGTAGGGCCCGCTGCCGGCGAGCCAGTGGCGGAACTGCTTCAGCATGCCCGGGTTGTAGTCGTACCACCGCCCCTCGCGGACGAACGGATTCATGTAGGTGTCGGCGTCGAGGACCACGCCCGCGAACAGCGCCGGATGCGCTCGCGCAAAGCCGGCGATGATGGCGGCCGCCGCCTGCAGGTTGCGCCGCTTGTAATGGCGGACCTTCGTCGCATAGACGTTGTAGGTGAGGCTCCGCGCGAGCTCCGGCGACGGCGTGGAGCCGGGCAGGTTCGCGCGGTAGTCGTCGGGGAGGACTTCGTTGTTCTGCGTCCACTGGCAGTTGGCGATGTCCTGCTCCAGGTGATCGTTCACGTCCCACTCCGGGATGTCGCAGCTCGCGTCGGCCCAGATGCCGCCGTTGAGGATGAACTGCACCGGCAGATCGTTGGCGATGGCGAACGCGATCACGCCGTCGAGCGCGTCTTCGGCGACGGCGCGGTCGCGGCACTTGTGCGCGAGATCGAAATCGGGGTCGAACATCCAGTCACCGCGGGCGCCGGTGGTCGTGCGCAGATAGAGAATCGGCACCGAAAGACCGATTCGCATCGTGCGCGACAGGTACGGGCGGTACGTCGCCGAGATGCCGTTGCCACCGCCCGCGGCCACGCCGGACGACATCATCAGGAAACGCATCGTGCGGGTGGCGAGCCGCGGCTTTCCCTCGAGCAGTGCGCGCCAGCGCATCATCGCCGCCGGGGCAACGAGGCGCCGTTGCGCGAGCACGGTCTCGCGCCCGTCGCGCGCGACGACGACGATCGCCAGCGTGTGCACGCCGCTCGAATCGGCGGCGAGCTCGGCGGAAAAATCGCCGGCGAACGCGAACCCGGCGGTCGAGCTGTCGGGATAGCCGGGATTCGCCTGCGCGACATCGGCTCGCGCGATGCCGGTGGTGGCGGGAAATCGTCTCGCGTCGAGGCGCACTTCGACGGCCGCGACACCGGCGCGATCGAGCGCCCAGCCGTTGACCTCGACCGCCGGCCCGACCACGGTGTCGCCGATGGGGCTGTCGATCCAGCCGATGGCCGGCGCCGACGGGCTGCTGGCGGGCGCGGGCGTCGCTGACGGAACTGCCGGCAGCGGGACGCTCGAGTGCGGGCGGCCGCGCTCGGTCAGTGCATAGAACTCGATCCCGGCAACGGCCAGCGCGACGGCGACGACCGCGAGCAGCGCACGCGACATGCGCTCAGCCGGAGCGGCACAGCGCGCGCTCGAGCACGCGCACGACGTGGACCGCTTCGCGCCGTCCGCTTGCCCGCGTGCCATCCGCGATCTGGTGCCGGCAGCTCGTGCCATCGGCGACGATCACCGTTTCGGGCGCGGCTGCGCGGACGGCGGGCAGGAGTGCCTGTTCCGCCATCCGCAGCGAGACGTCGTAGTGCGCCGCCTCATAGCCGAAGCTGCCGGCCATCCCGCAGCAGCTCGCGTCGATCACGTCGACGGCGAGGCCCGGCACGAGACCCAGCACCTCGCGCACCGCGCCCATCGCGTCGAACGCCTTCTGATGACAATGGCCATGCACCAGCGCGCGCGTCGCGGGCAGCGGCACAAGCGGCAATTCGAGGCGGCCGGCACGGTGCTCGCGGGCGAGGAATTCCTCGATCAGGAACGCGCGCTCGGCGAGACGGCGTGCGCCGTCTCCCAGTCCCATCACCAGAAACTCGTCGCGCAGCGACAGGAGGCACGACGGCTCGAGCCCGACGACGACGGCGCCGCGCTCGACGTGCGGGAGGAGCGCGGCCACGACCCGGCGCGCTTCGGCTTTCGCCAGGTCGACGAGACCGGCGGTGAGGTACGTGCGGCCGCAGCACAGCGGCCGCCGTGGCGCGGCGTCGGCGGCGCTCGCCCGCGCGACGTGCACGCGATAGCCGGCCGCCTGCAACACCGCCATCGCCGCGCGGGCGTTCTCGGGCTCGAAATAATGGGTGAACGTATCGACGAACAGCACCACCTCGGCGCCATTGGCATCGCGCGCCGAGCCGGCGTCCGGATCCCGCAGGAACGTGTCGCGCCGCCACGCGGGCAAGGTTCGTTGGGCCGAGAACCCGAGCAGCATTTCGCTGAGGCGGGCGGCGCCCGGAATGGTGTCGCGCAGATTGGCGAGCCACGGCGCGCGCGCCGCCCAGGGCGCCCAGCGCGGCAGATGCGCGATGAGCCGCTCGGCGAACGCCAGGCCGTGCGCACGCTGCCACTGGTGGCGGAACTCGATCTTCATCTTCGCCATGTCGACGCCGGTCGGGCATTCGCGGCGGCAGCCCTTGCAGGACACGCACAGCTCCAGCGCATCGCGCACCGCCTCCGACGCGAGCGCGTCGGGCCCGAGCTGGCCCGATAGCGCGAGGCGCAGCGTGTTGGCGCGGCCGCGGGTGAGGTGCTGCTCGTCGCGGGTCGCGCGGTAGCTGGGACACATCGTCCCGGCGTCGAACTTGCGGCAGTGGCCGTTGTTGTTGCACATCTCGACCGCCTTGCCGAAGCCGTGCGCCGGATCGCCGCCGGTGCCGGGTGCCGTGACCGTGTCGGCCACCGGATCGTGCACGACGTCCCATGCCGACCAGTCGAGCGCGGGCGTGAGCGGCAGCGTGCGATGGCCGGGGCGGAAGCGGAACAGCGACGCGTCGTCCATTTTCGTGCCGCGGACGATCTTGCCCGGGTTCATCAGGCCCGCCGGGTCGAACAGGTCCTTGATGTCCTCGAACGCGCGCGTCAGGCGCGGGCCGAACTGCCAGCCCACCCACTCGGTGCGCACCAGGCCGTCGCCGTGCTCGCCGGAGAACGCGCCCTTGTACTGCCGCACCAGCGCGCCGGCTTCCTCGGCGATCGCGCGCATTTTCGCGGCGCCGTCGCGGCGCATGTCGAGGATCGGGCGCACGTGCAGCGTACCGACCGACGCATGCGCGTACCAGGTGCCGCGGGTGCCGTGCTTCGCGAACACCTCGGTAAGGCGATCGACGTACTCCGCCAGATGCTCGAGCGGCACCGCGCAGTCCTCGATGAACGACACCGGCTTGCCGTCGCCCTTCATGCTCATCATGATGTTGAGCCCGGCCTTGCGGACTTCCCACAGCGCCTTCTGCGCGCCGGCGTCGGTCATCTCGACCACGCTGCGGGGCAGACCGAGATCGCCCATCAGCGCGACCAGATCGCGCAGGCGATGGACCGGATCATCCCGTGCCTCGCCGCTGAATTCGACCAGCAGGATCGCCTCCGGCTCGCCGATCAGCGCCGCGTCGATCACCGGGCGAAATGCCGGATTGCCGCGGGCGAGGTCGATCATCGTCCGGTCGACGAGCTCGACCGCCGACGGGCCGAGCCGCACGAGGTGCTGCGCGCACTCCATCGCCCGATACAGCGTCGGGAAATTGACGACGCCCAGCGTGCGCTGCCGCGGCAGCGGCGCGAGCTTGAGCGTCAACTCGCGCGTCCACGCGAGCGTGCCCTCGCTGCCGACGAGCAGATGGGCGAGATTGACGCCGCCGTCGGCGGTATACGGCCGCTCGCTCTGGGGCACGAAGATGTCGAGGTTGTAGCCGCCCACGCGCCGCATCACCTTCGGCACCGCGCGCGCGATCTCTTCGCGTTCGCGCGCGCCGATCGCCTCGATGCCGCGCACCAGATCGGCGATCCGGCCGGGCGTCCGATCCATGTCGGAGAGCGGGCCGAAGCGCGCCTCGGCGCCGTCGGCGAGGATGGCGTCGATGGCGAGCACGTTGTGCACCATGTTGCCGTAGGCGATCGAGCGCGAGCCGCAGGAGTTGTTGCCGGCCATGCCGCCGAGCGTCGCCTGCGCCGACGTGCTGACGTCGACCGGGAACCAGAGCCCGTGCGGCCGCAGCGCGGCGTTCAACGTGTCGAGCACGAGTCCCGGCTCGACCGTCGCCGTCATCATTTCGCGGTCGACCGCGACGATGCGGTGGAGATGCTTGCTGTGGTCGATCACCAGCGCGGCGCCGACGGTCTGGCCGCATTGCGAGCTGCCGGCGCCGCGGGCGAGGACCGGCACCGCGAGCTCGCGGCAGATCGCGAGGGCGGCGCGCACGTCGTCGATGCTCCGCGGCACCAGCACGCCGACGGGCTCGACCTGGTAGATCGAGGCGTCGGTTGCGTAGCGTCCCCGCGATGCGGGATCGAACAGGACGTCGCCCTCGACCGCGCCGGCAAGGCGCGCCGCGAGCTCCCCGTCGCCGCGATCGCGGTGGCGGTGAAAGACGAGGGGACGGGAGACCGCTGCGTCTGTATGTTGTCCACTCATCGTATGAGTCCGATCGCCCGCCCGCGGTTTCGGCTTTGCGTAATCTGCGCGCCCGCGGAGCGGGCACGTCCGCGCATGCTCATGGGAGCCTGTCCGCGCCAGGGAGCGCCGGGTCGGCGGGCTCGCCGGCCTGCCCGCGGTCCGCGCCCGGGAGCCCGGCCATTGTAGAGGATGTGGCGGCGAAACCGGGCACCCTCTTGCCGGCGTGCGACAATCGTCAGTAGCATCACTCCGTTTCGTCCACGCGGCGTGAGCGGGCGCCTCTGCCGCCGCCGCCCCCGAGAGCATCGCGCCATGATTCCGCTCAACCACCGTCCGTCGGGCCGCCACTTCCTGCAGATTCCCGGCCCGACCAACGTGCCGGACCGCGTGCTGCGGGCGATCGACAACGCGACGATCGACCATCGGGGACCGGAGTTCGCGACGCTGGGCAAGACGGTGCTCGCCGGGATGAAGACGGTGTTCCGGACCGAGAGCGCCGTCGTCATCTACCCGGCTTCCGGCACCGGTGCGTGGGAAGCGGCGCTGGTCAACACGCTGTCGCCGGGCGATCGCGTGCTGATGGCGGAGACCGGGCACTTCGCGACGCTGTGGAAGAAGATGGCCGAACGGCTGGGCCTCGCCGTCGAGTTCCTGCCGGGCGACTGGCGCCACGGCGTCGATCCCGGCCGCGATCGAAGCGCGCCTCGCCGCCGACCCGGCGCACGCGCTGAAGGCGATCTGCGTCGTGCACAACGAGACGTCGACCGGCGTGGCCAGCAGCATCCCCGACGTGCGGCGCGCGATCGACCGCGCGGGTCACCCGGGGCTCTTCATGGTCGACACGATCTCGTCGCTCGGCTCGATGGACTACCGCCATGACGATTGGGGCGTCGACGTGACGGTGGGCGGCTCGCAGAAGGGACTGATGCTGCCGCCGGGGCTGTCGTTCAACGCGATCAGCGCCAAGGCGCTCGCGGCCGCGAAGCACGCGAAGCTGCCGCGCTCGTACTGGGACTGGCAGGAGATGCTCGCGGTCAACGCCAACGGCTATTTCCCGTACACGCCCGCCACCAATCTGCTCTATGGCCTGGCCGAGGCGCTGGAGATGCTGTTCGCCGAGGGGCTCGACAACGTCTTCGCGCGGCATCACCGGCTCGCCGAAGCGACACGGCGCGCGGTGCGCGCGTGGGGGCTCGAGATCCTTTGTGCCGATCCCGCGCTCTACAGCAACTCGCTGACCGGGGTGATGATGCCGGAGGGCCACAATGCCGACGCGCTGCGCAAGGTGGTGCTCGACAACTTCGACATGTCGCTGGGCCAGGGGTTGGGCAAGGTCGCCGGCCGGATCTTCCGCATCGGCCATCTCGGCCATTTCAACGAGCTGATGCTGTGCGGCACGCTCGCGGGCGTGGAGATGGGCCTCGATCTCGCCCGGTTCCGTACCGCAAGGGCGGCGTGCAGGCGGCGATGGATTATCTTGGCGCAGACCGCCACCCGCCACGCTCGCGCAGGCCGCGTAACACGACATACCGTCAACAATTTCGACAATCGACGGATCACGAGGAGACCCACGATGAAGACCGTACGTTCGATCACCGGCGCCCGCCGCCACATTCTGCGCAGCGTGCTCGTCATCGCGCTCTGCGGCTGTCGCCGATGCCGGCCTACGCGCAACTGGAGATCAAGCTCGGCCACGTCGGCGAGCCCGGCTCGCTGTTCCAGCTCTCGGCCGACGAATTCGCGAAGCGCGCCAACGCCAAGCTCGGCGGCAAGGCCAAGGTCGTCACCTTCGGCTCGAGCCAGCTGGGCGGCGACAAGGAGATGCTGCAGAAGCTGAAGCTCGGCACGCTCGACATGGCGCTGCCGTCGACGGTGATGAGCTCGGAGGTCGATCTCTTCGGCGTCTTCGAGATGCCCTACCTCGTCAAGGACCGCGCGCACATGGGCCGCATCGAGAAGGAGGTGTTCTGGGCCAAGCTCGCGCCCGAGGCGGAGAAGAAGGGCCTCAAGATCCTCGCCGTGTGGGAGAACGGCTACCGCCACATCACCAACAGCAAGCGGCCGATCAAGGTCCCCGCCGACCTGAAGGGCATCAAGCTGCGCGTGCCCGAAGGCAAGTGGCGGCTCAAGATGTTCCAGGCCTACGGCGCGAACCCGAGCCCGATGAAGTTCTCCGAGCTCTTCACCGCGCTGCAGACCGGCGTGATGGACGGCGAGGAGAATCCGTTCACGCAGATCTATTCGGCCAAGCTGCAGGAAGTGCAGAAATACCTGTCGCTGTCCGGCCACGTCTACACGCCGGCGTATCTCATCGTCGGCACGAAGCAGTGGAACGCGCTGCCGCCCGACGTGCGCAAGATCCTCGAGGACACGGCGAAGGAAACGCAGGCGTTCGTCTACGAGACGGCGGCGAAGGACGACACGGCGCTGCTCGCGAAGCTGAAGCAGAGCGGCATGCAGGTCAACGACGTCGACAAGGACGCCTTCGTCGCCGCGAGCAAGCCGATCTACGACGAGTTCGGCAAGGAAGTGCCCGGCGCGAAGGAGGTGATCGACCGCGCCGTCGCGCTGCGGCAGTGAGCGAGCCGACGCCGGCGGTGCCGGCCGCCGCCATCGCGACGACGCGCACGGCGACCGCCCGTTTCCGCGACGGCTACGGCCGGCTGCTCGAGTGGGTCGTCATCGTGCTGATGGTGGCGCTGGCCGTCGAGGTGACGGCTCGGCATCGTCTTCCGCGCGATCGGCCACTCGCTGTCGTGGTACGACGAGGTCGCCTCGGTGCTGCTCGCGTGGCTCACGTTCTACGGCTCGGCGCTGGCGTCGGTCAAGCGCGCCCACATCGGCTGCCCCGAGCTCGTCGCCGCAGCTGCCGTGGCGGGCGCGGCGCGTGACCGGCATCGCCGCGCAGCTGCTGGTGATCGCCTTCTTCGTGCTGCTGGGCGGCGTGGGCGCGTGGATCCTGCCGGTGCTCGCGACCGATACGCTGGTCAGCCTGCCGGCGGTCCCGATGAGCGTCGTGCAGTCGGTGATCCCGATCACGGCGGCGCTGATCATCGTCGCCGAGATCACCTACCTGATCGACCTCGTCACCAGCACCGCAGCCGCCGGCCGCGTCGGCGCTCGCCGAAGGCCTGCACTGACGCGCCGCGGCCCGCATCCATGACGATCATGCTGCTGCTGTTCGGCGCCGTGCTGGCGCTGGTGCTGATCAACGTGCCGATCGCGGTGTCGCTCGGCGATCGTCGCGCTCGTCGCGATGGTCGCGACGCCACGGCATCGGCCAGCCTGCCCAACCTGGCGCTCGTCACCTACAACGGCGCGACCAACTTCCCGCTGCTCGCGATCCCGCTGTTCATCCTCGCCGGCGCGATCATGAACGCGTCGGGCATCTCGCACCGGCTGATCGCGTTCGCGTCGGCGCTGTTCGGCTGGATCCGCGGCGGCCTGGCGCAGGTGTCGATCGGCGCGTCGATGTTCTTCGCCGAGATCTCCGGCTCGGCGGTCGCCGACATCGCGGCGCTCGGCTCGATCCTGATCCCGGCGATGAAGGCCAAGGGCTATCCGGCGCCGCTCGCCGCCGCGGTCATGTCGTCGGCGGCCACGCTCGCGGTGATCATCCCGCCGTCGATCCCGATGATCCTCTACGCGGTGATGGCCGAGACCTCGGTGGTCCAGCTCTTCGTCGCCGGCATCGTGCCGGGCATGCTCGGCGGCCTCGGCCTGATGGGCGATCGCCTACTGGCTCGCGCGCCGCTACAACCTGCCGCGCGAGGAGGCGTTCTCGCTGGCGCGCGCGTGGGCCGCACCGCGCGCGAGGCGCTGTGGGCGTTCCTGCTGCCGATCATCATCCTCGGCGGCATCTTCGGCGGCGTGGTCACCGCGACCGAAGGCGCGGCGCTGGCGGTGGTCGCCGCGCTGTTCGTCGGCCTCGTCATCTACCGCGAGCTCGACCTCGCGCACCTGCGGCAGGCGATGATCGAGGGCGGCGTGCAGACGGCGGTGGTGATGCTGCTGGTCGCGACCAGCGCGCTGCTCGGCACCTACCTGACCGAGGTGCAGGCGCCGCAGCAGCTCGCGCAGGCGGTCTCGGCGTTCACGCAGAACAAGTGGGCGGTGCTGGCGCTGCTCAACCTGCTGTTCCTGCTGCTCGGCATGTTCCTGCACTCGGCGGCGGCGATCATCCTCGTCGTGCCGGTGGTGATGCCGCTGGTCAAGGCGGTCGGCATCGATCCGGTGCATTTCGGGCTGATCGTCACGATCAACCTCGGCATCGGCCAGCAGACGCCGCCGGTGGCGAGCGTGCTGATGGTCGCGAGCTCGCTCGCCAAGGCGTCGATCTGGGAGGTGACGCGGGTCAACGTCTGGTTCATCGGCGTGCTGCTCGCCACGCTGCTGCTGGTCACCTACGTGCCGGTGACCGGCCTGGGCCTCGTCCACCTCTTCTACCGCTGACGGACGCGAACCGATGACCGATCTGATCCTCGTCGACGCGCGCCGGGCCGATCGCGACCGTCGTGCTCAACCGCCCGGAGAAGCTCAATGCGCTGACCAAGGCGATGTGGCAGGCGCTGGGCGAGGCGATCGACGCGCTGTCCGCCGACGATGCGCTGCGCTGCGTGATCGTGCGCGGCGCCGGCGAGAAGGCGTTCTCGCCGGGCAACGACATCGCCGAGTTCGCCACCGAGCGCAGCAACAAGGCGCAGGCGATCGACTACGGCCGCGTCATGCACGCGACCGCGCGAGGCGCTCGCCGCGCTGCCGCCATCCGCTGGTCGCGCAGATCCACGGCATCTGCGTGGGCGGCGGGCTCGAGATCGCGGCGCTGTGCGACCTGCGCATCTGCGGCGAGGGCAGCCGCTTCGGCGCGCCGATCAAGAACCTCGGCCTGGTGATGGCCTATGCGGAGATGGCGCCGCTCGTGCGCCTCGTCGGCGCCGACGTCGCGCTGGAGATCCTGCTCGAAGGCCGCATCTTCGGCGCGGCCGAGGCGAAGGACAAGCGCCTGGTCACGCGCGTGGTCCCCGACGCCGAGGTCGCCGCGGAGGCGCGCGCGACGGCGCAGCGCATCGCCGACGGCGCGCCGCTGGTCGCGCGCTGGCACAAGAAGTTCGCGCGCCGGCTCGCCGAACCGCGCCCGCTCACCGACGCACGAGCACGACGAGTGCTTCGACTGCTTCGACACCGAGGACTTCCGGATCGGCTACGCGGCGTTCCTCGCCAAGCGCAAGCCGGAGTTCCGCGGCAAGTGAACGCGACCGCGCCGCCGCGCACCCCGGCCCGCTCGCGGGCATGCGCGTGCTCGAGCTGGCGCAGATCATGGCCGGGCCGACCTGCGGCATGCTGCTCGCCGACATGGGCGCCGACGTGATCAAGGTCGAGAAGCTGCCCGGCGGCGACGACTCGCGCGGCTACCGCGAGCCGCGCGTCAACGGCGTGTCGGCGCCGTTCCTGATGATGAACCGCAACAAGCGCGGCATCGCGCTCAACCTCAAGCGACCCGCGCGGCCGCGAGATCCTGCTGCGCATGGTGCGCGACGCCGACGTGCTGACCGAGAACTTCCGCCACGGCACGATGGAGAAGCTGGGGCTCGGCTACGACACGCTGCGCGCAGGTCAATCCCGGCGCTCATCTACTGCGCAGATCTCCGGCTTCGGCCGCGACCGGGCCGCTCGCCGACCAGGGCGGCTTCGATCTCATCGCGCAGGGCTATCGCCGGGCTGATGGCGCTGACCGGCGAGCCGGGACGGCCGCCGGTGAAGACCGGCAATCCGGTCGCCGACATCAACGCCGGCATCCTCGCCGTCGCCGGGCGTCGCCGCCGCGTACGCGCACAAGCAGAAGACCGGCCGCGGCCAGCTCGTCGACACGTCGCTGTTCGAGGCCGCGCTGCAGCAGACGTTCTGGCACGCGGCGATCCACTTCGCGACCGGCGAGTCGCCGGGCCCGACCGGCTCCGCGCACGTGCTGACCGCGCCGTACCAGGCGTTCCACGCGAGCGACGGCTGGGTCAACATCGGCGGCGCCAACCAGGCGAACTGGGAGCGCATCGCCGAGGTGCTCGGCCATCCCGAGTGGCGCGACGACCCGCGCTTCGCGACCAACACCGCGCGCATGGCGAACCGTCGACGCGCTGGCGGCGGCGATGAACGCGGTGATGGCGCACGCGGACGAAGGCCGAGTGGATCGCGCGCCTCGATGCGGCCGGCGTGCCGGTCGGGCCCGTCCACTCGCTCGGCGAGGCGCTCGCGCATCCGCAGACGCTCGCGCGCGGCATGGTCGTCGACCTCGTGCACCCGCAGGCCGGGCCGACCAAGGCGATCGGCTGCCCGATCCACTTCTCGGCGACGCCGACGCGATCACGCGGCCGGCGCCGCTCCTGGGCCAGCACACGCGCGAGGTGCTGCGCGAGCACGGCTACGACGACGCGGCGGTGGATGCCCTCGTCG
>CAWEOX010000022.1:0-46452 GCA_963810845.1 uncultured beta proteobacterium | reverse complement strand
GCCACCGCCGGCAGCTTCTGGTGCCGCCGCACGGGCGACCAGAACACCGCCGCGGCCGCCAGCAGCAGCCCCAGCACGCCCACCGTCAGCAGCGTCGCCCGCAGCCCGATCGCCGTGGCGAGCGCGCCGCCCGCGAGCGAGCCGAGCGGCGCCGCGGCCACGGTCAGGAAGCGCATCGTCGCCGTCATCCGGCCGAGCAGCCGGTCGGGCGTGATCGCCTGCCGCAGCGACAGGTAGTTGATCCCGTAGAGCACGCCGCCGAAGTCGAAGACCAGCATCGCGAGGCCGAGCGCGAGCGTCGCGACGCCGGGCGGACCCGACACCAGCCCGAACGCCTGCCAGCCGAGCGCCGTGAGGAACAGCCCGTGCACGATCACCGGCCCGACGCCGAACCGCGCGGACAGCCGCTCCGCCAACCCGGCCGCGAGCACGCAACCCACGCCGCCGAACGCGTACGTGAGGCCGATGGCGCCCGCGCGACAGCCCCAGGTCGCGCGTCGCGAACAGAATCAGCACCGCGACCTGCATGTGGTGCAGGATCTGCCACAGCGCCGGCGAGCCAGGCGAGCGCGAGCAGCGTCCGGTTGTTCCACACGAGCTTCAGTCCCTCGTGGATCTCCGCCGCGACCGACGCGTTCGGGCCCGGATGCGGCACGTCCTGCGGCGCGCGGATCCGGCGCAGCATCAGCGCCGACGCGAAGAACGTGCAGGCGTCGAGCACGATCGCGAACGGCGCGGTCATCAGCTGGATCAGGCCGCCGGCGAGACCCGGGCCGATCAGCGCCGACGACGTCTCGCCGAGCGTCATCTTCGCGTTGGCCTCGACCAGCCGCCCGCGGCCCGCCATCTGCGCGAGCAGCACCTGGTACGCGGCGCCGCCGACGACGTTCTGGACGCCGCAGATGAAGCCGACGGCGAACAGGATCTCGATCGACAGCACGTCCGCCACGCGGCGATCGGAATCGCGAGCAGCGCAACCCCGCGCCCGAGTTGGCGGCGATGATGATCGGCAGCTTGCGCACCCGGTCGATCAGCACGCCGGCGTGCAGCCTGACACAGCGCGAACGGCAGCGTCTCGAGCGCGACCAGCACGCCCATCTGCATCGGCGTCGCGTGCAGCATCACCGCGGCGGTCAGCGGCAGCGCGAGATTGGTGATCTGCGCGCCGAACGCCGTGACCGTCAGCGACGTCCACAGCTTCATGAAATCCGGACTGCGCCAGAGGCCGCCGAAGGAGCGGGCCAGTGTGCTGCGAACGTCGACATGATGTCGCCTGATCCTTCTTCCGTCCGGCAATGCCGGACGCGCGCCGCCGCGCGGCGAATCTCAAAGGACAGGCGGGTCGTGTGCTGCTGCCGGTTTCCGCCTGCTGCCTGGCGGGAGAACCGGCCAGGCGATTTACCGCGGAACGCGGCGGTCGATCGGGTGCGGCGCGGAGCGGCGCGCCATGCGCGGCAGCCCCGCCACTCAGGCTGCCGCCGACGCGCACGCCCGACCGGCCGCGAGTCGCGGTCGAGAGCGGACAGTGATGTGCGCGTTGATCATGGGGCGCGTGAGTCGCGTGGAATCGTTACTGATTCGAATTCTACGCGCCGGCGAGACGGCCGCGGCAATCGCGCGCGCCGCGCCTTGCCGCGCGACGGCGATCGCCGCGTTTGTCGCGTGCCGCGCGCAACGCGGACGCGGCGCGGCGTTCACGCGCAATCGCGTCCTCGCGCCGCGTTCGTATTTCGATGTCGAGGAACTTCCACGCGTGCTCGTTGTACACGTGCTTCTTGTAGCCTTGCACCCACGGCCGCACCAGCGTGTTCTCGATACGGTAGACGCCCAGATCCCACGGGTTGTACGCGGCGATGATCCCCGGCCATCTTGCGATAGATCGCGTTGCGCTCGGGGCCGTCGGGAATGCGCTTCGACTGCCGGTACAGCTCGTCGTATTCGGCGTTCACGAAGCGCGCGTAGTTCGACTGCCCGATGTTGCCGCTGTAGAGAAGCTGCATGAACGCGTCGCCCTCGCCGTAGGTCGTGATCCAGCCGACCGGCCACATCTGCAGCTTGGCGGCGCGGCCCATCTTGAGGAGGTCCGGCCACTTCTGCTTGAGGAACTCGATCCGGATGCCGATCGCGGTCATGCTCTTCTTCCACAGCTCGTCGCGCTCGCGGTCGCGGCCGGACGTCGAGCTCCCCATCTGCAGCACGAGCGGCCGGCCGTCGGGCAGATCGCGCCAGCCGTCGCCGTCGCGATCCTTGTAGCCGAAGCGATCGAGGAGCTGCCGCGCCGTCGCCGGATCGTATTTGACGCCGACGTTGAAGTCGGGACTGTGGCCCGCGACGTTCGGCGGAATCGGCTGGGTCGCCGGCACCGCCTGCCCCTGGTACCAGACGTTGATGAGGTCCGGCGTGTTGAGCCCCATCACGATCGCGCGGCGCAGCGCGATGCGCTCCGGCGTATAGCCGCCCACGACGGGATCGTCCATGTTGAAGTAGCAGTACGCGAGCGACGGCTGCATCGCGCGCGCGAGCCGGACGCCCTGCTGCGCATAGGCGGGCTTCAGCCTGTTGCCGGAATCGAGCACCTTGGGCACGAGGTCCGGCGGCACGTTGGCGTAATCGAGCTCGCGGCTGTCGAAGGCCAGCAGTTGCGGATTCGATTCCTCGATGATCGCGATCTCGACGCGGCCGATCTGCGGCAGGCGCTTGCCCTTCATCGCCGCGATCAGCTCGCGGTCGTCCGGCCCGCCGTTTTCGGGGAAATACACCTCGCGATAATCCGGATTGGCGGTGAGCACGATCTTCTGCCCGCGCCGCCATTCGACGAGCCGGTAAGGCCCGGTGCCGACCGGGTTCGCCATCGCCCATCCGCTCGCATCGCCGTAAGCCTCGATCACCTCGCGCGCCACGGCGGCCATCGGCATCTGCGACATGTACCCCAGCATCACGTAGTCCGGTTCCTTGAGCGTGAGGCGCAGCGTGTAGCGGTCGAGCGCTTGCAGGCCTTCGATCGGCGCGTCGTAGTCGAGCCGCCCCGCGAGCTTGGCCTTCGCCAGCACCGCCTCGGCGCCGGCGACCTTGCCGTCGAGGTACCAGAGGAACGGCGCCCGCATCCGCGGGTCGAGCAGCCGTTTCCACGAGTACGACGTAGTCGGCGGCGGTCAGCTCGCGCTTCTTGCCCTTGAACGCGGGATCGTCGGCGAAAAAGATCCCGGGCTTGATCCGGATCGTCCACGTGCGGCCGTCGGCGGAAATCTCGGGCATCGCCGCCGCCGTGTTCGGCACGAAGCGATACGGCCGCGCCAGGTAATCGAAGTGGTAGAGCGAATCGAAAACCGCGCGCTGCACGTGTGACGAGTAGTAATCCGATGTCGCCTGCGGATCGAACCCGGTCTCGGCGATCGGGAACATCACGCGCAGCGTCTTGGCCGGATCGGCCCATTTCGGCGCGGCCGGCGCGCCGGCGCAGCGAGTGGCGCGAGCGCGGCCAACATGCCCACGGCAATCGCCAGGAGCCATGATGCTTCCCGCCGCGCCGAATGCGTCCTCATCATTGGACCGGAACGCGCCTCAAAGTGCGGTCGATGTCGAGGTAGGGCCATGGGTGCTGATAGATGCCGCTGTACTTGAAGCCGACGACCCAAGGATAGACCGCAACGTTCTCGTAACGATACGCGTCGAGCATCCATGGCGCGTACGCCGTGACCAGCGCCGACATCTCGCCGAACAGCTTCGTGCGCGCCGGACCGTCGGGCAGGCGGCGCGACGCCTCGTAGCGCTGGTTGAACTCCGGCAGGTTGAACCGGGAAAAGTTCGAGTGCCCCGCATTGCCGCCGTAGAGCAGGCCGAGAAAGCCGTAGCCCTCGGTCGTCGTGTTGGTGTTGGCGAGCCCCCACATCTGCAACTGGCCCGCGCGCGCCGCCTTCAGCGTGTCCGGAAACTTCTGCTTGACGAATTCGACGCGGATGCCGACGGCCTTGAGGCTGCGCTGCCACAGTTCGTCGAGCTGCCGCTCGAGGGCTCCGATGGTCGACGAAATGTGCAGCACGAGCGGCCGGCCGTCGGGCAGGTCGCGCCAGCCGTCCTTGTCGCGGTCGACGTAGCCGAACTTGTCGAGGAGCGCCCGCGCGCCGGCCGGATCGTATCGCACGTGACCGTTGAACCCCGGATCGTGGCCAGTGACGCCGGGCGGGACGGGCTGCGTCGCTATGATCGCCTGCCCCTGGCGCACGATCCGGATTTCCTCCTCGGTGTTGTAGGCCATGCTGACCGCGCGCCGCAGCGCCACCTTGTCCGTGGTGTAGCCGCCGACCACCGGGTCCTCCATGTTGAAGTAGGTGTACGAGATAGTCGGCTGGATGCCGCGCGCGAGCTGCACGCCGGCGACGGCATAGCGCGAACTCGGCCGGCCGTGGTGATCGAGCACGTTCCAGGTCAGCTCGGGCGGGACCGTCACGTAATCGAGGTCGCCCTTTTCGAAGGCGAGCAGCCGTGGGTTGCTTTCCTCGATGATGCTGATTTCGACGCGCCCGATCAGCGGCAGTTTCTTCCCGCCGAGGCGCGCGACGATCTCGCGGTCGGCGGGATCCGCGCTTTGCGGGTAGACCATGTCGCGGAAGCCCGGATTCGCCTCGAGCACGATCTTCTGCCCGCGCCGCCACTCCTTGATCCGATAGGGTCCGGTGCCGACGGGATTCGCCATCGCCCAGCCGCTCCCGTCGCCGTAGGCTTCGATCACCTCGCGCGCGACTGCGGCGGACGCTTGCGTCGTCAGGTCGGCCAGCAGATCGTAGGACGGCGCGACCAGCCGGATCGCGATCGTGTACTTGTCGATCGCCTGCAATCCCTCGAGTGGCGCATCGTAATCGAACTTGCCGGTCTCCTTCGCCTTGGCCACCAGCGCATCGGCGCCGACGAACTTGCCGTCGAACTGCTGCAGATTCGGCGAGCGGATTTTCGGATCGATGACCCGTTTCATCGAGTACACGTAATCGGCGGCGGTGAGCTCGCGCCGCACGCCTTTGAACACCGGATCGTCCGCGAAATAGATGCCGGGCTTGATCCTGATCGTCCAGGCGAGGCCGTCGGCGGAAATCTGTGGCAGCGCGGCGGCGGCGTTCGGCACGATCCGGTACGGCCGCGCGAGGTAGTCGTAGGTGTACAGCGGGTCGAAGATCGCGCGATCGACGTAGTTCGAGTAGAGGTCGCCGCCCGCCTGCGGATCGAACCCGGTCTCGGCCGACAGAAACGCCACGCGCAGCACCTTGGCCGGATCGGCGGCATGCGCCGACCCCGCGACGGCCACCAGCGCCGCGAACAGCAGGGTGAGCGCGATGACGGGCGCCCGCCCCGTGCCGGTCATTTCGGCAGCAGCTTGGCGATGTCGGAAGCGATGCTCGCGGGCTCCGCGTTCGGCGCATAACGCTCGACGACGTTGCCGTCGGGATCGACGAGGAACTTGGTGAAGTTCCACTTGATCATCCCGGACCCGAGGAGTCCGCGCTTCGCCGTCTTGAGATGCCGGTAGAGCGGCGCCGCGCGCTTGCCATTGACGTCGATCTTGGCGAACAGGGGAAACGTCACGCCGTAATTGACCTCGCAGAACGATTCGATCTCCGCTTCCGTACCGGGCTCCTGTGCGCCGAACTGGTTGCAGGGGAAGCCGAGGATTTCGAAGCCCTTGCCCTTGAGCTTCTCGTACAGCGCCTCCAGTCCTTTGTACTGCGGCGTGAAGCCGCACTTGCTCGCCGTGTTGACGATCAGGAGCGCCTTGCCCTTGTAACGGTCGAGCTTGACGTCCTTGCCGTGGATGTCCTTGACGGTGAAATCGTAGATGCTGGCCATGGCCGGCTCCTTCTCGAAATGAAGGCCATTATGCCCCCACGCGGGCACAGCTCCGACGAGGCGCTGCCCCGGGTTTCGCTGCGCAACCCGGGCTACGGCGGGCCGAACCCGCCGCCGCCCGGCGTCTCGATCACGAACACGTCGCCGGCGCCCATGGCAACGGCGCACGTCGCGCCGAATTCCTCGCGGCCGCCGTCGCTGCGCTCGACCCAGTTGCGTCCAACCGCGCCCGGCAGGCCGCCGGCCACGCCGAACGGCGCGATCCGGCGGTGGTTCGCGAGCATCACCGCCGTCATCGGCTCGAGGAAGCGCACGCGGCGGATGCCGCCGTCGCCGCCGCGATGACGACCGGCGCCGCCGCTGCCGTGGCGGATCGCGTACGACTCGAGCCTGACCGGAAAGCGCCATTCGAGCACTTCGGGGTCCGTCAACCGCGAATTGGTCATGTGCGTCTGCACCACGCTCGCGCCGTCGAAATCGGGGCCAGCGCCGGCGCCTCCGGCGATCGTCTCGTAATACTGGTAGGTATCGTTGCCGAAGGTGAAGTTGTTCATCGTCCCCTGCGAGGCCGCGAGCACGCCGAGCGCGCCGTACAGCGTGTCGGTGACCGCCTGCGAGGTTTCGACGTTGCCGGCGACGACCGCCGCCGGATGGCGCGGCGCCAGCATCGACCCTTCCGGGATCACGATGGAGAGCGGTTTCAGGCATCCGCCGTTCATCGGAATCTCGTCGTCGACCAGCGTTCGGAACACGTACAGCACGGCCGCCTTGCAGACCGCGGAGGGCGCGTTGAAATTGTCGGGCTGCTGTGCGCTGGTGCCGGTGAAATCGATCGTCGCTTCACGCTTCGCCGGGTCGATCGCGATGGTGACGGCGATCTTCGCGCCGCTGTCCATTTCGTACTCGAAATGGCCGTCCGTCAGCGCGTCGAGCACGCGGCGGACCGCCTCCTCGGCATTGTCCTGCACGTGCTTCATGTAGGCGCGCACGACCGGCAGCGAAAAATGGGCAACCATTTTCGCGAGCTCCTGCGCGCCCTTCGCGCAGGCCGCGACCTGGGCCCGCAAATCGGCGAGATTCTGCTCGACATTGCGCGACGGGTAGCGGCCGCTGCCGAGCAGCGCGCGCATCTCGGCTTCGAGCAGGCGTCCGCCGGCGACCAGCTGGACGTTGTCGAGCAGCACCCCCTCCTCGTCGACGTGCGTCGAGTGGGGCGGCATCGAGCCCGGCGTGATGCCGCCGATGTCGGCGTGATGGCCGCGCGCGGCGACGTAGAACTCGGGCTGGGGTGAGGAGAGATACACCGGCGCGATGACCGTCACATCCGGCAGATGCGTCCCGCCGTTGTAGGGGGCGTTCAGCACGAACACGTCGCCCGGCCGCATGCTCTCGGCGCGGCGCTCGATGATCGTGCGCACGCTCTCCCCCATCGAGCCGAGATGCACCGGCATGTGCGGCGCGTTGGCGACGAGGTTGCCCTCGACGTCGAACAGCGCGCAGGAGAAATCGAGGCGCTCCTTGATGTTCACCGAGTACGCGGTGTTGGCGAGCGTCGTGCCCATCTGCTCGGCGATCGCCATGAACAGGTTGTTGAACACTTCGAGCAGCACCGGATCGGCGGTGGTGCCGATCGCATGCGCGCGAGCGAGCGCCGCCACGCGCTCGAGCACGAGGTCGCCGCGCGCCGTCAGCGTCGCCCGCCAGCCGGGCTCGACCACCGTCGTCGCGTTGTCCTCGCGGATGACGGCCGGACCGGCGAGCCGGTCGCCCGGCCGCAGGTGGTCGCGATCGTAGACGGCGGCGGCGTGGAATGCCCCGGCCGTGTAGAGGCGATTCGATCGGATCGGCGCGAGCGCTCCCTGCCGCGGCGCGAACGCCGGCATCGTTTCGCCCGCGGCCTGGGTCCGCCCGATCGCCTCGACCGCCACCGCTTCGACCACCAGCGGCTTGTCGGGCATGAGAAAGCCATATTGCGCCTGGTATCGGCGCTCGAAGTCGGCGACGACGGCGACGTGCGCCGCGGCCGTTGCCTGCGCCTCCGCGGTCCCCTCGGCAACCGGAATCGAAAGCGTCGTGTCCGTGCCTTCGTACTTGAGGTGGCAGGTGCGTTTCGCGTCGATGCGCTCGGCGGCGACCCCCTGCGCGGCGACCTCGGCCCGTGCCGCCGTCTCGAGTGCCGCGAACGCCGGCGCGATGTCCGCCAGCGTATCGCCGGTGAGCCGCGTTTCGACCGCCCGCTGCTTCATCGCGCGCACGTCGGCCAACCCCATCCCGTACGCCGACAGCACGCCGGCGAACGGATGCAGCAGCACCCGCGTCATGCCGAGCGCGTCGGCGACGAGGCAGGCATGCTGCCCGCCGGCGCCGCCGAAGCAGCACAGCGTGTACTCGGTCACGTCGTAGCCGCGCTCCACCGAAATGTGCTTGATGGCGTTGGCCATGTTCTCGACCGCGATTTCGAGAAAGCCCGCCGCGACTTCCTCGGCGCTGCGCGCGCGGCCGGTCGTGGCGGCAACGGCGGCGGAAAGCGCATCGAATTTCTGGCGCACGATGCGGGCATCGAGCGGCGCGTCGCCGGTCGGACCGAAGACCTTGGGGAAAAGCTCGGGATCGAGCTTGCCGACCATCACGTTGCAATCGGTGACGGTCAGCGGTCCGCCGCGCCGGTACGAAGCCGGGCCCGGATTCGCGCCGGCCGACTGGGGACCGACGCGGAACCGCGCGCCGTCGAAGCTGCAGATCGATCCCCCGCCGGCCGCCACCGTGTGGATCCGCATCATCGGCGCGGCGAGCCGCACGCCGGCGACCTCGGTGACGAAAGCCCGTTCGTATTCGCCCGCGTAGTGAGTGACGTCGGTCGACGTGCCGCCCATGTCGAAGCCGATGATCCGGTCGAAGCCCGCGAGCCGCGAGACCTCGACCGCGCCGACGACTCCCCCCGCCGGGCCGGACAGAATGGCGTCCTTGCCCTGGAAGCGATGCGCATCGGTCAGTCCGCCGGAGCTTTGCATGAACTGCAGGCGAATGCGTCCCTCGCCATCGCCGCCCGCGGTCGCCGGCGCGGGCTCGGCGTCACCCTCGCCGGCGAGATCGCATTCGACCTGGCGCACGTACCGGCGCAGGATCGGCGACAGGTAGGCGTCGGCGACCGTGGTGTCGCCGCGCGGCACGAGCTTCATCAGCGGGCTCACCTCGTGGCTCACCGACACCTGCGCGAAGCCCTGCTCGCGCGCCAGGGCGGCGAGCGCGCGCTCGTGCTGCGCAAAGCGATAGCCGTGCATCAGGACGATCGCGACCGCGCGGATGCCCTCCGCGCGCAAGGCGGCGAAATCGCGCTGCGCCGCCTCGAGGTCGAGCGCGCGCACGACGTCACCATGCGCGCCGATGCGCTCGTCGACCTCGACGACGCGGGCGTAGAGGAGCGCCGGCAATTCGATCCGGCGCACGAAGAGCTTCGGCCGGTTCTGGTAGGCAATCCGCAGCGCGTCGGCAAAGCCGCGCGTGATGACGAGCGCCGTCGGCTCCCCGGTGCGTTCGAGCAGCGCGTTGGTCGCGACCGTCGTTCCCATCTTGACCGCCTCGATGATGCCGGGCGGGATGGGCGCGCCGGGGGCGAGGCGCAACAGTTCGCGAATGCCGTGCACCGCGGCGTCGCGGTAGCGTTCCGGGTTCTCGGACAAGAGCTTGTGCGTCGTCAGCGTGCCGTCGGGCCGGCGCGCCACGATGTCGGTGAACGTGCCGCCGCGGTCGACCCAGAATTGCCAGCCGGCGGACGAGGGAGGCAGTACGGTCATCGTGGCGGGCCTTCCGGGGTTGCCGCGTGGGCCGATGCGCGCTTCGGCGACGGGTCCGCGCGCGCAGCGACCAACGGCCCGCCATTATAGGCTGCGGCCCTTTGCCGCCGGCCGCGGGCACCCGGTTGGCGGCCGTGGCGCGGCGGCCCGTCGCCGCCACCGGTCGGGTCATTTGTGGTAAAAGAACTCGATGAGACGAGGCGCAGCGAGCGCCCTCTTTTCGCCGTCGTGTTGCCTGCCAGGAGGTTCTTACGATGAAAAGCATGTGCGCCGTCGCCATGGCGCTTGGCTGCGCGCTCGCGGTCCCCGCCCTGGCGCAAACCAAGTGGGACATGCCGACTGCCTACCCGGCGAATAATTTCCACACCGAAAACATCCAGCAGTTTGCCGGCGACGTGGATCGCGCGACCGGCGGCAAGCTCAAGATCACCGTGCATCCGAACGCGTCGCTGTTCAAGGCACCGGAGATCAAGCGCGCCGTCCAGGGCGGGCAGGCGCAGCTCGGCGAAATCCTGCTCGTCAATTTCGAGAACGAGGATCCGCTTTTCGGGATCGACGGCGTGCCGTTCCTCGCCACGTCGTACGCGGAATCGATGAAGCTCTACAAGGCTTCCCGGAAGGCGCTCGACGACAAGCTCGCGACGCAGGGCATGAAGCTCCTCTTCGCGGTGCCGTGGCCCCCGCAGGGAATCTTCACCAACCGCACGCTCAACGGCGTCGCCGACATGAAGGGCATGAAGTGGCGCGCGTACAGCCCGGCCACGTCGAAGATCGCCGAACTGGTTGGCGCGCAGCCGGTCACGGTGCAGGCCGCCGAGGTGTCGCAGGCGCTCGCCACCGGGGTGATCGATTCGTACATGTCCTCCGGCGCGACCGGGTACGATTCCAAGACCTACGAGCACATCAAGAACTTCTACGATACCCAGGCGTGGATCCCGAAAAACGCGATCATCGTCAACCAGAAAGCTTTCGACGCGCTCGACAAGCCGACGCAGGCCGCGCTGCAGAAGGCGGCCGCGGACGCCGAAACGCGCGGCTGGAAGGCGTCGGAGGAGAAGAACACGTGGTACCTCGACCAGCTCAAAGCCAAGGGCATGCACATCGTCAAGCCCTCCGAGCAGCTCATGGCCGACCTGCGCAAGGTCGGCAACCTGATGCTCGCCGAGTGGCAGCGCAAGGCCGGCGACGACGGCCGGAAGGTGATCGACGCCTACCGCAAGATGTGAGCGGGCAGCGCCGGTCGAGCCGGGATCGCCCGCGCCGCGACCGATGACGCTTCGCCGCGCGCTCGATGCGATGTATGACGCTGCCGGAGTCCTGGCCGCGTTGTTTCTCGTGGGCACGCTCGCGATGGTGCTGACCGGCATCGCCGGCCGGTTGTTCCATTTCCACGTTGCCGGCACCGATGCGTACGCGGGGTATTGCATGGCCGGCGCCGGCTTCCTCGCCCTCGCGCACACGCTAAAGCGCGGCGAGCATATCCGCGTGAGCCTCATCCTCGAACACGTCGGGATCAGGGCGCACCGCTGGCTGGAGCGGTGGTCGCTCGTCGCGGCCACGCTGCTCGCGGCGCTCTACGCCTTCTACAGCGTGCGCCTCGCGTACCAGTCGTGGCAATTCCACGACATCTCGACCGCCAACGACGCGACGCCACTGTGGATCCCGCAGCTCGCGATGGCGGCCGGCACTGTCGTTCTGCTGGTCGCATTTCTGGACGAATTCGCGCTGGAGCTTTCCGGCAAGCGCCGCCGCCCGCGGCCGGCCGAGGCTTTGCACAATGAATGACGAACGCCCACCGAAACTGGTCAATCGATGGACGCGCTGATCACCACGCTGCTGATCGTCACGCTGTTCGTGCTGCTCGGCAGCGGCGTGTGGATAGGGCTGGCGCTCGCCGGCGTCGCCTGGATCGGCATGGAGCTCTTTTCCTCGCGGCCGGCGGGCGACGCGATGGCGGTGACCATCTGGGGCACCTCGTCGTCGTGGACGCTGACCGCATTGCCGCTGTTCGTGTGGATGGGCGAAATCCTGTTTCGCACCCGGCTGTCCGACGACATGTTCCGCGGCCTCGCCCCTTGGCTCGAGCGGCTGCCCGGACGGCTCCTGCACACGAACATCATCGGCTGCACGATCTTCGCCGCGGTATCGGGCTCCTCCGCCGCGACCTGCGCGACGATCGGCAAGATGACGCTGCCCGAGCTCAAGGCCCGCGGCTATCCGGAGGACATGACGATCGGAACGCTGGCCGGCGCCGGCACGCTCGGGCTCCTGATTCCGCCGTCGATCATCATGATCGTCTACGGCGTCAGTGCCAACGTGTCGATCGCGCAGCTGTTCATCGCCGGCGTGATCCCGGGGATCCTGCTGGCGCTGCTCTTCTCCGGCTACATCGTCGTCTGGTCGCTCGTCCATCCGGACCGCATTCCGGCTGCCCCCGAGAGCACCACCTTCATGCAGAAGCTGCACGCGTCGCGCCACCTGATTCCGGTCGTGCTGCTGATCGCAACTGGTGCTGGGTTCGATTTACGTCGGTGTCGCGACGGCCACCGAGGCCGCGGCGTTCGGCGTCGTCGGGTCGCTCGTCATCTCGGCCGCGCAGGGTTCGCTGACGCGCACCACGTTCGCCGCGAGCCTCATGGGCGCGACGCGTCTCTACTGCATGATCGCGTTCATACTCGCCGGCGCCGCGTTCCTGACGCTGGCGATGGGCTACATCGGCCTGCCGCGTCATCTCGCCGAATGGATCGGCGGGCTGGGTCTCGCGCCGTTCGCGCTGATCGTCGTGCTGATGCTGTTCTACATCGTGCTCGGCTGCTTCCTCGACGGCATCTCGATGGTCGTGCTGACGATGGGCGTGATCCTCCCCTCGGTCGAGGCGGCCGGCATCGACCTGATCTGGTTCGGGATCTTCATCGTGCTCGTCGTCGAAATGGCGCAGATCACCCCGCCGGTCGGCTTCAACCTGTTTGTCCTGCAGGGGATGACCCAACGCCAGATCACGTGGATCGCCCGCCAGGCGCTGCCGATGTTCTACCTGATCATCGCCGCCGTGCTGCTGATCTGGCTGTTTCCGCAGCTCGTGACGGCGCTGCCGCAACAGATGAAAATGGGATGAGAACCGTAGCCATCCACGGCATTGCGAATCGCGCACGCGAGCGCCGCGTCGCACCTGGTAAAGGAGAATCACCGATGAGCAGCGACCAAGAACCCCCGTACGCGGCCAAGGTGCGCATTCCCTGCGCGGTGCTCGGCATTCGCACCGCACACGGCGCGGTGACGGCGATCGAGTACCTGCCGAAATCCGCTCGCGCGCAGGCGCCCGTCGACGCGCTGGCGGCGCGCGTGGTCGCGCAGATCGAGCGCTATCTCGCCGATCCGCACTTCACGTTCACGCTGCCGCTCGCCCATCCCGGCACCGCGTTCCGCCAGCGCGTGCGCGCGGAGCTCTCGAAGATTCCGGTCGGCGAGTCGCGGACCTACGGCGAGATCGCCCGCGCGCTGCACACGGCGCCGCGTGCCGTCGGCGGGGCCTGTGGCGCCAACCCGGTCGCCCTCGTCGTGCCGTGTCATCGCGTGGTCGGCAGCCAAGGCTCGCTCGGCGGATTCATGAATGCCGTCGACGGCGACCCGCTGGCGATCAAGCGCTGGCTGCTCGCGCACGAAGGCTACCGCTTCGGGGCCTGAGGCCCACCTCGCGCGTGCCGCCGATGGCGCCCGCCGTGCCCCGTGTCCCAGCCCGGTCGGCCGCGGATCTGATCGACACCTTCTGCGACCAGCTCTGGCTGCAGGATGGCCTCGCCGCGGCGTCGCTCGCGAGCTATCGGCGCGATGTCACGCAATTCGCGGCCTGGCTCGACGCGCACGCGACATCGCTCGCGGGCACGCGGCGCGCCGACGTCGAGGGCTTCCTCGCCGATCAGTACCGCAGCACGGCGAAGGCGACCTCGATTGCGCGCCGACTGTCGTCGTTGCGCCGCTTTTTCGGCCTGCTCCTGCAGCAAGGGACGATCGACGCCGACCCGACGCTGCGGATCCGCGCGCCGAAGCTGCCGCGGCGCCTGCCGAAGAACCTGACCGAGGCGCAGGTCGAAGCGCTGCTCGCCGTACCCGACGTGGCGGCGACGCTGGGGCTGCGCGACCGCGCGATGCTGGAGACGCTCTACGCCACGGGCCTGCGTGTGTCGGAGCTGGTCGGCCTCAAGCTCGTGCAGGTCTCGCTCGACGCGGGGGTCGTGCGGGTGCTGGGCAAAGGCAGCAAGGAGCGCCTCGTGCCGCTCGGCGACGAGGCGGTCGCGTGGGTCAGCCGTTACCTGGCCGAGGCCCGGCCCGCCCTTGCCGGGACCGGTGGCAGCGATGCGATGTTCCTCACCAACCGCGAGAGGCCCGATGACGCGGCAGGCGTTCTGGACGCTGATCAAGCGTTGCGCGGTCAAGGCCGGCATCCCCGCGGCAAGCCTCTCGCCGCACGTGCTGCGGCACGCGTTCGCCACGCACCTCCTCAACCACGGCGCGGATCTGCGCGTGGTGCAACTGCTCCTCGGGCATGCCGACATCACCACGACGACGATCTACACGCACGTCGCGCGCGAGCGCCTGAAGCGGCTGCACGCGCAGCATCACCCGCGCGGCTGACGAATCCTAGCGCCGGCGCTCGATGGCGACGCCGAGCTCCCTCACTCCGGCGATCGGCGCGAGCTTGGCGACGCGGACCTTGACCCACGGCGCGCTGAACTCGATCAGCACGATGTCGGCGACCGCCTGCGCGAAACGCTCCAGCAGCCGGTGCGGATGATCGGCGGCCAATCGTTGCAGGCGCTTCACGATCGCCGAATAATCGAGCGCATCGCCAAAATCGTCGGAGCGGAAAGCGACGTCGGAAGGAAGCCCGAGCTCGACGTCGAGTCGCAGCGTCTGCGGGAGATGCTGCTCCCACTCGTAGACGCCGATGCGCGTCTTCAGGCGGAGATCGTGAATGAAGATGGTGTTCATGGGGGCGGTGCGCTCGCCGCCGGCGCGGGTTTTGCTAGAATCGTCGGGCGCATTCTAACCGACGCGCGCTTTCGCACCGCCGATTCGTCGACGGGCGGTCAAGGGTACGGCCGCCGACACGCGGCCCTTGCGGAGACCACATGCTCGCTTCACTGATTTTCATCGCGGCGGGCTATCTCCTCGGCTCGGTTTCCTTTGCCGTCGTCACCAGCAAACTGCTCGGCCTGCCCGATCCGCACAGTTACGGCTCCGGCAATCCGGGGGCGACCAACGTGCTGCGCACCGGCAACAAGGCTGCCGCCGCGCTGACGCTGGTCGGCGATGGCGCCAAAGGGTGGTTCGCCGTCTGGCTCGCGCAGCGGCTGGGACCCCACTTCGACGTCGCGGACTGGGCCGTGCCCGGCGTCGCGCTCGCGGTGTTCCTGGGTCACCTCTATCCGGTCTTTCACCGCTTCGCCGGCGGCAAGGGCGTGGCGACGGCGGCGGGAATCGTCGCCGCGCTGCAATGGCCGCTCGCGGCCGTGCTCGCCGTCGTGTGGCTGATCATCGCGGTCGGGTTCCGAATCTCGTCGCTCGCCGCCCTCGTCGCCGCCGCGCTGATGCCGATCGGCATGTTCTATCTGACCGGCAATTCGCTTTCCGCGTGGGCGATGGTGGCCGTCGCCGCACTGCTGTTCTGGCGGCATCGAACCAACATCCGCCAGCTCCTCGACGGCAAGGAACGCGCGATCGGGCGTTGACGCGCGCCGGTTACGGTGCGTCCAGCGACGCGAGCTCCCAGCGCGGTCGGACGGAGAACGCGTAATCGGCGGGGGCCGGATGCGCGAGCCGCAACGCGCCCGCGAGCGCGATCATCGCGCCGTTGTCGGTGCAGAACGCGAGGTCGGGAAAGAACACTTCCGCGCCGCGCGTCGCGGCGTCCGCCTGGAGTCGCGCGCGCAGCTCGCGATTGGCACCCACGCCGCCGGCAACGACCAGGCGCGCGAGGCCGGTCGCCTTGATCGCCGCCCACGCCTTCGCGACCAGCACGTCCACGACCGCATGCTGGAACTCGCGCGCGATGTCGGCCCGGCGCTGCAGGGCGAGGCCCGCGGACCCGGACTCGCGGCGAACGAGCGTCAATGCCGCGGTCTTCAACCCGCTGAAGCTCATGTCGAGGTCGCCGCTGTCCCGCATCGGCCGGGGCAGCGTCGCGGCGCCGTCGCGTCCGGACTCGGCAAGACGCGCGAGCGCCGGCCCGCCAGGATAGGGCAGGCCGAGAAGCTTGGCGGTCTTGTCGAACGCTTCGCCGGCCGCATCGTCCAGCGTATCGCCGAGCAGGCGGTACCGCCCCACGCCCGCGACCTCGAACAACTGGCTGTGCCCACCCGAAACCAGCAGGGCGACGAAGGGAAAGGCGGGTGGGGGATCGGAGAGCAGCGGCGAGAGCAGGTGACCCTCGAGGTGATGAACGCCGACGACCGGCTTGCCGAGCGCGAAGCCGAGCCCGTTGGCAACGCTCGCCCCGACGAGCAGCGCGCCGGCGAGGCCGGGACCCTTCGTATAGGCGATGCCATCGAGGTCGGCGAACGCGAGTCCGGCGTCCGCGAGCACCCGCCGGGCCAACGGAACGACCCGGCGCACGTGATCGCGCGACGCGAGCTCCGGCACCACGCCGCCGTAGGCTTCGTGCATCGTCACCTGCGAGTGCAGCGCATGGGCAACGAGGCCGCGGCGCGTGTCGTAGACCGCGAGGCCGGTTTCGTCGCAAGAGGTTTCGATGCCGAGAACGCGCATGCCGATCGTCGGGGGTCCGCCCGCCTACGATGCCGGGAACAGGCGATTTGGGGGAGAAATCGGGGCCCGGCCCCGATCTCCTGCGATTATAGCGGGGTTGCATGTCGAGACGCCCGCTGTTATACTCTCTGGTTACCGAAAGTCTCTGGACCGAAAGGAATCCGTTACATGCCCAGCGTTCGCGTTCGCGACAATGAACCCTTCGAAGTGGCGATGCGCCGCTTCAAGCGCACGATCGAGAAGACCGGTCTTCTCACCGAGTTGCGCGCCCGTGAGTTCTACGAAAAGCCCACCGCCGAGCGCAAGCGCAAGCTGGCCGCCGCGGTCAAGCGGCATTACAAACGCCTGCGCAGCCAGCAGCTGCCGCCCAAGCTTTACTGATTGCAGTCGCCTCGCCCGCCTATCGGGCGGCAGGCGCGGTTGGCGTGACGAGGGGGCGAAGCGATTCGCTCCCTTTTGTTTTTTTGTGGGGAACCGGCACGGGAACAGCGCCGGCTGGACACGCATCCGGGGCGGATCCAGGCATTTCGCTCACCAGGGAGTTGCCATGACGCTCAAGGCCAGAATCACCGAGGACATGAAAAACGCGATGCGGGCACGCGATGGCGCCCGCTTGTCGACGATCCGGCTGCTGCAGGCCGCCATCAAGCAGCGCGAGGTCGACGAGCGCATCGAAATGACCGACGCCGACGTGCTCTCGATTCTCGACAAGATGGTGAAGCAGCGCAAGGATTCGATCACCGCTTTCGAGGCCGGCCACCGAGCCGACCTGGCCGCCGCGGAACGGGCCGAAATCGCCGTCCTGCAGACCTATCTGCCGCAACCGCTGAGCGCAGCGGAGATCGATGCGTTGATCGCCGACGCGATTGCGTCCACCGGAGCCGCCGGGCTCCCCGGCATGGGCAAGGTCATGGCGGTGTTGAAGCCCAAGCTCGCGGGACGCGCGGACTTGGGCGCCGCTTCGGCGCAGGTCAAGGCGCGGCTCGTCGGGTAACCGGCTTTTCGTGCCGGCATCCATCGCGGTATCGCCCGCAGATCTCCAGCCACCGCAAGTGCCTGGCAACAAAACAACCTGGCGGACCGACGACGGTCGCCTATAATTGAGAGCACCCCGGTTGTGCCCGCAGGTTCCCCGGCAGCCTGTGGCGAGGCGGGCGAAGTAGCGTTAAGTCAATGATTCCCAACGATTTCATACAAACGCTGCTCGCCCGGGTCGACATTGTCGAGGTGATCGACCGCCAGGTTCCGCTCAAGAAGTCCGGCACCAACTACGCCGCCTGCTGCCCGTTTCATAACGAAAAGACTCCGTCCTTCACGGTCAGCCCGACGAAGCAGTTCTACCATTGCTTCGGCTGTGGCGCGCACGGGACCGCCATCGGCTTCCTCATGGAATATGCCGGGAAGTCGTTTCCCGATGCGGTCGTGGACCTGGCCCGCGAAGTCGGGCTCGAGGTCCCGCGCGACGAGCGCCCCGGCGACGCGCAGCGCCGGGAGGAGACGCAGGATCTCGCGACGCTGTTGCTCACCGCCGCCCGGTTTTACCGCGCGCAACTGAAGGACGCCCTGCCCGCGATCGACTATCTCAAGGCACGCGGCCTCACCGGCGCGATCGCCGCCCACTTCGGCATCGGCTACGCACCGGACGGCTGGCAGCCGCTCGCCGCGGCGTTTCCCGACTACAACGCGCCGGCGCTCGAAACCGCGGGCCTGGTGATCGCCGGCGACGCCGGCAAGCGCTACGACCGGTTTCGCGACCGGATCATGTTCCCGATCCACGACGGCCGCGGCCAGGTGATCGGATTTGGCGGCCGGGTGCTGGGCACGGGGGAACCGAAATACCTCAACTCGCCGGAAACGCCGCTGTTCTCCAAGGGCCGCGAGCTCTACGGCCTGTTCCTCGGCCGCAACGCCATCCGCGATGCCGGCAAGGTCGTCGTCGTCGAGGGCTACATGGACGTCGTGGCGCTGGCCCAGCACGGCATCGACTACGCCGTCGCCACGCTCGGCACCGCCACCACGCCGGCACATGTGCAAAAGCTCTTCCGCCTCACCGACTCGGTCGTTTTCTGCTTCGACGGCGATAACGCCGGCCGCAAAGCCGCCTGGCGGGCGCTGGAAAACACGCTGCCCGTCCTGACCGATGGCAAGAACGCGCAGTTCCTGTTTCTCCCCGACGGCGACGACCCGGACGACTACGTCCGTAAGCACGGCAAGGCCGCGTTCGAGGCGCTCATGCGGGACGCGACCTCGCTCACCGCATTCCTGCTGCGCGAGCTCGCCGCGGCGCACCCGCCCGTCACGGCCGAGGGCCGCGCCGCGCTGGTGGCAGCGGCCCGGCCGCACGTCGCCGCGCTCAACGCCCCGGTGCTCGCGGTGCTTCTGCGGCAGGAGCTCGCCGCGCTCTGCGGCTTGCCGGAAGCGGAGTTGCGCGCCCTGCTGCCGCCCGCTCCCCGCGCCGCGACGGCAGCGCGTCCGGCCACCGATGAACCGCATCCCGCGGCGCGGGCGTTCCGGCGGCCGGCGCCCCCGTCATCGCGACGCCCGCCGTCGCTCGTCCGCGAACTGATTCAGGGGCTGCTGCTCCAACCAGAAGCGGCGCGCACGATCACGATCCCTCAACCGGACGATGCGACGCCCGAAGGTGCGGCGCTGGCGGCGCTGGTCGGCTATTGCCAATCCGCGCTCGGGCCGCTCAGCACGCCCGGGACGATGCAGCATTTCGCCGGCACGGCGCACGAGGGGGTGCTGGTGGCGGCGCTCACCTCCGCCCAGGACAACGGCGTCACCCCGGAGCTCGCCGAATTGCATTTGCGCGCCGGGACCCGCCGGTATTGGCAGCATGCGCAGCGCATCGGTCAGGTCGCGGCGGCGGGCGCCGAAACCGTGGCGAGCGCCGCGGCCGCCGCGGAACTGCCAGCGGAGGAAACCGAACGTGTCCGCCAGCTCGAAATGGTCCGGCGCGCGCTTCCGCGGCTCCGGGTCCGGCCGGACGCCCGGCAGCGGGTCGTGAGGCCCGGTCCAGCTGACCGGGGAGTCGATCGCATGTTATATTCTAAGGTTTTCCCGATTCGCCCCAACATACGAGCTATCGGCTCCCCCGAATCCCTAGGATGATCATGGCCAAGAAGCCCGCGAAGCCCGCACGCAAATCGCCTGCCAAGCCCAAGGCCGCGCCCGCCCGCAAGAAATCCGGCAGCGCGGCGGTGGCGCGCAAGCCGGCGGCGAAGAAGACCGTCGCCAGGAAGGCGGCGCGGCCGGCCGCGCGCAAGCCGGCCGCCAAACCGAAATCCGGCGCCAGCGCCCGCAAGGCCAGCCCCGCGGCCAAGAAACCGGTCGCGAAAACACGACCGCTGCCCAAGGCGAAAGCCAAGACCGCGCCCAAGACCGTTGCGCGACCGGCAACCCCCGTAGCCGCGAAGAAACCGGCGTTGGTCGCTCCGAAGAACGGCAAGCCGCTGGCGCCGAAAGCCGGCGCACCTGTCACCGCGAAAGCGCTGAAGCCCGCCGCCAAGCCGGCGGCGAAATCGCTGCCGGTGCCACCCGCGACCGCCGCCGCCGGCAAGAAACCCACGCCGAGCGAGATCGCCGCGCGCATTGCCGGCAAGCGCGCCGAGGACGCCACCAAGAAGGGCCGGAACGGCAAGCAGGCGGAGATCGCGCCGCGCGTGCTGACCCCGGCGGACGTCGAGGCCCGCAAGCGGCGCCTGAAGACCCTGATCGTGCTCGGCAAGGAGCGCGGCTTCCTGACGTTCGCCGAAGTCAACGACCACCTGCCCGACGACGTCCTCGATGCCGAACAGATCGAGGGCATCATCAGCATGATCGGCGACATGGGGATCCAGGTCTACGACGAGGCCCCCGACGCCGAAACGCTGCTGATGTCGGAGACGGCGCCCGCCGCACCCACCGACGATGTCGAGGAAGCCGCCGAAGCGGCGGTGTCGACGCTCGACTCCGAATTCGGCCGCACCACCGATCCCGTCCGCATGTACATGCGCGAAATGGGCTCGGTCGAGCTCCTCACCCGCGAAGGCGAGATCGTCATCGCCAAGCGGATCGAGGAAGGCTTGAAGCACATGATCATGGCGATCTCGGCGTGCCCGATGACCGTCGCCCAGATCCTGACACTCGCCGACAAGATCGCCAAGGACGAGATCAAGATCGACGACCTGGTCGATGGCCTGATGGATTTCAACGAGCAGTTGACCTCGATCGAGGAAACCAGCGACGAGAGCGAGGAAGACGAAGACGAGGGTGACGCCGGCGCCATCGCGGCCGAGAATCTCGAGCGCCTCAAGGTGGCGGCGCTCGAGCGCTTCGCGACCATCCGCCGACTCTTCGCGAAGATGCTGGTCGTGCTGACCAAGGAAGGCCACAAGGCGGCGAAGTACCTCGATCTGCAGAAA
Source organism: uncultured beta proteobacterium (assembly GCA_963810845.1). Taxonomy (GTDB): domain Bacteria; phylum Pseudomonadota; class Gammaproteobacteria; order Burkholderiales; family Casimicrobiaceae; genus CAIWHR01. The sequence continues at coordinate 25,652 of CAWEOX010000022.1, read as the reverse complement.
AAGATCTCGGCCGAGCTGATGCAGATCCGGTTCTCGGCCCGCCAGGTCGAACGGCTGTGCGACTCCGTGCGCACCGAGGTCGACAACATCCGCCAGATCGAGCGCAAGATCCAGGACTTGGTCGTGCACAAGGGCGGCATGCCGCGTCCCGACTTCATCCGCAAATTTCCCGACAACGAGACCTCGCTGCGCTGGATCGACCGCGAGATCGCCGCCAAGCATACGTTCAGCGAGCACCTCGCCAAGTACCGGCAGGCGATCGTCGAGCAGCAGCAGAAGCTCCTCAATCTGCAGGGCCGGGTGATGATCCCCTTGAAAGACCTGAAGGAGATCAACAAGCAGATGTCCACCGGCGAGGCGAAGGCCCGCAAGGCGAAGCGCGAGATGACCGAGGCCAACCTGCGGCTCGTGATCTCGATCGCGAAGAAGTACACCAATCGCGGCCTGCAGTTCCTCGACCTGATCCAGGAAGGCAACATCGGCCTCATGAAGGCGGTCGACAAGTTCGAATACCGCCGCGGCTACAAGTTCTCGACCTACGCCACGTGGTGGATCCGCCAGGCGATCACGCGTTCCATCGCCGACCAGGCGCGAACGATCCGCATCCCGGTGCACATGATCGAGACGATCAACAAGATGAACCGGATCTCGCGCCAGATCCTGCAGGAGACGGGGCAGGAGCCCGACCCCGCGCTCCTCGCCGAGAAGATGGAGATGCCCGAGGAAAAGATCCGCAAGATCCTGAAGATCAGCAAGGAACCGATCTCGATGGAGACGCCGATCGGCGACGACGACGATTCGCATCTCGGCGATTTCATCGAGGATCTCGCGACGATCGCGCCGTCCGACGCCGCGGTGAACGCCAGCCTGCGCGACGTCTGCAAGGACATCCTCGACACGCTGACGCCGCGCGAGGCGAAGGTGCTGCGGATGCGCTTCGGCATCGAGATGAACACCGACCACACGCTGGAGGAGGTCGGCAAGCAGTTCGACGTCACCCGCGAGCGGATCCGGCAGATCGAGGCCAAGGCGCTGCGCAAGCTGCGCCATCCGTCGCGCTCGGAAAAGCTGCGGAGCTTTCTCGAGGGCGAAGGATAAGCCGCCATCCGCGCCGCCGCGCCGCGCATCGGCAACGCCCCGGCAATCCCGGGGCGTTTTTTTTGATTCTTCGCTGACTTGCGCGGCGTTGTAGCGCGGACATTTATGTGCCCGGCAGCGCTTAGGGTCGCCAGCACCTTCCTATGGGTGCCCCGGCAGCGGTCGGGATCGCGAACACCTGGCTATGGTGCCCGGCAGCGGTCAGGGTCGCGCGGGCGCCCGAGGGTCGCAAACGTCGGCCTATGGGTCCCGGCGCGGACGCGGCCGGCAACCCACGCCGACCGCGTCCGCGCCACCCATGACGGCCGACGCGACCCACGGGCGCCCGCGCGACCCTGACCGCTGCCTCCGACGCGTGGTGCCGACGCGAGACGGGCGTCACACGCTCGCGACGCGCCCGTCGCCCGCGCACGCGCACGCTTGGCGGCACGAGCCCGCGCCCGGCGGCTCACGCCGCGCCGCATTGGCCACAGCCCTCGCCGCTTATCGGCGGCATGCCCCGGAAATCTTGTCCAAGGTGTGGAGGACGCGTGTGTGGCTCCCAAAATCCGAGCGGCCTAACAACGACGCGCCGCCACCCGCTGGCCGGGAATCACTTCATGAACAGGACGGGCACCTTGCTGATCGCCAGCACCTTGGTCGCGACGGAGCCCATCACCAGATTTGCGAGTGCCGTGTGCCCGTGCGTGCCCATCACCACCAGATCGTGGCCGCCGGACGCCGCGAACTTCACGATTTCGTCGGCGGCGTCCCCGACGCGTTTTTCGACCGTGTACGCGACGCGATGGTCATCGAGCAGGGCGCGCGCCGCGGCCAGCGCGGCATCGCTTTCCTCTTCGTAGTAGCCGTGAATCGCCTCCTTCCCGGCCCAGGCGGCTGCATGCTTGTACGGCAGCGGCGGATGGACATAGACGAGCGCGAACTCTTCCGGGCCGCGGAACCAATCGAGGCGTTTCAGCAGCCCTTCGATCGCGGCGAGCGCGCAAGGGGAACCGTCGACAGCGATGAGAATCTTCATGGGATCGGGGGGTACGGGTGGGAAAATGAAGTTTAGCGCAACGCGCCGGCGGCCGGCCGCATCAGACGAGTTCCTTGACGACGATCACCTGCTCGTGCGCATCGGCATCGTCATGAGTTTCGAATCCGAGCGCGGTCGTGAACTTCAGCATGTTGTGGTTGTTGCGCAGCACCGCCCCTTCGACGCGCTTCAACCCGCGACGCCTCGCGCAGTCGAGGAGCCGCTCCATCAGCACCCGGGCCACGCCGCGGCCCTGCCATTCGTCGGCGACGACGACCGCGAATTCGGCGCTTTCGTGGTCCGGGTTGGTGATGTAGCGCGCGACGCCGACGAATGCGACCACCCCGCCAATGTCATGCACGGCGACCAGCGCCAGTTCGCGGTCGTAGTCGATCTGGGTGAAGCGCGCGAGCATCGCCGGCGTGAGCTCGTGCAGCCGGTAGAAAAAGCGGAAAAAACGCGCCTCGTCGGAGAGCCCCGCCACGAACGCGCGCTCGAGTTCGGCGTCCTCGGGCCGGATGGGCCGCAGGTGCAGGCGCGTACCGTCGCGCAACGTCACGTCGCCGACGAGCTCGATCGGGTAGGGATGGATCGCCATGTGGCGATACCCTTCCGGGATCACCTGGCGCCGCGGGTCGACCATGATCCGCGCGTCGACGATGGCGGCGCCCGTCGCCGTCACCTGGACCGGGTTGAGCTCGATTTCGCGCGCCCACGGCAGCGCGCAGACGAGCGCCGACAACTGGAGCAGCATCTTGACGAGCGGCTCCAGGTCGGCGGCGGGCAACTCGCGGAACGCGCCCAGATATTTCGCCGTCCGCGTGCCGGCGATGAGGTCGAGCGCAAGGCGGCGATTGAGCGGCGGCAGCATCACCGCCTTTTCCCGCTCGACGGCCGCGTTGAGGCCGCCATTGCCGAACGTGATGATCGGCCCGAACACGGCATCCGTGTACACGCCGATCGCGACGTCGCGCGCGTGCGGCAGCGAAACCATCTTCTGCACCGCCACGCCGTAGGTCCAGTGCGCGCCGGTCCGCTCGCGTGCCTCCTCGAGCAGCGCGTCATAGGCGCGCGCCACCATGGCCGCGTTGCGCAGGTTGAGGCGCGACCGCGCCACCTGATGGGGGTGCGCCACCATCTGCGATTGCAGCTTGAGCGCGACCGGAAAGCCGATGCGGCGGGCCGCCGCCACGGCCGCCGTCCGGGTCGCGGCGACGGCGGTCGCCGGCGCCGGCAATCCGAACGCGGCCAGCAGCGCGTGCGCCTCCGGGTCGCTCAGGATCGTGCGATCGGCGGCAAGCGCCCGTTCGCGCACGCGCTCCGCCGCGGCGAGATCGAGCGGTTCGGGCTCGGGCTGCGACGGCGGCACTTCGAGCAGCCACTGCTGGTTGCGCCCGTAGGCCGCGAGGAACGAGAACGCTTCGACCGCGTTTTCCGGCGTGAAAAAGTCGGCGACCCCACCGGCCTCCAGCGCCTGGCGGGCCTCCTTTTTCTGGATCGCGCCCAGCCATGCCGCCACCATCAGCTTCTTCGAGCCGCGCGCCGCCGTCGCCACCGCCCGCGCGGCGTCCGTCGCGGGCGCCGCGGGCAGCGGCACGTGCAGCGCGAGCACGGCGTCGGTATTCTCGTCGGCGAGCACGCAACTGACGGCGTCGGCGATTCGTTGCGGTGTCGCGCCGCCGCCGATGTCGAGCGGATTGTCGCGCGAACTCTCGGGGGGCAGCAGCGCGTCGAGCCGGGTCACCGTTTCCGGCGTGAACATCGCGAGCTTCACGCCGTTGTCGACGACGCTGTCGGCCGCCATCAGGCCGGGGCCGCGGCCGTTGGTCACGACCGCGAGCCGGTCCCCGGGGACGGTCTTGCCCATCGAGATGATGCGCGCCGCGGCGAACAGCTGCGTATACGTGCGCACCCGGACGGTGCCGGCGCGTTTCAACGCGGCATCGAACACCGTGTCTTCGCTCGGCGCCGCCCCGGGGGCGTGCGGGCCACCCACATCCGCTGCGCGCCCCGACTTCAGCACGACCACGGGCTTGGTTCGCGCCGCCGTTCGCAGCGCCGACACGAAGCGCCGGGGATCGCGCAGCGTCTCGACGTAGAGCAGGATGCCGTCGGTGCCCGGATCGAGCAGCAACGCATCGAGCAGTTCGCCGAATCCGATGTCGATGGCATCGCCCAGCGCGATCACCGACGAGAAGCCGATGCCGGCGGGTGTGGCGAAATCGAGCAACGCCGAACAGACCGCTCCCGACTGCGCGATCAGGGCGAGACGGCCGGGGAGCGCCTGAACGGATCCGACCGTCGCATTGAGGCCGAGATCGGTGCGGATCACGCCGAATGCTTCCGGACCCACGAAGCGAATGCCGTGAGTGGCGGCCACAGCGGCGATCTCGCTCGACCAGCGCTGCGCGGCGGTCGTGCCCACGGGCGGTGCGGTGAGAATCACCGCGGAGCGCAATCCCGCCCCGCCGCCCTGCGCGAGCACCGCGGCGACGTGGTCGCACGGCGTTGCGATCACCGCACAGTCGATCCGCTTCTTGACCGTGGCAAGCGAGCGCGCGACGCGATGGCCGAGGATCCGCTTGCGGTTCGGGTTGACCGCGACGATGTCGCCGTTGAATCCCCCCGCAAGGAGATTTTCGTAGACGATGCGGCCGAGCGAACCCGGCCGCTCCGACGCGCCGATGAGCGCGACCGAGGCGGGCATCACGAGCGGCTGGAGATAATGGCGGAGTTTCATGAGGACGAAGAGTCGCGCCCGCGCGGCGGCGCACGCCGTTGCGGTCGCCGTTGGGCGTCGCGAGTGGACGGCGATGGGTATCGACAGTTTAGCGCGGCCCACGGGCGCCGAGTAGTTGCGGCGTGCGGATCGCGCCCCGCGACGCCGCGATCGCACGTCTCGAGGAAGCATTGCGCCGGGAGCAGAGCCTGCCCCCAATGGTCACGTCGCGGGTTTGCCGTAGCGGCACGCGGGCCCCGTCGCCTGGCGCAATCCGGGCCGATACGCATCCGGATGGCAAATAATTGACCGGTCCGCCCCGCTGCGCGCACCCGGGCACCGTCCGGGCACCTATAATGCCGGGGCCGGGCCGTTAGCTCAGTGGTAAGAGCAGAGGACTCATCAGTAATTGGTGTCGCGTGCGGGAAACCGCACAGCGAGAATCGGGTGAATTCAGGGAAACCTACAGCTTCGGCCAAGGCAACCCTGAGCCAAGCTGCCGATGCATCGGCGGAAGGTGCAGAGACTAGCGGATGGGGTCTTAGTCCCCGGAAAACCGCCACGAGCGCCCGACACCCCACCCAGCGATGGCGGGTGATGAGATAGTCCAGGGAGTGGGGAAACTCACGCTAACCTGAATCCTTTGGTCGTTGGTTCAAATCCAACACGGCCCACTCCCACACGACGATTCACCGCGTCGCCGGCGCGCGCCGGGCAACGGCTCGCTTCGCCGCCTTCGCCCGCGGCGGGGCGGCCGCCATGCGCGCGCGCGCGGCCAGCGCCAGCCGGCGCACCCGGCGAATGTCGGCGTCGGAATACACGCCGTTGACGCCGGAGATCGCCGCGAGCTGCATCCCGTGCTTGCGGCCGAGCCGGTAGATCTCGCGCACCTTTTCCCATTCGATATTGCGGCCGACGGTGAAGTTCTCGAAGCGCCCTTCCAGCGCCAGCACGATGGTTTCGGCGAGGCACGCGTAGGCGACGTTCTTCGGCAGCCCGATATTCTTCATCGACACGTCACCGGGAAGCTGGATCTCGCCCGATTCGATCACCAGCACGTCCGGTCGCTTGGCGACTTCTTCGGGGGGCAGATCGAGCGGGCGGGCCACGTCGGTGATCACGCAGCCGGGCTTGACCTTCATGATGTCGAGAACCTTCTTCCCTGCCCCGGAGGTCGCGGTCACGATCATGTCCATGCCGGCGACATCCTTGTCCGCCCGCGACGACAGGTAGAGCTTCGCATCGGGAGTCTCCTTGAGGATCGACTCCTTGAGCGAGAGCAGCTTGGCGGTTTCGGGGGAGACGAGGTAGACCTGCTCGGCGACGGTTGCCATCATCCGGGCGCACACCGAGCCAATCGCCCCGGTAGCACCCACCACCATCGCCTTGAACTGCACCTTCCGGCCACGCTGCACTTCGGGTAGCAGGCGCAGGCGCAGCAGGGCGTCGTGCGCGGCCCAGAGCGCGCCGGATGCGCTGTAGCTGTTGCCCGTGGTGATCGGCAGGGACGCGCGCTTGGCGACGGTGAGGCCCGCATCGCCGACCACCTTGGTGAACGCGCCGAGGCCCATGATCTGCGCGCCCAGCTGCCGCGCCATGCTGGCGGCGTCGAGCAGGCGGCGGTACGTGAACTCGGGCGCGTGGCTCATGATCTCCTTGGGCGTCCCGCCGACCGAGATGAGCCAGCCCTCGGCTTCCACGCCGGTCGGCGATTTGATGCCGGTCACCTTCGAGTAGATGAAGGGGGGCGCATAGGCCATCGCCTTTTCCAGCGTATCCATGAAAATCGGCGGCGACACATACGAGAGCATCTCGATCGGCTTGATGTTCTTGAAATACTCCTGCGACAGCGGATGGATGACGAACGCAAACCGGTTGATGCGCCGAAAGCCGTTGGGATAGATGATGCGCGGCTCCACCTCGAGGCCGGTGATGATCTCGAGGTAATCGTCCTCCAAGATTGCCTCGGGATCCTTTTCCAGCGCCGCGATGATCATCGCATCCAGGAGATTGGGGCCCAGCACGTGGCCGAACAGGAATGGCGCGCCGTCGATCACCATGTCGACGCCCCTTTTCTTGAACTGCGCGATCCGCTCGTCGTTGACGGTGGAGGTGATGATGGTCTTGCCGGCAAGTTCTTCGGCACCGTAGTCGTCCAGCTCGTGCACCGGCGCGACGATGACGGTCGCGTTCTGCATCGCTTTGCGCAGCACGAATTTCATCCACTCCTTGACCGGCGCCGACGACAGCACGCTCCCCGGCGCCCAGTCGAGCACGTAGTGCGCGCCGCTGGCGTAGAGCTCCAGCGTACTGAGCGACGTCAACAGCTTCGGCACCCCGAGTTGCAACAGGGGATCGGCAAACTCGAGGTTCTCGGTGTACTCCGCCATGGTCTGCGCCAGCTTGAAGTTGGTCATGCCCGAGAAGAACAGGACCTTGGCGTTGTTGAAATAGTCGCGCAATTTGACCTGCACGTGGCGCAGCGCCCATTCCTGCAGCAGGTCGTTGAGGCGCCCCCCCGTCGTTACCGGAATGCGCTTCGCCACGTCTTTCAGGCGGGCGCTGTCTTTCTCGACGTAGCGCTGTGATCCGACCGAGTAGCTGTCCTTCACCACGCCAAGGCCGATCGCATCGGCGTGCTGCTCCCAGTGCTTCAAGAGCTTCACGGCCTTGGCGGTGCTGCCGTTGGTGCCGAACCGACGGACATGGAAATTCCGCCTCAGGAACCGGGCATTGAATTCGAAATCCTGGTCGTCGGTGCCAAGGCTGATGCTGACTACTCGTTTCATGCAATCCTCATGGTAGGAGTCCCGCGGCGAGGCAGACGGCTCCGGCAGAGGCGACCGGTGTCGCCGGAACGAGACTAGTCCGCAGCGCGGGATTAGGGCAAGCTGGGTGGGTCGAAGCGTGGGAACGGAAGGAAAAAATGGACTTGGTGCCGAATTTTGTGGGTGACATGGTGCGCAGTGTCGGGCTCTCGGCGGCAATGCGCGCGGCGGGGGTCGTGACCGGGTTGTTGCCGATTCCACAGCCGACCCTGCTGGTCGGGCCGGGGTCGAGCGGGCGGCTGGGCCAGACCATCGCCGGCTTTGGCCACCGGAAGATCCTGATCGTGACCGACAGCATGATTGCGAAACTGGGCCTGCTCGATGGCCTCACCGATGCGTTGACCAGGGGCGGCGCGACGTTCGTCGTCTTCGACGAGGTCGCCGCCGATGCGCCGATACCGTTAATTGAACAAGGCATGAAGTTCTATCGAACCGAGCGGTGTGATGCCATTGTCGCGTTCGGCGGCGGTTCGGCAATGGATACGGCAAAAGCCATTGCACTGGCGGTGGCAAACAAGAAAAAGCCTCGTCAACTGGTTGGATATTTCAGGGGCCTGCACGAGCCGGTACCGATTTACGCCGTGCCGACCACGGCCGGAACCGGGTCCGAGGTGACCGTGGCGGCGGTGATATCGGATCCGAAAACGGGCAAGAAGCTGGTGATCGCCGACACGCGCATTGTGCCGCGAATGGCGGCGCTCGACCCCTCCTTGATGACCGGATTGCCGCCGCAGGTGACGGCGGCGACGGGCATGGACGCGCTGACCCATGCCATCGAAGCGTTCATTGGTCAATGGTCCACCAACAACACGGATCGGATGGCGCTTTCCGCCGTAGGTTTGATCTATGACAATCTGCGCACGGTCTGCAGGAACGGGAAGAACCTCGCCGCGCGCGAGCAGATGGCGCTGGCCGCGACGTACGCCGGCTTTGCCTTCACGCGGGCCAACGTGGGTTATGTCCACGCCATCGCGCACCAGTTGGGTGGCAAGTATCACACCGCCCACGGCCTGGCCAACGCGATCGTGTTGCCCCATGTCCTCAAGTACTTGAGCCCCGCCATCACCGGGAAACTGGCCATCCTCGCGGTTCGGGCCAGGGTTGGAACGGATGGCGAGCGGCCAGCGGTGCTGGCGCAGAAATTTCTGGACTCGGTCGAGGCGCTGAATCGCGATATCGGGATTCCCCCGTGCCTCGCCGCCCTGCGCGAAGCCGACATTCCCGAATTGGCCAAAGCCGCCTGCTGGGAAGCCGACACCAACTATCCGGTGCCGCGCTACATGTCGCCCGAAACCTGTGCCGGTCTCATCCGGAAGATCCTGCCGCCAGCCCCCCGCCGCAAGAAGCGCTGAATCGGCACGCGCCGCGCCGGCGAATGGCGCTGGAGCCAAAGCGGCGTCGCGCCGCGATCGGTGCTCTTCATCGTTCGGCCTCGCGCCGGGCTTTCGGCGCCGGCGCGAGCGCCGCGCCGAGCCACCGGCACACGGCGGTGACGTCGCGCAACCGGTAGCGGGCAAGCGTGCGGCCCGGCCCGACCTTGATCGCCTGGCCACCCATGTCCATGACCGCCGTGAAGCCGTGCTCATCGGAGTGATCGTCGCCGACGAACACCGGCATTCGGCCGCGAAACGGCGGCTCCGCCATGTATTCCTGGATCGCCGTGCCCTTGTCGCGGCCGGAGGGCACGATGTCCACCATCGCCTTGCCGGGCTGCAGTCGCCACGACGCAGCGCCCGCTTCGGCCACGTGGGCGCGCACCATCCGGTGCACGTGCGACGCGAGCTGCGGCGCCCGCCGGTAGTGCAGCGCCAGCGTCGTGCCCTTGTCCTCGAGCACGAGGCCACTGTGACGCGCGGCGAAGCTCGTGAGTTCGGCGCGCAGCGCGGTGAGCTCCGGCGGCGCAGGGTAGGCGACGATCTTGCCGTCGGCGCTGCGGCGCACGAGGCCGTGCTGACCGGCAACCGGAAGCGCGAGACCCGGAAAGAGCCGGTCGGCATCGGCGAGCGTGCGGCCGGTGATGAGCGCCAGCGCGCCCGCGAGGGCTTCGGCCAATGCCGGCAACAGGTGCGTGACGGCGGGGTCGACGCGAACCCCGTTGGGCGTGGCGGCGAGCTCCAGCAACGTGCCGTCGATGTCGAGAAAGACCGCCGAGGCGGCGGGGACGAGCGGCGGCGGACCGTACCCCCGTCGCGGCCGCGCGCCGCGCGCGGGAGACGGAGGCTTGCGCAAGTCGTCCATCGCATCACGCGCGCAGCGCGGCCTTGTCGGCGAGGCGGAATCGGCCGCGCTGGCGCATCACCGCGGCATCGAGCAGCATGCGTCCGGCCCAGCGATAGACATTGAACTCGCGCACGACCCCGCGCATGAAGCGCATCCGCGCCCGCTGCTCCTCGGCATCCATGGTGAGCGCCGTGCGCAGCGCCGTCGCGCACTGGTCCGCGTCATACGGATTGACGACGAGCGCCTCGGGAAGCTCGCGCGACGCGCCGGCGAACTGCGACAGCACGAGCACGCCCTGTTCGTCATCGCGCGCCGCGACGAATTCCTTCGCGACGAGGTTCATGCCGTCGTGCAGGCTGCTGACAAAACAGATGTCGGCGGCGCGGAAGTACTCGTAGACGTCGTCGGGCTCGTGATGCTCGGTGACGAGGATGATCGGCCGGTAGCTCTCGGTGCCGAAGCGATCGTTGATTTCCCGTGCGAGCGCGGTGACGCGCGCCCCGTAGTCGCGATAGTCGGCGATGGCGCCGCGGCTTGGCGCGGCGATCTGGATGAACGTGAAGCGGCCGACCCAGCGCGGCTCGAGCTCGAGGAGACGGGCGACGGCGTTGAAGCGCTCGATGATGCCCTTGGTGTAGTCGAGGCGATCGATGCCGATGCCGATCCGGTGGCCCGCGGGCAGGCCGAGGCGCTCGCGGACCGCCTTGCGCGCCTCGGGAACGCTCTTGGCGGTGGCCAGCGGCGCCGGTGGCCATTCGATCGAGATCGGGTAGCGGTGGACCGCGGTGGTCTGTCCGCGGAAGGTGATCGTGAACGACTCGCGATCGACGCGCGCCTCGAGCAACCGGTCGACGGTGTCGAGAAAATTGTTGCAGTGGAACTGGGTGTGAAAGCCGAGGATGCTGCTGCCGAGCATCCCCGCGAGCAGCTCGGAATACCACGGGCAGATCGCGAACGCCTCGGGATTTGGCCAGGGAATATGCCAGAACGTCAGGATCGTCGCGTCCGGCAGCCGCTCGCGAATCATCCCCGGCAGCAGTGCGAAATGGTAATCCTGCACCAGCACGACCGGATCGCGGGACTTCGATTCCTTCGCCACCGCATCGGCGAATTTCTGGTTGACGCGGCGATAGTATTCCCAGTCGGCGGAGCGAAAGGTGGGCCGCACGTGCGCGTTGTGGCACAGCGGCCAGAGGCCCTCGTTGGCAAAGCCGAAGTAATAGCCCTGCTCCTCCTCCTTCGACAGCCAGAGCCGGCGGATCTGGTAGGCGGGATGCTCGGGCGGCACGGCGACGCGATCGTGCCGGTCGACGGTGTCGCGGTCGGCCGAGCCGCTGCCGTGGGCGATCCACGTGCCGGAGCAGGCGCGCATCACCGGCTCGAGCGCGGTCACGAGACCGCTGGCCGGCCGCTGCACGTGGATGCCGGCCGGCGTGCGGATGTGCAGGTACGGCTCGCGGTTGGCGACGACGATCACGTCGTTGCCGTGCAGCTCGCGGCGCAGCGTGGCGCGCAGCGCGTCCTGGTCCCAGATCCGCTGGCTGCCGTCGAGCGGCCGGTACTGGCGCTCGAGATCGCGGATGAGATCGCCGAGATCGCGGGCGATCGGCCGCAGCTCCGGCACCGTGCTCGCCGGCGACGGCCGCAGAATGCCTTCGCCGCGCAGCAGCGCGCGCAGCCCCTGCACCCAGCCGCGCCAGGAGAGCTGGGCGATGATCACGGTGATGAGCGCGATGGCGAGGCCCAGCGCGACGAAGAAATAGAACAGCAGCCGCCGCGTTTCCTCGCTGCGGCGGGTGACGAAGCTCATGTCCTGCAGCAGCGCGAGGCGCGCGGTCGATTCCTGCGTGCCGTCCAGCGCGCGCACCGCGAGATGCAGCGGGCCGCGCGCCGACGGCAGGACATGGCCGTCGTTGGTGCCGTACGCGGTCAGCGCCGCGCAGTTGATCCCGCGCGGGAAATTCACCGTCGCGATCGGCTCGCCGGCGGGCTCGAGGCAGAGCGCCACCGCGTACAGCCGCTCGTCGCGCATCATGTGGTCGAAGAACGCGATGATGCGCGAGCGCGAGCCGGTGGCGATCAGCTCCGACAGCGGCTCCTCCACCGTCGACGTGATGAGCGTCGACCGCATGTCGAGATCGCGCACGAACCAGCGCTGCATCAGCGCATCGGCGAGCGGCACCGCGCCGTACGCGAAGACCCCGAGCGCCAGCAGCAACGGGATGAGAAAGCGCAGTGACAGGCGCATGGCCTATCCCGGCTTCGGCGTTTCGACGGCGCAGGACGTGGGCAGCGTGCCGTCGCCGACCCCGCACACCAGCGCCAACGGTCGCAGATGCAATGTCGTCATCGTCTATTTGCCGCGGCGGGCAGCCCCCAACGTGGTACGACGCTCCGGTATTGTTCTTTGTTTCTGGCGCGCCCGCAATCCTGGGGCGATCCGCATGCCGCGTCGCCGACGCGACCATCATCTCTCACGCCACCGCGCGCAGCGTCGTCAGCAGGCGCTCGTACTCCGTCGACTTGTCGAAGAAATCATCCGCTCCGATCAACGTGCACTGGCGCCGGTATTCGGGAAACGCGTAGTTCGTGAGCACGTAGATCCGCGGCTTCGGATCGTAGGGATGCGCCCGCATGTGGCGGACGACGTCGATGCCGTTGCCTTCCTTCAAGCGAATGTCGGTGATGACGACTTCCGGGTGCAGGCGCGCGATCGCCTCGACGGCTTCGGCGGCGGACTCCGCGCAACCCAGCACATCGAAGCCGCCCAGCGCGCCGAGCGTATCGAGGAGCCGGCGGCGGATCAGCGCGGAATCCTCGACCACCAGGATGCGCAGCGGCTGGGCCATTGCCGGAATTTGCCCGGCACCGTCAGGCGAGAAGGTTGTGGCGGAGCGCATACGCGGTGAGGTCCGCGTTTCGCGCGAGGTTCATCTTTTCCAGCACGCGCGTGCGATAGGTGCTGACCGTCTTGACGCTGAGGCACATGGCATCGGCCAGATCGGTCACCGTCTTGCCGGCGGCGAGCCCGACAAAGACCTGGAACTCGCGGTTCGACAGTTGCCGGTGCAGCGGCTCCTGCACGACGCCCGTTGCTTCGAGCGCCAGCGCCTCCGCCAACGCGGGGCTCACGTACTTCCGCCCCGACGCGACCAGCCGGACCGCGGCGACGAGCTCCTTCGCCTCCCCGGCTTTCGCGAAAAACCCATTGGCACCGGCGCGCAGCAGGTTGACCGCGTACTGATCCTCCGGATGCATGCTGACGATGAGGATCGGCAGCCCGGGCTGGTGCCGCCGCAGTGCCGCGACCGTCTCGAGGACATTGGCGTCGGGAAGACTGATGTCGAGCATCACCACGTCGTAGCGGCCTTCGGCCGCGAGCGCGAGCGCCTCGGCGGCGGTGCCCGCCTCGCCCGCCGCCTCGAGATCCGCGGTGGCGTCGAGTATCCGCATGAAGCCCGCGCGAACGACCGCGTGATCGTCGACGACGAGCACGCGCAATCTCGGCTGGACCGGGTCCTCGCTCATCGGTGCGCGCCCTTCCCCGGCGGCAGCGCCAGGAGGGTTCAGATGATAAACCGGCAGCGGATCGGTCTCAAGAATTTCCGCAGGCTCGCCCCGGCAGCGGGGGGCCGAATCCGTTGCTTCGGGATGTCACCTCAGGCATGATCAATCTCTCGCAAGCGCGGGGCGCCATGATCGCGGCCCGCGCATTCAGGCGACGACCATGAGGCGGCGACCCGCGGGCCGCGGCGGCGCGCCATTGCCGAGGCCGCGATAAGCCTGCAGTCGGTTGTAGAGCGTCTTGAGGCTGATACCCAGCAAGTCTGCCGCCTCGACCTTGCTGCCGGCGACGGCATCGAGCGTGGCGAGGATCAGTGCGCGTTCCGCTTCGTCGAGGGAGGTCCCGACGGACAAGGTAACCGTCTGCGCCGGTGGCACGCGCCCCTCGTCGCCCGGCTGCGCGCCGGCTATCGAGCGCGCATCGCTGCGCCCGACCTCGACCTCGCCGTCGCAAAGGACGAACGCGCGGTAGATGATGTTGCGCAATTCGCGCACGTTGCCCGGCCACGGGTCGGCGGCGATTTGTTCGCGCGCCGCCGCCGAGAAGCGTTTGTCGGTCCCGTGCTCGCGGTTATGCTCGTCCAGAAACCTCTCGGCCAGCAGCAGCGCATCGCCGTCGCGGTCGCGCAACGGGGGAATCTCGATCGGAATCACGCACAGCCGATACATCAGGTCCTCGCGCAGCTTGCCTTCCGCGACCGCCGCCTCGAGCGGGCGATTGGTGGCGGCGAGCACCCGCACGTCGGCCGCGAGCTCCTGGCTGCCGCCGACCCGGGTGAATCGGCCCGATTCCAGCACGCGCAAAAGACGGACCTGCATCTCCGTGGGCATCTCGGCGATCTCGTCGAGCAGCAGGGTTCCCTTGTCCGCGCGCTCGAAACAGCCATGATGCGTGCGCGCCGCGCCGGTGAAGCTGCCACGCTCGTGCCCGAAGAGCTCGCTTTCGATCAGCGTTTCGGGCAGCGCGCCGCAGTTGACGGCCACGAACGGGTGCGCACTGCGGGCCGACAGCTCGTGAATCCTGCGCGCGACCAGTTCCTTGCCCGCGCCGCTTTCCCCGAGGATCATCGCCGTGGCGGAGGTCGGCGCCACCCGTTCTATCGTGGCGAACAGCTGCAGCATCGCGGCACACGCGCCGTAAAGCTCGCCGCAGCGTTCGAGCGACCGCCGGGCGAGCGGGAGAGCGGGGCTCGCGCGCGGCGGCCCTTCCGCCCCCACACCGAATCGAGCGTGCGGGAGCGATTCGATCTCTCCAAACATGACGACCTCCGGGGTGGCATTTCCGACACGCCATGGTGTCCCCGGCAGGTGGGCTCACGCCATCAGCACCCGGCCTTTTCGAAAGTAGGCGGCGCTGAGGCAAATCGTAGGAGGCGATCCTACGCCGGTGATCCGCGCACCCCGTGGCAGCCGCGCGGCACCGATGGGTCAGAGCGCGGTGGTCAGCACTTCACCCAGGACGATGGTGGCCGATATCAGCGCCCGTTTGCGGGCCCGCATCTGGTCGCCCAGCGCGCGCAGGTTGAGCCCGGAGGCGCGCACCCTGGGAAAGACTTCGTCGTACTCCTGCTCGACATGCAGGCGGATGTACTCGGCGAGCACGGCGATGGTGCGGTCGAAGTGGGTGTCGCCGGGCCGCATCGCCGCGAGCTGCGCAAGTAGCGGCTTGATCGCGTCGTGCTGCGCCTGCGATTCCTCCATGCGCGCCGCCTCCCCGAGTGCACGCCGGACGGCCGGATAAATGATCTCCTCCTCGAGCATCATGTGGATGCGCTGCGCCGTGCAGATTTCGCCGGCCAGAGTCGTCTTGCGCTGCGCGTCGAGCTTCGCGGTGCGCAAGCGTTCGAACATGGCGTCGATCGCGTCGTGGTCGGCTACCAGCATCGCGAGAGCATTGCCGTCGTGCGGGTAGGGATGTGGCGTCGATCGCCGACGCGGGTGGACGGCGGGATTTCGGGGGCTATGACTGGGCATGGGGATGTCGGGATGAACTCGCGTCGTGGTTGGCAACAGGCATTGGACAACAGCGGGGCCGATCCGATCGCGTGACCCACAGGGGAGGACACGCTTGCGGCGATCGGACCGGCCCCGCCGCTGCCGCCCGCAATTCGCATGCCATGCCGCCGCGCCACCGGTCCACAGCGAAGCCGGACTCACGCTGCCCCGCCACCCGGTAAATCCGACCAGGCCGGCCGCGGTGTTTTGTAGAACTTGCCACCGGTGGCCACGCACGGTCAGGGTGCCGGAGCGTGACGCCGCGCCAGCGCTCCGGTCGCAGGACCCGGTGCCGTCCAGTGCCGTCCGGCGGCTCATCCGGATTGCCGTTTGGTACCATGACGCGGTCGTCACAGGGGCTTGCGCGACGCCATACGCGATGCGATTCGACGTTTCTCGGGCCAATCTCATGACCGGCGTGCTGTTCGTTGCCACCGGCCTTGCCGTGGTCGCGTTCTGCATCGACGTCATCACGGGCTGGCACGCGAGCAAGCCGGCGCCGGTCATCCCGCTCGGCCTCGAGCGCATCCAGTACGACACCGCGTGGGCGTTCGCCTTCGCCGGCGCCGCACTGGTCGCGGGTGCGCTGCACCTGGGCGCGCTCACGCGACTGTTCGCCACGGTGCCGATCGCGCTCGGGGGCCTGCGGATCATCGCCTATGCCGTTCCGGATCTGATTCCCATCCGGCCGATGCTGGCGCTGCCGTGGCTGCCGTTCGGTGCCGGCGGGTACAACGACATGGGCGTGCTGACGGCGCTGATCCTGATCGCGCTGGGCTTCGCGCTGGCGACGATGAACCCGGCCGCGCGCCGCCCGCTGCGCTCGGTCATCGCGTCGTTCACTTCCGCGACGGCGGTCGCGCTCGCGCTGCTGCTGCTGTTCGGCGCCTGGACCGGCGGCTCGGCGGCGATGCGCTGGCTGCTGCTGACCGGCGGCGATCGCACCAATGCGCTGCTGGCGATCGTCGTGAGCGGCGCCATCATCGCCGACGCCTTGCTCGGCACCCGCGAGGAACGCCGCGCCGTCCGCCGCGCCACGCCGGCCATCGTCTGGTTCGCCGCGTTCGTATGCGTTCTCGTCCTGTGGCGCGCGCTCGACCTGCACGAAGCCGAGGTGGTGCAGAATCGCACCCGCCTCGTCGCCGCCAGCATCCGTGGCGATATCGAACGCGACCTCAACGCGCGCATCGCCGCGCTGGGGCGCCTGGGCGAGCGCGCCAGGACACGGCCGATGACCCCGGAATCGTGGCAGCAGGACGCCCGCCTCGCGATCCCCGATCTCGACCGCTTCGAGCCCGTCGGCTGGATCGACGACCAGTACATCCTGCGGCTCGCTGCGCCGCCGGGGACGACCGACCTCGTCGGCATCGACGTGCGCGCCGATCCGGCGCAGCAGCCGGCGATCGTCGCGGCGGTCGCCACCCGCCGCGCCGCGTTGACCCGGAATATCGACGTCGCGCCGGGCAACCACCGGTTCCTGATCTTCGTCCCGGTATTCGACGGCGACGCGCTGCGGGGAATCGTCACCGCCATGGTGCAAAACAGCGCCTGGTTCGCGTCGCTGGTGAAGAACCGCTTCGCCGACTATCAGATTGCGCTCGACGAACAGGGAACGCGGGTGGAGACCGTCGCCGGCGACGGCGTGCCGGCCGCCGAGGCCTGGCGGCACGATGAGGTCATCAAGGTCGCCAATACGCAATGGACGTTGCACGTGACGCCGACGGTGGAGCACCTGCAGGCGAGCGCATCGATGCTGCCCGAGGTGTCGCTCGCCCTGGGCGCCCTGCTCGCGACGCTGCTCGCGCTGTGCACCTACTTCTTCCTGACGGCGCAGGGCCGTGCGCGCGACCTCGCCACGGTGAACGCGCGGCTGCGCGAGGACATCGAGGCCCGGCAACGCGCCGAGCTCGCGCAACGGGAGAGCGAAGAGCGCACGCGTCTCATCATCGCGGCGATCAGGGATCACGCCATCTACATGCTCGATGCCGACGGGCGCATCGCCACCTGGAATCCGGGCGCGACCGAGCTGACCGGCTACCCCGCCCGGGACGTGCTGGGCCGCGATTTCGCGCTGCTCTACCCGCCCGACGCCGAGCGGCCGCCGCCGGAAATGCTCACCGCCGCCGTGCGCGACGGTTGGATTGCCGACGAATGCTGGCACCTGCGCAAGGACGGCAGCCGCTACCGCGGCGACGACACGATCTCGGCCATCCGCGACAGCGCCGGCGTGCTGGGCGGATTTTCCGTGGTGACCCGCGATGCGACGCAGCGGATCGCGCTGCGGGAAGCGATCGAGCGCTCGCGCGACTTCTACTTTTCCCTGTTTTCGGACATTCCCAACCTCGTGTGGCGCTGCGACGCGAGCGGCGCCTGCGACTATGTCAACAACGCGTGGCTCGACTACACGGGGCGCACGCGCGAAGCGGAGCTCGGCGACGGCTGGAAGGACGGCATCCATCCGGACGATCGCGCGGCATGGCAGAAGGCATTCGACCACGCGCTCTACAGCCGCCTGCCGTTCGAGTTCGAGCTCCGGCTGCGCCGCCACGGGGGCGGATGGGGCTCGCTCATCTGCTCCGGGCGGCCCTATCACGACATGAAGGGCGGCTTTTGCGGCTTTCTCTGCTCGTGTCTCGACATTACCGAGCGCCGCGCCATGGAGAGCGCGCTCAAGGAGAGCGAGCAACGCTACGAAGCGATGACCTCCAACGTCCCGGGCATGGTGTTCCAGCTCGTGCGCAAGGCGGAGGGCGGCTACGCCTTCGCCTACATCAGCCACGACTGCGAACCGCTCACCGGATTGCCGGCGACGAAACTGCGGCACGATGCCGAGGCCTTTTTCGCGCTGGTGCCGGAGGCCGATCGCCCGCACCTCGCCGCGACCCTCGAAGCCTCGGCTGGCCAACTGTCGCCCTGGAACTGGAACGGCCGCCTGCATCCGGCGCACGAGGCCACCGAAAAGTGGGTGACGATCCGGGCGCGGCCGCGCCCGTCCGAGAACGGCGGGATACTGTGGGACGGCGTGGTGCTGGACGATTCCGCGAATCGCCTCATCCAGCTCGAAATCGAGCGCTCGCGCGAAGAACAACGCGCGCTCTCGCGGCATCTGCAATCGGTGCGCGAAGAAGAGAAGGCCAGCATCGCCCGCGAGCTTCACGACGAGCTCGGCTCGACGCTCACCGCCCTGAAAATGGACCTCGACCGGCTAAGCCCGCTGTTGCCCGGCGAAGGCGACGCCCGCGAGCAGGGCGCCGCGATGACGCAACTGGTCGACAGCGCGGTCGCCACCACGCGCCGGATCGTCACCGATCTGCGGCCCAGCATCCTCGACGATCTCGGCCTTGCCGTCGCGCTGCGCTGGCAGGCCGGCGAATATGGCAAGAGGTCCGCCACGAAGATCGTCGTCGAGACCCCCGAGCCGGATATCCCCATCGAGCGCGAGTGCGCGTTGGCGCTGTTCCGGATCTTCCAGGAGACGCTCACCAACGTGATCCGGCACGCGAACGCGTCCGAAGTCGTCGTCCGCCTGTCGGAGGCCGACGCGTGCTACGTGCTGCAGATCCGCGACAACGGCATCGGGATGCCCGACGATGCGCTGCGCAAGCCGACGTCGCATGGCATTCGCGGCATGCGCGAGCGCGCCCGCCAGCATGGCGGCGACGTGTCGCTGGCGAGCGCTCCCGGCGAGGGGACGACGCTGGTGGTGACGATACCCAAGCCGCGCAGCGCGTGACGCCCGCGCGCGTCAACCGCTACCGCGACGGCGCAACGTCCGCGGGAAGGCGCAGTACGGCCACCGTGCGGCCGTTGGCACCGACGGTCACCGGCTGTTCGCCGCCGTTCGCCGTGCGCACCCGGTAATGCCCCGGCGGCACGCGGGCGAAGAGCCACGGGCCGTCGGCGACGACGTCGATCACCGGACGGGCATTCTCGTCCGTCACGGTGACTTTCACGGCCGCGGAATAGTTGCCGGTGCCCTGCTCGACGAACATCAGCCAGAGGTTGAACCGGGCCGCTTCCTGGCGCATCGTTTCCCGTTCGTCCTCACCGACGCCGCCGGACATGATCGCATTGCCGGGATACGTCATCTGCGGCGTCGCCGCCGCGGCGATGCCGGCGACGCACTGCAGCGCGCAACCGACCGCGGCTGCGGCCATCACTGTCGACCACCTGCTCCGTGCAGTCCGATCCATGAATCCCTCCAATCGTGAAATACGCGAGCCGCCGTCGCGGCCTGGTCCATTTCCGACCGCCCGCGGGCGCACGCCCCCGACCGTACCTTGCGGGCGGAGCGGGTGGTCCCGATCACCGCAACAGTCGTGCCACCGCGGCTCGCACGCCGCGTCATTGACCGGGCCTGCCTGTAGTCCGGCGTCCGATAGCGTTTTCAGCCGACGGCGGGCAGCGGGTGCGCTGCCGGCGCCCTAGCATGACCACGTCATTGCACGCGGCGCGAGTCGTCGCCAGTCGAGAGGAGGCATTGCATGAAGGCGTTATTGAGAACTACGCTGTCGGTGGCCGGTCTCGCCATCGCCGCGCAAGCTGCGGCACAGGTCACTTTTTACGAGAATGAGGATTTTGGCGGCCGCTCGTTCACCGCGGATAGGCCGGTCCATAACTTCGCTCGTTTCGGGTTCAATGACCGCGCGTCGTCGGTGGTCGTACAGCGCGACCGTTGGGAGGTGTGCCAGGACGCCGACTTCGGCGGCCGTTGCGTGATTCTGCGTCCCGGCAACTATCCCTCCCTTCGGGCAATGGGACTCGACGACCGCATATCTTCCGTCCGCGAGGTCGGCCGCAATGCGCGGGTCGACGACAGTCGGTACGCGCCCTCGGCGTCCAGCGCCTACCATCGCCGTGACAACGAGCGGGTGTACGAGGTCCCGGTGACGTCGGTGCATGCCGTGGTCGGGCCACCGCAACAACGTTGCTGGCTCGAGCGTGAGCAGGTGGTGCAGGAACGCGGCGACGCCAGCGTTCCGGGCGCAATCGCGGGCGCCGTGATCGGCGGCGTGCTGGGGCACCAGATCGGCAGCGGCCGCGGCAACGACATCGCCACCGCCGGCGGGGCGATCGGCGGTGCCGTCGTAGGCGCCAACATCGGGCGGAACAGCGAACCGCAGGTGTACAGCCGCGACGTGGAACGGTGCGCGACGGCGCGCCACGACGGGCGCGTCGATTACTGGGACGTCACCTACAATTTCCGGGGGATGGAGCACCGGGTGCAGATGACCGCTCCGCCGGGCCCCACCATCGCCGTCAACGCAGACGGCGAGCCCCGCGTCTAACCCGCGGGACATCGCGGCTTCCGGCAGGTGACCGACATGCTCGACTTGGATACGGAGGCGAAGATGAACGACAGCGCGTTCTGCCCGGTTGCGCAGAGGCAGTCGCGCCCGTCGCCGTCGCGTTCCGCTCCCGGCAGCCCGTCACGGCGTGGCGACGCGGCAATGACCGCGACCGACATGCTGAATCGGGCCCTGGCGATGACGCGCGTGATGGCGCTGCGGTGCGAGCGGGAGTATCACACGGCGCTGCGCCTCCATTCGCCGCCGCTGGCGGGGGCGGCGCTGGAGCACGCCAACGACGCAGGGGGCACGCGCACCGGATCCGCGAGCGGATGCGGGAGTTGGGAGGGGAAATCAACCAGGCGGCCGAGGTCGCACTACCGTCGCAACGCACCGCGCGCGAAGCGGACAATCCGCTCGCCGCCGTGATCGCCGATGATCTTTCAGCGGCCCGCGCCGCACTCGACGGCTACCGCGAAATCGCCGCGTTCTTCGCGACCTTCGATCCGCCGACGCGCGAGCTGCTCGACCAGATCATCCAGGGCGAAAACGAGCGCGCCGACGATCTCGCCGGGCTTCTCGCCCTGGCGTCTGCCCCGACGGCGCATTGACGCGCCGCGGGCGCCGGCCGCGCCCCGTCTCGCGCTTCGCCCGGCGCGGCTCGTGGCGCGGGCTCTAGCCCTGCGCCGTTCTCGGCATCGACGCCGGCAGCGGCGCGCCGCCCTCGCCTTCCCACGTGTCGAGCCGTCCCTCGAGCTCCCGCTGGGCATGCCGCCGCCGGTGGAGGTCGAGAGCTTTGTAGACGACGCCGCACAGCGCCAACGCGCCGAGGCCCAGCCCGACGCCGAAGCCTAACCAGGTTTGTCGCATCATCTCGTGGTCTCCTTTGCTTCAGGGCGGGACGGTCGCGTCCCGCCGGTTGACCTGCCCCCATCGTGCCGACCGGCACGAGTCGCCTGCCGCCGCCGTGATCCTGCGGGTCCAGGCCCCTCTGCCGCGCCGCTCGCCGGCGGCCCGCCGGCCCGAAACCGGTATGACAAGGACGGCGGAGAAAGTTTCCGCGGGCCCCTTCGTGGCGCGATAGACCACGCGGAAGCGATCGGGCGGGGCGGCCGTGTCGCGGGCGACCGTCGCGCGCTGCTGGCCGGAGGGCGCGTTGCGCGTTACGATTGCGGCGCCCGCCCCTTCCCCTACTTCCGCGATGATGCACACCCCATTGGCCTGGATCGGTCTCGCCGGCGTCGAGCCGGACGACAATCCGCGCGCGCTCTACTGGCAGACGCGGCTGCACGGGATCATGGTCGGGATCGCGTTGCTCGCGGTGCCGGCCTACCTGATCGAAACGCTCGCCGCGGCCCCGCTGCTGCACCGGATCGCGACCGTCCTCGATATCGCGATCTTCGCCGCCTTTCTCGCCGAGGCGCTGTGGATGGCGTCCGTGTCGAGCCATCCGGCGCGGTATCTCTTCGACAACTGGCTCAATCTCGTGATCCTCGTCGCCGCGCTCGCGAGCGTGCTGGGCGCGGCGACCGAATGGGTCGCGCTGGTGCGGGTGCTGCGCGTCGCGGTCGCGGGCCTCGTGATGGTGCGCACGATCACGGGGTTCACGTTTCTCTTCACCCGGCGCGGCGCGCCGATCCTGGTCGGCGCCACCTTCCTGATCCTGCTCTGCGCCGGCGGCATGTTCTACTGGCTCGAGCCGACGATCGATACCTACTGGGACGGCCTCTGGCTCGCCTTCGTGACCGGCATGACGATCGGCTACGGCGACGTGGTGCCGACCACCGGCGCCGCCCGCGTCGTGGCCGCGGGCATCGGCCTCATCGGGGTCGCGCTGGTGACGCTGTTCACCGCGAGCGTCGTGTCGTTCTTCGTCGGCGGCGAGGAAACGCAGTTGCGCCGTGAGCTGCAGCGCGACATCGTGCAGCTGCGCGAGGAGATCGGGCGCCTGTTCGACACCGAGGAGATCCGCTTCCGCGAGGATCTCCACCGCGACATCGTGCATCTGCGGCGGCAGATCGGCGAGCTCGTCCATGCCGAGGAGCTGTTGTTCCGCAAGCAGTTCCAGCACGAAATCGCCCTGCTGCGAGCCGACGTCGCGGCGCTGGCCGCCGAGCTCGCGGCAGCGCGACGCGCGGATCGCGGCCGCGCCGCCGCCGGCCGACGAACGCTAGGGTGGCGCCGGTCAATCCTTCAACAGCCGCCAGTTGCCGTCCTTCACGGTAATGAGGACGCGGCCGCGATCGTCGAACCCGGAGTGGTCCTCCGCCGTCATGTTGTAGACGCCCTGCGTGCCGACGAGCTCGTGCGTGTTTTCGAGGGCGTCGCGCAGCGCGGCGCGGAACTCCGGCGTGCCGGGCTTGCCGCGCTTGGCCGCTACCGGAACCGCGCGCGCCAGCAGCAGGCCGGCGTCGTAGACGTTGGCGCCGAACGTGGCCGGCTTGCTGCCGTACATCTTGTCGTAGGCGGTGATGTACTCGACCGCCACGGCCTTCGACGGAACGCTGTCCGGAATTTCGGGCAGCACCAGCATCAGGCTCGCGGCGAGCACGGTGCCCTCGACCTTGGGGCCGCCGAGGCGCAGGAAATCGGGGGACGCCGCCCCGTGCGTCTGGTAGATGCGGCCCTTGTACCCGGCATCGAAGAGCGTCGTCTGCGGCAGCACGGTCGGTCCGCCGGCCGCGGCGACGAGTATCGCATCGGGCTTGGCGGCCATCAGCTTCGCGACCTGGCCGGTCACCGACCCGTCGGAACGAAGGTAGCGCTCGCTGGCGACGATCTTGATCCCGGCCTTTTGCGCCTGCGCGTTGAACACCGTGTACCAGTTCTCGCCGTAGGGATCGTTGAAGCCGATGAAGCCGACGGTCTTCACGCCGTTCTTCACCATGTGCGCGACGAGCGCATTGGAGATGAGCGCGTCGTTCTGCGTGGTCTTGAACACCCAGCGCTTCTTGTCGTCCATCGGCAGCACCACCGCCGTGGTGCCGACCGGCGCCAGCATCGGCGTGCCGGTCTCCGCCAGGAACTGGACGACGCCGACCGCGTTGGGGGAGCCCGACGGCCCGATCAGCGCGTCGATGTTCGACTCCTGGAGCAGCTTCTTCACGTTGAGGACGGTCTGCGTGGAATCGCTCGCGTCGTCGAACACGATGTATTCGACGGTCAGATCGCCGATCTTCTTCGGCAGCAGTGCCGCCGTGTTCTTTTGCGGAATGCCGACCACCGCCGTCGGCCCGGTCGCCGAAGCGATCACGCCGACCTTGACCTGCGCGATCGCCGCGGTCGACGCCAGCGCCAGCGCCAGCGCCACTTTGCTCCATGCTGCTGCCTTCATGTTCCCGTCTCCTCGTAGTGTGCCAATGATGCCTCGGGCGGCCGTTCGATCGTTCCGACGACGCCCTGCCGCGCGAGGGAAGAAATTTCGTCGTCGCTGAAACCGGCCTCCGCCAGCACGCGCTGTGTATGCTCGGCGTACTTCGGCGGAAATGCGTACTCGTGGCGCATGCCGGGCAGGCTCACGCCGGGGGGCTGCATCCGGATCGTCTCACCCTGCGGCGTGCGCGTGGTCGTGAACGTGCCGGCGAGCGCGGGCAGTTCGCGCACCTGCCGGATGTCGTTGATCGCGGCCCAGGGAATGGTCGCCGCCGATAGCGCCGCCGCGATCTCCGCGGTGGCGTGCGCCTCGGTCACGGCGATCATGTCGCGGCGCAGGTCGTCCGCTCCTGCTGCCGGCCAGCATTGGTCTCCCGCTCCGGCCGCGCGACCGGTGCGAACAGCGCGGTCCCGGTCAACCGCTTCCATTGCACGTCCGAGCCGACAGCGAGGTAGATGAAGCCGTCGCGCGTCGGATAGACGTTGGTCGGGATGAACTTGCGGTGCTCGTTGCCGGCGCGCGTGATCTCGGTGGAATCGCAGTCGAAATCGACGAGCGGCAGCGTGGTGATGAGCCATGACGCCGCGGCCTGCAGCATCGACACGTCGATCCGCTTGCCGCACCCGGTTTCCGCGCGCTCGGCGAGCGCCAGCAGCACGTTGGCGTAGACCTCGTCGCCGGCCTTGAGGTCGACGATCGGAACGCCGGTCACCATCGGCGGGCCGGCGGGGTCGCCGGTCAGCTCCATGAAGCCGGCCATCGCCTGCAGCACCGGATCGTAGCCGGGCACCTCCGGATGCTCGGGCCCCAGCGCGGAGATGCCCGCCCAGACGAGATCCGGCTTCGCGGCGGACAGCGTGTCGTAGTCGATGCCGAGCGCCCGATAGCGGCCCGGCAATACGTTGCAGCAGAACACGTCGACGTCGAGCGCCGCGATCAGCCGCAAGAGCGCCGCCTGGCCCCGCGCATCCTTGAGGTTGAGCGCGATCGCTTCCTTGCCGACGTTCGGCGCGACGAAATAGGTGCGCCGATCGTCATCGACGGCATTGCGGCCGATGTAACGATTCGGGTCGCCGGGGAGGCCGCCGCCCGCCGGCGTCGACTCGATGCGGATCACCCGCCACCCGAGCTGGACGAAGCGCAGCGTCGCGTACGGCAGCGACAGCGCCTGTTCGAGCGAGAGCACCGTCCGTGGTCGCATCAGGCGTTCCCGGCCGGCGTACCCGCGTGGTGCAGCGCCCGGTACACCTTCTCCGGCGTGAACGGCAGCTCGTAGATGCGCACGCCGGTTGCATTGCAGATCGCGTTGGCGATCGCCGCCGCCATGCAGATCGCCGGCGCCTCGCCGACGCCCTTGGCGCCCTGCGGACCCTCGCCGTCCATCGTCTCGATGAAATGGATGTCCATCTCCGGGACTTCGGGCGCGGTGACGAGCTTGTAGTCGCGAAATCCCGGATTGCGCACGACGCCGTCTTCGACGATCAGTTCCTCGGTCATCGCGTAACCCTGACCCATCACGATGCCGCCTTCGATCTGGCCCTCGATGCCC
>CAWEOX010000021.1:0-13291 GCA_963810845.1 uncultured beta proteobacterium | reverse complement strand
GGCGTGGAGAAGGACTGGTTCACCGAAGTCGGCGCCAAAGGCGGCAACGGCCCGGCGCTGCTCGACGACGCGAAGGCGCTGCTCAAGAAGAACGGCGGCTGACCGGCACTTCCCTCACCCCATCCCTCTCCCGCGACGCGGGAGAGGGAGCATTCCCCTCGCCCTGCGTTCGAGGCGGGCTTCCCGCGCCCCGCTTGCGGGGACAGGGTGAGGGCGAGGGGATGCGTGATGCACCAACTGCAGGCGCGATCGCAATTCGGGTACCATCTACGGCTGTCGCGCCGCCGGTCGGCATGACCATCCGCCGAGGGTTCCCATGACTGAAAAGACGTTCGCGTCGCAGGCCGATCTCGTCGAAAAGAAGATCAGCTTCGACAAGCTCTCCGAGCACGCCTATGCCTATACGGCGGAGGGCGATCCCAATACCGGCATCGTCGTCGGCGACGATGCCGTGATGGTGATCGACACGCAGGCCACGCCGGTGATGGCGCAGGACGTGATCCGCCGGATCCGCGAAGTCACCGACAAGCCGATCCGCTACGTCGTGCTGTCGCATTATCACGCCGTGCGCGTGCTCGGGGCGACGGGCTACCGGCCCGAGCACATCATCGCGAGCCGCGACACGTACGAGCTCATCGTCGAGCGCGGCGAGCAGGACATGAAAAGCGAGATCGAGCGGTTTCCGCGCCTGTTTCGCGCCGTCGAGTCGGTGCCCGGACTCACGTGGCCGACGCTGGTGTTCGAAAAACGGATGACGTTGTGGCTGGGCAAGCTGCAGGTCGAGATCATGCAGCTCGGCCGCGGGCACACCAAGGGCGACACGGTGGTGTGGTTGCCGCAGGAGAGGATCCTGTTCTCGGGCGACCTCGTCGAGTACGACGCGACGCCGTACACGGGTGACGCCTACCTGACCGACTGGCCGGCGACGCTCGACGCGCTCGCCGCGCTGCAGCCGCAAAAGCTCGTGCCCGGTCGCGGCGCCGCGCTGCAGACGCCCGCCGCGGTCAAGGCCGGCCTCGACGGCACCCGCGCCTTCGTCACCGACATGTTCGCGGCGGTGAAGCGGGGCGCGGCCGCCGGCAAGGACCTGCGCAGCGTGTACAAGGAAACCTACGCCGAATTGCAGCCGAAATTCGGACACTGGGTGATCTTCGACCATTGCCTGCCGTTCGACGTGACGCGCGCGTTCGACGAGGCGACGCAATATCGCGATCCGCGGATCTGGACCGCGCAACGGGACAAGGAAATGTGGGAGACGCTCGAAGGGTAAGCGCTCCTCGATGAAGACGTACTCGAATCCGATCTACGCCTACCGTCGCTCCCCCGATCAGGACGGCGACGGCGCACATCATCCGGTCATCGTCGTCGGCGCCGGCCCTGTCGGGATGGCCGCCGCGATCGATCTCGCGCAATACGACATTCCGGTGCTGGTATTGGACGACGACCAGACGGTCAGCGTCGGCTCGCGCGCGATCTGCTGGTCCAAGCGCACGCTGGAAATCCTCGACCGCCTGGGTTGCGGCGAACCCGTCGCCGGCAAGGGCGTGAGCTGGAACGTCGGCAAGGTCTTCCACGGCAGCGATCTCGTGTTCCAGTTCGATCTGCTGCCCGAACACGGCCATCACCGCCCCGCGTTCGTCAATCTGCAACAGTATTACGTCGAGGAATACCTGGTCGAGCGGGCGGCCGCGTTGCCGGCGGCCGAGATCCGCTGGATGAACCGGGTGGTCGGCGTCACGCCGCGCGGCGACGGTGCCACGCTGCGGGTCGACACGCCCGAAGGCGATTACGTGTTGACCTGCGACTGGCTGATCGTCGCCGATGGCGCGCGCAGTCCCGTGCGGACGATGCTGGGTCTCGAAGCCGAGGGGCAGGTGTTTCACGACCGCTTCCTGATCGCGGATATCCACATGAAATCGGATTTTCCGCCGGAGCGGCGCTTCTGGTTCGATCCGCCGTTCCACCCCAACCAGTCGGCACTCCTCCACCGGCAAGCGGACGATGTGTGGCGCGTGGATTTCCAGCTCGGCTGGGACGCCGACCCCGAGGAGGAGAAGAAGCCGGCGAACATCCTGCCGCGCCTTCGCGCGATGCTGGGCGACGACGCGGAGTTCGACATCGAATGGGCGAGCGTCTACACGTTCCAGTGCCGGCGGATGCAGCATTTCCGCCATGGCCGGGTGCTGTTCGCCGGCGATGCCGCGCATCTCGTGTCGCCATTCGGCGCGCGCGGCGCCAACAGCGGCATCCAGGATGTCGACAACATCGTCTGGAAGCTGAAGCTCGTCATCGAGGGCCGGGCGCCGGAGCACCTGCTCGACTCGTACGACGTCGAGCGGATCGCGGCGGCCGACGAGAACATCCGCCACTCGACGCGGTCGACCGATTTCATCACGCCGAAGAGCGCGATGTCGCGCACGTTCCGCGATGCCGTGCTGTCGCTCGCGAGGCAGCACGCCTTTGCGCGGCGGCTCGTCAACAGCGGCCGCCTGTCGATGCCGTCGATCCTGACGGCGTCACCGCTCAATACGCCGGACCGCGACCATTTCGTCGGCCCGATGGTGCCGGGCGCACCCGCCGCCGATGGGCCGGTGACCGGGCCCGGATCGAATTGGTTCGTCGACTATCTCGGCGGTGACTTCGTGCTGGTCGCATTCGGCGATGCCGTGCCGGCGGCGGCGGCGGTAGGCCTGCTGCGCGATCGGATCCCGTGCCGCGTCGTCCACGTGGGGACGGCGGCAAACGGTGCCGCGGCCGACAGCCAGATCGGAATCGTCGATGGTACGGGTGTGGTCGCCAAGCGCTACGACGGGCGCCCGGGAACCTGCTATCTCTTCCGGCCCGATCAACACGTCTGCGCGCGGTGGCGCACCTTCGATCCCGAGGGCGTGCGCGCGGCGATCGCGCGCGCCACCGGCAATGCGTAGAGAACCGGGCCGTGGCACGGCCCAAGGCAACGATGATGACGATCCTCAACACCGAACCCAATCTGCCGACGCCGGACGATTTCTACGACGAGCTGATCGCGCTGCACCGCGACCTCACCGACGCGCAAAGCGCGCTGGTCAACGCCCGGCTCATTCTGCTGCTCGCCAATCACATCGGCGATCTCACGGTGCTGCGCGCGGCGATGGCGGCGGCGCGTGAAGGGATCGCGCCCCAGCCGTGATCGCCCTCGTGCGAACGTTGAACGGAGTACCACTGTGACCACTCTGACGAAGAAGCGACCGGCCCGCGGCAAGCCCGCAACGCAGCCACCTTACTTGCCCCTTGCGTACCAGTCCGGGTTCGGCAACGAGTTCGCCACCGAGGCCCTGCCCGGCGCCTTGCCGGTTGGCCAGAACTCGCCGCAGCGGGCCCCCTACGGCCTCTACGCCGAGCAGTTGTCGGGGACCGCGTTCACGGCACCGCGCGGCGCCAACCGGCGCGCGTGGACGTATCGGATTCGGCCCTCCGCGATGCATCAGCCGTTCCGCCAGATCACCAACGGGCGCATCGCCAGCCACTTCGGCGACGTCCCCACGCCGCCCGATCCATTGCGTTGGGATCCGTTGCCGATGCCGGCTGCGCCGACCGATTTCGTCGACGGCCTCGTGACGATGGCGGGCAACGGCGATCCGGCGGCGATGGCGGGCTGCGCCATCCACGTCTACGCCGCCAACCGCTCGATGCGCGACCGCTTTTTCTACAACGCCGACGGCGAGCTGCTGATCGTGCCGCAACAAGGACGGCTCACCTTCGCGACCGAATTCGGGCGCATCGACGCCGAGCCGTTCGACATCGTCGTGATTCCGCGCGGCGTGCGCTTCCAGGTCGAGCTCCGGGACGAGAGCGCCCGCGGCTACGTCTGCGAAAACTACGGCGCGCAGTTCCGGCTGCCGGATCTCGGCGTGATCGGGTCCAACGGCCTCGCCAATCCGCGCGACTTCCTGACCCCGACGGCATGGTACGAGGAGCGTGAGGGGCGCTTTCGACTGGTGGCCAAGTTCCTGGGCAACCTCTGGTCCGCGGAGATCGGCCATTCGCCGCTCGACGTCGTCGCCTGGCATGGCAACTATGCCCCCTACAAATACGACCTGCGGCGCTTCAACGCCATCGGCTCGATCAGCTACGACCATCCCGATCCGTCGATTTTCCTGGTCCTGCAATCCCAGAGCGACACGCCGGGTGTCGACACGATCGACTTCGTCATTTTCCCGCCGCGCATACTCGCCATGGAGCACACGTTCCGGCCGCCCTGGTTCCATCGCAACATCGCGAGCGAGTTCATGGGCCTGATTCACGGCGTGTACGACGCCAAGGCGGAGGGCTTCCTCCCCGGGGGTGCCAGCCTGCACAACTGCATGACCGGGCACGGCCCGGATGCCGAGACCTTCGACAAGGCGAGCACGGCCGATCTTTCGCAGCCGACGCGGATCAGCGACACGATGGCGTTCATGTTCGAAACCCGGGCGGTGATTCGCCCGACGCAACACGCGCTCGAATCCGCGCAACGGCAGCGCGAGTATTCCCGCTGCTGGCAGGGGCTCGCGAAGCACTTCGACGCGGCAAAGATCTGACCAACGCTTTGGCCGCCGGCGTCGCTCACGCGATCTGACGGGCCCTCGTTCGACGGACAATGGAACGATTCCGGTAAAATCGGAAGCGAATCCGGTGGGCCCGGACCTGCCGTGCTTTGTCCCAACCGACCCAGGAACTCAAGATGACCTACCAGCACATCCTCGTCGAGACCCGCGATCGCGTGGGTCTCGTTCGCCTCAATCGCCCGAAGGTCATGAACGCGCTGAACGACGCACTTGCCGCCGAGCTGGGGCGCGCGCTGGCCGCGTTCGACGCCGATCCCGGCGTTGGTGCGATCGTGATCACCGGCAACAGCAAGGCGTTCGCGGCCGGCGCCGACATCGCGGCGATGGCCGACTGGGACTATCAGAAGGTCTACGCCGACAACTACATCATGACCTGGGAGTCGGTGAAGCACACGCGCAAGCCGGTGATCGCCGCGGTCGCCGGGTACGCGCTGGGTGGCGGCTGCGAGCTCGCGATGATGTGCGATCTCATCATCGCCGCCGACACCGCCAAATTCGGCCAGCCCGAGGTCACCATCGGCACCATGCCCGGCATGGGCGGCACGCAGCGGCTGCCGCGCGCCGTGGGCAAGGCGAAGGCGATGGACTGGTGCCTCACCGGGCGGATGATCGACGCGGCGGAAGCCGAGCGCAGCGGACTCGTCGCGCGCGTCGTGCCCGCCGACAAGGTCGAGGAGGAGGCGCTCGCCGTGGCCGCCAAGATCGCGAGCTTCTCGCTGCCGGTGGTGCTGAAGATCAAGGAGGCGGTGAACCGCGCCTACGAATCGTCACTCGCCGAAGGGCTCCTGTTCGAGCGCCGCGAATTTCACGGCACGTTCGGCCTCGGCGACCAGAAGGAAGGGATGCGCGCCTTCGTGGAAAAGCGGAAGCCGGCGTTCAAGCATCGCTGAATGCCGCGCGCGGGGCGCGCTACTGACGCGGCGTCGTGAAGCGCATCGTGCCCGCATTGCCCTGCAACGTGAGCACCAGTTCGTTGCCGCTGAAGCGCTGGCTGCGTCACCGCCGCGAGCTCTTTCAGGAATTCGCTGTCGCGCGATCCCGGCGGGCACATCATCTTGGTGAGCGCAATGGGCCCGAACGACAGCGCGGTGTCGTTGAGGAGGTAGCTCGCGGAGCCGCGGTTGCAGTCGGCGCGAACGCTGACCTGCCCGCCCGGCTGGAACGTGAGCGTATAGCGTTCGGGCGCCTCGGGGACAAACCGGCTGCCGTCCTGCATCTGCGTGCCCTGCCATGCCCACGGGGTGTTGGTGAGCAGCGCATCGCCGACCGCGGCCATCGGCGGCGGCGGCGCGTTGACGTAGCCGGGGAGCACCGGCGCGCCTGACTCCGTCGCCGCGCACGCGGACAGCGCGAGCGCGAGCGCGAGCGGCAGGACGTTGCAGGGGTTGCGCATCGCGGTATCTCCTGATCGTGGATCGAAACGTCGCGGCGCCGGCAGCCGCGCTTCAGCGCCGCGGCGGATGGCCGCCCAAAGCGATCGTGATGTCGTTGGCGATACGGCGCACGAGCTCTCCGAGGCCGTCGACGCGCGCGGGCGTGATCCGCGACGTCGGGCCCGCGAGCGAGATCGCCGCCCACGCCTCGCCATTCTCGTCCCAGATCGGCGCGGCGACACAACGCAGGCCGTCGGCGTGCTCTTCGTCGTCGATCGCGTAGCCGCGCTCGCGCGTGGTCGCGAGCTCCTGCGCGAGACGCTCGCGGGAGGTGACCGTGCGCACGGTGTGCTGGATGAGCCCGCGCTTCGCCAGGGCCGCGCTGGCCGCGTCTTCGGGCATCGCCGCGAGCATGGCCTTGCCGACGCCCGACGCGTGCAGCGGCGCGCGCGCGCCGAGCTTGGTCGACATCCGCATCAGCTCGCGGCACTGGACCTGCTCGACGAAGACCGCTTCGCCGTCGTCGATGACGGCGAGGTTGGTGGTTTCGCCCGATTGCTCCATCAGGCGCTTGAGGTGCGGGTACGCCTCGACGACCAGATTGCGATGGTCGAGAAACGCGCTGCCGACGCGGAACGCGCGCACGCCGACGAGCCACTCGCCGCCGGGGCCCTGCTGGACGTAGCCCGCCTGCTCGAGGGTGGCCAGCAGGCGGTGGGCGGTGGGCGCCGGAAGCGCAAGCCGTTCCGCGATCGCCGTCAGCGTGGCGCCGCCTTCGGTGGCCGCCAGCGCTTCAAGCAGCGCGAGTCCGCGCGACAGCGCCTGCGTGTGGCCGGCGCCCACGGGCGGCTGGCGGCCGCGCACGGCGGGGCGCACGGGCGCAGGCTGCGGGCGGCTGCGCCGGGCGGGGCGGGCGGGTTTCGGCTTGGTCGGCATGGCAGTCGTGGCCGAATTCTAGCATCGGCAGCGTCATGAAAACGATTTTCACATTCATGGCCAGCGCCCCGCAGCGGGCCGCCGCCCGTGAGCGCAGTCCGGGTCGAAGCGGTGTCGACGAAATGTTAACCTCGACGGCGTTGCAAGACCCTCTATCTCTCAGGATCCCGACCATGGCCATCAGCGCCCAACGCATCTGCGACCGCTGCGAGGCGCTCGCCCGGCATTCGGAACAGCCGGACGGGTTGACGCGCGTATTCCTGTCGCCCGAGCAGCGTGCCGTCAGCGATCTCGTGCGCGGCTGGATGGGCGAGGCGGGCCTCGACACGCGGATCGATGCGATCGGCAACGTCATCGGCCGTTACGAGGGCGAGCGCCCGGGGTTGCCGTGCCTCATGCTCGGCTCGCACCTCGACACGGTGCGCGACGCGGGCAAGTATGACGGGATGCTGGGCGTGGTCAGCGCGATCGAGTGCGTGGCCGACCTCTCCGCCCGTGCGGTGCGGCTGCCGTTCGCGGTCGAGGTGATCGGCTTCGCCGACGAGGAAGGGGTGCGCTTCGCGGCCACGCTGCTCGGCAGCCGCGCGGTTGCCGGCACGTTCGATCCGGCGTGGCTCGACAAGACCGACCAGGACGGCGCCACGATGCGCGCCGCGCTCATGGCGTCCGGCTTCGATCCGGCGCGTGTCGGCGACGCCGCGCGGCGGCGCGACGACGTGCTCGCGTACGTGGAGCTCCACATCGAGCAGGGACCCGTGCTCGAGGCGGAAGGATTGCCGGTCGGCGTGGTCACCGCGATCAGCGGCGGCAATCGCTTCAACGTCGAGGTCACGGGGATGGCCGGTCACGCGGGCACCGTGCCCATGTCGCTGCGCCGCGATGCGCTCTGCGCGGCCGCGGAATGCGTGCTGGCGGTCGAGCGCATCGCCCGCGGCATGTCGGAAGTCGTCGGCACCGTGGGCAGGATCGAAGCATTGCCAGGCGCGATCAACGTCATTCCCGGCAAGGTCCGTTTCACGCTCGACGCCCGCGCGCCGGGCGACGAATTGCGCGAACGCGCGGTCGCCGCGATGCGCGCCGAGTTCGAGGCCATCGCCGCCCGTCGCGACGTGACGATCGTGCTCTCGCCGGTCTGGGAAGCGCGCACGGCGGCGTGCTCGCCGGCGTTGCAGCGGCAGTTGACCGCGGCGATCCATGCCGAGGGCGTGCGCGTCCATCATCTGCCGTCGGGCGCCGGCCACGACGGCATGGCGATCATCGACATCGCGCCGATCGGGATGCTGTTCGTGCGCTGCCAGGGCGGCATCAGCCACCATCCCGCCGAAGCCGTCACGCTCGGCGATGTCGAGATCGGCGCGCGCGTACTGGCGCGCTTCGTCGCCCAATTCGCGCCGCCGCATCCATGACGCCGCCCGCGCCGATCATTCACGAATTCCTCGCCGCGCATCGCGCCGACGCCGAGCGCTTCCTCGCCGCGCTGGTGAAAATGCCCTCGGACAATCCGCCGGGCGACTGCACGCCGCATGCGGAGCGGACAGCCGGGCTGCTCGAGGCGATGGGGATCAACGTCGAGCGGCATGTCGTTCCGCCCGAGGCGGTCAAGGCCAACGGCATGGTGAGCTGCACCAATCTGCTGGCGCGGATGCGATTCGGCAGCGGCCGCGGGCCGACGATCGCGCTCAATGCCCATGGCGACGTCGTGCCGCCGGGACAGGGCTGGACCGCCGATCCGTATGCCGCCGAGATCCGCGATGGCGTGATGTACGGGCGCGGCGTCGCGGTGTCGAAATCCGATTTCGCGACCTACGCGTACGCGCTGCGCGCGCTCGCGGCGGCGGCGGCGGCGGGCGCGCGCCTCGACGGCGCCGTCGAGCTGCATTTCACGTATGACGAGGAGGTAGGCGGCGCGATCGGCCCCGCCTGGCTGCTAGGGCAGGGGCTGAGCCGGCCCGATCTCGCCATCTCCGCGGGGTTTTCCTATGCGATCACGACCGCGCACAACGGCTGCCTGCACCTCGAGGTCGAAGTGGTCGGCAAATCCGGTCACGCGGCGGAGCCCGACCAGGGGGTCGATGCCCTCGAGGCGGCGGCCGGCATGCTCACCGATCTCTATGCGCTGCGCAAGACGTATGCCGCGGTGCGCTCGGCGACGCCCGGCATCGGCTCGCCGACGCTCGTGGTGGGATTGATCCAGGGCGGGATCAACACCAACGTCGTCCCCGACAACGTCCGGTTCCGCATCGATCGCCGCATCATTCCCGAGGAATCGGCCGCCGACGTCGAGGCGGCACTGACGCGCAGCATTCGCGCGTTCGGCGCGAAGTGGGCGGGGGTCGCCGTCAACGTGACGCGGATCCTGCTGGCAGCGCCGTTCGTGCCGATCGCCGGGCAGGAACGCCTCGTCGCGGCGCTCGCGCGCCACGGCCGCGCGATCGTGGGGGAGCCCTTGCTGCCGCGCGGCGTGCCGATCTACACCGATGCGCGCCATTACACCGCCGCGGGCGTTCCGACCGTGCTCTACGGCGCCGGGCCGCGCACGCTGGTCGAGGCGAACGGCCACCGCGCCGACGAGAAGCTCTCGCTCGATGATCTGCACAAGGCCACGGAGGTCGTGGCGCTGGCGCTGGCCGATTTGCTCGCCGCGCCGTAACAGGCTGGCTACATGAAACGCCATGCGAGCCACACGACCCCGCCGATCGCGAGGAGGGCCCACGTCCACGCGACCGTGTCCGACGGCCGGTGCGGCGGCGGCAAGAGGTCGGGATCGCGCAGCGCATCCGGGAAGTGGCGCGGGGGCACGGCGACGATCTGCGCCTCCGCCGGATCGGCGGGAACGAGGGTCCGGTATTCCCAGGTCGTGACCGCCGGTGCGTTGCCGAACGCGCGGCTCGACGGAAACTGCGGAAAGCGCAGGAAGGCGATGGTCTCGACGTCGGCAGCCAGCATCTGCGCAAGCTGGCCATGCGTTGCGTTACCGGCCGCGCGCGCTTCCGCGGCGCCGACGAGGGCGAGCAGGCTGGCGCCGGCCTCCTCGAACGCGGCGGCTGGCAAGAGCCGCGTCTGGTCGCCGAGCAGGTAATCGCTCGCCGTCCTGGCCTTGGCGAGCGATCGCTCGGTGGCAAGGAAATACGGGAACCCGACAACCGCGAGCGGCGCGCTCGTAGCCCCTCGTGCCGGCACGTCCCATCCCAGTTCGCGCAGCACGTCGATGCTGATGCTGGCGCAGTTCATCGTCGCGTGCTGATAGACGAGCTGGTGCCGGTAGAACTGGTTGTAGACGCGGTTCAGCGCGCCTTGCAGCAGATGCGCGGCGCGATCGTCGGCGAGCACGGCAACCAGCATGTACGAGGGCCGGTAATAGCCCTGGCCGCTGTTGAGGTCGGCGAGATAGTTGTCGAGCGGCAGCGGCGCCGCCAGGATGCCTTTTTCGCTTTCCACGTCGAGCGAATAGAAGTTGTTGACGAGCCAGTCGCCGATCGCGCCGTCCTGCTGCGTGCGGCCCGTCACGAGCGCGAAGTGGCCGCCATGCGCTTCGTCGTCGTCGCCCTGTGCGCCGTTGACGATGATGCCGATCACGGCGCGGCCCGGGGCGATCGCGCGGGCCGGCGCGCGCTGCCACAGCGCGTAGGCCGCGAACGGGCTCCGTGCGCCGCCCGCGGGCTCGGCGCGAAGCAGCGCGCGCAACGCTTCGGCGCGCGGGAGCGCCGTGTCGAGCGCCCGCGGCGGGGGCGCCGGATCGAGCCGGAAGTCCTCGGGCCAGAGCGTCCTGGCGATGATCCGTCCGTCAGCGAGCGTCCCGCGCACCTTCACCGGACGCGCGCTGAAAAAGCGTCCCGACGAGCCGTCGAAATAGGAGCGATTGAGCGGAATCTTCGGCGTCAACCCGAACGGGACCGTGGTGCCGTCCGCGAACGCGAGCGCGGTGGCGTCCGGCGTGAGCTGCACATGGTCGGCGACCGCCGGTGCGGCGACCCAGACGAGCGGCGGGTAGTCGGGTGGCGCATGCTGAGGCCGCGTCGCGGCCCAGGCGCGGACATCGGCGACCGCGCGGACGCCGGGCGTGAACGCGGCGACCGGGTGGTCCGGCCGCGGCACCGCGATCGTTTCGTGCTCGAAATACCACAGCGCCTGGCGGATGGTCGGGCAATCGCGGCAGCGACCGTCGACCAGCCGGAACGCGGTCGCCGGATAGAGCCCGAGCGAGCGGCCGGGGGCGAGCGCCGAGATTTCCGGAGCGACCGGAAGCGGAGTTGCGGCGGAGCCCGGGGCGGGAAGCATGGACGCGGTGAGCGAGGCGAAGACCGCGTACGCGAGCCGCCGGATCATCCAGGGGCGCGGCCCACGGTGTCAGCGCACCGTGACCCGCGGCGCGCCCGCGACGATCTCGCCGATCACCGCGGCGTGCGCGAAGCCCTCGGCGCGGAAGATCGCGAGCACGTCGCCGACCGCATCCGGCGCGCAGGCGGCCAGCAGTCCACCCGACGTCTGCGGATCGGTGAGCAGCACGCGTTCGACGTCGGCGCCGGCGGCGCGCAGCGTCACGTCGTCGCCGTAGCCGGACCAGTTGCGCGCCGAGGCGCCGGTGAAATGACCGGCGCGCGCGAGTTCCGGAACGCCCGGCAGCCATGGCACCTGCGCGAATTCGATCAAGGCG
The DNA here is from genome assembly GCA_963810845.1 of uncultured beta proteobacterium. Classification (GTDB taxonomy): domain Bacteria; phylum Pseudomonadota; class Gammaproteobacteria; order Burkholderiales; family Casimicrobiaceae; genus CAIWHR01. The sequence continues at coordinate 1,742 of CAWEOX010000021.1, read as the reverse complement.
CCGGCCGTCGATGCGCGGCAGATCTCGAGCAGGTGGCCCAGCAATCCGAAGCCGGTCACGTCGGTCAGCGCGTGGACACCGGCGTGGCGGCCGAGGGCGATCCCCGGCGTGTTGAGCTGCGTCGTGGTCGCGATCAGCGCGCGATAGCCTTCCGGCGACAGTTGCTGCTTCTTGAGCGCCGCGCTGTAGACGCCCACGCCGATCGGCTTGCCCAGCACGAGCCAGTCGCCCGGCACTGCACCCGCATTGCGTTTGAGATGGCGCGGGTCGACGAGCCCGATCGCGACGAGGCCGTAGATCGGCTCGACCGAATCGATCGTGTGCCCGCCGGCGATGGGGATGCCGGCCCTGGCGCAGACCGCCTCGCCGCCTTCCAGCACGCGCCGGATCGTGTCGAGCGGGAGCTTGTCGATGGGCATCCCGACCAGCGCCAGCGCGAACAGCGGCGTCCCGCCCATCGCGTACACATCGGAGATCGCATTGGTAGCGGCGATCGCGCCGAAGTCGTGCGGGTCGTCGACGATCGGCATGAAGAAATCGGTGGTCGCGACGATCGCCTGATGGTCGTTGATCCGGTAGACCGCGGCATCGTCGGATGTCTCGATGCCGACCAGCAACGCCTTCGGGACCGGCAGCGGCCCGGCCTTGGCGATGATCTCTCGCAGCACGCCCGGCGCGATCTTGCAGCCGCAGCCGCCGCCATGGCTGAACTGGGTGAGGCGCAACGGTGGCCGGTCGGGCGCATTCATCGCGATCGCGGCTTCAGAATTTGAAGAGGCCCTTGAGATTCTTGACGGCGTCCACCGCGTCGTCGACCGGGTTCGGCGGCCGGTTCTCCGGTGCCGGTGCCGACGGCTGCGACTCGCTGGCGGATGCCGGCGGGCGGGCACCGCGTCGGGGTGCCTCGTCGCCGTCACCCATGCCGAGCGGGACCATCCCGGTCGACTTGACCCGGACCTGGGCCGTCCAGACCTGTTCCCACGCGACCTTGGGATCGGCCGGACGTGGCGGATGCACGAGGTTCAGTTCCTCGCCATAGGCGATCGTCTGCACCATCGCCCCCTGCACGCCTTCGAAAATGCCGGCGGGGATCGCGCAGCTCGTCACGTCGGGCGGCAGCACCACCTTGTCGGCGATCATCTTGCGCAGGAAATCGTTGGGCAGATAGGTCATGAGTCCCCAGCCCGTGTCCTGCAATTCGCTCGACGACCAGATGATCATCTCGCCCGTGCTTTCGTGGTGGCCGATCGCCTGCAGGAAGTAGCCCTGCGCGTTCGGGATCGATTTCCAGCCGAGCGCGAACGGGCCCGGAAACGCGCCCTTCGCGCTGGCTTCGAACGGCGCCAGAAAATCCTGCCGCTCGCCGATCGTGAAGCGGATGTCGGGCGTCGCGCTGCCGTGCACGTACTGGTCGCCCTTGATCGACGCGGTGGCGGGGACCGGTTTCGGTTCGCGCTCGTTGGGCCAGCGGAGCTGGGCGTTGCGCGCAGCGCCCGACCGGTCAGCGGGCGACCGGCCGCGCAGCGCTTCGCCGAACTGCGCGAGCGACATCTTTTCCGTGTCGGCAATCTTCGGCTGCCCGGGACGAATCGCATTGCCGCAGCCCCAGTACACGAGCATCCGCGCCTTCGGCTTTTCCGGCGGCCGTTCCTCGTCCGGCGTGCTGCGCCCGGCGCTCGCCTGAGGCGGCGGCAGCAGCGGCAGTGACTTGCCCATCGCCATCCCCGGCGGGATGTCGTGTT
>CAWEOX010000020.1:0-56505 GCA_963810845.1 uncultured beta proteobacterium | reverse complement strand
ACTTCCTGTCCTTCACCTCGGTGTACTCGGCATCGACGACCTTTTCCTCGTGCTTGCCGTCGCCGCCTTCGCCACCGCCACCGCCACCGCCACCGCTACCGCCACCGCCGACCGGCCGCCTCCGCCGCGGCCTGCGCCTGCGCATACATCATCTCGCCCAGCTTCTGCGCCGCGGCGGACAGCTCGCTCGCTTTCGCGTCGAGCGCGTCCTTGCTGACGTCCTTCTCCTTCAGCAGGTCCTCGGCGCCCTTGCAGGCGGCTTCGATCTTCGCCTTGTCGTCGGCGCCGACCTTGTCGCCGTATTCCGTCAGCGACTTCCGCACGCTGTGCACCAGCGTGTCGAGCGCGTTGCGCGACTGCACGACCTCGACCTGCTTCTTGTCGTCCTCGGCATGCTCCTCGGCATCCTTCACCATCTTCTGGATCTCGGCTTCGGAGAGTCCCGAGCTCGCCTTGATCTTGATCGTGTTTTCCTTGCCGGTGGCCTTGTCCTTCGCCGACACGTGCAGGATGCCGTTGGCGTCGATGTCGAACGCGACCTCGATCTGCGGCATGCCGCGCGGCGACGGCGGGATGCCCTCGAGGTTGAACTGGCCGAGGCTCTTGTTGCCGGACGCGACGTCGCGCTCGCCCTGCAGCACGTGGATCGTCACCGCCGACTGGTTGTCGTCGGCGGTCGAGAACACCTGCTGCGCCTTGGTCGGGATCGTCGTGTTCTTCTGGATGAGCTTGGTCATCACGCCGCCCAGCGTCTCGATCCCCAGCGACAGCGGGGTCACGTCGAGCAGCAGCACGTCCTTGACCTCGCCCTTCAGCACGCCGCCCTGGATCGCGGCGCCGACGGCGACCGCTTCGTCCGGATTGACGTCCTTGCGCGGCTCCTTGCCGAAGAACTCCTTCACGGTCTCCTGCACCTTCGGCATGCGCGTCATCCCGCCGACCAGGATCACGTCGCCGATGTCGGACAGCTTGACGCCCGCGTCCTTGATCGCGATGCGGCAGGGCTCGATCGTGCGCTCGATCAGCTCCTCGACCAGCGACTCGAACTTGGCGCGCGTGATCTTCATCGACAGGTGCTTGGGCCGCTCTGGTCCGCCGTGATGTAGGGCAGGTTGATCTCGGTCTGCTGCGACGACGACAGCTCGATCTTCGCCTTCTCGGCCGACTCCTTCAGCCGCTGCAGCGCGAGCACGTCGTTCTTGAGATCGACGCCCTGGTCCTTCTTGAACTCGGTGACGACGTAGTCGATCAGCCGCTGGTCGAAGTCCTCGCCGCCGAGGAACGTGTCGCCGTTGGTGGAGAGCACCTCGAACTGGTGCTCGCCTTCCACTTCGGCGATTTCGATGATCGAGATGTCGAACGTTCCGCCGCCCAGGTCATAGACGGCGATCTTGCGATCGCCTTCCTTCTTGTCCATGCCGAACGCGAGCGCGGCCGCCGTCGGCTCGTTGATGATCCGCTTGACGTCGAGGCCCGCGATCCGGCCGGCGTCCTTGGTCGCCTGCCGCTGCGAGTCGTTGAAGTACGCCGGGACCGTGATCACGGCTTCGGTGACTTCCTCGCCGAGATAGTCCTCGGCGGTCTTTTTCATCTTGCGCAGGATTTCCGCCGACACCTGCGACGGGGCGATCTTCTTGCCGCGCACGTCGACCCACGCATCGCCGTTGTCGTGCTTGACGATCTTGTACGGCATGAGGGCGATGTCCTTCTGGACTTCCTTTTCCTCGAAGCGCCGTCCGATCAGCCGCTTGACCGCGAAGATCGTGTTCTTGGCATTGGTGACGGCCTGCCGCTTCGCCGGCGCGCCAACGAGGATTTCGCCGTCTTCCTGGTAGGCGACGACCGAGGGCGTTGTGCGCGCGCCCTCCGAATTTTCGATGACCTTGGGCTGGCCGCCTTCCATGATGGCGACGCAGCTGTTGGTGGTGCCGAGGTCGATGCCGATGATCTTGCCCATGCTCTGATCCCTCCGATCTCTGAAATGCCTTTGCCGTGCCGATCGTCGGCGCAGCTAGTCTGTTGTTGCAAATGATGCCGAGCGCGCCAGTTTCAAGACCGTCCGGACCCCACGCATTCGCTGATCGCTCATTCCGGCGCCTTGGCGACGGCGACCAGCGCCGGGCGCAGGACGCGATCGTTCAGCAGATACCCCTTCTGGAAGACGGTGACGACGGTGTTGGCGGGCGCCTCGCTCGCGACCATCGCCATCGCCTGGTGGAAATGGGGATCGAACTTCTGGCCCGCGGGCGCGATCTCCTTGATCTGCGCCTTGTCGAACGCGGCGCCCAGCAGCTTCAACGTAAGCTCGACGCCGGCGCGCAACGCCTCGGGCGAAGCCCCCTCGGCCGCGAGCGTGGACTCGAGCGAGTCCTTGACCGGCAACAGCTCCTCGGCGAATTTTTCGATCGCGTACTTGTAGGCCTTGGCCACGTCGGTGGCCGACTGCTTGCGGATGTTCTCGATGTCGGCGCGCGCGCGGATCCACGCATCCTTGAGTTCCTGCGCCTCGTCCTCGGCCTTCTTCAGCAACGCGGCGATGTCCGGCGCCGGATCGGCCGGCTGCGGCTCGGGAATGGCCTCCATCCCCGGTTTTTCGGTCGTGATCGGCGGGAATGTCCCGTCGGGGTCGGCCGGGCGGGATTTCGGGTCGTTGGCGATGCTCATTGCGGCTCCGGATCGTTCTGCCCTTCGATGGGGCACGGGTTGATTTTAGGGTGGGGGCACTTGCCGGGGATTCAACCCGTTTACGCGCCAAAATCTGCCGGATGGGCGTCGATTTGCCCCGGCATTGCGAAACAAAGGGTTAACACCGGTCTAGCGCTTGGCCCCGAGCGCCGTCGCCCGCGCCAGCGTGGCGGCGCGCGCGGGCGCGTCGGGCGGCGGGGCCAGCCAGCCCTGGAGATTGCGCAGGACGAGATCCGTCAACGCCGCGATCCACAGCGGGTGGGCGTTGAGGCACGGGATGGCGTGAAATTCCCGGCCGCCTGCCGCCAGGAACGCCTGCTTCCCCTCGATGCCGATTTCCTCGAGGGTTTCGAGACAGTCGGCCACGAAGCCGGGGCAGAACACGTCGACGCGGCCCACACCTTGCTTCCCCAATTCGGCGAGCACCACCGCGGTGTACGGCTGCAGCCATTCGGCCTTGCCGAACCGCGACTGGAACGTCACCGCGTACTGCGCCGGCTCGAGTCCCAACTCGGTCACCAGCAGCCGGGCCGTCTTCTGGCAGTGGCAGTGGTACGGGTCGCCCAGATCGAGCACGCGCCGCGGCAATCCGTGAAAGCTCAGCAGGAGCTTGTCCGGCCGCCCGTGCGTCATCCAGTGGCCGTTGACCGCCGCGGCCAGCGCCTTGATGTACGCGGGATCGTCGTGAAAGCAGTCGATCGCGCGGAGCGCCGGCATCCGGCGCGCGGACTGCGCATACGCGTAGACGGCGTCCATCGCCGACGCCGTGGTGCTGGCCGCGTATTGCGGATAGAGCGGCACGACCAGGATGCGGTCGCAGCCGGCGCCGCGGAGCCGGTCGATCGCGCCGCCGACGTCCGGGTTGCCGTAGCGCATGCCGAGCTCCACCACGGCGAAATCGGACGGCAGGCCCATCGCCTTCAGCCGCTCGCCGAGCGAGCCCTGCAGCAGCAGTTGCTGCCGCACGCTGTGCACGAGCAGCGGCGAGCCGCCGTCGCTCCAGATCGCCGCGTATTTCCGCGCCGACTTGGCGGGCCGCACCCGCAGCACGATGCCGTGGAGGATCGGTTGCCAGACCGCGGGCGGGATCTCGACCACGCGCCGGTCGGACAGGAAATCGGCCAGATAGCGGCGCACGGCCGCCGCCGTCGGCGCATCGGGCGTGCCGAGGTTGACGAGCAGCACGCCGATTTTGGGCGCGCGATCGTGGGCGAACGTGGGTTCCGGGCGCAAGGTGGGCATCTCGGTCGAAGAGCGTGCGAGGGGATCGGTCGCGCTGCGACGCGGACCGGCGTTCAGCGAGCGGGAGGACTTCCGGGCGGGTTGTTCGCCTGCCAGGCCGCGAGCGTCGCCGCGGCCTGTCGGCGGATCGCGTCCTGCACGGGCGGCAGCCAGCCGAGCAGCACGCCCTTCGGCCCGAGGGCCTGGCGCGCCCAGCGATAGAGATCGAAACGATCCTGGTGCCGGACGATGCGCCCGTCGCGGAACGCGAACGCCGCGTCGATGCGATTTTCGACCGGCCGGCCGGTCGCGGAATAGGTATACGTCGCGACCCAGTGCGCGCGGCCGGTCTCGCCATCCGCGGCAATGTCGGACGCGACGACCTTGAGGTCCTTGCCGCGGCTCGCGAGCATCCGCCACATCGCGGCCACGCCGGCGGCGTCGAGGTCCGGAAACACGGGATCGGAGAAGCGCACGTCGGGCGCGTAGCAGGCGAGCATCGCTTCGGAATCGCGGCGGCCGAGCGCCGCGTAGAACCGCCCGATCGACGCGGCGTTGGCCGCGGCTGCGCCGGCGTCCGCCGCCGGCTCAGGCATCGGAGAGCTGCGCGGTGAGCGCGTTCGAGAGGAGCTTCGCCGTGATGTCGACGATCGGGATCACGCGCTCGTAGGCCATTCGCGTCGGGCCGATCACGCCCAGCGTGCCGATGACCTGCCCGTCGACTTCGTACGGCGCGGTGACGACGCTGCATTCGTCGAGCGGTACCAGCCCGGACTCGTCGCCGATGTACAGCCGCACGCCCTGCGCCCGTTGCGCCGCGTCGAGCAGGTGCAGGAGCGAGGTCTTCTGCTCGAAGAGATCGAACAACCGCCGCAGCCGGCCCATGTTCGACGCGAGGTCGTCGGCATTGAGCAGGTTCTTCTCGCCGGTGACGAACAGCGACTCGCCTTCGTCCATCGCCGCGGCGCCGACATCGACGGCGGCGGTCATCAGCCCGACGATGTCCTCGCGCAGCGACGTGAGCTCCTCGGTCAGCAGCGAGCGCAGCGCGCCGAACGGCTGCCCGGCGTAATGGTGGTTGAAGAAGTTGGTCGCCTCGACCAGCTGGCTCTGCGTGAACAGCCGGTCGGTGTGCAGGATCCGGTTCTGGACGTCGCCCTCGGGGGTCACGATGATGAGCAGCACGCGCCGCTCCGACAGGCGCAGGAACTCGAGGTGGCGGAACGACGGCTCGCGGCGCTTCGGCGTCACGATCACGCCGGCGAAGTGCGTGAGCTGCGAGACGAGCTGCGCCGCCGAATTGACGAGCTGCTGCGGCCGGTCGGCGACGAGCTCGCCCTCGAGCCGCTGGATCTCGCGGTCGTCGAGCGGCTTCACCACCATCAGCGTGTCGACGAAAAACCGGTAGCCCTTGGGCGTGGGAACGCGCCCCGCCGACGTGTGCGGGCTCGCGATGTAGCCCAGCTCCTCGAGATCGGCCATCACGTTGCGGATCGTCGCCGGCGAGAGCTCGAGCCCGGTCTGGCGCGACAGCACGCGCGAGCCGACCGGCTGCCCCTCGGCGATATAGCGCTCGATGAGCGTCTTCAGCAGGAATTGGGCGCGATGGTCGAGCATGGCCAACATTCTACTGCGCAACCCCGGCGCTGCGTACCGGCGCCGCGGCGTCGCCCGGGTTGAACGAACCCGGGCTACAATCCGGGCCATGCCTGCCGCGCCTTCCGCCGTCCCGTTCGAAGTCGCCTTTCGCCGGGTCGCGTTGATCGGCCGCTACGCGAGCCCCGGCATCGCCGAGCCGCTGATCGGGCTCGCCGCGTTCCTGTTCGGCCGCGGGCACGAGATCGTGCTCGATGCCGAGACCGCCCGCTATACGCCGGTGCCCGGGTATCCGACCGCCGCGCCGGACGCGCTCGGCGCGCTGGTCGACGTCGCGATCGTCGTCGGCGGCGACGGCACGCTGCTCTCGATCGCCCGCCAGCTCGCGGTCCACGACGTGCCGCTGATCGGCATCAACCAGGGGCGGCTGGGGTTCCTCACCGACATTCCGCTGGCGCAGATGGAAGAGGTGCTGGGCGCGATCTTCGCCGGACGCTACGTCGAGGAACAGCGGACGCTGCTCGACGCCCGGATCACCCACGCCGACGGCACGCATGATGCCGCGCTGGCGTTGAACGACGTGGTGGCGAGCCGCGGCCACATCGGCGGCATGATCGACATCTCCGTCGAGATCGACGGCCGGTTCGTCTACACGATGCGCGCCGACGGCCTGATCGTCGCCACGCCGACCGGCTCGACCGCCTACGCGCTGTCCGCGCAGGGGCCGATCCTGCATCCGGAGGTGCCCGCCATCGCCCTCGTGCCGGTCGCGCCGCACGCCCTCACCTATCGCCCGATCGCCGTCAGCGATGCGGCCACGATCACGATCACGCTGCAAAAGGGCCGGGACGCGGCCGTCCACTGCGACGGCCAGGCGCACTTCTCGTTCGGGGAAGGCGATCGCGTGACCATCCGCCGGGCGCCGTATCCGGTGCGGCTCCTGCACCCCGAGGGACACGACCACTTCGCGATGTTGCGCGAGAAGCTCCATTGGGGGGAGACGCCGGAACGGCTCGGTTGACCGGCCGATTGGCCCCGCTGCGCCATCGCATTACCCTGATCGACCGCGGTTGGCGGCCCTGTTGACCTGACTCCCATCGAGCCATGCTGCGCCTGCTATCGATCCGGAATTTCGTCGTCGTCGAAGCCCTCGACCTCGAGCTCGATCGCGGCTTCACGGTCCTCACCGGCGAAACGGGCGCCGGCAAGTCGATCCTGCTCGACGCGCTCGCGCTGCTGCTCGGCGATCGCTTCGAGCAGCGGCAGTTGCGGCCGGGCGCGGAGCGCGCCGAGCTGGCGGCGGCGTTCGACGTCGGCGACCGGCCCGACGTGGCCGGATGGCTCGCCCTGCAGGAGCTTGCCGGCGACGACGCGAGCGGGGATGACGAGCTCCTCGTCCGGCGCACGCTCGACGCGCAAGGAAAGAGCCGCGCCTGGATCAACGGCCGCCCGGCGACGCTCGCCCAGTTGACCGAGGTTGGCGAGCTGCTGGTCGACCTGCACGGCCAGCACGCGCACCAATCATTGCTGACCGCGGAGGCGCAGCGCGCACTGGTCGATGCCTTCGGCGGCTTTGCCGTCCTGGCGCGTGAAGTCGGCGCCGCGTGGCGGCTGTGGCGGAGCGCCGTCGAGAAAAGCGACGTGGCGGCCAAGGCCGCGGAAGCGTTCGTCGCCGAGCGCGACCTGCTCGAGGCCCGCCGGCGCGAGCTCGCGGCGCTCAACGTCACCGCGGACGAATGGGCCGAACTGACGCAAGCGCAGTCGCGCCTCGCCCACGCGGCGGCGCTGCTCGAAGCGGCGAGCGCCGGCGAAAACGAGCTCGACGAAGGCGATGCCGCGCTCGCCCGCCGCCTGGCGGGCATCGTCGCGCGGCTTTCGGCGGGGGCGGCGCACGACCCGGCGCTGGGCGAGGTGGTCGCCTTGCTCGAACCCGCGCGGATCCAGTTGGTCGAGGCCGCGCGCGAGCTGCGCGCCTACCGCGAGAAGCTCGATCTCGATCCGGCCGAGCTCGCGCGGGTCGAGGAGCGGCTCGCGGCGATCCACGACGCGGCCCGGCGGCACCGCGTGCGCCCGGAAGCGCTGCCGGAGCTGCTGGCGCAAACGCAGGCCCGGCTTGCGGTCATCGCCGAATCGGCCGACGTCGCCGCGCTGACAAAGCGGGCGGCGGAAGCCGAGGCGACACTGCGCGCGCTCGCCGATCAACTCTCGAAAAAGCGGCAGTTCGCGGGGAGCGAGCTTGCGCAGCGTGTCACCGCGGCGATGCAGACGCTGGCGATGGCCGGCGGCCGGTTCGAGATCGCGCTGACGCCGCTCGCGACCGTCGCGAGCCATGGCCAGGAACAGGTCGAGTTCCGCGTCGCGAGCCATCCCAAGCAGCCGCTGGGCCCGCTCGCGCGCGTGGCCTCGGGCGGCGAGCTCTCGCGCATCGCGCTCGCCATCCAGGTGGTGACGAGCGAGGTCGGCGCCGTCCCGACGCTCGTGTTCGATGAAGTCGATGCCGGCATCGGCGGCGCGGTGGCGGCGACCGTCGGCCGGCTGATGCAATCGCTGGGAGACCGGCGCCAAGTGCTGTGCGTGACCCATCTGCCGCAGGTCGCCGCCTTTGCCGACGCCAACTTCCGCGTGACCAAGCGCGGCAATGCGGAGATCGTGCGCGCGGACGTCGAGCCGCTGTCGCCGGCGGCGCGGGTCGAGGAGCTGGCGCGCATGCTCGCCGGCGGCGCGATCACCGCCAAGACGCGCGCGCATGCCAAGGAGCTCCTGGATAGCGGCCGTCGCCGCCCGTAACCGTACCCGGACTTGTCGGGAGGTGTACCCCGCGACGATGCGGTCAGGCGGGGACGAACTTCAGCGCCACGCCGTTGTTGCAGTAGCGCAATCCCGTCGGCTTGGGGCCGTCGTCGAAGACGTGCCCCTGATGGCCGCCGCACCGCGCGCAATGGTACTCGTCGCGCGGCATGACGAGCTTGTGGTCGACCTTGGTCTCGACCGCGCCCTTGAGCGACGTCCAGAAGCTGGGCCAGCCGGTACCGCTGTCGTACTTGGTGCTCGATTCGAACAGCGGCAGCTCGCACCCGGCGCACACGAAAATGCCTTTGCGCTTCTCCTTGTTGAGCGGGCTCGTGAACGGTCTTTCGGTGCCTTCCTGGCGCAGCACGTCGTACTGCTCGGGCGTGAGCACCTGCCGCCATTCGGCGTCGGTCTTGACCACCTTGCCGATGGGCGCAGGCGTGCCCTCGGCCGCGCGGAGGTCGACACCGATCGCGACGCCGGTCGCGGCGCCGGCCGAACGAATCAGGAAATGGCGACGGTTCATGGCGGACTCCGGTGACTGGGATAGCCGATTGGTCGCGGAGCGACGCACGACCTTACCGATCCGGCAGATGCGAAATCGCGGACCTGAAATCGGCCGGACGCTGCTCAACCGGGCTACGACCTGCGACGGGTCCTCTCCTGGGTCAGGCGCGTCGCGCCTTGCCGGCCTTGACGGATACCGCCTGCGTGAGCTTCCCGGAGGTCGCCTTGACGCCGACCTTCTTCGACGGCGCCTTGGCGTGCTTCACGGCCTTGGCGGTGCGCACCGGCATCGTTTCGCCGGTTTCGAGCCAGTACTTGACTTTGACGGCGTCGGCGATCCGCGTATAGCGCCCGAGCGAGTCGAGCAGGACGATCACCACCGGCCGGCTGGAGATCGTCGCCATCATCACGAGGCATTTGCCGGCCTCGCGGATGAAGCCGGTCTTGCTCACCTGGATGTCCCAATCGGAGCTCTTGACCAGCCCGTTGGTGTTGTTGTAGCCCAGCAGCTGCCCCGTCGACTGCACCTCGACATAGTAGCTCTGCGTGGTGCTGAATTCGCGGATCAGCGGATACTGCGCCGCCGCGTTGACGAGCGTCGCGAGATCGCTCGCCGTCGACACGTTCTGCGCCGACAGCCCGGTGGGGTCGGTGTAGTGCGTGCGGGTCATTCCGAGCGCCTGGGCCTTGGCGTTCATCGCCGCGACGAACGCCGGCGTGCCGCCGGGATAGTGCCGGGCAAGGCTCGATGCCGCACGGTTCTCGGAGGCCATCAGCGCGAGGCGCAGCATCTCCCGCCGCGGCAGCGTGGCGCCCATCCGCAAGCGTGAGCGCGAGCCCTTGAGGAAATCGAAATCGTCCATGTCGACCGCGATCGGATCGTCGAGCGGAAGCCCGGCATCCAGCGTCACGATCGCCGTCATGAGCTTGGTGAGCGAGGCGATCGGCGTGACTTCGTTCGCGGCCTTGGCGTAGATCGGCCGGTTGTCGGCGGCGTCGAGCACCAGGACGTTCGCCGAGGAAAGCTTGAGCTTGCTCGCGTCCAGTTCGAGCGGACCCTGGGCCCCCGCGGCCAGAGGCGCCATCAGTGCGGTCAGCCCCGCAAAAACAATAAGAAAGCGGCGTTTCATGAGATCAGGCGTTAAGTGTGGCAATCGCCTTATAGCATAGCCCGCGAGGATTTGGCAATCCGTCTCCCCGCTGGGCCATTTCCTGCGCCGCCCGGCCCATCGATTCAGACCACCGCCTCGGCCGCCTCGTCGCGCATCTGATCCTGCTGCAGCCGCCACATCCGGGCATAGACCCCGTCCGCCGCCAGCAGCGCGAGATGGGTGCCGCGCTCGACGATGGCGCCCCGGTCGAGGACCAGGATCTCGTCGGCATCGACGATCGTGGACAGCCGGTGGGCGATGGTGAGCGTGGTCCGGTTGCGCGCGATCTGCCGCAACTCCGCCTGAATCGCCTTTTCCGACTTCGAGTCGAGCGCGCTCGTCGCCTCGTCGAAAATCAGGATCTTCGGGTTCTTGAGCACCGCCCGCGCGATCGCCACCCGCTGCTTTTCGCCGCCGGAAAGCTTCAGGCCGCGCTCGCCGACCGGCGTCTCATAACCCTCGGGCAGCGAGGTCACGAACTCGTGGATCTGCGCCAGGTCGGCCGCGGCGGTGATCTCATCGTGGACGGCGTCGACCCGCCCGTAGCCGATGTTGTACTCGATCGAATCGTTGAACAGCACGGTGTCCTGCGGCACGATGCCGATGGCGGCGCGCAGGCTCGCCTGGGTCACGTCGCGGACGTCCTGGCCGTTGATGGTGATCCGCCCGCGGGTGACGTCGTAGAAGCGGAACAGGAGCCGCGCCAGCGTCGACTTGCCCGAGCCGGAGGGCCCGACCACCGCCACCGTCTTGCCGGCCGGGAATGACGAAGCTCACGTCGAACAGGATCTGCCGGTTCGGTCTCGTACGAAAAATCGACGTGCTCGAAGCGCACCTCGGCGTCGCCCACGGCCAGCGTCGCCGCGCCGGGCGCGTCGGAGACCTCGGTGTTTTCCTGCGGCGAGCGCGAACATCCGCTCCATGTCGGCCAGCGCCTGCTTCATCTCCCGGTAGATGACGCCGAGGAAATTGAGCGGAATGTAGATCTGGATCATGAACGCGTTGACGAGCACGAGGTCGCCGATCGTCATCGTGCCGTTGACCACGCCGGCCGTCGCCCGCCACATGATCAGCGTCACCGCCGCCGCGATGATCGAGCTCTGAATGACGTTGAGCAGCGACAGCGACGTCTGGCTCTTCACCGCGGCCTGCTCCCAGCGCTGCAGGCTGTCGTCGTAGCGGCGCGCCTCGAACTCCTCGTTGCCGAAGTACTTGACCGTCTCGTAGTTGAGCAGGCTGTCGATCGCGCGCGTGTTCGCCCGCGAGTCGAGCTCGTTCATCGTCCGCCGGAAGTTCGTCCGCCATTCGGTGATCAGCACCGTGGACAGGATGTAGAGCGCGAGCGCGGACCCGGTGATGGCGATGAAACTCCAGTCGTAGCGCGCAATCAGGATCGTCGACACGAGGCCGATCTCGACCAGCGTCGGCAGGATCGAGAACAGCGTGAAATTGATCAGCGTCGAGATGCCGCGCGTGCCGCGCTCGACGTCGCGGGTGAGCCCGCCGGTCTGGCGCGCGAGATGAAAGCGCAGCGACAGCGCGTGCAGGTGGCGGAAGACCTCGAGCGCGATCGTGCGCACCGAGCGTTGCGTCACCTTGGCGAACAGGAATTCGCGCAGCTCGGTGAAGACCGTCGTCGACAGGCGCAGCGCGCCGTAGGCGACGAGCAGCGCGAGCGGCACGGCGAGCATCGCCGTCCGCTGGTCGAGGCTGTCGACGATCTGCTTCAGCAGGACCGGCACGCCGACGTTGGCGACCTTGGCGCCGATCAGCGCCAGCAGTGCCGCGAGCACGCGGCCCTTGTACGCCAAGAGGTACGGCAACAGCTGGCGGACCACGCGCCAGTCGGCGCCGCGCCCCCGATTCGCCTGGGCGGGCAACGGCAGCGGCGAGGAGGAATGGCGGCGCATGAACCGTCGATTTTAACCCGGACGCGACCGCGGCGCCTGCGCTGTGGACGCCACGCGCCGCGTCACCCCCGCAAGCGCCGCCGCCCGCCGCGGAACCATTCGTTGCCGCCGTAACCGAGAATGCCCATCGCCACCCGGACCACGCCGTAGGCAATCCAGTTCGTCGCCTTGTACAGCCGCGGGCGCCCCGCCCAGCGCTGCTGCCCGACGCGGCGCGCCCCGTCGCTGATCATCCGCATCAACTCGCGCCGCAACTGCTCGGCGAACGCCGGATCGCGGACGAAGACGTTGGCTTCGCGGGCCATCAGCAGGCTGTACGGGTCGATGTTCGACGAGCCGACGGTCGCCCATTTGCCGTCGACGACGGCCACCTTCGCGTGCAGGAACGAGCGGTGGTATTCCTCGATCGTGATGCCGGCCGCGAGCAGCTGGCCGTAGAGCGCGCGCGTCGCGTAGTGCAGCAGCATGTACTCGACGCGCGCCTGCAGGATCAGCGTGACATCGCACGCCGCGATGCGCGGCGGCGATCAGCGCACGGCGAAACCGGATCCCCGGAAAGAAATACGAGTTGGCGATCACGATTTCGTCCTTCGCGATCCGGATCGCGGCCAGATACCCGTGCTCGATGTCGCGGCGATGGCCGAGATTGTCGCGGATCACGAACTTGGCGGTCTGCGTGCCCACGCGCTCGGCGTCGCGCAGGTCCGGGAACAGCGGCACTTCGGTGGTCTGGAACTGCACGAGCTCGTTGATCGCCCACACCCGCTGCATCGTGTGCACGATCGAAGGCAGCAGCGGGCCCTCGACGCGCACGGCGAAATCGATGCGCGGCGGCTTGTGCCGCGGCGTGTTCATGTCGTCGATGACATTGATGCCGCCGACGAAAGCCACCCGGCCGTCCACCTGGCACAGCTTGCGGTGCAGCCGCCGCAGCCGATGGAAGCGGAACTGCCACGGCGCGATTTCCGGACGGTACTTGAGCAGCGCGACGCCGCCGTGCACGAGGTCCTTCTCCAGCGCCGGCGTCAGGAAATGGCGGGCGCCCCAGCCGTCGACCATCACCCGGACGACCACGCCGCGCCGCACCGCGCGCGTCAGCGACGCGGTGACGAGGCGGCCGATCCGGTCGTCCGCGTAAAGATAGGTCTCGAGCCAGATTTCGTCGTGGGCGCCATCGATGGCTTCGAGCAGCGCCGGAAAATACTCGTTCCCGTTGCACAGGAGCGTGATCCGGTTGCCGCCGATGAAACGGTTCATTGCCCGCGTTTCATGGTCTCGAACGTGGCGCCGAGCGCCGCGTGGTCGGACAACCGACCCCAGGGGAACGCGTAGTGGACGCGGGTGTCGATCACGCGCAGCCCGCGCGCGTAGATCCGGTCGAGCCGGAACATCGGCAGCACCGATGGAAACGTGCGCGCGGTCCGCCCGCGGAACGACTCGAACACCTCCTCGACCTCGAGCTGGTCGACCAGCATGCGGTTGGCCTTGTGGCGCCAGTCGTTGAAGTCGCCGGCGACGATGAGCGCCTCGTCTTTCGGCACCGTTTCGCGGATGCGTTCGCACAGCGCGCGGATCTGCCACTGCCGGCCGCGCTCGAAAAGCCCGAGATGCACGTTCATGCAATGGACCACCGGCCCGCGCGGCCCCAGCCGGATCTTGCAGTGGAGCAGGCCGCGGCTTTCGAACGCGTGCGCCGAGATGTCCTGGTTCACGGTGGAGAGGATCCGATACCGCGACAGCACCGCATTGCCGTGATGGCCATGCCGGTAGACCGCGGTCTTGCCGTACGCGACTTCCTGCCAGACCTCGTCGGCGATGAATTCGTGCTGCGGCTTGCCCGGCCAGTCGACATAGCGCCCGGCCTTCCGGTCGTCGGCGCCCTGCACTTCCTGCAGGAACATGATGTCGGCGTCGAGCCCGTGCAGCTTCTCGCGAAGCTCGTGGATCACCATCCGCCGCTTGAGATGCGAGAAGCCTTTGTGGATGTTATAGGTGGCGATGGTGAAGCGCATGGCGGCACGGGGTAAGGGCGCACCGAAATTCTAACCGGTTAAGACCCGTCGCGCCGCCCGCGCGGCGGTCTGCCGGAGCCCTTCGGGGGCGGCTTGGCAGCACGCGCCTTTCGGTGGCACAGTTGGCGAAGGCTTCACCGGCGCCATCATCCTGGCCGGAGCGGTGACACTGCATTTGTTCCCGGAGGGCCAATGAGCGAATCATTCGATGCAATCGTCATCGGCACCGGACAGGCTGGCCCGCCGCTCGCGGTGCGCCTCGCCCAATCCGGACGCAAAACCGCCATCCTCGAGCGCAAGCTCTTCGGCGGGACGTGCGTGAATGTCGGCTGCATTCCGACGAAGACGCTGATTGCCAGCGCCCGCGCCGCGCACGTGGCGCGTCGCGGCGCCGATTTCGGCGTGCTGTGCGACGGTCCGCTGCGCGTCGACATGGCGCGCGTGAAGACGCGCAAGGACGAGGTCGTGCGGCAGTCGAACGAGGGTGTGGCGAAATGGCTGCGGAAGACGCCCAACGTCACCGTCATCGAGGGCCACGGCCGCTTCGAAGGCCCGCACGCGGTCGCGGTCAACGACCGGCGGCTGGAAGCCCCGGAAATCTTCATCAATACCGGCGGCCGCGCCAACGTCCCCGACCTGCCCGGACTCGCCGACGTCCCGTATTACACGAACACCGGGATGATGAGCATCGACTTCCTGCCGGAGCACCTCGTCATCGTCGGCGGCAGCTACGTCGGGCTCGAATTCGCGCAGATGTACCGGCGCTTCGGCAGCGAGGTCACGGTCGTGGAAATGGGTCCGCGCCTCATCGCCCGCGAGGATCCGGAGATTTCGGCGGCGGTACAGGCGATCCTCGAAGGCGAGGGCATCGCCATCCGGGTCAATGCCCAATGCGTGGCCGTGCGCCGCGATCCGCGCGGCGTCGTGGTCGCGGTGAGCTGCGACGAGGAGCCGCGCGAAGTCGCCGGCTCGCACCTGCTGCTCGCCGTCGGGCGCGTGCCCAACACCGGGGATCTCGGGCTCGACAAGGCCGGCGTCAAGACCGACGCCCGCGGCTACATCGACGTCGACGATACGCTGCGCACCAACGTGCCGGGAATCTGGGCGATGGGCGATGTGAACGGTCGCGGCGCCTTCACCCACACCGCGTACAACGACTACGAGATCGTCGCCGCCAACCTGCTCGACAACGACCCGCGCCGCGTGTCCGACCGCATTCCGACCTATGCGCTGTTCATCGATCCGCCGCTCGCGCGCATCGGCATGACGGAGCGCGAGGTGCGGGCATCGGGGCGCCCGGCGCTGTCCGGCAAGATGCTGATGACGCGCGTCGGCCGTGCCCGCGAGCGCAGCGAGACGCAGGGCTACCTGCAGGTGCTGGTCGACCGGGAGTCGAAGCACATCCTCGGCGCGGCGCTGCTCGGGATCGAGGCCGACGAAGTGATTCACGCGCTGCTCGACGTGATGAGCGCCGGCGCGCCGTACACCGCGATCGCGCGCACCATGCACATCCATCCGACGGTTTCGGAGTTGATCCCGACGCTGCTCCAGAGCCTCGAGCCGCTCACGTAACCCCATGGCCACGCCGGACCTCGTCGCCCAATTCGAAGCCCACCGCGGCTATCTGCTGCGCGTGGCCCGGCTGCAGTTGCGCAACGACGAGCTGGCCGAGGACGTCGTCCAGGACACGCTGGTCGCGGCGCTGCAGGCCGCGGCCGGCTTCTCCGGCAAGTCGTCGGTCAAGACCTGGCTCACCGGGATCCTGAAACACAAGATCGTCGACGAGATCCGGCGCAAGACGGCCGCCCCGAGCTTCGCGCCGCTCGCCGAGGAATCCCAGATCGACGACTTCGACGCGCTGTTCGACGAGACCGGCCACTGGGACAATCCGCCCGCCAACTGGGGCAGCCCCGAGGGCGCGCTGGAACGGCGCGAGTTCTTCGACATCCTGGAGCTCTGTCTCGACAAGCTGCCGCCGAATACGGCGCGCGTGTTCGTGATGCGCGAGGTCATGGAGCTCGACTCGGCCGAAATCTGTAAGGAGCTCGCGATCACGGCGACCAACCTGTGGGTGATCATGTATCGGGCCCGGATGTCGCTCCGGGAATGCCTGGAGAAGAACTGGTTCGCCGCGAAATCGGGAACCGCCGTCTGACCGCGCGCGCCATGCCGGGGATCGTCACTTGGGGATGATGCTGAACTGCAAGGAGGTGAGCCGCCTCGTCTCGCGCCGGCAGGACGAGCCGCTGTCGCGCCTCGACCGGTTGCGGATGTGGTTCCACATGCTGCTGTGCGACGCCTGCCGCGCGTTCGAGCGCCAGACCGCGCTTGCTGCGCGAGGCGATGCGGCGGTACCGCGAGTAGCAGGCAGGGCCGATTGCGGGATTGCTACATCTCGTCGTCACCGCACGATCAACCCCGCCCGCGCGAACTGCGGCAAATTCTCCTCCAGCCCCGCGCGCAGGATGCCCGCGAGGATCGGGCCCTCGGTTAACTGCCTGCCCTCGTGCTGGACGTGCAGCACCCCTTGCCGGACCATCTTCGTCATCGCCGCGATCAGCGCGTCGCGATCGCGGGTGCCGTCGAGCAGGCGCAACACCTGGCGATTGGCTTCGTCGAGCAGCACCGGTTCGTGGCGCAGGTTGGTGAGCGGGCGGTCGTGTTCGACCTGCAGCCGGGCGAGCGGGCTCGCCACGGGCCGCGCGGAGAGCGTGACACACAGGTTCGGGCCGCGCACGCGGAGCTCGATCACGCCCACGCCGTAGCACTGCATCATTTCGTTCGCGAGTTGCGCCTCGTCGCGCGCCAAGGTGGCCGCATCGGCAGCGGCGCCCGTCCCTTCCTGCAGCCGCGTCCTCGACGCCGCGAGCAGGTCCGCGAACGCGAAACCCAGCGGCCAGCGTTCCGCCAACAGCAGCATCGCGGCCTTGGTCACGGGATTGCCGGTGGTGAGCGTCGCGCCGTGCGGGGCACGAAACGTCGCGGTGCTGCCCGCGGCGAGCGACACCGGGGCATCGACCGGCTGGGCGAGCGACGCGAGATAGAAGCCTTTCATCCGCTGCGCGTCGAGCTTGCGCTGGATCGCAACGCCCTCGTGCACGAGCAGCGTCTGCCGGAACATGCGGCTGCGCACGAAATCCATGTACTGCTCGAGGCGGATGATGTCGTGGCCGATCCGGCGCAGCGTCTCGGCGACCTGCGGCGCGAAATTCGAGAGCAGCATGCTGCTGAAATCGGCCTCGGCGAGGTATTGGAGGCCATGCCGCCGCGCCGCGGCGGCGAACTGGTGGAAGTACACCGGCTCGTTGTTCTCCTCGAGATGGTCGTGGAACAGGTATGCGTCCTGCTCCTTGCCGGTCAGCTCGAGCTCCTCCTTGAGGATCTGGCTGTAGGGCGTGTCGGCGGGGACGCTTTGCGCGAGGAAACCCGAGGAGTGCCCGCGCCTGCTGCACCTTCACCCGGGCGTCGGTGGCGTCGAGGGAATGATAGAGCATCATGTCCCGGATCATTCCGCGGATCCGCCAGCCGGGATACGTGTTGTAGCTGACGAACGCGACGCCCTGCGGCGCGAGATTTTCGTGGCAGATGGCGAGGACCTTTTCGCGGATCCGCTCCGGCACCCACGAATAGATCCCGTGGCAGACGATGTAATCGAACGTCCCGTAGGACGCATCCACGTCGGCGATGTCGCCCTGGCGCAAGTCGATGTTGGCGAGGCCCAGTGCCCGGACGGTCTCCTTCCCTTCGTCGATCTGGCGCCGCGAGAAGTCGATGCCGAGGAACGAGGCGTTCGGCAGGCCGAGCGCCATCGGGATCAGGTTGTCGCCGCTGGCGCAGCCCAGCTCCAGGACGCGGCAGGTGTCGATGTCCGCCGTGGTGACGCCGAAGAGCCGCGCGAGCGTGGCGAGCCGGTCCGGATGGGTCTGCGGAAATGCCTTGTTGATGTAAGGCATTTCATCGTAGGTGGTGGATGCCTGGGCGGTCACGATGCGGGACGTGGACGGTTGCGGAGCCTGGATTACGCGGATGCCAAACCGATTGCTCGAGAAAGAAGTCTAACGCACCGCGGCCGCCATCCCGCCGCTACGCAAGCTACGCAAGCGCCTTGCCTTGGTGTAAGTTCCGCCTGCGGTCGACGACCATTGCCGCAGACGGGCTTCGGTGCCGTCGCCTTTACGCCCCCACACAGGAGACCTCGCCATGAACCATCAAGCCACGATCCAGGCCGCGCTCGCCGGGTTGCTCGCCGTCGGCATCGCCGCGTCGGTGACCGCGCAGCCGGTTCCGACCCCCAAGGACAGCGAAAAGTGCTACGGCATCGCCATGGCCGGCAAGAACGACTGCGGCACCGCCAAGCATGCCTGCGCCGGGCTGGGCGCCAAGGTCGACAAGGACCCGAACGAGTGGAAGTACGTGGCCAAGGGATCGTGCGAGAAGGTCGGCGGCACGACGACCGCGCCGAAAGCCTGATCCCCGCATTGCCCAACCGCTCCGGCCGGACCGGTCGCACCCTCCGGCCGGGCGCGTCATGAAATCGCCGTCCACCGCGCTTCGTGCCGCTGCCGGCGTCGGCCTGCGGGCACCGCACGTCGCGCAGGTCGACGCTGAACGTCCGCCGGTCGCCTGGTTCGAAGTCCACAGCGAGAATTACTACGTCGACGGCGGCCCCGCGCTGGCCGCGCTCGACCGCATCCGCCGCGATTACCCGCTGTCGCTGCACGGCGTCGGCATGTCGCTCGGCTCGACCGACCCGCTCGATCGCATCCATCTCGCCAAGCTGAAGCGCCTCGTCGCGCGCACCGAACCCGCCCTCGTGTCCGAACACCTGTGCTGGAGCGGCGTGGACGGACGGCATCTGAACGACCTCCTGCCGTTGCCGTACACCGAGGAGGCGCTCGCCCACGTGTGCGCGCGTGTGGCCGAAGTCCAGGATGCGCTCGGCCGCGAATTGCTGATCGAGAACGTGTCGTCGTACCTCGCCTACGCCGACGCCACGATTCCCGAGTGGGAGTTCGTCGCCGCCGTCGTGCGGCGGACCGGCTGCAAGCTGCTCCTCGACGTCAACAACATTTACGTCAACGCCAACAATCACGGATTCGACGCCGACGCCTATCTCGCGGCGATGCCCGCGGACGCGATCGCGGAAATCCACCTGGCGGGCTTCGAAGCGCGCGGCGCGCTCTTGATCGACACCCATGGTGCGCCGGTCGCGCCCGCGGTGTGGGCGCTCTACGGCCGCGCGCTCGACCGCTTCGGCGCGCGGCCGACGCTGATCGAGTGGGACATCGACATCCCGCCGCTCGCCACGCTGCTCCGCGAGGCGGCGACGGCGCAATCGATGCTGGCCGCACGCGATGCCATCGCTGCGTGAGCTGCAGCAGGGCTTTGCCGCGGCCGTGCTCTCGCCTGCCGGCACGGTGCCCACGTTCGCGATCGCGGGACCGGCGCCCGCCGCCGATCGCATCGGCGTCTACCGCAACGCGGTGTTCGCGAACTATCGCAATGCGCTGCGGGCGAGCTTTCCGGTGGTCCTGCGACTCGTCGGCGAGCCGTTCTTCGACGCCGCCGTCGATGCCTTCGTGCACGCGCATCCGTCGGTGAGCGGCGACCTCAACGTCTACGGCGACGCGTTCGCGGATTTTCTCGCCGGGTATCCGCACGCGGCGAACCTGCCGTATCTTCCCGACGTCGCACGCCTCGAGTGGGCGATCGACGAGGCGCAGCGCGCGGCCGATGCCGTGCACGCCCCCGACGCGGTGCTGGCGGCGCTGGCGGCCACGCCGCCGGAGCGACTGCCGGCGATGCGGCTTCGCCTCGATCCGTCGTGCCGGCTGGTCGCGTCGGATTTTCCGATCCTGCATATCTGGCAAGCGAACCAGCCGGGGCACGAGGACGACGATCGTGTCAGCCTCGACGAGGGCGCAGACAGAATCGTCGTGCGCCGTGGCGCCGAGGGCGTCGCGCTGCTGCGCATCGGCGCGGGCGAGCACGCGTTTCTCACGGCGCTGGCGGCCGATGCGCCGTTCGGCCCCGCGCTCGACGCCGCGCAGCGCACCGATGCCGCGTTCGATCTCGGCGCCGCGCTGCGCTCGAACATCGCCGCCGGAATCATCTGTGCCGTGTGTGAATGAACGCGTGGACCGGACGTTCGCCGCGCGATGGCAGGCGGCCGTCATCTCGACCTGATCCTCGGCGCGTTCCCGACGCCGAGGCCCATCGTGCGGTTTCTACGTCGAAGGCTGCCGGCCTGCAGCGCGCGCCTTGAAATACCGGTACACGCCGCCGAGCACGAGCGAGCCGACACCGACACCCACGCCGAGCAGCACGATCGAGCTCATGTGATCGCGGATGATCGGCACGTTGCCGAAGAAATAGCCGCCCACGACCAGCGTCACCACCCAAATGACCGCGCCGGCGATCACCGCGGCGAGGAAGCGCGCGAAAGTCATCTGCGCCACGCCGGCCACGAACGGCGCGAAGGTCCGCACTACCGCAATGAACGGCGACAGCAGGAAGGTGACGCCGCCGTGATGCTCGTAGAAGGCGTGGGTGCGCAGCAGCGCGGCTTTGTCCAGCCAGCGATAGTCGCGGGTGAACACGCGCGCTCCGATGGCGCGGCCGCTCAGGTAACTCACGACGCTGCCGGCAACGGTGGCCGCGAACAGCACCGGCGCCACGATCCAGATGCTGATCGCGCCGGTGGCGCAGAACGCGCCGCACAGGAACAGCAGCGGATCGCCGGGCAGGAAGAACATCGGCACGATACCGATCTCGACGAAGATGATCGCGAACAGGATCACGTAGACCGCGGTGCCGTGTTGCGCGATCGCGTCGCCCAGGTGCTGGTCGAAGTGCAGCACGACGTGCAGGAATTGCATCAGGTCCATCGTGTTCCGCGCGCGATCGGGATCCGCGATTCTAGACCTGTGCGAGCTACGCAAGCGCGCCGCCTTCGTGTAAGTTCCGCGTGCGGTCGACGACCATTGCCGCAGACGGGCTTTGTTGCCGTCGCCTTTACGCCCCCACACAGGAGACCTCGCCATGAACCATCAAGCCACGATCCAGGCCGCGCTCGCCGGGTTGCTCGCCGTCGGCATCGCCGCGTCGGTGACCGCGCAGCCGGTTCCGACCCCCAAGGACAGCGAAAAGTGCTACGGCATCGCCATGGCCGGCAAGAACGACTGCGGCACCGCCAAGCATGCCTGCGCCGGGCTGGGCGCCAAAGTCGACAAGGACCCGAACGAGTGGAAGTACGTGGCCAAGGGCTCGTGCGAGAAGGTCGGCGGCACGACCACCGCGCCGAAAGCCTGATCCCCGCATCACCCAACCGCCCCGGCCGGACGGATCGCACCGTCCCGCCGGGCACGGGACCATGCCCTTCATCGAACGCGCGGTCCGCGCGTATGGCAACGCCGCCGGGTTCATCGACCGCGTGCAATCGCTGTTCGCCTTCGCACTGCGCCTCTACGTCGGCCGGGTGTTCTTCGCGTCGGGACTGATCAAGCTCTCGAACTGGGACGCGACGCTCGCCTTGTTCACCAACGAATACCACGTGCCGGTGCTGTCGCCGCATCTGGCCGCGGTCCTCGGCACCGCGGCCGAGGTCGGCTTGCCCGTGTTCCTCGTGCTGGGACTCGGCACGCGCTTCGCCGCCGTCGCGTTGTTCATCTTCAACGTCGTCGCGGCGACGTCGTACCCCGACCTGAGCCCTGCCGGCCTCAAGGACCACATCCTCTGGGGCGCGCTGATCATGGTGATCTTCGTCTACGGGCCGGGCAGGATCGCGCTCGACGCGTGGCTGGCCAAGAGGTTCTCGTAGCCGGGCGTTGAGCGGATGCGAAACCCGGGTCGTTGTACCCATGGGCACGCACCCGGGTTTCGCCTTCGGCTCAACGCCGGGCTACGATCGCTACGATCGCGCTGCCGCAGCCGTTCACACCGACTATCCGGTATCCTTGGCGAAGGGAGCCAAGTCATCCGCATGAACGAAGTCAGACGACGCCTGGCGTACGACGATGTCGCCGCCTGGGGCAGCCATTCCACGGTCGACGACCGGCGCACCCGTGGCGAATAACGTCCTCGTCACCGGCGGCGCCGGATATATCGGCAGCCACGCGTGCAAGGCACTGGCGGCGGCAGGCCATACGCCCGTTACGCTGGACAATCTCGTCTACGGTCACCGGTCCGCAGTGCGCTGGGGCCCGTTCGTCGAGGGCGATCTGGGCGACGTGCAGCTCGTCAGGAATGTCCTGCGCGATCATGTCATCGAGGCGGTCATGCATTTCGCCGGGTATGCCTACGTCGGCGAGTCGATGCACGAGCCCGGCAAGTATTTCCACAACAACTTCGGCAACACGGTCACGCTGCTCGAAGCCATGCGCGCCGAGAACGTGCGCAGCATCGTCTTCTCGTCGTCGTGTGCCACCTATGGCATCCCGGTATCGTTGCCGATCGGCGAGGATCATCCGCAGCATCCGGTGAGTCCGTACGGCGAGTCGAAGCTCTTCGTCGAGCGCCTTCTCGGCTGGTTCAGCGCCGCGCACGGGACCCGCTACGCGGCGCTGCGCTACTTCAATGCCGCCGGCGCGGACGCCGGTGGCGAGATGGGCGAAGCGCACGATCCCGAAACGCATCTGATACCGCTCGCCATCGACGCGGCGCTCGGACAGAGACCCTACGTAGCGATTTTCGGCACCGATTACGACACCCCCGACGGCACCGCGATCCGCGACTACATCCACGTGACCGATCTCGCGCTCGCGCACGTGGACGCGCTGCACCGGCTGCAAGCAGGCCGCGACAACATGCGGCTCAATCTCGGAACGGGTCACGGCCATTCGGTGCGCGAGGTGATACGGATGGTCGAGGACGTCGGTGGCCGGCCAGTGCCGGTGCGCGAAGCGCCGCGGCGGGCCGGCGATCCGCCGAAGCTCCTGGCGGCGAGCGCCAACGCCGCAGCCGTGCTCGATTGGGTGCCGCGCCATTCCGACCTGCGCAACATCATTGCCACCGCCTGGGCCTGGCATTCGCGGCAAGCCGCACGACGTCCTTCCGCGATTGCGGCCGTTTGACCTCCGGTCACGTCCCGATCATCCGTCCGACCGAGATTCAGAATTGCCCGCAGGCGATACGCTTGCGCGATGGTCCACTATCGCCGCACCTTCGTTCCGGGTGACACGCATTTTTTCACGGTCACGCTCGCCGATCCCCGGACATCGCTGCTGACGGACCGCATCGACGCGCTGGGTGCCGCTTTCCGGAAATGTCGTTCCGCGCATCCTTTCGCGACGCTCGCCATCGCGGTCATGCCGGACCACCTGCATTGCGTGTGGACGCTGCCGGACGGCGACGCCGATTACGCGATCCGCTGGAGCCTCATCAAGCGCGCCTTCACCCGCCGTCAATATCATGAAGGGCCGACGCCGGCACGGACGAAACGGGGCGTCTGGCAGTCACGCTTCTGGGAACACACGATTCGGGACGACGTCGACTTGCAACGCCACATCGACTACATCCATTTCAACCCGGTGCAGCACGGTCTTGCGGTCCGCGCCGCCGACTGGCCGCACTCGTCGTTCCATCGCTTTGTGAAACAAGGCTTGCTGGCCGAGGGCTGGGGAAGCGAATTCGACGCGAACCATGGCGATTTCGGCGAACCGGCCAGCAGCCATGCGTAGCCCGGCGTTGAGCGAACGCGAAACCCGGGCGTCCCTGACCTGATTGCGGGCTGCTTCGGCGCGCGTGCCTGGATGTCGGCCCTGGCCAGGCGCGGCGGCAAGGCTGTGTCGGTTGCCAAAGCGGCCGCAGCGCGGGAAAACGGGAAAAAGGGCGGACGTCCGCGCGCCCTTCCCACGCCCCGCACCGGTTGACTTGCGTCAACACGAACCGGCGACTTCGCGCTACGCTAGAAGCGGGCGCGGCGATCCGACGCCCGCCCGACGACACATCGGAGACTCCATATGAACAAACCTCTCCAGGTAACTTTCCACGGTATCGAGCGTTCCGTCGCGGTCGAAGATCATGTCCGCGAAAAGGTGGCCAAGCTGGAACACCTGCATCCCCAAATCACGTCCTGTCGCGTCACGATCGGACTGCCGCACAATCGCCAGCAACAGGGCAAGCGGTTCGATGTGCGCATCGATGTCTCGGTCCCCGGCAAGGAGCTTGTCGTCAACCGCGAACCCGGCGACGAGGACATGTACATCACGCTGCGTGACGCCTTCGACGCCGCCCGGCGGCAACTCGACGATCACGCGCGCGCGCAGCGCGGCGAGGTCAAGCACCACGCCGAAAAGCCGGTCTGACGAATCGAAGGGGCAGCCGACGCACCGCGCCGTGCCGCCGCGTCCCATGCCGCTGTAACAAGAGGGGATTCAGCGAGGTAAGCGATCATGATGCAGCCCAAGTGCTTCATCGCCTACGCGCCGCGAGGCGGCGGGCTATTGTGCGCGATGACCTATTTCGCTTACGGCGACGACGTGGCGGGCTGGTTCGTCGGACTCAAGGATTACGCCTACCCATCCACGTATTTCAGGATCGAGAATTTTTTTTCGCCGGCGGACAAACACTTCTACGCGACGGCCGGATCGGACCTCTACGGCGGCTGGCGCCTGGATTACGGCAGCAGCCAGCCTGAGGTCGATCCGCCGTTGCCGGTCGACGACGACCTCTGCCACCCGCTCGAAAAGCTCGAAGACGCATTTGCGGCCGAATGGCTGGTCTTTCGCGACGACAAGCGTTTCGCGGCCGAAGAGGCGGCCTACGCCGCGGAGGACCTGCCGGCGGGCGAAGTCGTGGTTCACCACGCCAAGCTCGCCAAGTTCGCTCGTGCCAAGCCGGTATGGACCTACTATTCACCTGGCTTCAATGACGAGGTGTTGAGCTACATGGCACCGCGGTGGCCGCTCGATTACGGCGCGGAGTGACCGCGGCAGAACGCGCCGTTGCGGATCACGCGCCGCGACGGGGAGTCATCGACTCCCGCGTGTCCTGAGGAATTCGATCAGCTCGGCGACCGCCGGGAGGCCGACGGGGTCGGCCGCGGTTATCTCGTGCCTTTGGCCATCGATCTCCAGCGTGAGCCGATAGCGACGCGCGTCGGGGAGCGATGCGGGTTGCGCCCTGGCGTCCCGATTCGGCGTTGCGAGGGCCTCCCGGCACAGCCGGCGCAACTTCGCGAGATCGCTCGCGGCAAGCTCCGCGCCATCCAGCACGATCGGCTTCGCCAAGCCGGGGACGTACGCGAAGCCGCCGTCGATCGTGAGTTCAACTCGCAACGCGCCCTCTGTCGACCGTGCTTCCCATCACAGCACCCCCACCGCTTTCCACGCCCGGGTGACGGCGCTCACTTCATTGCCTTTCGCCTTGCAGAGCCGGCCCCGCCCCGGGCTACATGTTACGCAGCCTTCTTGGCGGCCCGCTTCGCTGTTTTCTTGGCGGCGGGCATTGCCTTGGGCGCTGCGGCCTTGGCCTTCCGTTTCGCCGCGGGCTTGGCCTTCGCTTTCGCCTTCGCCTTGCGCACGGCCTTCTTCGCCTTCGGGGCCGGTTCCGCTTTCGCGGTCTTGCCCTTCACGCGTCCGACGAGATCGCGAATGTCGTGCTCGACCTGGCCCTTGACCACGGCGAAGGCGTCGGCTTGCGCCTTGCGCACGATTTCTGCGAGCTCACGCATGTGGGCGAGCGACATCTGGAAGGCCTTGGTCATCAGCTCGCGCTGGCGGTTGGCGATCTCCATCGGCGATCCCGAAAACGAGCCTTCGCTGACGGCGCCGCGCGCGGCGCTCATCGTGCTGCGCAGGATTTCGAGCTGCTTCTGGGCGAGCGCCTGCGCCCCCGCGTACACGATGCGGTTCGCTTCGAGCACCGCTTCGATGTCCTTGCGCCGGGCTTCGACGATGCCGGCCGCGTCGAAGCCGGTCAGATTGGCGCGTTCCAGCAACTGGTTGAGACCGGCGAACGGGTTCTTGAGATGTTGGGCGATGCGTTCCATGATCGATGCTCCAGGTTGATTACAGCAGTGGCGACGCCGTTCCGGACGGCGGCGCCGCGGCGGGGACGACCGCGCGCAGCCGGCCGTCCTCGAACTTCGGCACGACGTCGAATAGATCGTTCCGTGCCGCGTAGTCGACTTCGTCCGCGAGTCCCCGCTCGCGCATCATCCGGCCGACGCGCGCATCGCGCAAGCAGTCCTGCGCATTGTGGCGCGTGGCGAGCAGCCTCGCGGCCATCGCGGCGTCGGAATACTCGTGGCCCGGATGGTTCCGCGTAAACAGCGCCACCAGATGTCCCGCAGCGTAGAAGTCTTCGAGATTGAAATTGTCGGCGGAGCCCGAGCAGACGATGAGCACCGTTTCCTCGGGATGCGCTTGCGATACGTGGCGGATGACGGCGCTGCCGTTCAGCAGCGCCGCCGCATAGACGTGGGCAGCGTCCAGCGACTTGTTGAGCGCGACCGTGCCATTGGTCGTCGACTGGATCACCGCCCGGCCGCGCACGTCCTCGCGCAGCAGGGCGAGCGGGGTCGGCAGGACGAAGCCCGGCAGCGTGTCCGCGTTGAGCTCGCCGGCGAGAATGTAGGTGCCCGGCGCCCGGCGCGCCGCGACACGCAGCGCGGCATCACCGTCCATGGTCGGGATCACCTCGCTCGCGCCGTGGCCGAGAGCGGCGACAAGCGTGGACGTGGCGAACAGCACGTCCAGCACGATGACGGTCTTGCCCGCCAGGCGCTCGCGGTCGAGCTCTTCCTTCTTCAGCAGGACGTGGATCTTGGCCATGTCAAATCGTAGCCCGGGTTGAACGAATGTGAAACCCGGGCGGACCGTGCCCATTGCAATGCCCACCCGGGTTTCGCTCCGCTCAACGCCGGGCTACGCACGGCGGACGTGACGCCGTACGTACGGACAGCGGACCTCGCACCGCGGTTACATTACATAGGCGTCGCTCACCAGGCCGAGGTGATGATCCGCGTCGCCGAACATGAGGTCGATCGCCGTCAGCCGCTTGAACCAGTGGCTGACGACGAGATCGTCGGTCACGCCCATGCCGCCGTGGAGCTGCACCGCCTGCTGCCCGACGAAGCGCGACGACTGCCCGACGCGCGCCTTCGCCATCGACACCGTGCGCCGGCGCTCGGCCGGGTCGGCCGACTGCACGCCGACGCTCGCGAGGATCGCCATCGAGCGCGCCTCTTCGGCGGCGATGAACATGTCGACCATCCGGTGCTGCAGCGCCTGGAAGCGGCCGATCGGGCCGCCGAACTGCTCGCGCGTCTTGAGGTACTCGAGCGTCGCGCTGTTCAACGCCGCCATGATGCCGACGGCCTCGCCGCACAGCGCCGCGATGCCGCGGTCGATCGCGTGCTCGATCAGCGATAACGCGTTCCCGGGCTCTCCCAGCCGCGCCTCGGCGCCGACGCGTACGCCAGTCAGCGTGATCTCGGCCGCGCGCGTCCCATCCTGGGTCAGATACCCGCGCACGCTGACGCCGGGCGCGCCGCGATCGACGACGAACAGCGAAATGCCGGCCTCGTCGTCAACATCGCCCGCCGTGCGCGCCGACACGAGCAGGCGATCGGCCTCGGCGCCGGCTTGCACCACGGTTTTCAAACCGTTCAGGACGCAGCCCTCACCTTCGGCGCGGGCCGTCGTCGCGACCTGATTCAATTCATAGCGCGTGCCGGGCTCGTAGTGCGCGAACGCGAGCAGCAGCTCGCCGGCGCCGAGCGCGGACAGCAGTGTTTCTCTCTGCGCATCGCTGCCCGCGTCCGCAATCAG
This sequence comes from uncultured beta proteobacterium, assembly GCA_963810845.1. GTDB lineage: Bacteria > Pseudomonadota > Gammaproteobacteria > Burkholderiales > Casimicrobiaceae > CAIWHR01. The sequence continues at coordinate 28,861 of CAWEOX010000020.1, read as the reverse complement.
GCCGCCGCAGATTACGGCGGTGGCGAGATAGGGCTCTAGCACCAGGGCCGGCGCGAGCGCCTCCATCGCCACCATCGTGTCGATCGCAGTGCCGCCGAGCCCACCGTGAGCCTCGGGCAGCGTCAGCGCGAGGAGACCCAGATCGGCGAACGCCCGCCAGTGCTCGCGGCTGTAGCCCAGATCCGTCCGCGCGAGCTTGCGCCGCGCCTCGAAATCGTATTCCTTGGCGATGTAGCGCTGCAGCGTGTCGCGAAGCTGCCGCTGCTCTTCGGTGTAGTCGAAGTCCATCGCCCGCCTCAGAGCCCCAGGATCATCTTGGCGATGATGTTCTTCTGGATCTCGTTCGATCCGCCGAAGATCGTCGTCTTGCGCCAGTTGAAGTATTCCATCGCCGCCGCCGGCGCATGCGCACCGCCGACCGGCGTGCCGGTCCAGCCATCGTCCAGAGCTTCCGGGAAATACGGCAGCGCGGCATGCGCGCAGGCCTGCATCGTCAGCTCGTGGAGCCGCTGGCCGATCTCCGAACCGCGGATCTTGAGGATCGAGCCCTCGGGGCCTGGCGCGCGCTTCTTCTCCTCGGCGGAGAGCACGCGCAGCAGCGTGATCTCCAGCGCGGTGAGCTCGATCTCGACCTGCGCGATCTTGTCGCGAAAGCGCGCGTCCTCGATCAGCGGCCGGCCGTTGGCGCGCTCCTCGCGCGCGATCGTCTTCAGCCGCTTCAGCATTTCCTTGCTGCGCGGCACGTCGGCGATGCCGACGCGCTCGTGGCCCAGCAGGAACTTGGCGTACGTCCAGCCCCGGTTCTCGTCGCCGATGCGATTCTCGAGGGGAACCTTCACGTCGTCGAAGAAGATGTCGTTGATCTCGCGCCCGCCTTCGAGCATGACGATCGGGCGCACGGTGATGCCGGGCGCCGTCATGTCGATCAGCAGGAACGAGATGCCTTCCTGCTGCCGCGCGTTGGGATTGGTGCGCACCAGGCAGAAGATCCAATCGGCATGCTGCCCGAGCGTGTTCCAGGTCTTCTGGCCATTGACGACGTAGTGATCGCCACGGCGCTCGGCCCGCATCCTGAGCGCCGCGAGGTCGGAGCCGGCGCCCGGTTCCGAGTAGCCCTGACACCACCAGTGCTCGCCGGTGAGGATCTTCGGCAGGAAGAACTGCTGCTGCGCCGGCGTGCCGAACGCGATCAGCACCGGTCCGACCATCGAGAGCGAGAACACGAGCTGGCGCGGCGCGTGCGCGGCCTGGCACTCCTCGTCGAAGATGTGCCGCCGCACCGGGTCCCAGCCGGCACCGCCGAATTCCTTCGGCCACCCGGGCGCGCCCCAGCCCTGGTCGTAGAGGATCCGTTGCCAGCGGGTGATGTCGTCCTTGAGGACGTGCCGGTGACCGGCGATGCGACGCGCGGTGTCCGCCGGCAGGTGCGTGGCGATGAAGTCGCGCACCTCGCGGCGGAAGGCTTGCTGTTCAGCGGTGTAGTTGAGGTCCATGGGAAATCGATGTTGATGCCGCGGCGCGCGCTGCGTGGCCCGGGTTGAACGAATGTGAAACCCGGGTGGTTGTGCGCTTGGCCGCGATCGCCCCGGGTTTCGCTCCGCTCAACCCGGGCTACGCCGACGATCATACGACTTCGAACAACCCCGCCGCGCCCATGCCGCCGCCGATGCACATCGTGACCACGACGTACTTCACGCCGCGCCGCTTGCCTTCGATCAACGCGTGGCCGGTGAGGCGCGCGCCGGACACGCCGTACGGATGCCCGACCGCGATGGCCCCGCCGTCGACGTTGAGGCGATCGTCGGGAATGCCGAGCCGGTCGCGGCAGTAGATCACCTGCACGGCGAACGCCTCGTTCAGCTCCCACAGGCCGATGTCGTCCATCTTGAGACCCGCGCGCTCGAGGAGGCGCGGCACGGCGAACACCGGGCCGATGCCCATCTCGGCCGGCTCGCAGCCGGCGACGGCAAAGCCGCGGAAGATACCGAGCGGCTTCAGGTTGCGCTGTTCCGCGAGCTTCGCGTCCATCACCACGCATGCCGACGCGCCGTCGGAGAACTGGCTCGCGTTGCCGGCGGTGATCACGCCGCCCGGCATCGCCGAGCGGATCTTGGCCACGGCTTCGAGCGTCGTGTCGGCGCGAATGCCCTCGTCCTCGCTGACCGTGACTTCCTTCGACAGCATCGCGCCGGTGGCCTTGTCGGGCACGCCGGCGGTGACGGTCATCGGCACGATTTCCGCGGCAAACCGCCCCGCGGCACGCGCGGCCGCGGCGCGCTGCTGGCTCTGCACGCCGTACTCGTCCTGCGCTTCCTTCGAAATTTTGTAGCGCTTGGCGACGTTTTCGGCGGTCTCCAGCATCGACCAGTAGACCTCGGGCTTGTTCTGGGTCAGCCACTCGTCGGAGAAGTAATTCTGATTGACCGTCGCCTGGACGCATGAAATCGACTCGACGCCGCCGGCGACCATCACCGGCACGCGGTCGACGAGCACGCGCTGCGCGGCCATCGCGATCGTCTGCAGGCCCGATGAACAGAACCGATTCACAGTGGCGCCGCTGGTCGTCACCGGCAGCCCGGCGCGCAACGCCGCCTGGCGGGCGATGTTGCCGCCGGTGGCGCCTTCAGGCAAGGCGCAGCCCATCAGCACATCCTCGATCTCGGCCGGATCGAGGCCGGCACGCTCGATCGCGGCCTTGATCGCGTGCCCGCCGAGTGTCGCGCCGTGCGTCAGGTTGAAGCCGCCGCGCCACGATTTCGCGAGTCCGGTACGGGCGGTGGATACGATTACTGCGTCAGCCATTTCGTTCTCCTTCGGCGGCGATCGGCGTCGTGCCGTCGCCAGTGCATTGGGTTACCTCGGCATCGCGGCGTCATCGCGTAGCCCGGCGTCGAGCGCGGCGAAACTCCGGGGCAATCGTGGCCATGGCCCCGCCCACCCGGGTTTCGCTCCGCTCAACACCGGGCTACCGTCGGGCTACCACCGGGCATGCATTCAGGGTCACGGATTGAACGTCTTTCCTTCAGCGGCAAGGCGCGCGAGCAGCGGCGCGGGTTGCCAGAACGCCTGGTCGACATTGGGCAACTGTGCGAAGCGCTTCATCGTGCGCGCGACATTGATCGGGCTCACCATGTCCGCGTACAGCATCGGGCCGCCGCGATACGGCGGGAAGCCGTAGCCGAAGACGTAGACCATGTCGATGTCGGAGGCGCGCTGGGCGATGCCCTCTTCCAGGATCCGCGCGCCCTCGTTGACCAGCGCGTAGATGCAGCGCTGCACGATCTCCTCGTCGCTCACCTTGCGCGGCGTGATGCCGGCTTCCTTGCGGTAGTTGTCGACGATCTCGTCGACCACCGGGTCGCGCAGCGCGTCGCGGCGTCCCGGCTCGTAGCGGTAGAAGCCGGCGCCGGTCTTCTGACCGAAACGCCCCATCTCGCACAATCGGTCGGCGATGGCGAACTTGCGCATCCCCGGTTCCTCGGCGTAGCGGCGCTTGCGGATCGCCCAGCCGATGTCGCCGCCGGCGAGATCGCCCATCCTGAAGATTCCCATCGCCATGCCGAAGGACTCGAGCGCGCTGTCGATCTGCTGCACCGACGCGCCCTCCTCCAGCAGGAAGAACGCCTCGCGCTGATAGACGGCGACCATCCGGTTGCCGATGAAGCCGTCGCACACGCCGGAGACGACCGCGGTCTTCTTGATCTTCTTTGCCAGCTGCATCGCCGTGGCCAGCACGTCGGGCGCGGTCTTGGCGCCGCGCACGACTTCGAGCAGCTTCATCACGTTGGCGGGGCTGAAGAAATGCAGGCCGAGGACATCCTGCGGCCGCTTGGTGAACGCGGCGATCCGGTTGAGATCGAGCGTCGAGGTGTTGCTCGCGAGGATCGCGCCCGGCTTGCACACTTCGTCGAGCTTGCGGAACACCGTCTCCTTGACGCCGAGGTCCTCGAACACCGCTTCGATGACGAGGTCGGCCGCGCGCAGGTCGTCGTAGGACAGCGTGGGCTTCAGCAGCGCGAGACTCGCGTCCGCCTTGTCCTGCTTCAGCTTGCCCTTCTTGACGCGATCGTCGAACACCTTGCGCACCGCGGCGACACCGCGGTCCAGCGCCTCGGCCTTCATCTCGAGCAGCGTCACCGGAATGCCGGCGTTGAGAAAATTGATCCCGATGCCGGTGCCCATGGTTCCCGCGCCGATGATGCCCACGCTTTTCACCGGGCGCACCGGCGTGTCTTCAGGGCAGGTCGGCGATCTTGCCGGCGGCGCGCTCGCCGAAGAAGACGTGCCGCAACGCGCGGTGCTCGTCGCTCAGGATCAGCGTCGAAAAACCGGTGCGTTCGGCCTTCAGGCCTTCCTCGAAGGTCTTTTTCGTGACGGCGGCCTCGATCGCCTCGACGCACTTCATCGGCGCCGGGTAATTCTTCGCCATCGCCCCGACCGAGTTCTTCGCCCACAGCAGGAACGCCTCGGGCTTGGGGTGGCGCACCTTCAAATCGCGCACGCGCTTGGCCGGCCGCTTCTCGGCGATCACCTTGCCGGCGAACGCCAGCGCGCCCTCCAGGAGGTCGCCGTCGATGAACTCGTCGAACAGCGGCGAGCCGCGGAACTGGTCGGACGGCACCGTTTCGCCGGACACGATCATGTTGAGCGCGTACTCGAGGCCGATGAGCCGCGGCAGCCGTTGCGTTCCGCCCGCGCCCGGCAACAGGCCGAGCTTCACTTCGGGCAGCGCGACCTGCGTGCGCGGCGCGACCACGCGGAAATGGCACCCGAGCGCCATTTCGAGGCCGCCGCCCATGCAGATGCCGCCGATCGCCGCGATCACCGGCTTGGTGGCGCTTTCGACAACGGCAATCGCCGTGCGCAACGTCGGCTCGGCGAGCATCTTGGGCGTGCCGAACTCGCGGATGTCGGCGCCGCTCGAAAAGACCTTCGCCGAACCGATCAGCATGATCGCCTTGACGCCCGCGTCCGCTTCCGCCTGCTCGATGCCGGCGACGATCTGCCTTCGCAGCGCCTGCGAAAAGCCGTTCATCGGCGGATTGTCCAAGGTGATCACGGCGACTTCGCCGTGCAACTGGTAGGGAGTGCTGTTCACGCTGGCTCCTGCGATTGGGGGTTGCCCGGGAACGAAAAAAAAGGCGGGTGCGCCCGTGCAAGGCGCATCCGCCATTCTACTGCGATTGGGGGTCCGGCCGGATTCGAAGCCCGGTTGGTGTGGCCGGCGACGTCAAGATAGGCGTAACGCCGCGCACATTACTTGAGCACCGCCGAGAAATTGGCGTTCTCCGCGCACCCGCCGCCGACGTTCGGCGCGGAAAAACGTCCCTCGATGCCGAGTGATGTCGGCATGATTTCGGTCATCTTAGCCGTCGTGCTGAGCCCGTCGTTGCACGTGTAGGCCGCACTGGGAATCTCATAATACTGACCGTGCTGCACGTACGTTCCCGCGAGCGTGCACGTGAGGTATTCACCGGTTGAAATCTTGGATGCGTATACGAACGCGAAGGTCGCGCTGCCACTCGACAGGTGCGTTATCGTGAGGTCGAAGCTATCGCCGTAGGGGCCATTCTTGGTCGCGTCGGTACAGCCGGTGTAGGCGCCATATTGGCCGCCGTAGTAATCGCCGCCCGTCGCGATCGTCCCCAGGAACTGTCGCTCGATCGCGACGGTCGACGATCCGATGCCGACATTCGCCTGCGTCACCGTGAACATGAGCGTTCCCTGGTAGTTGTTTGTCTTGCTCGGGATGAACGACGCGGTTCCGACCCGACCGGAGTAGGGCATATAAGCTGCGGGATTCCAGAGACTGCCGTAGAAGGTGGCGCTCTGGACTGCGAAGACATCGCCGGTGTAATTGCCGGCAGCATCCAGAGTGAGGCCGGCGACGAGCCAGGTCGGCGCGCTCGAAGGACCATAGACGTAGAAGGTGACGAAGATGTAATTGTCGGCCTGGACGAAGTTGTAGCCGAAACCCTGTTTGTTGGGGTCGGGGCTGTTCCAGATACCGGTCCAGTCGACCGCGTGGGCCTGCACGGCGGCGCCAAGCAACAGTAGTGCCAGAAGAACTCGTTTCATCTCGGGCTCCAAGGGGGAAAAGGCCGGGCATTATACTTGCCGCGGCGCGCCTTGTCGGGTGCCCTCCGGGATGGATGCTTCCGGACGTGGCGCGGTACCTCTTGCTGACGCCGGCGCGACGAAAAAGTTCAACCGTTCGTGATAATCTCATCCGCTGGCGCCTGGCAGGATCGGAAATGCCGGCCTTTCCACAGGAGGAGACATGATCAGGAACGCGTTCAAGCGGGCATCCCTCTTCGCCGCCCTCGCCGCGGCGCTGGTCGCCGGTCCGGCGGCTGCCGTGGTCAAGATCGCCTACATCGACCCGCTGTCCGGCGGTGCCGCCAGTGCCGGCACCAACGCCCAGAAGCACATGACATTCTTCATCGACAAGATCAACGCCGCCGGCGGCTTGAACGGCGAGAAACTCGAGCTCCTGTCGTTCGACAACAAGGTGAGCCCGCAGGAATCGCTGATCGTGCTGAAGAAGGCGCTGGACGAGGGCGCGCGCTACGTGTTCCAGGGCAACGGCAGCGCCGTCGCCCATGCCATCACCGACGCCGTGCTGAAGAACAACGAGCGCAATCCCGGGAAGGAGGTCCTGTACTTCAACTATGCGGCGATCGACCCGGCACTGACCAACGAAAAGTGCAATTTCTGGCACTTCCGCTTCGACGCCGACGTCGACATGAAGATGGGGGCGCTGACCGACTACATCGCCAAGGACCCGAAGATCAAGAAGGTCTATCTCATCAACCAGGACTACTCGTTCGGCAAGGCGGTCGCCGCCGCGGCGCAGAAGATGCTGGCCGAGAAGCGCCCCGACATCAAGGTCGTCGGCGACGATCTGCACCCGCTGCAGAAGGTGCAGGACTTCTCGCCCTACGTCGCCAAGATCAAGGCGGCGGGCGCGGACACGGTCATCACCGGCAACTGGAGCAACGACATGCTGCTGCTCATCAAGGCCGGCAAGGATGCCGGGCTCAAGGTCAACTGGTTCACCTACTACGGCGGCGCGCTGGGGACGCCGAGCGCCATCGGCAAGGATGGCGTGGGCGTCGTGATCCAGGTGAGCGAGTATCACAACAACGCGCTGCCGGAACCCGATCCCGACGCGGTCGCATTTCGCAAGCGCTTCACCGAGAAGGACGACGAGTTCAGCTACTACCGCCTCGAAACCGCGTTCGCCCTTTTTGCCGCCGCGGCCGAGAAGGCCAAGTCCAACGATCCGGTGAAGGTCGCGCGCGCCCTCGAAGGGTTGAAGATCAACACCACGGTCGGCCCGGTCGAGATGCGGGCCGACAACCACCAGGTCCTGCAGCCGATGTATATCTCGACGCTCTCCGACAAGGTCAAGTACGACGTCGAGAGGTCCGGACTCGGCTTCGTGACCAACGCCAAGGTCGACGCCAAGGACACGGCGCTCCCCACGACCTGCAAGATGCAGCGCCCGAACTAAGTCGCGGCTGCCCGACGGCGGCGCGCCGGCCGTGCTCGAGCTCGTCACGTTCTCGCTGTTGAACGGCGTGGTCTACGGGCTGCTGCTGTTCATGCTGTCCTCCGGCTTGACGCTGATCTGGAGCATGATGGGCGTGCTCAATTTCGCCCATGCGAGCATGTTCATGCTCGGCGCGTACTTCTCGTATCAGCTGGGCCGCCATATCGGCTTCTGGCCGGCGCTCATCGTCGCCCCGCTCGTCGTCGGCGCGATCGGCGCCGCGGTCGAACGCTTCGGGCTCCGCCACGTGCACAAGCAGGGGCACGTCGGGGAAATCCTGTTCACGTTCGGCCTCGCCTATCTCATCGCCGAGTGCGTGATCATGATCTGGGGCCGCAACCCGATCGAGAATCGCGTGCCGGCCACGATCGATTTCCCGCTGTTCGCGATCTTCGGCACGAGCTACCCGTTCTACAAGGCGCTGATGATGGCGATTTCGGTCGGGATGTTCGCTTTTCTCTACCTCGCCTTCAAGCGCACGCGCCTGGGGCTCGTGATCCAGGCTGCGCTCACCCACCCGCAGATGGTGAGCGCGCTCGGGCACGATGTTCCGCGCATCTTCGTGCTGGTGTTCGCGATCGGGAGCGCGCTCGCGGGACTCGCCGGCGTCATCGGCGGCTTTGCGCTCTTGACCGAGCCGAACATGGCGGCGGCGCTCGGGCCGATCGTCTTCGTCGTGGTCGTCGTCGGCGGCCTGGGCTCGATCCCCGGGGCGCTCGTCGCCTCGATGCTGATCGGCATCGTGCAGACGTTCGCCGTCGCGCTCGACTATTCGCTGCTCGACCTGCTGCGCACGGTCGACGTGTCCGTGCCGCGGAGCTCGCCGTGGCATGAAGTGCTGGCCATCAAGATCGCGCAGGCCGCGCCGATCATTCCCTACCTGCTGCTCGTGCTGATGCTGATCCTGCGCCCCAAGGGGCTCTTGGGCACGCGCGAAACATGATTGCCGGCACCGGCGCCGCGGGCGAACCCCTCGTCGTCGCCAGCCGGCGGCCGGGCTGGCTCAAACGGCAGCGGCCGTGGCTGGTCGCGGCCATCGTGCTCATGCTGCTGCCGCACGTGCCGGGACTCGACAGCAGCTTCGGCCGCTCGCTGTTGAGTCAGATGGGCATTGCCGCCGTATTCGCGATGTCCTACAACCTGCTGCTCGGGCAGACCGGCCTGCTTTCGTTCGGGCACGCCGCGTATTTCGGCCTGGGCGCCTACACGGCGATCCACCTGATGCGGGCGATCAACGGCGGGCTGCCGATTCCGATCCCGCTGGTGCCGCTGGCCGGGGCGGCGGGCGGCCTTGCGTTCGGCATGCTGTTCGGCTCGGTGACGACCCGCCGCGCGGGGGTCGTGTTCGCATTGATTTCGCTCGGCGTGGGCGAGCTCGTGTTCGCGGCGATGCGCATGCTGCAGGGCTTTTCCGGTGGCGAGGAGGGGATCACCGCCAACCGCGCCGCGGGACCGCATCTCGCCGGCCTTGGCTTCGCCTCGCAACTCGCCATCTATTACGTCATCGCGTTCTGGGCGATCGTCGCCGCGGCGCTGATGCGGGCGTTCCTGCGCACGCCGGTCGGCCGGCTGTGCAACGCGGTGCGCGACAATCCCGAACGCGCCGAATTCATCGGCTACGACGCCCAGCGCGTGCGCTTCGTCGTGTTCTCGGTGGCGGCCGCGGCGGCCGGGCTCGCGGGCGGCCTGCACGCGATCAACTACGAAATCGTGGCCGCCGAATCGGTGAGCGCCGCCCGCTCCGGCGCGGTGCTGCTGATGGTGTACATCGGTGGGGTCAATCATTTCCTCGGCGCCATTCTCGGCGCGGTCACGTTCACCTGGCTGCAGGTCAGCCTCTCCGACTACACCGCGGCCTGGCAGCTCTATCTCGGTCTCTTCTTCATGGCCATCGTGCTGTTCGCCCCCGGCGGTCTCGCCGGCCTCCTGCTGCTGCATGCGCCGATCATCCGCACGCGCGCGTTCCGGTCGCTGCTGAAGGCGTACGTCGTGGCGGGCGTTCCGGCGGTGGTGATGGCGGTGGGTGCGATCGCGCTGCTGGAAATCAATTACCGACTGTCGACCCAGCCGGAAGCCGGCGCACGGATGAGGCTATTCCGGATCGACATGGACGTCGCGACGCCGTGGCCGTGGCTTGTTGCGGCGATTTGTGTCGTTGCCGGCTTCGTTGGTCTGCGCCACGGCGTTCCGCGGGTGGCGGAAGCCTGGCAGCGCGCCCGCGACGAAGTGAAAGCCAAGACAACCTTCGGTGACCGGCCATGAGCGCGGTCGACACGACGGCTCCCGCAATCCCCGCCTGCGCGCTGCGCTTGGCCGACGTCCACAAGAGCTTCGGCATCACGCCGATCATTCGCGGCGTTTCCCTCGACATCGCACGCGACGAGCGGCACGCGATCATCGGCCCCAACGGCGCCGGCAAGTCCACGTTGTTCAATCTCGTCAGCGGCCGGTTCGCCCCGACGCGCGGCTCGATCCTGTTGAACGGGGTCGAGATCGCGGGCAGTTCGCCCTACCGCATCAACCGCCGCGGGCTCGCGCGGAGCTTCCAGGTCACCAACATCTTCCCGCGCCTCACCGTGTACGAGAACATCCGCTGCGGCGTCTTCTGGTCGCTGGGCTGCAAATACAGCTTCTGGCGCAATGCCGACAAGCTTGCCGCCGTAACCGAACGAACGGACGACGTGCTGGAGCAAATCGGCATGGCCGCCCGCCGCGCCACGCCGGCCGGCGTGCTGACCTACGCCGAGCAGCGCGCGCTCGAAATCGGGATCACCATCGCCGGCGGCGCCAGCGTGATCATGCTGGACGAGCCGACGGCCGGCATGAGCCGCGGCGAAACGGAAAAGGCCGTCGAGCTGATCCGCGCGGTCACCCGCGGCAAGACGCTGGTGATGGTCGAGCACGACATGGGCGTGGTGTTCGACCTGGCCGACCGCATCTCGGTGCTCGTCTACGGCGAGGTGATCGCCACCGATACGCCGATCCGCATTCGCGAGAACCCGGCCGTCCAGGCCGCTTACCTCGGTGCCGGCACCCATGCTTGAAACCGAAGCGCTGCACGCTTATTACGGCAAGAGCCACATCCTGCACGGCGTTTCGCTCGCCGTCCGGCAAGGTGAAATCGTGAGCCTGCTGGGCCGCAACGGCGCCGGCCGCTCGACGACGATCAAGACCATCATGGGCGAAGTACCGCCCTGCGGCATCGTCCGCTTCAAGGGCAAGCGCATCGATGGCCTGAAGCCGCACGAGATTGCCCGCAGAGGGTTAGGCTACGTGCCCGAAGATCGTGCGATCTTTCCGGGTCTTACCGTGCGCGAAAACCTCCTCCTCGGGATGAAAGGTGCCAAACCGTCCGGCCGCTGGTCGCAGGACGAGGTCTACGCGCTGTTTCCGATCCTGCGCGAGCGCGCCGATGCGCCGGGCGGCGTGCTGTCGGGCGGCGAGCAGCAGATGCTGACGATCTGCCGCACGCTGATGGGCAATCCCGAGCTCATCATGATCGACGAACCGACCGAAGGCCTTGCGCCGCGGATGGTCGAGCTCGTGCGCGACCTGCTCGAAACCATCGCCCGGCGCGGCGTCGCCATCCTGCTGATCGAACAGAAGCTGACGATCGCGCTCACGATCTCGCATCGTCTCTATGTGATGGGCCAGGGCCAGATCGTATTCGAAGGCACGCCCCAGGATCTCCGCGCGAACGAGGCCGTGCGCAGCGAATGGCTTGAGGTTTGAACATGGCCGAGATTCCGCCACCCGCCGTCGCGACTCGGCGCCACCAGATGTTTCCGGTGCTGACCGAACCGGAGATCGCGCGCATCAGCCGGTTCGGCACGGTGCGCCGCTACGAGCGCGGCGCCCGCCTCTTCGCCGCCGGCCTGCCCGCCCCCGGCATGTTTGTCGTATTGACCGGTGTCGTCGCGCTCAGCCAGCGCGATGGCCTCGGCCATGTCGTTCCCGTCGTGCGCCAGGCGCGCGGACAGTTTTCCGGCGAGGTCGCCCAGCTTTCCGGTCGGCAAGCGCTCGTGGACGCAGATGCCGAGGAGGACGTCGAGGCACTGCTCGTGCCGCCGGCGCAACTGCGTGCTCTCATCATCGCCGAGGCGGATCTTGGCGAGCGCATCATTCGCGCGCTGATCCTGCGTCGCGTCGGGCTGATCGAATCCGGTGCGAGCGGCCCGGTGCTGATCGGACCGCCGGAGTCCCCTCGGCTGCTGCAACTGCAGGATTTCCTGCGCCGCAATGCCCATCCGCATCATGTCGTCGATGGCGCGCGAGACGGCGACGCCGCCGCCCTTCTGGAACAGTACGGCGCGCACGCGGCCGACGTGCTGGTGGTCTGTCCCGACGGCTCGGTGCTGCTCAACCCTTATGAAGACGCCCTGGCCCGCCGCCTCGGAATTCTCGATTCGGCCGAGCACAACGAACTCTTCGACGTCGCCGTCGTGGGCGCGGGTCCCGCGGGGCTCGCCACCGCCGTGTACGCGGCTTCCGAAGGTCTCCACGTGGTCGTGCTAGACCGGCGGGCGTTTGGCGGGCAGGCTGGCGCCAGCGCGCGCATCGAAAACTACCTCGGTTTCCCGACCGGCATCTCCGGCCAGGCGCTTGCCGGCCGTGCGTTCGTGCAGGCGCAAAAATTCGGCGCCGAGATCCTGATTCCGGCGCGGGCTGCCATGCTCGACTGCAGCAAGGCCGGGCCGGGCGGCGAACTCTCGCTCAAGCTCGGCGACGATCGCCGGCTGCGGGCAAGGACCGTGGTCATCGCCAGCGGTGCGCGTTACCGCCGGCCCGCCGTGCCGGGCTTGAGCGACTTCGAGGGCATGGGTGTCTCGTATTGGGCCTCGGCCCTCGAAGCAAAGCGCTGCGCGGACGCGGAAGTGGCGCTGGTGGGCGGCGGCAACTCGGCCGGGCAAGCCGCCGTCTTTCTCGCGCAATACGCGAGCAAAGTGTTCATTCTGGTACGCGGCCCCGGCCTTGCCGCAACCATGTCGCGTTATCTGATCGATCGAATCGAAGCCACCCCGAACATCGAACTGTGGCCGCACACCGAGCTCGAACAGCTGCACGGGGACCCCCTCGAAGGCCTCACGGCGGTGTCCTGGCGCGACAATCGATCGGGCACCGGGGAGCGGCGCCCGATTCGCAACGTCTTTGTCTTTGTCGGCGCCGATCCCGAGACCGGCTGGCTCGACGGTTGTCGCGTCGGGCTGGACGCGAATGGCTTCGTGTTGACGGGGCCGGCGGCGACAGGGCTCGCCGCAGGGTATGTGCCTGCGGCACTCGAATCGAATGTGCCCGGCGTATTCGCAGTCGGCGACGTGCGGGCCGGTTCGGTGAAGCGAGTGGGCGGCGCGATCGGCGAAGGTGCTGCCGCCGTGGCGCTCATCCATCAGTACCTTGTCGCTTCGCGTCCAGCGTCTTAGGTACGCGAGACCCGCCGCCATGTCCCGACGGCGGTTACCGAAGAACTTTCCTTTGCGAATCGCGCTGGTCCACCGCGCGTCGTCCGAACCCCTGGCGGCGATCCGTTCCGGTCCGACGATCCGGGAAACGGCCACGATCCGCCACCCGGCGAGAATCCGCGCGACGGTCGGAGTAACCAAGGTCGCGAGGTGCGCGCTCGTTGCTCGCTTCCGGGTCGTCCACGGCGACCGACCACGATTCGTAGAGCTTCTCGGGGAACGCGTTCCAGCGCAGGGTCCAGGTGCCCGGCTGGAGAAATTTCAGCTCCCCCCGTTCGCCACTGGAACCCGTCAACACGTAGCCCAGCTGCGCTTCGTTGGGCAGGCCGAAAAGCCCGATCAACGGGTCCCAACGCGCCAGATGCGCGTGAGCAATGGCCAGAGCCTCCTCGAAACGGCACGCGTCCGCGCACTGGGCCCGGGCGTGTCGCGGCCGGTCCGGGAAGATGACCAGCAGTTGCGCCCACGCTGCTTCGGCCGCCGCGAGCCAGCTGGGAAATCGGTAATCACGGCCCTGGACACGGTAGCGCGCCGCGCACTCGCTCCGGGACAGCAAGCGACCATTGACCGCCACCAACCGGACGGCGTCAGGGGTGTCCACGCCATACGACGTCCTGCGCAACACCGGCTCGCCCTGCGCGTTGGAGCCGATGATCAGGCCGGTGTGGGTCTCGCGGTCGGGGACGAGTTCGTAGCCGAACAACTCGTCTTCGACAATGGGCACCACGGTAAACGTCGGCGCCAGCGGGCGCCGCGCAGCGGCCGCGACGAGGTGGCCCCGCAGAAGGGGAAGGAAACCCTTGGCTTCGGAAAGCCGCGGTAACGAGGATCGAATGGCAGCGGGTTTGGTCACTGGCACCCCGTTCCCGGTGCTAAAGCGCCTCCCGGGCATCCCATCATCTTAAGGCGTTGCCGCCATGGAGCAACACGTGGTTCCTGACAGGTCCCCGACGCCTGCATCCGTGGGTTGACGTGGGAAGACGTCGCCAGGAAGCAAGGGTTTGGTCCAAATCGGGCACGCCAACCGAGCATTCGACCGCAGGCTGCTGTAACCGATTGAGGCGATGGGGTGGCTGATGGGACTCGAACCCACGACAACCGGAATCACAATCCGGGACTCTACCAGCTGAGCTACAGCCACCACGGGACCAGCCTCGCGCAATCCGCGGTCCCCGAAACGGCAAAGCGGGGAAAGCGAGCGCGCGAATCTGGTCATTTTATCCGACTTTGGTCCTCACCCGGGCGTGATTGGGTTCCGGGGCCGGGCTGGTCCGATTCCGGGCTGGACCGGTCGGGTCCGGAATTGTGCAGCGTGAACGCCATTCGTTGATTTGGATCAAGCGGTATCGGAGATAACGCCTTGCCCCACGACGGTGGCGGCTGGATAATAAGAACGATTCTCGATTAGGCCGACATGACCCCACTCCTCAACCTCCGCCCAGGCGATGCGGCCACCGTTGCCGCGATCCATGCCGACACCGGCCTGCGCCAACGCCTGGCGGCGCTCGGCTTTCAGATCGGCCGGCGCATCGAGCTGATCCGCAAAGGCGCCTTTGCCGGTCCCCTGCACGTGCGCCTCGGCACCACCGACGTCATTCTTCGCCGCAAGCAGGCAGCGCAGATCGAAGTCAAGCGTTAAGGCAGGGCATGAAGCGCGTCGCCCTCCTCGGCATGCCCAACACGGGCAAGTCGACGTTCTTCAACCGCGTGACCGGCGCCTCGGCCCGGGTCGGCAACTGGCCCGGCATCACCGTCGATCTCTTGACCGCGAAAATCCTGCTCGGCGGCAACATGGTCGAGATCGTGGACCTTCCCGGCATCTACGACATCCACGGGTTTTCCGACGACGAGCGGGTCGTCCGCCAATTGCTCGAGACGGCGCCGATCGACCTGGTCGCGATCGTGCTGAACGCCGTGCAGATTGATCGCCAGCTCGCCTTGGCGATCCAGATTTCGCGGCTCGGTCTGCCCGCCGTCCTGCTCCTCAACATGGCCGACGAGGCGAAGCAGTACGGCATCCGCATCGACACCGCGAAGATGGCGGAGCGGCTGCGAATGCCGGTGGCGCTGGTGTCGGCGAAGTACGGGCACGGCCAGCCCGAGGCGATGGCGATGATGGCGCGGGCGCTCGCGACGTCGAAGCCCGCGAACACCGACGCGATCCGGGCCAAGCTCGCCGAATCCGACCAGATCGAGAACGACGCCGCGGCGGTGATCAGCGCGGCCGTCGACATCCCCGAGCGCCTGCCGGCGCACGTCAGCGATCGGATCGATGCCGTGCTCCTGCATCCGTGGCTGGGGATCCCGCTGTTCTTCGTGCTGATGTTCCTGGTGTTCCAGGGCGTGTTCCGTCTGGGCGAGCCGATGCAGCAGGGCCTGCAGTGGGCGTTCGAATGGTTCAAGGGCGCGGCGCTGGTGCCGCTCTTCGCCGGCCTGCCCGACCTCCTGCGCGGCTTCCTGCTCGACGGCGTTTACGGCGGGCTCGTCACCGTGGCCGCGTTCGTGCCGCTCATCATCCTGTTCTTCCTGTTCATGGCGGTGGTCGAGGACTCGGGCTACCTGTCGCGCGCGGCGTTCCTGACCGACGCGCTGATGTCGCGCCTCGGGCTCGATGGCCGCGGCTTCGTGATGATGCTGCTGGGCTTCGGCTGCAACGTGCCGGCGGCGATGGGCACGCGGATCATGCGCTCGCGGGCGCTGCGCCTCTTGACGATGCTGGTGATCCCGGTGTCGCTGTGCTCGGCGCGGCTGCAGGTCTTCATCTTCCTCGCCGCGGCGATCTTCACCGCGCAGCAGGCGCCGTGGGTGATCTTTTCGCTGTACCTCGCGAGCTTCGGCGCGGCGCTCCTGACCGCGGTCGTCTTCCGCCGCAAGTACCGGAGCGACGAGCCGTTCGTGATCGAGCTGCCGCCCTACCGGCTGCCGACCGTGCGCCAGATCGCGTTGCGGGCGTGGCAGGAAGTGCGCCACTTCCTCCATCGGGCGACCAAGTTCATCGTCATCGGCGTCGTGCTGGTCTGGCTGCTCACGCATTTGCCGTCGACGGTCGCGCCCGGCGGCGTCGACACGCTCGCCGGGATGCTGGGCCGCGCGTTCGAGCCGCTGCTGTCGCCGCTCGGCATCGACCAGCAGCTCACGCTGGCGCTGATCTTCGGGTTCATCGCGAAGGAAGTCATGATCGGCGCGTTCGCCGTGATCTACGGTCTCGAAGGCCAGGCGCTCGCGACGCAACTGCATGCGAGCTTCGACTGGGTGCAGGCCTACAGCTTCATGCTGTTCACGCTGATCTACACGCCGTGCCTGTCGACCGTGGCCACGCTGCGGGCGGAATCGAACAGCAACAAGTTCGCGCTGGTGTCGTTGACGTGGGGACTGGCGCTCGCCTGGGGCGTCAGCCTCACGTTCTATCAGGCGATGCGCCACCTGGGGTATTGATGCGGCGGGATTGGCGCGCCCGACAGGACTCGAACCTGTTACCGCCGGCTTAGAAGGCCGGTGCTCTATCCAGATGAGCTACGGGCGCCCTGCGGAAGCAAAAATCGTAACACAGGCGGCGCGCCGCTCGCGACCGCGCCCCGCGGCGACGGCGCCTACCGCATCGCGAGATTGCGCAATTCGCGCAGCGCCACCGACAGCATCGCGGCGTCGAGCGCGGGGGCACTTCGAAGCTCGCCCAGCAGTTGCCCGACCCGCTCGATCGCCCGGCGATTGCCGGCCTGCCAGGCGTTGACGAGCCGGGGTGCCGTCGCCTCGACGCCGCCGCCCAGCACATCGCGCGTGATGGCGCGTTGCAGTCCCGAAAGATCGTCCAGCATCGCGCCGCGCGCGAGCATCTGCCAGTGGTGGTCGGCGGGCAGCGCGCCGATCTGTTCGCGCAGCCACGGCAGGCCGAGGAGCGTCGCCTGCTCGAAGTAGATCCGGGCGACCGTTTCCACCGGCCGTGCGTTGTCGCCCGCTTCCTCGACGATGTCGAGTGCCGCATAGAGCCTGTCGAGCGCCACCACCCGCGCGGCGAGCGCCGGCGGAGTCCCTTGGGCGGTGCCGCGCGCGATCGCGGCGTCGAGGTTCGCGCGATCGTTGTCGTCGAGAAGCTTCGGCAGCGCGGTCGCCAGGGCTTCCACGCCGGGCGCGAACCGGGCAATCGTCGCCGCCATGTCGTCCTGCAACCGGCGGGAACGCAGGAACCACGTCGTCCCGCGGTCGATGAGGCGGCTGGATTCGATCAGGAGGTCGGCCTGCACGGCGTCGTCGACGCGGTTGTCGAGCGCTTCGATCGCCTGCCATAGCGCGACGAAGCCGAACGTCTCGCGGGTGAGCAGGAACGCGCGCACGACTTCGTGCGCCGCGGCGCCCGTCGTCTCCATCAGCCGGTGCACGAACGTGCTGCCGACCCGATTCTGCATGCTGTTGGTGACGTAGTTCGCGATGATCTCGCGCTTCAGCGGGTGGCGCGCCATGTCGCCGGCGTAGCGCTCGCGCACCGCGTGCGGGAAATAGCGGGCGAGCGTGGTGGCGACCCACGGATCGTCGGGCAGGATCGACGCCAGCAATTCGTCGTAGAGCCAGATCTTGGCGTAGGCGAGGAGCACCGCGCTCTCGGATGCGGTGAGCCCGATGCCGTTGCGCCGATGTTCGGCGATGTCGTCGTCCGACGGCAGGAACTCCAGCGCGCGGTTCAGCCGACCCGCCTTCTCCAGGAACTGGATGAAGCGCTGCTGCGCATCGAGGAGCTGCGGCGCGATCCGTCCGGTGACGGAGAGCACCTGCGTCTGGAAATAATTGTCGCGCAGCACCAGTATCGCGACGTCGTCGGTCATCGCGGCGAGCTGCGTGTCGCGCTCCGGCGGCGTGAGCCGGCCCTCGGCCATCGCCAGCCCGAACAGGATCTTGATGTTGACCTCGTGGTCGGAGGTGTCGACCCCGGCCGAGTTGTCGATCGCATCGGTATAGATCCGGCCGCCGGCCCGCGCGTACTCGACGCGACCGAGCTGCGTGCAGCCGAGGTTGCCGCCTTCGACGACGACCTTGCAGCGCAACTCGCGGCCATTCACGCGCACCGCGTCGTTGGCGCGATCGCCGACGTCGGCGTGCGTCTCCCGCGTCGCTTTCACGTAGGTGCCGATGCCGCCGTTGTAGAGAAGATCGACCGGCGCCTTGAGGATGGCATTGACGAGCTCGCCCGGCGTCAGCGCATCGGCGGCGATCGCGAGCGCGGCCTTGACCTCCGGCGGAATCGGGATCGACTTGGCGCTGCGCGGATGGATGCCGCCCCCCGCGGAGACGAGGCCGGCGTCGTAATCCGCCCACGTCGACCGCGGCAGCTTGAACAGGCGCGCGCGCTCGGCGAAGCTCGTCGCCGCATCCGGGTTCGGATCGAGGAAGATGTGACGGTGGTCGAAGGCGGCGACGAGCTTGATGTGCCGCGACAGCAGCATGCCGTTGCCGAACACGTCGCCCGACATGTCGCCGATGCCGGCGACGGTGAAGTCGGTGGTCTGGATGTCGACGCCCTGCTCGCGAAAATGCCGCTTCGCCGCTTCCCACGCGCCGCGCGCGGTGATGCCCATCGCCTTGTGGTCGTAGCCGACGGAGCCGCCCGACGCGAACGCGTCGGAGAGCCAGAAGCCGTACTCGTCGCTGACCGCGTTGGCATGATCGGAGAAGGTCGCGGTGCCCTTGTCGGCGGCGACGACGAGATACGGATCGTCGGCGTCGTGCCGCTTCACCTGCGGCGGCGGCACGATCCTGCCGCCGACGCGATTGTCGGTGAGATCGAGCAGGCCGCGCAGATAATCCTTGTAGCAGGCGATCCCCTCGCTCATGAAGGCCTCGCGCTCCGTCGCCGGCGGCGCACGCTTCAGCACGAAGCCGCCCTTGGAGCCGACCGGAACGATCACGGTGTTCTTGACCATCTGCGCCTTCATCAGACCCAGGATCTCGGTGCGAAAATCCTCGGGGCGATCCGACCAGCGCAACCCGCCGCGCGCGACCTTGCCGCCGCGCAGGTGCACGCCCTCGAAGCGCGTCGAATAGACGAAGATCTCGAACATCGGCTTCGGCTCGGGCAACCCGGGCACCTTCGCCGGATCGAACTTGAACGACAGGAACGCGCGCGGGTGTCCCGCGTCGTCGCGCCGCCAGAAATTGGTCCGCGTCGTCGCGTCGATCAGCGCCAGGTATTCGCGCAGCACGCGGTCTTCCGACAGGCTCTGCACGTCGTCGAGCGCCGCGGCGATCGCGCGCGCGTTCTCGGCGCTCTGCACGACGCCTTTCGGCCCCAGCGCGGGATCGAAGCGGGCCTTGAACATGCCGAGGAGCAGGCTCGCGATGTCCGGATGCGCGGCGAGCGTCGCCTCGATGAATGCCTGCGACAGCGGGAAGCCGATCTGGCGCATGTACTTCGCGTAGGCGCGCAGCACCACGACTTCCGTCGCCGGCAACTGCGCGGCGGCGACGAGGCGATTGAAGTCGTCGTTCTCGACCTCGCCGCGGAAGATCCGGGCGAACGCCTCCTCGAAAACCGTATGCAGCATGTCGACGTCGAAGCCACGGCCGACGCTCGCGCCGGCGATGCCGAAGTCGTGCATCCAGATGGCCGGCATGCCGGCGGGCGTGATCCGGTACGGACGCTCGTCTTGCACCTTGAAGCCCATGTGCTCCAGCATCGGCAGGCTGTCGGACAGCGTCACCGGTGCGCCGCTGTGGAACAAACGGAACCGCAACACGCCGGCCGCGGCGTCGGCGGGGCGGTAGAGCGACAGCGCCAGCGGCGATGCCGCATCGAGCGGCGCCATCAGCGCGATGTCGGCAACCGCCGTGCGCGCCGTGAAATCCTCGCGATAGCCGGCCGGAAACGCCGCGCCGAAGATGCGGTAGAGCTCGTTGCCGCGCGCCTCGCCCTCGGCGACGATCAGTGCCGCGCGCAGGTCGTCGGTCCAGCGCCGGGCGGCGGCGGCGAGCCGCGCCTCGAGGTCGCGAACGTCGATGGGGGGAATCTTGCCGGGCGTCGTGCGCACCGTGATCTGGATGCGCGCCAGCATCGACTCGGACAGGTGGACGTTGAAATCGGAGCTGGTCCCGTTGCACGCCGCGGTGAGAATCGCCTGCCATTTCTGCCGCAGCTCGGTCGTGTAGTTCTCGCGCGGCACGTAGATGAGACACGACAGAAAGCGTTCGAACGGATCGCGGCGCACGAACAGGCGAAAGCGCTGGCGGTCGCCGAGATGCAGGATCGCCATCGCGGTGGCCAGCAGGTCGTCCTCCGGCATCTGGAACAGCTCGTCGCGCGGATACGTTTCGAGGACGTTGACGAGCATCTTCGCGGCGTGGCTGCCGGATGGGAGCTTCGCCCGGCCGACGACGTCCGCGATCTTGCGCCGCAGGAGCGGGATATCGGCCGCGCTGGCGCTGTAGGCCATCGACGTGAACAGCCCGAGAAAGCGGTGCTCGCCGCAGACCTGTCCGCGCGCGTCGAAGCGCTTGATCCCGATATAGTCGAGGTAGCCGGGCCGGTGCACGGTCGAGCGCGCCGTCGCCTTGGTCACCACCAGCAATTCCGGCCGCCGCGCGTAGGCACGGACTTCCGGTGGCAGCGCCGAAAAGCTGGCGGCGACCTGCTTGCCGGGAATGTCGCGCAGGATGCCGAGGCTCGAGCCCTGCACGATGCGCAGCACGTCCTGTCCCTGCACGCTGTCGAGATCGTAGCTGCGGTGCCCGAGAAACGTGAAGTGGTTGTCGGTGAGCCAGCGCAGGAACGCGACACCCTCGGCCACCTCCTCGGGCGGCAGCGGCGGCACGGTGCGCTCGACGTCGGCGGCGATGGCCTGCGCCTTCGCCGTCATCTTGCCCCAGTCGTCCACGGCCGCGCGCACGTCGGCCAGCACGCGCAGGAGATCGGCGGCGAGCGCCTCGCGGCTTTCGGGATCGCTGATCCGGTCGACCTCGGCGTGGATGAACGATTCGGCACGACCCGCGCCGGAGCCTTCGGGCACGAGCCGGACCAGCGTCCCGGCGGCATCGCGCTCCACGGCGACGATCGGATGGATGATGAGATGCTGCGTCAGTCCGTGCCGGTTGACCTCCATCGTCACCGAGTCGACGAGAAACGGCATGTCGTCGTTGCTGATCTCGATGATCGTGTGCGTCGACTGCCAGCCGTGCGCGTCGCGCGCCGGGTTGAAGATGCGCACCTTCGCGTGGCCGGGGTCGCGTTGGTGCGCGAATTCCCATTGCGACAGCGCGGCGCCGCAAAGATCGGCCGGCGTGCGCTCGGCGAGATCCTCGGAATCGACCTGCCCGTAGTAGCGGTGGATGAAATCCGCGATTTCCGTCCGCCGTGCCGGGGGCACCGCGGCCGCCGCGAGCGTCACGACGTCGGCCAGGATCTCGGTGCGGCGGTCGTGCTCGACCGGTCGATTGTCCATTGCCTGCCTCCTCCCGGAGGTGTCGTCACCACCGGGCTACGCATTGTAGCTCCCGGTTTGATCACCGGCACGAGCCTGCACCGTCCGCCGGACGAGCCCGATGTGCTCGCGCAACGTGTAGGCCTCGCTGGCGAAGCTCATCGGCGTGTGGATCTGCTCGGCCGCGCGCGCGATCCGATCGAGATCCTGCAGCCACTTTTCGATCGGCAGCGTGCCGCGCCGCGTGGCGACGTCGCGCTCCAGCAGCGCGAGTTCGCCGTACCAGCGATAGATGCGCGACCGCACGCGCCAGCGCAGGAACTGCGGCAGGAAGTTGACGATCGGTACCAGGACGACCAGCAGCGGCACGACCAGGATCACCGCCCGCTCGACGAAGGTCGCGACCCAGAACGGAAGGTAGCGATACAGCAGGCTCGGGCCGAAGCGATAGTGCCGGTCGGCATCGGGCGATACGCGAAGGTCGACGTGCGCGGTATTGGGAAACTCGCCGGCCTTCTCGAAGTAGCCCTGCTCGCCGTGGATCTCGCGCGCCGCGTCGGTCAACAGGTTGACGAGCGCGGGGTGCAGCCCATCGCGCGCGGCGAGCATCGACTTGGTGCCGAGCAGCATGACCTCGCGATCGGGAATCTCGAGCGCGAAGTCGATGGTGCCGGGCGGCAGCGTCAGCTTGGTGATGTAGGGAAAGCGGCGCTGGTACGCATCGGCGCGGGCAAAGCTCAGCAATTTGAGCGATCGATCGCGCAGCGCGTCGAGGATCGCGACCGTTTCGGTGCCGCCGACCATGATCGCGGCATCGACCTCCCCGGCCCTGAGTGCGCGCAGCCCATCGCCAGTTCCCAGCGGGAGCATCGGTGTATTGTCGGGCGTCATGCCGTTGGCGGCGAGCAGCGGTTCGACGAACGCGCGCGTGCCGCTGCCCGGCAGGCCGATGGCGAGCCGCTTGCCCGCGAAGGCGTTGATCTGCGTCTCGGTGTCGGCGCCGCGATAGAACACCCACATCGGCTCGTAGTAGAGTCCCGCCAGCATGACGAGATTGTCCGCCGCCGGAAACGTCGCCACGCCCCCTTGCATGAACGCGACGTCGACGCCGGAATCGGGATCCAGCAACAGGCGGAGGTTGTCGCCGGCGCCGTTGGTCATCCGCTCGTCGACGCTCACCCCGTCGCGCGCCAGGATCGCCCGGTAGCGTTGCGCGTAACGGTGGTACAGGCCGCCCTCCACACCCGACGCGAGCACGATGCGGCGCGGCGGCGCCGGTTGCAGCAAGTGGAACGACACCCACAACGCGGCCGCGATCAGCGCACCGGCCAGCAGCAGGGCGCGCAGAAGATCGCGGCGGGAAAGCCCGTTCAGGTTTTCGGGGCGCATGCGGCCCAATGGTAACGCCCCGGACGGCAGTATGGGCTTTTCCGCATGCCGAACGGCTGCGCCGACGCGGCCGCGCCGGAACATTTGCCCCGGCGTGGGGTCTTCTGGTTGAATAGTCCGGGTTCCCACCCCAAATGGGAGCTGGCGGGATCTCCCGATAGGCCGCAAATCAACAAGAAACCCTATCACGTGAAAAACCTTCGCAGCGCGGCGCTACTCGGGGTTTTCGGGTTGACGCTGGCGGGATGCGCCGTCGGTCCCGATTTCCGGGAGCCGGCGCCTCCGCAAACGACGCGCTATACCGAAACGCCGCTGCCGCCCGAAACGGTCGGTGCACCGGGACAGGGCGGCGCGGCGCAGCGCTTCGTGCCCGGCGGCACGATCGCGGAGCAGTGGTGGACGCTGTTCCGCTCCGAGCCGCTCGACCGGCTCATTCGCGATGCCATCGCCGAAAGCCCGACGCTCGCCGCCGCGCAGGCGACGCTGCGGCAGGCGAAGGAGACCTACGCCGCCGGAGCGGGCGCGCTGCTCTACCCCGGCGTCGACGCCAGGCTGTCGGCGAACCGCGAAAAGGTCCCCGTCGTGACCCCTGGCACGTCGAGTGTCGGCGGCGGCATCTTCAATCTGTACAACGCATCGGTGAACGTGTCGTACGCGCTGGACATCTTCGGCCGCAACCGGCGCGAGCTCGAGGGCCTGCAATCGCAGGTCGATTTCCGCGGCTTCCAGCTCGACGGCGCCTACCTCACGCTGACGTCGAACATCGTCACCGCGGCGGTGCGCGAGGCGGCGCTGCGCGCGCAGATCGGCGCCACGCGCGAGATCATCGCGGCCGAGGAGCGCCAGCTCGAGCTCGTCGAACGGCAGCGCCAGCTCGGCGCCGTCGCGCGGCTGCCCGTGCTCGCGCAAAGCACGCAGGTCGCGCAAACGCGCGCGACGCTGCCGCCGCTCGAGCGCGATCTCGCCCGCAACCGGCATTTGCTCGCGGTGCTGGCCGGCCGGCTGCCGAGCGAAGCAGCGTTGCCGGCGTTCGAGCTCGCGACGCTGACGTTGCCGCAGGAGATCCCGGTCAGCCTGCCGTCCGAGCTCGTCCACCAGCGGCCCGACATCCGCGCGGCCGAAGCGCAGCTGCATCAGGCCAGCGCGGCAATCGGGGTCGCGACGGCGAATCTCTATCCGCAGATCACGCTGAGCGGAAATTTCGGGACCCAGACCACCCAGCTCCGCGATTGGCTGAGCGGACCGAGCATCTGGAGCATCGGCGCGGCGCTGCTGCAGCCGCTGTTCCACGGCGGGCAGCTGCAGGCGGAACGGCGGGCCGCCGTCGCCGCCTACGACGCGGCCGCCGCGCAATACCGGGAAACCGTCTTGCAGGCGTTCCAGGAAGTCGCCGACGCGCTGCGGGCGCTGGAAGACGACGCGCGCACGCTGCAGGCCCAGGCGCAGGCGGAGGCGCTGTCGCGGGATACGCTCGATCTCACCCAGCGCCAATACCAGCTCGGAGCGGTGAGCTATCTCGCGTTGCTGGTCGCGCAGCGGCAAAACCAGCTCGCGCGCATTGCGCTGGTGCAGGCGCAGGCCGCGCGTTACGCCGACGTCGCGGCGCTGTTCGAAGCCATGGGTGGCGGCTGGTGGAATCGCGCGACGGCGGAGGGCGCTGCCTCACTCCAACCCTCTCCTGCGTCGGCGGAGCGTCGTTCTCCTCGCCCCGCCTGCGGGCAGGGAGTCAGGGTGAGCGAAGTCGTCACCCGTTCCGTCTTCACCGGTAGTTCGGCTGCCGGCGCGCGCGGGCGCGCCGGCGCACAACACGTAAAAGGATGCGAGCTGTGAAAAAGCGCATGGTCATCATGCTGGTCGCGATGGTGCTGCTGCTCGGCGGCCTCGTCGGCTACAACGTCTTCAAGAATTACATGATGGCGAAGTACATGGCGGCGAGCCCCGTGCCGCCGACCACTGTCAGCGCGATGGCCGCCACCCGGCAGACGTGGCAGCCGCAGCTCCTCGCGGTCGGCACGTTGCGCGCCGTGCGCGGCGTCGACGTCACGACCGAAATCGCGGGACTGGTCCGCACGATCGCCTTCAAGTCCGGCGACGAGGTCGCGTCGAAGCAGGTGCTGGCGCAGCTCAACGCCGACGCGGACATCGCGCAATTGCACGCGCTCGAGGCCGCCGCCGACCTCGCCTCGACGGTGTACGAGCGCGACAAGGCACAGCTCGCGGCGGAGGCCGTGAGCCAGGCGCAGGTCGATGCCGATGCCGCCGACCTCAAGGCCAAGCGCGCGCAGGTGGCGCAGCAGGCGGCGCTCCTCGAGAAGAAGACGATCCGCGCCCCCTTCGCCGGCAAGCTCGGGATCAGCACCGTCAACCCGGGCCAATATCTCAACGCCGGCGACAAGCTCGTCACGCTGCAGGCGCTCGATCCGATCTACATCGACTTCATGGTGCCGCAGCGGGACCTTACGCTGCTCGTCGTCGGCCGGAAGATCACGCTCACGACCGACGCTTACAAGGGCACCGGCTTCGACGGCAAGATCACCGCGGTCAGTCCCAGCGTCGACACCAGCACGCGCAACGTCAAGGTCGAGGCGGCGGTGCCGAATCCGAAGCGGTTGCTGCTGCCCGGCATGTACGCCAACGTCAACATCAGCTCGGGCACGGAAGAGCGCTACCTCACGCTGCCGCAGACCGCCATCGTCTTCAATCCGTACGGCGACACGGTGTTCGTCGTGAAGCCGTCCGACAAGAAGGACGCGAGCGGCAACGCCCCGCTCACCGCGCAGCAGATCTTCGTGACCACGGGGCCCAAACGGGGCGACCAGATCGCGATCCTGACGGGGATCGACGAGGGCGCGCAAGTGGTGACGAGCGGCGCGGGCAAGCTCAAGAACGGGGCGCCGGTCATCATCGACAACAAGGTGCAGCCGGCGAACAGCCCGAATCCGTCGCCGCAGGAACGCTAGCGAACGCCGCGGAAAGGCGCCATGAACTTCACCGACATCTTCATTCGCAAGCCCGTGCTCGCGACCACGGTCAGCCTGCTGGTGCTGGTGCTCGGGTTGCGCTCGATCGGCGACCTGCCCGTCCGCCAGTTTCCGAAGACCCAGAACGCGGTGGTCACCATCAGCACCGCCTACTACGGCGCAGACGCCGCCACGGTCGCCGGGTTCATCACCCAGCCGCTGGAAGGCGCGATCTCGCAGGCGCAAGGCATCGACTACCTGTCGTCGACGAGCTCGTCCGGCGTCTCCAGCATCAGCGCGACGCTGCGTCTCAATTACGACGCGAACCGCGCGCTGACCGAGATCAACACGCAGGTGAATTCCGTTCGCAACCAGCTGCCGCCGGAAGCCCAGCAACCGGTGCTCACGGTCCAGGTCGGGCAGACGGTCGACGCGATGTACATGGGCTTTTTCAGCGACGTGCTGCCCAACAACGGCGTCACCGACTATCTCGTCCGGGTGGTGAAGCCGAAGCTCGATTCGGTGGAAGGCGTGCAGACCGCCGAAATCCTGGGCGCGCGGCAGTTCGCGCTGCGCGCCTGGCTCGATCCGCAGCGGATGGCGGCGTACGGCGTGACGGCGAGCGACGTGCGCACGGCGCTCACGAACAACAATTACCTCGCGGCGCTGGGCGCGACCAAGGGCCAGATGGTCAGCGTCGATCTCACCGCCGGGACGAGCCTGCATTCGGTCGAGGAATTCCGCAATCTCTCGATCCGCCAGAAGGACGGCGCCATCGTCCGGCTCGCGGACGTCGCCAACGTCGTGCTCGGCGCCGAAAACTACGATTTCAGCACCGCGTTCGGCGGCCGCAACGCCGTGTTCATCGGGATCAAGGTCGCGCCCGACGCCAACGTGCTCGACGTGGCCAAGCGCGTGCGCAACGTCTTCCCGACGATCCAGGCCGACATGCCGAACGGCGTGACCGGCGAGATCGTCTACGACTCGACCAAGTTCATCCAGAGCTCGATCGACGAGGTGGTCAAGACGCTGCTCGAGACGCTCGCCATCGTCAGCGTCGTGATCTTCCTGTTCCTCGGCAGCCTGCGCGCGGTCGTGATCCCGCTGATCGCGATGCCGCTGTCGCTGATCGGCGCCTTCTTCGCGATGCTCGTCCTCGGCTACTCGATCAACCTCCTGACGCTGCTCGCGCTGGTGCTGGCGATCGGCCTCGTCGTCGACGACGCCATCATCGTGGTCGAGAACGTCGACCGGCACATGAAGGAGGAAGGCAAGCCGCCGTTCGAGGCCGCGCTCGTCGCCGCGCGCGAGCTGGGCGGCCCGATCATCGCGATGACCATCGTGCTCGTCGCGGTCTACATTCCGATCGGCTTCCAGGGCGGGCTCACCGGCGCGCTCTTCACCGAGTTCGCGTTCACGCTCGCCGGCGCCGTCGCCGTTTCGGGGATCGTCGCGCTGACGCTGTCGCCGATGATGACGTCGCGCATCTTCCGGAAGGAGCAGGAAGGCGGGCGCTTCGTCCGCCACATCGACCGCCAGTTCGACCGCCTGCGCCGCTTCTACCGGCGCGTGCTCGCCAGCATGCTCGACACGTGGCAGGTGTTCGTCATCATGGGCTTGATCCTGCTCGGCGGAGCCGTCTATCTCTACATGACCGCGAAGTCCGAGCTGTCGCCGGCGGAGGACCAGGGCATCGTGCTGGCGCAGATCCTGGGGCCGCCCAACGCCACCCCGCAGCAAATGGACGTCTACGCCCGGCAGGTGTTCGAGATCGCGCACAAGCTCCCCGAATACAACCAGATGTTCCAGATCACCGGCTTCCCGACGGTCAACCAGGGCATCGGCGGCGTGATCTTCAAGCCCTGGGACGAGCGCACGAAGCACGCCGACGTGCTGCAGCAGGAACTGCAGAAGGAATGGGCCGGCATCGCCGGGGCATCGGTGGCCGCGTTCCAGTTTCCGGCGCTGCCCGGCGCGCGCGGCCTGCCGCTGCAGATCGTGATCAAGACCACCGATTCGTTCGAGCGGCTGAACGAGGTTTCGCAGGCGGTGCTGGACAAGGCCCGCACCAGCGGGATGTTCTTTTTCGTCGACACCGACCTGAAGCTCGACAAGCCGCAGACGACCATCGATGTCGACCGCGACCTGGTCGCCACGCTGGGGCTCACGCAGCAGGATGTCGGTGCCGCACTCGGCGCCGCGCTCGGCGGCGGCTACGTCAACTACTTCTCGATCGGCGGGCGCTCCTACAAGGTGATCCCGCAGGTGCTGCAGGCCGACCGCCTCAATTCGTCGCAGGTGCTCGACTATCACCTGCGCACGCCGAGTGGCGCGCTGCTGCCGGCATCGACGGTCGCGCGCGAAACGGCCTCGGTGGTGCCGGAAGGCATCAACCACTTCCAGCAGCTCAACTCGGCGACGATCCAGGGCGTGTTCGTGCCCTCGGTTTCGGAAAAGCAGGTGCTCGACTTCATGAAGAAGACGATCGCCGAAACCGCGCCGGCCGGCTATCAGGTCGACTACGCCGGGACCTCGCGCCAGTTCGTCCAGGAGTCGGGCGGCTTCGTCCCGACGCTGCTGTTCGCGGTCGTGATCGTGTTCCTGGCGCTCGCCGCGCAGTACGAGAGCTTTCGCGATCCGGTGGTGATCCTGATCTCGGTCCCGATGGCGCTGTTCGGGGCGCTGGTGTTCATCAACCTCGGCTTCGCGACCCTCAACATCTACACGCAGGTCGGCCTCGTCACGCTGATGGGACTCGTCAGCAAGCACGGCATCCTGATCGTCCAGTTCGCGAACCAGCTGCAGGTCGCGGGGCAGACCAAGCGCGAGGCGATCGAGGAGGCCGCGGCGGTTCGGCTGCGGCCGATCCTGATGACGACGGCGGCGATGGTTCTCGGCGTCGTGCCGCTGGTGATCGCCGCCGGCGCGGGCGCCGCGGGCCGCCACGCGATGGGGCTCGTGATCTTCACCGGCATGTCGATCGGCACGCTGTTCACGCTGTTCGTCGTGCCGGCGATGTACCTGTTGCTGGGCGCCGAGCACCACCGCCCGGCGAGCGCGAAACCCGCCGCCGTCCCGCAGCCGGCGGGCGACTGA
>CAWEOX010000019.1:0-38758 GCA_963810845.1 uncultured beta proteobacterium | reverse complement strand
CCTCGCGCGAGAGGTGGCCGCCGCGATTCGCGCACGCAGCTTCGCGGCGACGCCGCCGTTCGCCGTCGGCGTGGCGCTCTGGTTCGGGTTCGGCATCGAGATGTACTACGCGGCGCTCCCCGAGCGCTACCACGACGCGCTGGCGATGCATCTCGTCGTTCCGCGCGCGCTCGAGGTGTTCGGCCGCTGGAATTTCGATGTTGCCGACAATGTGTGGGCGGTCTGGCCGCTCGGTGGGGACCTGCTGTTCGGCTGGGCCTACGTGCTCGCGGGCGAGGCGGGCGCCAAGCTGCTGAACCTCGCGCTGCTGCTGCTGACGTGCGGGCTCGTCGTCGAGGCGAAATTCGTCTCGCGCACGGCGTCGATGGCCGCCGTTGCCGCGTTCATGCTCATGCCGCTGACGATCCTCGAAACCGGATCGCTGTTTGTCGAGAACGCGCTGGCGCTTTTCCTCGCCGCGGCTGTCGTCTTCGCGGCGCGTCTCCCCCGGAATCCTGCGCAGGGCGTCGTCGCGATCGCGATCGCGCTGGGCGGCGCCGTCGTCGTCAAGCTCTACGGCGTCGTTGCGCTCGGCGCGCTGGCGCTTGCCTTGGCGACCGCCGGCACCTGGCGCGCCGCGCTCGCGGTGCCGGCGCGCGCGTGGGGGCTCTCGCTCGTCGCCGCGCTGCTGGGCGGATGGCCGTATGCCCACGCGTGGATCGTGACCGGCAATCCGATATTTCCGTTCTACAACGCGGTGTTCAAGTCACCGCTGTACCCGCTCGAGAACTTCGGCAACATCTACCCTGGCGGGCTGTCGTGGCGCGACCTCTACGACCTCACGTTTTCGTCGTCGCGCTATCTGGAAGCATGGGACGGGGCTCTCGGATTCGTCCTGACGCTGCTGCTTCCGGCGGGTTTGATCGTGGTCGCGCGCAAAGGTCCGTCCGAGCTTCGCTTGGCGCTGGTGGCCGCGTTGTCGTACCTGGTTGTCGCGCTGTTGTCGACACGCTACCTGCGCTATCTCTACCCGGCGCTGCCCTGGTTGTTCGTGGTCGCGGTCGCGCCCCTCGACTTCTTCACGGCCAACGGGCGGACGGCCGTTGCCGTGCTGCTCGCCCTTGTCGCCGGGGTCGGCATCGCACGCATTCCCGCAGCGGGCTGGATCATCGGCGACTTCAATCTTCCGACGGCATTTTCGCCGCGCGAGAAGGAAGTCCTGGCCGACCTTGAGGTGCCGATGCGGGTGCTCGGACGCGCGCAGGCGGCGATCGGGGACCGTGATTCGAAGACGGCGATCTTCGGGGCGCCGGTGGGTGCATACGTGAAGGGCCGCCCGCTCTACACTAACTGGTATCACCCGGTGCTCGGCAGGCAGCTTCACTCGATCACGTCGGCCGATGGCGCGGCCCGCGCGCTCGCGGCCTTGAACGTGACCCATGTCATCTTCGACCTGCAGGCCCCCGATGGCGACTTTGCGCCGTGGCGGGAGGCGGCCGCCCAACACGGCCGCCTCGTCTACCGCACGGGCAGCGGGGAGCTATACGAATTCGACGCGACGTCGGTCCATGGCGTCGACCTGCTCGATGATGGCGCCGACCCTTGGCTCCCCTGGCACGCGGACCCCGCGCTGCCGCGGACCGGCGATGCTCGCGAAATGGCGCTGCCGGCCGGGCAGGCCATCAGTCGCCGTGTCGACGTCTCCGGTTTGCGCGCCCGAACGCCGGTCGTGCTCGCGGTGTCGCACGCGTGCGCGGCGAACACGGCGATTCGCGTGCAAATCAACTGGCTGGCGCAAAACGGCGACATCATCCGCACGGATGCGGTACGCTCCGAATGCGGCCCGTCCCCGTCGGGCGGACGGGTCCGCGCCGACGTCCCGCCAAAAGCCCGCCTCGCCTATGCGTATTTCGCCAACGATGGGCCGAACGCGGCACGGTTGTTCGACGCCAGAATGGAAGCCGTCACCGATGGGCTATCCGCGACGCCGCGCTGAAAACCCGCTCTCGTGCCGATGCGGGCCGCTCGCCGCGATGGACCTCATGACCGCTACCCCTCTCCGCGATCCCCGATGAGTTCGCCGCTGCGGCCCGCGCCGTCATCGCCCGGGATCGTCGAGGCGGCGGCGCCGCGCATTGCCGTCGTCATTCCGTGCTTCCGCGTCACCCGGCACATCGCCGGCGTGATCGCCGCCATCGGGCCGGAATGCGCGCGCATCTACGTCGTCGACGACGCCTGCCCCGAGCGCTCGGGGGACTTCGTCGCGGCGAATTGCAGCGACGAGCGAATCCGCATCCTCCGGCATTCGACGAACCAGGGTGTCGGGGGCGCCGTGATGACGGGCTATCGCGCCGCGGTCGACGATGGCGCAGCGGTGATCGTGAAAATCGACGGTGACGGACAGATGGATCCGCGGCTGCTGCGCTATTTCATCGCGCCGATTGTCGCCGGCGAGGCCGACTACACGAAGGGCAACCGGTTCTACGACTTGGGCGATGTCGCGCGCATGCCTGGGATCCGCATTTTCGGAAACGCCGTGCTTTCGATCCTCGCCAAGCTGTCGACGGGATACTGGAGCATGTTCGATCCCACCAACGGGTACACCGCCATTCACGCGCGGCTGGTCCAGTATCTGCCGCTGGCGAAGATCAGCAGCCGGTACTTTTTCGAGACCGACATCCTGTTCCGCCTGAATACGCTGCGCGCCGTCGTCGTCGACATCCCGATGCGCGCCGTCTACGGGGACGAGACGAGCAACCTGCGCGTCTCCCGCATCGCCGTCGAATTCCTGGGCAAGCACGTGCGCAACTTCTTCAAGCGCCTGTTCTACAACTACTTCCTGCGCGACATGTCGATCGCGTCGATCGAACTGGTGATCGGCACGCTGCTGCTCGGATTCGGGGTCACGTTCGGCGCTTACCACTGGCTGCAGTCGGCAAAGCAGGGCGTCGCGGCGCCCGTCGGAACGATCATGCTGTCGGCGCTGTCGGTCCTGACCGGACTGCAGTTCGTGCTGGCGTTCCTGAGCTACGACATCGCCGCCGTTCCGCGGCGACCGATACACGATCTCCTTCCCGAGCGCTGACCGCGGGCCGGTGGATGATGTCCCTGCTCGACCGGCTGCGCGAACCCTCCCTCGAAGGCTTCGACGTCGACAGCGCGGCGAGGCTCACGCGGCATCGGGCGATCCTCGACCAGAAGCCGATGATCCGGGAAGTGTTTCGCGATTTCCACCTTCTGCTCGCCGGTCTGGCGCAGCGGCACTTGGACGGCACCGGCGTCGCGATCGAGGTGGGCGCGGGCGTGATGCCGATGCATGAAAGCCATCCTGACGTGCTGGCCACCGACGTCGTCGCCGCCCGCCACCTCGATGCCGTGATCGACGCGCAGAACATGAGCCTGCGGGATGCGAGCGTAGGCGTCGTGTATGCGCAGAACGCCTTTCATCATTTCCCCGAGCCCGCCCGCTTCCTCGCCGAACTGGAACGCGTGCTCTCGCCTGGCGGCGGCGCGATCCTGCTCGAGCCCTACTACGGCCCGGCGGCGAGCTTCATGTACCGCCGCCTGTTCCGGACCGAAGGTTTCGACAAGACGTATCCCGCATGGGAGACGCCGGTCGCCGGGCCCATGAACGGCGCGAACCAGGCGCTGAGCTACATCGTGTTCGTGCGTGACCGCGAACAGTTCACCGCGCGGTTTCCGGCGCTGCAGATCGTGCATCAGCAACCCGTCGACGGCTATCTCCGGTACCTCGTTTCGGGCGGACTCAACTTCCGGCAGCTTCTTCCGGACCCGTTCACTCCGCTGCTGAGGCAAATCGAGCGGAGCCTCGCGCCGCTGCAGCGATGGCTGGCCTTGCACCACGTCGTCGTCCTGAGGAAACGGCGGTGACCTTCCTGCGCTACGTGGCCGTGCAGCTCGCCGCCTACGCCATCGACATCGGCGTGTTCTTCGCGCTGTTCGCGCCCGGTCTCGCGACGCCGCCCGCGGCCAACCTCGTCGGCAAGCTGGGGGCGGGCCTGTTCGCGTTCTTCGCGCATCGTCATTACACTTTCCAGGTCCGCATTCCCCGGGGACGCGCGATCGCCGCGGTCAAGTACTTTGCCCTGCTCGCGCTCAATGCGCCGCTCTCGTCGCTGATCCTCATGGGCATCCTGACCTTCGTCGCGAACGTGGTGCTGGCCAAAATCCTGTCGGACGTCGTCTCCGTCGGACTGACGTTCGCGCTCACGCGATGGCTCGTCTTCCCGCCGCCGCGGCAGGAGCACGATAAGCCAGTGAAGGATCCGATGGCGGTCGGCGACAAGTGAAGTCGCTGATCGTCACGGGGGCGACGGGCTATATCGGGCGCCGCGTCGTCCTGCGGGCGCAGGCGCGCGGGTTTACCGTCATCGCCGCGTCGCGGCGCCCGCCGACGTTTCCGGCGGTGCGCTGGATTGCCTACCGGCTCGACGACGCGCTGGTCGCAGATGATTTTCCGGTCGGCGCGACGCTCATTCACCTCGCGGCGGAAACGCGGGAACCAAACGCTGCGTCCGAAGCCGTTGAGCTCGCGGCGGCACGCCGTCTCCTCGCCGTCGCGCAGTCGCGCGCGCTGCGAGTCGTCTTTGTTTCTAGCCAGGCCGCGCGCGCCGACGCGCCCACGGCGTATGGGCGCGCCAAATGGCAGGTCGAGCAGGAATTCCTCCGGCACGGCGGCCTCGTCGTCCGCCCCGGGCTCGTGTATGGCGGTGCCCCCGGCGGCGTATTCGCGGGACTCCTCGCCAGCGTCCGGCAGTTTCCGGCACTGCCTGCCATTCTGCCCGCCCCACGCGTGCAGCCGATCCACGTCGACGACCTCGCGGAGGGCCTGTTGCGCGTCGGCGAGCAGGACGACCTCGCCAGCGGCGTGTACAACCTCGCCGCCGAACTTCCGGTTTCGTTCACGGCATTCCTGCGCGCCATCGCCACGCACCGGCTCCGCCGCCGGCGCCTCTTCGTGCCGGTCCCCGCGTTCGCGCTGGCGGCGGTGTTGCGAGTCAGCGGCGGTGACGGGGCGGGCCAGCGCGAGCGGCTGCGCTCGCTGACCGACTTGCCGCTCCTCCAGACCGGGCCCCATCTGGCCGCGTTGGGACTGCGGCTTCGCCCCCTTGTTCCGGGAATGCATCCGTCCGGATGCGATCGACGTCGGCGATTGCTGCGCGAGGGCCGGGCGTTGCTGGGATATGTGCTCGGGTCGCGCGCGCCGCCGGCTTTGGTCCTGCGTTACGCGCGGGCCGTCGAACGGCTGCGCGAGGGACAGCCGCTCACGTTGCCGCGATGCGCCCTGCGTTGGCCTGCTTCGCTGGCGGTGTTCGACCACCGGGCGATGCTCGAGCGCGCGGGTGCCGGCGAGCTGATGTGGCGACTCGATGCGGCGACGACGCTCGCCGAAGCCTCGCCCGCGGGCGCCCGCGCGTTTCTCAATATCGGCGAGCGAGCGACGTTTCCGACCGCGGCGGCGCGCATCGCCGGCGTGCTGTGCGCCGAAGCCTTCTGGCGGACCATTCGCGCGCTGACGCACCGTCGCCTTTGCCGCACGTTGGCCACCAACCATGAATAGCGGCGTGCATCCGCCGTTCGACGTGGTCGTCATCGGCAGCGGGCCGGCGGGCGTGTCGGCGGCGTTCCCGCTGGTCGAGGCCGGCATGCGCGTCCTGATGGTCGACGGCGGAGAAGCGCCGGGCCAGGTCGTGCCGGACGTCGACTACCTCACCGCGCGCGCCAGCGACCGCGGGCAATGGGAGTGGCTGGTCGGTCGTGACTTCCAGGCGCTGCGCGAAGCCGCCGCGACCTCGCCCAAATTCCGCGCGCCGACGCTCGATTACGTGTTTCGCGGCTTCGCCGACGCCAACGCGATCGTCGCTGAGAAATTCATCCCCATCGGCTCGCTCGCCGTGGGTGGCCTGTCGAATGCGTGGGGATGCGGCGTGGCCCGATTCTCGGGCGCGGACCTCGCCGACTTCCCGCTCACGGAAGCGGAGCTCGCGCCATCGTTCGAGGCAGTGGCGAAGCGGATCGGCATCAGCGGGCGCAATCCCGACGATCTTGCCGAGTATTTCGGCGTCGACGCGTGGGCGCAGCCCGCGATCCCGCTCGATCGTCTGCACGAGAGCCTGCTGCGCAACTACCTCCGTCATCGCGAGGCGCTGGTCGCCTCGGGATTCCGGTTGGGCCGGGCGCGGCTCGCGGCCCTCGCCGAGGACGCGGGCGAGCGCAGGGGTTGCTCGCGCTCCGGTCTTTGTCTCTGGGGTTGCCCGCGCGAGTCGCTTTATTCCGCGCGTTACGACTTGCGCACGCTGGCCGCGCGGGCGAACTTCGTGCACGAGCCGGGATTCGTCGTCGATCGCCTGGAGCCGGCGGGCGGCGCGTGGAACGTATGCGGCAGGACGACGCGCGGCGAGGCTCGCGGGTCGCGAACGGCGCGGCGGATCGTCGTCGCGGCCGGGACGCTCGCCACCACGGGCATTGTCATGCGGTCGCTGCCGGGATTCGGTGAGACGCGCCTCATCAACCTGCCCATGGCGGCGTTCGCGCTATGGCTGCCGAGATCTCTCGGTGCCGCGCGCGAGAGTGGCCCTGGATTCGCGCAGCTCGCCTTCACGCAGGACGATGCGGACGTCGGCGCGATCTGCGGCTTCCTGTTCTCGACGCAGGGCCTCCCCGTTGCCGAGTTCATCCGCCACTCGCCGCTCGCGCGGCGGCATTCGGTGCGCCTGTTCCGCACGCTGCTGTCGTCGCTGATCGTCGCCAACTGCTTTTTCCCGGGGCACCTTTCCGCGAGCTCGATGCGACGCGAGCGCGACGGATCGGTCAGGGTCGTCGGCGGCGCGAAACCGGCGCTGGCCGGGGCCGTCGCCCGAACGCGCGCGCGCCTCGAGCGGGCGTTCCGGCGTTCCGGCGCCTGGCTGCTGCCCGGTTCATTCACGGCGGGCGCGACCGGCGGCGATGCGCATTACGCCGGATCGCTGCCCATGCGCAAGGCACCGGGGATGGGCGAGACGTCCGCCGCCGCCGAGGTCGCCGGCCTTCCGGGCGTGTTCGTCGCCGATGCCGCGGCGATGCCCTCGCTGCCGGCCAAATCGCACACGCTCGCCCTCATGGCATGCGCCGACCGGGTCGGGAGGATCATGGTCGCCCGCCATTTCGCCGGCGCGGGGGCTTGATGCGCAGGTTGCGCGAGTCCTCTTGCGGTCGGGGCAGGCTTGTGGTTATAGTAACGGGCCATGAGCAGCCATCTCCAAATCGCCGGCCGTCCCGCGCTCCCCGCGCTGACCCCCCTCACGGGCGGCCTGCTGCTGCTTCTGCTGCGCCCCGCGCGCACATAACCCATCCCCCCAATTCGAGCAGTACCGACTGGCGCCTCCGGAAGATCGGAGGAGAGCCGCCATTGATTCGCTTACGTCCCGAGAGCGACCCATGAACATCGATCCGACCCGGAAATACCGTCCCTTCGCGCCCGTCGCGTTGCCTGACCGGCAGTGGCCTTCGCGCGTGATCAGCAAGCCGCCCGTGTGGTGCAGCGTCGACCTGCGCGACGGCAACCAGGCGCTGATCGAGCCGATGGATGCCGAGCGGAAGATGCGGCTGTTCCGGCTGCTCGTGAGGATGGGCTACAAGGAGATCGAGGTCGGGTTCCCCGCGGCATCGCAGACCGACTACGATTTCGTGCGGAAGCTGATCGACGAGCGGCTGATCCCCGACGACGTCACCGTGCAGGTGCTGACGCAATCGCGCGAGCCGCAGATCCGGCGCACGTTCGAGGCGCTCGCGGGCTGCCGGCGGGCGATCGTCCATCTCTACAATTCGACGTCGACCACGCAGCGCCGCGTCGTGTTCGGCCTCGACCGGCCGGGCATCCGCGACATCGCGGTCAGCGGCGCGAAGATGATCCGCGACGCCGCCGCCCAGCGCCCCGGCATCGACTGGATTTTCCAGTACTCGCCGGAGAGCTTCACCGGCACCGAGCTCGATTTCGCGGTCGAGGTGTGCGACGCCGTCAACGACGTCTGGCAGCCGACGCCGGCGCACAAGGTGATCATCAACCTGCCGGCGACCGTGGAAATGGCGCCGCCCAACGTCTACGCCGACCAGATCGAGTGGATGTCGCGACGCCTCGGGCGCCGCGACGCGATCGTGCTCTCGATCCACCCGCACAACGACCGCGGCAGCGCCGTCGCCGCCGCCGAGCTCGCGCTGATGGCCGGTGCCGAGCGCGTCGAGGGCTGCCTGTTCGGCAACGGCGAGCGCACCGGCAACGTCTGCCTCGTCACGCTCGGGCTCAACCTGTTCACGCAGGGCGTCGACCCCGGCATCGACTTTTCGGACATCAACGAGATCATCCGCACGTTCGAGCATTGCAACCAGATGGCCGTCCCGCCGCGCCACCCGTACGGCGGCGACCTGGTGTTCACCGCGTTTTCGGGATCGCACCAGGACGCGATCAAGAAGGGGCTCGCCGACCGTGCGCTGATGGCCACGCGCGGCGCGGCGCTGTGGGACGTGCCGTACCTGCCGATCGACCCGGCCGACGTCGGCCGCACGTACGACGCGGTGATCCGCGTCAACAGCCAGTCGGGCAAGGGCGGCATCGCGTATCTGCTCGAGCGCGACTACGGGCTCGCGCTGCCGCGGCTCCTGCAGATCGAGTTCGGCCAGGTGATCCAGAAGATCACCGACGCGACCGGCAAGGAGCTCTCTCCGGCCGACATCCGCGCGGCGTTCGATCGCGAATATGTCGCGGCGACGGTCCCGGTCGCCTACGTCGGCCATCGGGCGCAGCACAATGTCGCCGACGGCACCGTCGAGCAGCTCGACGCGCAGCTGGCCGTCGACGGGCACGCGTGGACGCTGAAGGGCAGCGGCAACGGCCCCGTCGACGCGTTCGTCCAGGCGCTGCGCGAGAACGGCGGTTTCGACATCCATGTGCAGAACTACTCGGAACACGGCGTGGGCGCCGGCGAGGACGCGACCGCGGTCGCGTACGTCCAGCTCCGCATCGGCACCGAGCAGACGGTCTACGGCGTGGGCCTCGACCCGAACATTGTGACGGCGACGCTGCGCGCGGTGGTGAGCGCCGTCAATCGCGGCATCGCCCAGGGGATGCTCGAGCGGCCCGACATTCGCCGCCTGAGCTACGCCTGACGCCCGCCCGGCCGGCCGTCGTTGCGCCGCCGGCAGCTCGCCGCGCGCCGTCCGCACCGCCGCCGCCGGCCCGCAGGCCGGCGCGGTCTTTCTCCCAGGGCGCCGCGCACGGGCACCGGGGCCGCGCGCGGATCGGGTAGAATAGCGTTTGTGAAAATCGTTTTCGCATTTTCGGACGTCCGGGCGCGCGCCCGGGCAGCCGCGCCTTTCAGCTGAATCCTACCCCTGTCGACGAGGACCCCGATGAGCTCGCCCCAGTACGGCCCCGGCATCGAAATCACCGGGCGCATCACGCCCGAATACGCGCAGATCCTGACCCCGGAGGCAATGGCGTTCGTCGCCAAGCTGCAGCGCGCCTTTGGCGGCCGCCGCGACGAGCTGCTCGCGAAGCGCGCGGTGCGCCAGGGCGAGCTCGACGCCGGGGCGCTCCCCGATTTCCTGCCCGAAACGCGCGCCATTCGCGAGGCCGGCTGGACCTGCGCGCCGTATCCCGCGGACTTGAGCGACCGCCGGGTGGAGATCACGGGCCCGGTGGACCGCAAGATGGTCATCAACGCGCTCAACTCCGGCGCCAGCGTGTTCATGGCCGACTTCGAGGACGCCAACACGCCGAAATGGGACAACAACATCCAGGGCCACATCAACCTGCGCGACGCGATCCGCCGGCGGATCGACTACACGTCGCCCGAGGGCAAGACGTACCGGTTGAACGACAAGACGGCGGTGCTGTTCGTGCGTCCGCGCGGCTGGCACCTGCCCGAAAAGCATGTGCGCATCGACGGCGCGATGGTCTCCGGCGGGATCTTCGACTTCGCGCTCTACGTCTTCCACAACGCGAAGGAGCTGCTCGCGCGCGGCACGGGCCCGTATTTCTACCTGCCGAAGCTCGAAAGCCACTTCGAGGCGCGGCTGTGGAACGACGTCTTCGTGATGGCGCAGAACGAGCTCTCCATCCCGCAAGGGTCGATCAAGGCGACGGTGCTGATCGAGACGCTGCTGGCGGCGTTCGAGATGGACGAGATCCTCTACGAGCTGCGCGAGCACTCGGCCGGCCTCAACTGCGGCCGCTGGGATTACATCTTCTCCTGCATCAAGAAGTTCCGGAACCGCAAGGACTTCTGCCTCGCCGACCGCGCGCTGGTGACGATGACCACGCATTTCATGCGGAGCTACGCCGAGCTCTTGATCAAGACCTGCCACCGCCGCAACATCCACGCGATGGGCGGGATGGCAGCGCAGATTCCGGTCAAGAACGACGAGGCCGCCAACGCCGACGCGTTCGCGAAAGTGAAGGCGGACAAGGAGCGCGAGGCGACCTACGGCCACGACGGCACGTGGGTGGCGCATCCGGGACTCGTCCCGGTCGCGCTCGAAGCCTTCAACCGGCTGATGCCGGCGGCGAACCAGATCGCGAGCAAGAAGCGCGAGGACGTCCACACGACGGCGGCCGACCTCGTCAAGTTCGAGCCGGAAGCGCCGATCACCGAACGCGGCCTGCGCCTCAACATCAACGTCGCGATCCAGTACGTCGGCGCGTGGCTCGTGGGGCAGGGCGCGGTGCCGATCTACAACCTGATGGAAGACGCGGCGACGGCGGAGATCTCGCGCTCGCAGGTGTGGCAGTGGATCCGCTCGCCCAAGGGCAAGCTCGACGACAGCCGCAAGATCACCAAGGACATGGTCGCGTTGATGATCCCGGAGGAGCTCGCGAAGATCCGCGAGCTGCTGGGCGCCGCCTACGCGGCCGGCCGGTACGACGAGGCGGCGGCCATTTTCGCCGACCTCGTCAACAACGAAACGTTCGTCGATTTCCTGACGCTGCCGGCGTACGAGCGCATCGACTGAGCGGCGTCCGGCAACGACGGGCGTCCGCGCGGTGCGGGCGGCGATGCCTAGACGGATATCCGCCACGGGGCTACAGTACCTGCGGCCACTCGATCCTCGCTCGTACGGGTGCCTGTTCGCGTACCAGGTCGCTAACGATGACGTCGCGTAGAGGCAAGGAAGGAGCCACCTCGCCAATCCCCCAGCGGGCCGAGCGAGGTGCCCGCGCGGCGCCGCCGGCGTCGACCGACGGCAGCCGGCGCGCCACGGGCCCGTGCATCGTCGGCATCGGGGCATCGGCCGGCGGCTTCGACGCGATTCGCGAGTTCCTGCGCTTGATGCCGCCGGACAGCGGCATCGCTTTCGTCGTGATCCAGCACCTCGATCCGCGCCGCCGCAGCCTCGCCGCGGAGCTCCTCGCCAAGTCCACGTCGATGCAGGTGGTGGAGGCCGAAGACGGCACGCGGGTCAAGCCGGACCATGTCTACACCAACCCTCCCGGCAAGTACATTCTGATTCGCCGGGGCACGCTGCACCTGGCGCCGCCCGACGAACGGCGGGAGCGGCGGTTGCCGATCGATCATTTCTTCCGCGCGCTCGGCGAAGACCAACACGAAAAGGCGATCGGCATCATCCTGTCCGGGACCGGCGCCGACGGCGCGGTGGGCTTCCGGACCATCGTGCAGGAAGGCGGCCTGGTGCTGGTCCAGCAACCGGAGAGCGCGCAGTTCGACGGGATGCCGCGGAGCGCCATCAATACCGGCCTGGTGAGCGCGGTCCTCCCGATCCCGGAAATGCCCAAGGTGCTCATCGACTACGCGCGCCACCCTTATGCCGTGGGCACGCCGCTGTTCGCGGGGCCCCAAGGCAGCGAGGCCGCCGCATTCGATCGGATCATGCGGGCGGTCCATTCCGGCCACCGTTTCAATTTCGCCGGCTACAAGCGCACGACCGTGCAGCGGCGCATCCTGCGCCGGATGGGGCTGCGCGGCATCAAGAGCGTGGACGACTACGCCAGCGTGCTCGCCGCGGAGCCGCGGGAGACCGACGCCCTGTTCAAGGACCTGCTGATCGGGGTTA
Organism: uncultured beta proteobacterium; assembly: GCA_963810845.1. GTDB lineage: Bacteria > Pseudomonadota > Gammaproteobacteria > Burkholderiales > Casimicrobiaceae > CAIWHR01. Next base: position 26,713 of record CAWEOX010000019.1, on the reverse strand, counting down.
CCGAGTTCTTTCGCGACGAGGCGGCGTGGGCAACGCTGGATGCCGAGGTCATCGCGCCGCTGGTCGAATCCAAGAATGCGGGCGAGACGATACGCGCGTGGGTCGCCGGCGCCGCCACCGGGGAGGAAGCGTACTCGCTCGCGATGCTGCTGACGGAGCGACTCGAGGCGGCGGACAAGCAATGCCCGCTGCAGGTATTTGCGACCGATACCAACGATGACGGCCTCGCGATCGCCCGCGTGGGTGCTTACCCGGCGGGGATCACTGCCCAGCTTTCGGCCGAGCGCCTGCACCGTTTCTTCATCGAGAGCGCGGACGATCACCACTACCAGGTGCGCAAGGAGCTGCGCGAGACGGTCGTGTTCGGCGCGCACAACCTGCTCGGTGATCCGCCGTACTCGAAAATGGACGTGGTGACCTGCCGCAACCTGCTCATCTACCTCGAGCCGGAGATCCAGAAAAAGGTCATTGTTCTCCTGCATTTCGCGCTCCGCCCCGGCGGCTTTCTCTTTCTCGGCCCGGCGGAAACCGTGGGCAAGCACGAGGACCTGTTCGAGCCGGTCTCCAAGCGGTGGCGCATCTTCCGGCGCGTGGGCGCGACGCCGCGCGAAATGATCGAGCTCCCGGCCAGCGGCGCCGCGCGCCGCGCCATCGCCGCCGACGATGTGCCGCAGCGGCAGGCGCCGGGAGCGTCCGATACGGCGGCGCTCGTGCAGCGGCTGATCGTCGACCGCTTTGCGCCGGCGGCGGTGTTGACGAACCACCAGTTCGAGGCGCTGTATTTCTGCGGTCCGACCGATCGCTTCCTGGCCCAGCCCAAGGGAGGACCGACGCGAAACCTGCTGTCGCTGGCACGCGAGGGCCTGCGCTCGCGCCTGCGCCACGCGATCCGCGAAGCGGAAAAGACCGAATCCACCGTCGTCGTCGGCGACGCGCAGGCGCGCCGCGATGGCGGCTTCGCAACGGTCAAGCTGACGGTCGCGCCCGTCGGGCGGACCAGCGACCCGCAGCGGCTCCTGCTGGTCGTGTTCGAGGACGCGCCCGAATCGGCGCCGGTGCCCCTCGACCGCCGCGTGGCCGCCGCCCGCCTCGTGAAGCGCCTCGAGGAGGAGCTGTGGGCGACCAAGGAGGATCTGCACAACACGATCGAGCGCCTGCAAGTCACGATCGTGGAGCTCGCGACGGCGAACGAGGAGGTGGTCTCGGTCAACGAGGAGCTGCAGTCGGCCAACGAGGAGCTCGAAAGCTCGAAGGAAGAGCTGCAGTCGCTGAACGAGGAATTGAACACCGTCAACCAGCAGCTCCAGGACAAGATCGGCGAGCTCGAGGCCGCCAACAGCGATCTGCGCAACCTGCTCGAGAGCAACGAGATCGCGACGCTGTGCCTCGACCGCGAATTCCGCATCAAGTGGTTTTCGCCCGCCGCGCGCACGCTGTTCGATCTCGTCGCCGCCGACATCGGCCGCCCGATAACGGCGTTTGCCCCGAAGCTGTCGGATGGCCTCATGATCGACGATGCGCGCAAGGCGATCGCCAAGCGGACGCCCGTGGACGCCGAGGTGGGCTCGGACGCGCAGCGGTGGTACTTCCGCCGCACGCTGCCCTACCGTGCGACCAATCGCAGCGTCGACGGCGTCATCATCACCTTCACCGACATCACTGAAATCCGGCGCAAGGCCGACGCGGAGATCAAGGCGCGCTCCGTGCTCGCCGAGTCGCTCGAGCACCAGGTCGAGGCACGGGTCCGGGCGCTGCGCGTGGAGCTGTTCAAGCTGGCGATCACCGAGGAGCGCGAACGGCGCGCCTTCGCGACCGACCTGCACGACGAGCTGTGCCAGCCGCTCGCGGCCGCGAGCCTGCGTCTCACCGCATTGCCGCAGGCGGGCGAGGGCGACGCGCGCGACCGGCCGCTGCGCGACGTGACCGAGCTCGTGGAAAAGGCCGACCGCGCCGCGCGCTCACTCATGTTCCGGATCAGTCCGCCCGTGCTTTTCGACCTCGGGCTGAAGCCGGCGCTCGAATGGCTGGCGGAGGACATGCAGCGCACCTACGGCCTCACCGTCAACGTCACCGAAGTGGGGCATGTCCCGCGGACGCCGCTCGACGAGACGGTGCGCTCGGTGCTGTTCCGCTGCGTGCGCGAGCTGCTCGCGAACGTCGCCCGGCACGCCAAGGTCGACGCCGCGGAGGTATCGATCTTCCGCGACGCCGACCGGCTCGCGGTGGCCGTCACCGACGCCGGCGTCGGGTTCGATCCGGCATTGCTGGCGCAACCCGGGCCCAAGGGGCGGTTCGGCCTCGTCAGCGTCCGCGAGCGGATCGGCTTCGTCAACGGTACGCTGGCGGTGGACGCGAACCCGGGCGACGGTACCATCGCCACGCTCACCGTGCCCCTGACGGCGCCCGACGCGCCCGATCCGAGGCCGCAATGACGATCCGCGTCGCTCTGGCCGACGATCATCGCCTGCTGCGGGAGGCGTTGCGCGTGGCACTGGAGAGAGAGCCGGACATGGTCATCGTCGGTGAAGCGACCGACGGACGCGCCGCGATCAAGCTCGCGCGCGACGCGAAACCGGACGTCCTCGTGCTGGACGTCGCGATGCCCGAATTGAACGGCATCGAGGCCGCCGCGCGCATTCACGCCGGCCATCCGGACGTGAAGATACTCGCGCTGTCCGCGCATGCCGACAAGCGCTACGTGCTGGAAATGATCAATGGCGGTGCCGCCGGGTACGTGACCAAGAGCGCGGCCGGGCGCGAGCTGGTGCAGGCGATCCGCACGGTGGCCGAGCGGCGGCTGCTACCTGTCCGCCGAGTTGGTGGGCGCCGTGATCGAGGGCGTCAGGGACGCGCGCAAGGGCACCCAGGGGCCACGACCGCTCGGCCGGCGCGAGCGCGAGGTGCTGCAACTGGTGGCCGAGGGCCACCGCTCGCCGGCGATCGCCGAACGGCTCTTCATCTCGGTCGCCACCGTCGAAGCCCACCGCCGCAACATCATGCGCAAGCTCGGCCTTCACACGGTGGCGGAACTGACCAAGTTCGCCATTCGCGAGGGCCTGACCTCGCCCTGAGGCGGCCATGACCGCGGGCTGTGCCCGGGGCACGACCGCCGTGCCGCGCGGCGCGTGCCGAGGTCGCCCAAGGCTCCGCGAGCGCGGATCGGCCTTGCGTATTACCTGCTTTCCTGTAGTCCACATTGCCGCCTTTTGCCGATACCACGCCGTCGGCTCTGGTATCACGCTTTAGTCGGTCGCAAACGATTCCCATTGAGATCCCAGTTTGCGCCGAGGAGGGTGGCATGGAAGTTAATCGTCCGGCGGTCAACGCGACCGGGGACGGCGAGTTCAGGCAGGATCGACTTTGTGGCCTCCTCGATGAGCTCGTGGCCATGCAGTGGAATTTGAGCAAACGCCTTCGTGACAACCCGAATCTTCCCGCGAGTTTGACCGCCCGGGTGCAGCGAGTCGGTGGTGAGCTCGACCTCACCATCGATGCGCTGAAGACACTCATCGGAGAACGGGGATTGCCGTTCTGACCACTTCTTTCGCTCCATTCGTCGGATAAGGACCAGGACCATGCCACGCCAGACTTCCAGCAAAGTGACCGAGAGCACCCGGGCACCGAAGTTGCCGTCCGCCGATCTGCGCGGACTGCCCAACGCCGTTCCGCAGCGCGACGCCAAGCCGGCATTCGCGCAGGGCGAGGTCAACTCGCGAACTGCGGCAGCGGATGATCAGCGAGGCCGCCTACGAGATCTATGCACAGCGCGGCTACGTCGACGGTTTCGAGTTGGCCGACTGGCTCCAGGCCGAGGCCGAGGTCGACCGCCTGCTCGGCAAGCGCACGACGGTGAACTAGCGTCGCGTACGGCGTAACGGCGGGTCATCCCGTCATCTCTTACTTGAGGATTTTCGGCAATGGCAACTGGAATTGTGAAGTGGTTCAACGACGCCAAGGGCTTCGGATTCATCACGCCGGATGGCGGCGGTGAAGATCTGTTCGCGCATTTTTCGGCCATCAGCATGCCTGGATTCAAGACGCTGAAGGAAGGCCAGAAGGTTTCCTTCAACGTCACTGCCGGACCGAAGGGCAAGCAGGCGAGCAATATCCAGTCGACGTAAGCGGCAGACACGGCGCCGGCCGTGTTCTGCGACATGTTCGGCATTCCTGGAACGCGCCCACCTTGATATGGGGCAGGAAATGGAGCACTCGAACGCGGTACAGGAGTTGGGCCAGCTGCTGGATGCGCTGGTGGCCGCGCGGCGCGACCTCGCGGAGGGCCTGATGCCTCGCGCGGCGCGCATCACGGGGACGAGCCAACAGCTTGCTCGGGTAATCATGCAGATCGAGATGGCGATTCACGTTGCCGAGAGCCTGCTTGCCGACCACGAATGCCTCGCCCCGCCGGTGCAAGTCCCGCGTACTTTCGATGCTTCGGTCGGAGACGCCGCGCGTTCCAGCCGGTAGAGGGAAAAAGGCACGATGCCTCGCCTCCCGCCATCACGCGGGTGGCCTTCCTTCTTGTTGGCTCCTGATGCTTCCTGAAGCTGCCGGGCACGGCGCGCTCCCGCCGGGCTGAGCGGTGGCTGCGGCGCTCCCGTTTTGGGTGCTTGCCGTTCGCGCCCAGGCGCTTGAAGCCGACCGATCGCGCCCACAGGTAAAGTCTGCGGGGACGTTCGTCTCCGCTGCTCGGAGCGATTAGTCCCGCCTATCGTGCAAATTGGCACAATCAATTGGACGTATCGTCGCCGGCACGCGCACAATTGAAACTGTGGCGGGCATCGCGGCCCGCGCCGCCGGTCGACTTGCGGAACGGACTCGACCGGACGCATTCAACTCTAGGAGAACCACGATGAAACCTCTCAACGGCACCAAGACCCATGAAAACCTGATGGCTGCATTTGCCGGCGAATCGCAGGCGAATCGCCGGTACCTCTACTTCGCGAACAAGGCGGACGTCGAGGGCCAGAACGATGTCGCCGCGCTGTTCCGGTCGACGGCCGAAGGCGAAACCGGCCATGCCCACGGTCACCTCGATTATTTGGCGCAGGTCGGCGACCCGGCGACCGGGCTTCCGATCGGCGCATCGCGCCAGAACCTCAAGTCCGCCGTCGCGGGCGAAACCCACGAGTACACGGACATGTATCCGGGCATGGCGAAGTCGGCGCGCAGCGAAGGCTTCGACGAGATCGCCGACTGGTTCGAAACGCTGGCCAAGGCGGAGCGCTCCCACGCCAACCGCTTCCAGAAGGCGCTTGACGCGTTCACGGAGTGATCGCGGCGACCGCAAGCCGGGCCCCGCCGCGCGCGTGACGCGCAGTTTCCGAACGAGCGCGTCGCCGCGGTGGCGGCGCGCTCGTTGCGAGCGTCCGGCACGATCCGCGCACCCGAAATCGGCACGTCACCGCGCTTCCCGCTTCCTGTTCGCCAACCCTGCGGACTTCCCATGACCACCCGCGAAGGCAATCTCCAGGCCCCGACGCGCCACGCGCTCGACTGGCGCAATCCCGAGTTCTATGCCGAGGAGGCGCTGTTCAAGGAGATGGAGCGCGTCTTCGACATCTGCCATGGGTGCCGGCGCTGCGTCAGCCTGTGCAACTCGTTTCCGACGCTGTTCGATCTCGTCGACGACAGCAAGACGATGGAGGTCGATGGCGTCGCCAAGGCCGACTATTGGAAAGTGGTCGACCAGTGCTATCTCTGCGACGTCTGCTACATGACGAAGTGCCCGTACGTGCCGCCGCACCCGTGGAACGTCGATTTCCCGCACCTGATGCTGCGCGCGAAGGCTGTCCATTTCCGGCAGCACGGCGCGCGGTTCCGCGACCGGCTGCTGACCGGCACGGATCGGCTCGGCAAGCTCGCGACGATCCCGGTCGTCGTCCAGGCGGTCAACAAGGTCAACCGGATGCCGTCGGCGCGCGCGGTGATGGACAAGGTGCTGGGCGTGGCCCGCGGCGCAGAGCTGCCGCCGTACAGCGGCGCGCCGTTCCGGAAGACGGCGGGCACGTCCATCGGCTGGCCGGTCCGCGACGGCGCGCGCACGCCGGGCAAGGTGACGATCTTCTCGACCTGTTACGTCAACTACAACGAGCCGGGGATCGGCCACGACCTCGTCAAGATCCTCGCGCACAACGAGGTGCCGTACCGGATCGTCGAACAGGAAGCCTGCTGCGGGATGCCGAAGCTGGAACTGGGCGACCTCGAAGCGGTCGAGAAACTGAAGAACATCAACATTCCGCAGCTCGCGGCGCTGGCCCGCGACGGCTATGCGATCCTGACGGCGGTGCCGTCGTGCACGCTGATGTTCAAGCAGGAGCTGCCGCTCATCTTCCCCGAGGACGCCGACGTGAAGGCGGTGGCGGATGCCATGTTCGATCCGTTCGAATACCTCGTCCTGCGCGACAAGGACGGGCTGCTGAAGAAGGATTTCAAGCACCCGCTCGGCAAGGTGAGCTATCACATCCCCTGCCACTCGCGGGTGCAGAACGTCGGCCAGAAGACGCGCGAGGTGCTGCAGTGGATCCCGGAAACGTCGGTCAACACGGTCGAGCGTTGCGCCGGCCACGACGGCACCTACGGGGTCAAGACCGAGTTCTTCGCCGCGTCGATGAAAATCGGCAAGCCGGTCTTCGGGCAGATGGCGCAGACGGAACCGGACTACGTGAGCTCCGACTGCCCGATCGCCGGGCGGCGGATCCAGCAGGGGATCGACGAATCCGGAGCCGACGCGGGCACGCTGACGCGCACTGGCCAGGAGCAGGATCGCGATACGCCGCTGATACGGCTCGAGGCAGTTGCCGTACGCGTGTTCATGGGACCTATCATGGGTCAGCTCTGAGATGCAAGCCATGCCCGCCATCACCCGCGAGTCGTTGCTGTCGCTCGAAGCCTATGCCAAGGCGCGGAACGATTTCCGCGCCAAAGTGCTCGCGCACAAGAAGGCGCGGACGGTCCACCTCGGCCTGCACGTGACGCTGCTGTTCGAGGACGAGCTGACGATCCGCTACCAGGTCCAGGAAATGCTCCGGATCGAGAAGACGTTCGAGGAAGCCGGCATCGTCGACGAGCTCGAGGTCTACAACCCGCTCGTCCCCGACGGCTCGAACTTCAAGGCGACGATGCTGATCGAGTACGAGGACGTCGACGAGCGCAAGCGCGCGCTCGCCCGGCTGAAAGGCGTCGAGGCGCGCGTCTACGTCGAGGTCGAGGGCGGTCCGCGGGTCTACGCGATCGCCGACGAGGACCTGCCGCGCGAAAACGACGAAAAAACCGCGGCCGTGCATTTCCTGCGGTTCGAGCTCACGCCGCAGATGGTCGCTGCGCTCAAGCACGGCGCCGGCCTCGGCATCGGCGTCGACCATCCCGAATACGCCGCGGCGATTGCGGCAGTCGACGAGGCGACCCGCGTCGCGCTGGTGGCCGACCTCGCGTAACCTCCGTATTGCGCCGGGCCGCCCTCAGTCGCGGAAGTTATTGAACTGCACCGGAAAGTCGGTGATCGACTTCTTCACCAGCGCGATCGCCTCCTGCAGGAGGTCGCGCTTGGCGCCGGACACGCGCACCGCGTCGCCCTGGATGCTCGCCTGAACCTTCATCTTGCTGTCCTTGATCAGCTTGACGATCTTCTTGGACAGCTCCTGCTCGATGCCGACGCGCACGGTGACGACCTGCTTCACCTTGTTGCCGGAAACCTTCTGCACGTCACCGTATTTGAGCGCCCGGATGTCGACGCCGCGCTTGGTGAGCTTGGCGGTCAGGATGTCCGTCACCTGCGACAGCTTGAAGTCGTCGTCGGCATGGAGCGTCAGCGTGCCCTCGGCGGGCTCGACGCGGGCGTCGGAGCCCTTGAAGTCGAAGCGCGTCGAAACTTCCTTGTTGGTCTGGTCCACGGCATTGCGGACTTCCACCTGATTCACTTCCGAGACGATATCGAACGAAGGCATGGCGTTGGTGCGACCGGTATGACGGAGGGACCGACACGCTAGCACGATCGTCGGTGCGCCGACAACGGGAACCTGCGGCTGCCGTCATTTCGGCGCGTCGCTCGACCGCCGCGACGCGTGACCGGCACGCGCGGGCCGCGCCGCGACGACGAGTCGGCTAGAATGGGCGCTCATCGGTCCACGCCCCCACGTCAGCTCATGTCGCACATTCTTCAGGATCTTCCCGTCGGCGAGAAAGTCGGCATCGCGTTTTCCGGCGGTCTCGACACCAGCGCCGCGCTGCACTGGATGCGGGCGAAAGGGTCGATACCGTACGCGTACACCGCCAACCTCGGCCAGCCCGACGAGCCCGACTATGACGAAATTCCGCGCCGCGCGCTGCAGTACGGCGCCGAAGCGGCGCGCCTCGTCGATTGCCGTGCCGCGCTCGTGGCCGAAGGGATCGCGGCGCTGCAGGCGGGCGCGTTCCACATTTCGACGGCCGGGGCGACGTACTTCAATACGACGCCGCTCGGTCGCGCGGTCACGGGCACGATGCTCGTGGTCGCGATGCGCGACGACGACGTCCACATCTGGGGCGACGGCAGCACGTACAAGGGCAACGACATCGAGCGCTTCTATCGCTACGGGCTCCTCGCCAACCCCAGCCTGCGCATCTACAAACCGTGGCTCGACGCGCGCTTCATCGACGAGCTCGGCGGCCGGAAGGAGATGTCGGAGTACCTGGCCGGCGCCGGCTTCGGCTACCGGATGAGCACGGAAAAGGCCTACTCGACCGACTCCAACCTCCTCGGCGCGACGCACGAGGCGAAGGACCTCGAGTTTCTCGACAAGGGCATGAAGATCGTGGAGCCGATCATGGGCGTCGCGTTCTGGCGCGACGACGTCGTCGTCCGGCCCGAGACCGTGTCCGTGCGCTTCGACGAGGGGCGGCCGGTCGCCTTGAACGGCATGACGTTCGCCGACGAGGTCGCGCTCGTGCTCGAGGCCAACGCGATCGGCGGCCGCCACGGCCTCGGGATGTGCGACCAGATCGAGAACCGGATCATCGAGGCGAAGAGCCGCGGCATCTACGAGGCGCCCGGCATGGCGCTGCTGCACGTCGCCTACGAGCGGCTCGTCACCGGCATCCACAACGAGGACACGATCGAGCAGTACCGTGACAGCGGCCGCCGCCTCGGGCGGCTGCTCTACCAGGGACGCTGGTTCGATTCGCAGGCGATGATGCTGCGCGAGACCGCGCAGCGCTGGGTCGCGCGCGCGGTGACCGGCGAGGTGACGCTGGAGCTGCGGCGCGGCAACGACTACTCGATCCTCGACACCACGAGCGCGAACCTCACCTACAAGCCGGAGCGGCTGACGATGGAGAAGGGCGCGTCGTCGTTCACGCCGCAGGATCGCATCGGCCAGCTCACGATGCGCAACCTCGACATCGCCGACACGCGCGAAAAGCTGCTGACGTACATGAAGACCGGCCTCTTGCGCCCCTCCGGGGATTCGCCGCTGCCGCGGCTCACCGACGGCGACCCCGAGTCCCGGTAGCCGGCGGGCGGTCCCGCGGGCGCACGCCCGCGGTGGCGGGCGAGAGCGTCTACGCATCCGACCCCGAGGCTTTCAGTCGACCTTGAGGCCGAGCTTCTTTACCACCGGCGCCCATTGCGCATTGTCGCGCACGAGCAGGGCGGCGAAGTCGTCGGGCGTGCCGCCGACCAGCTCGAACCCGGCGGCATGCATTTTCTCGATGACGTCCGGCAGCTTGAAGATCGCGTTGATCTCGGTGTTGAGGCGCGCGACGATCGGCTTCGGCGTGCCCGCGGGAACCAGGATGCCGTTCCAGGCCTGTGCGTCGAAGCCCGGGAAGCCCGATTCGGCGATCGTCGGCAGGTCCGGCAGCAGCGGGAACCGCTTGACCGTGGTGACCGCGATCGGGCGCAGCTTGCCGGCCTGGATCTGCGCCTGCAGCGGCGCCATCACCGCGAACATCATCTGCGTCTCGTTCTGGATCGTGGCGGTGACCGCGGGCGGCGACCCGTTGAACGGCACGTGGACGGCGTCGAAGCCGCCGATGGCCTTGAGGTACTCCATCACCAGATGCGACGAGCTGCCGTTGCCGACCGACGCATAGTTGAGCTTGCCCGGGTTGGCCTTCGCGTACGCGATGAGCTCCGGCAGCGTCTTCACCGGCAGCTGCGCGTTCACGACCAGGACGTTGGGTTGATTGGTCGTGATGATCAGCGGCGCGAGATCCTTCTGCACGTCGTACGGCAGCTTCTGGATCAGCGGGGCGAACGCGACCGGGCCCGGGTAGCCCAGCACCATCGTGTAGCCGTCCGGCGCGGCGCGCGCGGCTTCCGCGACCGCGACGGTGCCGCTCGCGGCCGGCTTGTTCTCGACGATGACCGGCTGCCCGAGACGCGGTCCCAGCTTTTCCGCGATCGTGCGGCCGATCATGTCGATGGAGCTGCCGGCCGGTGCGGTCATCAGGAACTTGATCGGACGGTCGGGCCAGCGCTTGCGCGGACGCGAGGGCCGGCAGCGCCGCGCAGGCGACGGCGGCGAGGGCGCGCAACAGGGTGCGACGGTTCATGGGTGCGAGATCCAGGTTGCCGGGCCTCACGCGGGTGCGTGGCAGACCGCTTCGATGTTGTGGCCGTCCGCGTCGAGCACGAACGCGCCGTAATAATTGGGGTGGTAGTGCGGCCGCAGCCCCGGAGCGCCATTGTCGGTGCCGCCGGCGGCGATCGCCGCGCGGTGGAACGCGTCGACGTCGGCGCGGGTGGCGGCGGCGAAGGCGACGTGGACGCGCGGCTGCGGTTGCGCCGTGCGACCCTCGCCGATCCAGAACTCGGGGCGCTCGCGCCCGAAACCGCCGAATTTCTCGAACACCATCACTTCGCGAATGCCGAGCGGCGCGAGCGCAGCCGCGTAGAACGCGCGGGCCTTGGCGAAGTCGCCGACGGTAATGCCGATATGGTCGAGGATCATGGGTTCACCCGTCCGCAGACGACATATTCGAGCAGCGCCTTTTGCGCGTGGAGGCGGTTTTCGGCCTCGTCCCAGACGACGCTTTGCGGGCCGTCGATGACCTCGGCCGCGACTTCCTCGCCCCTGTGCACCGGCAGGCAGTGCATGAACAGCGCATCCGGCTTCGCCTGGCGCATCATCGCGGCGTCGACCATCCAGTGCGCGAAGTCCCGCCGCCGTTCCTCGTTTTCGGCCTCGAAGCCCATGCTGGTCCAGACGTCGGTGGTGACGAGATCGGCGCCGCGGCAGGCGGCCGTCGGATCGTCGAACGATGCGTAGTGGCTGTCGTCGTAGATGCCCGCGCGCTCGGGCTCCACCTCGTAGCCGGGCGGCGTCGACACGTGCACGTTGAAATCGAACACGACCGCCGCCTGCAGCCAGGTGTTGCAGACGTTGTTCGAGTCGCCGATCCAGGCGACGGTCTTGCCCGCGATCGACCCGCGGTGCTCGAGGTACGTGTAGATGTCGGCGAGGATCTGGCAGGGGTGATACTCGTTGGTCAAGCCGTTGATCACCGGGACGCGCGAATGCGCGGCGAAGCGCTCGATGATCGACTGCTCGAACGTGCGGATCATCACGACGTCGACCATCCGCGAGATCACGCGGGCGACGTCCTCGATCGGCTCGCCGCGCGCAAGCTGGGTGTCGCTGCGATTGAGATTGATCGCGATCCCGCCCAGCTGATTCATCCCCGCCTCGAACGACACCCGCGTGCGCGTCGACGCCTTCTCGAACACCATCGCGAGCGTCCGGTCGCGCAGCGGCTGGTAGACCTCGTAACGCTTGAACCGCTCCTTGATCCAGCGGGTGCGCGCGAAGAGGTAGTCGAGCTCCTCGCGGGTGAAATCCTTGAGCTGGAGGAAGTGCTTGGGCGGCATGGGGCGGATCCGAAAGCACGGGACCAAACCGCCGCGAAAGACGGTGCCCCGATTTCGACAGGCAAAATACTAGCATGGGGTCTCCCGCGAACGGGGCGAGGCGGCGGTTGCTCTCTCCACCGCTGCCGACGAAACGTGGTGCCGGTGTGACGCAAACCCTTGTTCGCTGGTGACGCCATGTCCGCGTCTTTTTGTGTGCATCACCACAGTCGCGGCGCGGCTCACGCCGCGCCGCGCCCGGTCGTTCTGACCGAAGCCCGCCCGGCGGCTCGACGCCGCGCCGCACCCGCCCGGGTCGTTCTGACCGAAGCCCGCGCCCGGCCGCTCACGCCGCGCCCGCCCCGGTCGTTCTGCAAGGCAATGAAGAACACAAAAAAAGCGCCCGCAGGCGCTTTTCTTCAGTGCAGAAGCTCGCGCGTCCGCAGCAACGTGTCGTTCAGGCGAGGGCCCTGATGGCCTGCGCGAGCCGCGACTTGGTCCGCGACGCGGTATTCTTGTGCATGATCTTCTTGTCGGCGATGCGATCGATCACCGCCTGCGATGCCTGGAGCTGGGCGGTCGCAGCGGTCTTGTCGCCGGCGGCGATCGCCTTGCGAACCTTCTTGACGGCGGTGCGCAACGTCGACTTGAGGCTGGCGTTGTGCTGCCGGGTTTCTTCTGCCTGCCGGGCGCGCTTGCGGGCTTGGGCGCTGTTAGCCATGAATCGAGATCCTTCGGGTTCTGGAGTAGCCGAGAAAGACCGAGCATAATAACCATTTTTCGCTGCTTGGGCAAGCCGCGCCGTTGAGCCCGCCGAAGAACGCGGGATCCGCCGTTCCGGCGCGCGTCCGTGCCTTGCCTTGGCCGCGAGTCCCCCGTGCCGAACACTCGTCCCCACTTCCGCTGCCCGCGGCATCCCGCTTTGCGCGCCGAACCGGCGCCGACGCCGGCGGCGCAGCGCCACCCATGAACTTGCTGAAGGCGCTGTCGACGGTCAGCGGGATGACGCTCGTCTCGCGGATCACCGGGCTCGCCCGGGAAAGTCTCAAGGCGACGGTATTCGGCGCCGGGCTGCAGATGGACGCGTTCGAGGCGGCCTTCCGGCTGCCGAACATCCTGCGCCGGCTGTTTGCCGAGGGCGCGTTTTCGCAGGCTTTCGTGCCGATTTTTGCCGAATACCGGCGGCAGCGCGGCGACGACGAGACGACGGCGCTGATGAGCCGGGTCGCGACCCTGCTCGCGTTCTGCCTCATGGCCCTGTCGGTGGTCGGCGTAGTGGCGGCGCCGTGGCTCGTCTACGCACTGGCCTCCGGCTTTGCCCGGACGCCCGGCAAGGTCGAGCTCACCGCCGACATGATCCGGATCGTCTTTCCGTACATCCTGTTCGTGTCGCTGGTGTCCCTCGCCGGCGGCGTGCTCAACGTGTACCGGAAATTCGCGATTCCCGCCTTCACGCCGGTGTTGCTCAACCTGTCGATCATCGGCGCGGCGCTGTTCCTCGCGCCCTACTGCGATCCGCCGATCAAGGCGCTGGCCTGGGGCGTGTTGATCGGCGGCATCGCCCAGCTCGCGTTGCAGATCCGGCCACTGGCGAAAATCGGCATGCTGCCCCGGCTGCGCTTCGACTGGCGCGACGAAGGCGTGCGGCGGGTGCTGCTGGCGATGGGGCCGGCGGTGCTCGGCGTGTCGGCGGCGCAGATTTCGGCGTTGATCAACACTCAGCTCGCGGCGTTGCTGGGCGACGGGCGCATCTCGTGGATCACCTATGCCGACCGGCTGATGGAATTCCCGACGGCACTCCTCGGCGTCGCGTTGGGAACGGTCCTGTTGCCGTCGCTCGCCAAGCATCATGCCGACGCGAACACGACGGAATACTCGTCACTGCTCGACTGGGGCCTGCGCCTCGCTTTCCTGCTCGCGCTGCCGGCGGCGGTCGGACTCTGGATTCTCGCGGTGCCGCTGGTCTCGACGCTCTACCAGTACGGCCGCTTCACCCCCGACGACGTCCTGCAGACGCGCGCCGCGCTCCTGGGCTACAGCGTCGGCCTGCTGGGCCTCATCCTGGTGAAAATACTCGCGCCCGGTTTCTACGCTCGCCAGATGATGAAGACGCCGGTCAAGATCGCCTTTGTCACGGTGCTGGTCGCGCAGACGTTCGCGGTGATCCTGATGAACACGTACCTGGGTCACGCCGGGCTCACGCTGTCGACGTCGCTCGGGGCCTGCCTCAATGCCGGGCTGCTGTTCTGGTACTTGCGCAAACACGGCATCTATTCGCCACAGCCGGGCTGGCTCCCCTTCCTGGCGAAGCTCGCCGTCGCGCTGTTCGTGCTGGCGCTGCTGCTGCTCGAGATCGCGGGCCCGGCATCGCTGTGGCTCAATGCCGGCCTGTGGACCCGGATCGGGCGGCTCGCCTGGGTTATCGCGGCGGGCGTGACGACCTACTTCGGCGCGCTGTGGCTGCTCGGCTTCCGGCTTGGCAATTTCAGCCGGTCGGATGCCACCGGATGAAGCGCGTCAGCTGTCGCTCGTGCGGCGATGCGGGCAGTTCGGCTTGATGCACTCGGCGTAGAGATAGAGCGCGTGCTCGGTGATCGTGAATCCACGGTCGCGGGCGACCTTGGCCTGCCGCTTTTCGATCTCCGCGTCGTAGAACTCTTCCAGTCGCCCGCATTGCATGCAGACGAGATGGTCGTGGTGCGACCCCTGGTTCAGCTCGAACACCGCCTTGCCCGATTCGAAATGGTGGCGAACGAGCAGCCCCGCCTGCTCGAACTGGGTCAAGACGCGGTAGACCGTGGCGAGGCCGATGTCGAGTCCCTCCGACAGCAATTGCCGGTAGACGTCTTCGGCGGTCATGTGCCGGACCGCGGACGTCTCGAAGAGATTGATGATCTTGAGCCGCGGCACCGTCGCTTTGAGGCCGGCATTCTTGAGGTCATGCGGCGTGGTCATCGTGGGCGGCTCGACGTGGACGGGAATGGAGGTCCGGACCGGAGCGTCGGGGCGGCACCCACGGCCCGGTTATAATAGCCGTTCCCTCCCAGCTTTCACAGACCCGTGCAAACCGCTCCCTTTTCGCCGCGCCGGGCGCCCGACCGCTCTCATGCGGCCGTCCGCGCCGCCGTCCGGTTCGCGACGCTCGTCGCCGCCGCCGCGGCGTTCGCCGGCTGCTCGGTGCTGGGCACGTACATGCCGGTGGTGGAACAGGTCGGCGTCTACAAGATCGACATCAATCAGGGCAACTATCTCGCCCAGGACCAGGTCGACCGCCTGAGGGTCGGCCAGACCCCGCAGCAGGTGCGGGCGATACTGGGCACGCCGCTCATCGTCAGCGCGTTCCGTCCGGATCAGTGGGACTACGTCTACGAATACAAGCGCCAGGGCCGGGCGCTCGAGCATCGCAATTTCGCCGTCTATTTCGTTGACGGCAAGCTGGCCCGGTGGGAGGGCGACGAAATGCCGCCGTCGATGGCCGCGCTGAACCGCGCGGCGTCGGCCAAGGCGCTGCCGCCCGATCCGTCGGCCAGCGACCAGGGCTTCTTCGGCTGGTTCCTCGACATCTTCCGCCGGTGACGCCGACGCGCATCGCCGTCGCTGGCGCCGGCGGGCGGATGGGGCAGGCGCTGATCGAAGCAACGCTGGCCGCGCCCGATCTCGCGCTGGCCGCCGCCTTCGACGTGCCCGGATCGCCGGCGACGGGGCAGGACGCCGGCGCGCGGTTTGGCCGCGCCACCGGCGTCGTCGTCGGCAGCGCCGTCGACGCCGCGGTGCGCGCCGCCGACGTGCTGATCGATTTCACCCGACCCCAGGGCACGCTCGCGCACCTCGCGGCCTGCGCGGAGCGCGGAACGGCCGCGGTCGTCGGCACCACCGGGTTTTCCGACGCGCAGAAGGCAGCGCTCGTGGCCTTCGGCCGGACGATCCCGATCGTGTTCGCGCCCAACATGAGCGTCGGCGTCAACGTCCTCCTGAAGCTCGTCGAGCTCGCCGCGCAGCGGCTCGGGCCCGACTTCGATATCGAAATCCTGGAAATGCATCACCGGCACAAGGTCGACGCGCCGTCCGGAACCGCGCTGGCGTTGGGCGAAGCGGCGGCCGCGGGCGCCGGACGGTCGCTCGCGGAATGCGCGATCTACGCGCGGGAAGGCGTGACCGGCGAGCGTAAGCCCGGCGCGATCGGCTTCGCGGCGCTGCGCGGCGGCGACGTGGTCGGCGAGCACACGGTGATATTCGCCGGCGCGGGCGAGCGGATCGAGCTCGCGCACAAGGCCACCTCGCGCCAGAATTTTGCGACCGGGGCGCTGCGCGCCGCCCGCTACGCCGCGAATCGCCGGACGCGGCGGCAGCCCGGCATGGCGGACATGCGCGACGTGCTCGGATTGCGATAGCGCGCGTGGTTCGAGCCAGCAGGGGGCTGCGCACGCCTGCCGATGGAGACCAACGCGATGACTCCCTCCGCCACGCACCCGTTCGACCTCACCGGCCGGCTCGCCCTCGTCACCGGCTCGAGCACGGGCCTGGGCTATGCCATTGCCCAGGGACTTGCCCGGGCGGGCGCGCGCATCGTGCTCAACGGGCGCGATTCCGCCCGGCTCGAAGCGGCCGCGGCGACGCTGCGTGCCGACGGTGCGGAGGTCGCGATCGCCGCGTTCGACGTCGCGGACGCGGCGGCCACCACCGCCGCCATCGATGCGCTCCTCACCGCTCGTGGCCCGCTCGACATCGTCGTCAACAACGCCGGCGTGAACCAGCGGCAGCCGCTCGACGCGTGGAGCGACAGCGAGTGGCGCTCGCTCCTCGCCGTCAATCTCGACGGCCCATTCCACGTCGCGCGGGCGGTCCTGCCGGGGATGAAGGCGCGCCGGCGCGGCAAGATGATCAACGTCTGCTCGCTGGCGAGCGAAATCGGCCGCCCGAACATCGTTCCTTACGCCGCGAGCAAAGGCGCGGTCCAGATGCTCACCCGGGCGCTGGCGGTCGAGCTGGCGCCGTTCGGCATCCAGGTGAACGGCATCGCGCCGGGGTTCTTCGCCACCGCGATGAACGCGGCGCTGATCGCCGACGCCGAGTTCGACGCCTGGGTGCGGCGGCGCACGCCCGCCGGTCGCTGGGGCGATCCCCAAGAGGTCGCCGGTGCGGCGGTGTTCCTCGCGTCCGATGCCGCGAGCTACGTGACGGGGCACGTCCTGTTCGTCGACGGCGGATTCAGCGTCGCGTATTGAGCGTCGCCGTCGGCGGGGGTAGCCGTAGCCCGGTTGAGCGCACGCGAAACCCTGGTGACCTTCAATTTGCGCAACGGCCGCTCCACGTGCACACGCGCACCCGGGTTTCGCTCTGTTCAACCCGGGCTACGCGGCGACAGTGCTTCGGTTGAAGGGAGGGGGCCCCCTCCGGTATAATCCGGAACGTCAAGAGCGGGAACGGTCGCGGCATGTCGTGGACGTTCCCGCTTCGCACGTCCGGGCCAAGGCAAACACGTCCTCCCGCGGCCGCGTCCCCACCGCAGGCTCCTCTCCGCCACCTGTCATGACCGTTTCGATGTCCCCCGCCACCCCGCGCGCCGAGCTGCTGCGCGCGACCACGCCGGCAATCCTCGCGCTTGCCGACGGCACGGTGTTCCGCGGCCGGGCGATCGGCGCCCTGGGCCACGCCGTGGGCGAGGTCGTGTTCAACACCGCGATGACCGGTTATCAGGAGATCCTGACGGACCCCTCGTATGCGGGACAGCTCGTCACGCTCACGTATCCGCACATCGGCAACGTCGGCGTCAATCCCGAGGACGTGGAATCGAACCGCCCGTTTGCCGCGGGACTCGTGATCCGCGACCTGCCGCGGCTCATGTCGAACTGGCGCGCGACCGGCGATCTCGGCACTTATCTCGCGGCGAATCGCATCGTCGGCATCGCCGATATCGATACTCGCAAGCTGACGCGCACGCTGCGCGACAAGGGCGCGCAGAACGGCTGCCTCCACGCCGCGGCGGCGATCGACGCCGCCGGTGTCGCCGCGACGGTCAAGCGCGCGCAGGCCGTGCCGTCGATGGCCGGGCTCGATCTCGCGCGCGTCGTGTCCTGCACGGCGCCGTACGAATGGTCGGCCTCGACCTGGGCGCTGGGTGCCGGCTTCCGGCAGCAGGAGCATCCGCGCTTCCACGTCGTCGCGTACGATTTCGGCGTCAAGCACAACATCCTGCGGATGCTCGCCGCGCGCGGCTGCCGGCTGACCGTCGTGCCGGCGCAGACGCCTGCCGATGCGGCGCTGGCGCTGAAACCCGATGGCGTGTTCCTCTCGAACGGTCCCGGCGATCCGGAACCGTGCGCCTACGCGATTGCCGCGATCCGCACCATCGTCGAGCGCGGCTTGCCGACGTTCGGCATCTGCCTCGGCCACCAGCTGCTGGCCCTCGCCGTGGGCGCGAAAACCGTCAAGATGAAGTTCGGCCACCACGGCGCCAACCACCCGGTGCTCGACCGGGATACGGGGCATGTGCTGATCACCAGCCAGAACCACGGTTTCGCCGTCGATGCGGCGACGCTGCCGGCGACGGCACGGGTCACGCACGTGTCGCTGTTCGACGGCAGCCTGCAGGGCTTCGCGCTGACCGACCGGCCGGCGTTTTGTTTCCAGGGCCATCCGGAGGCGAGCCCGGGCCCGCACGACCTCGCGTACCTGTTCGACCGGTTCGTGAAAATGATGGACAAGAAAGCGGCCTGACGGCCCACGGCCACGATGCCCAAGCGCACCGACATCGAATCGATCCTGATCATCGGCGCCGGCCCGATCATCATCGGGCAGGCGTGCGAGTTCGACTACTCGGGCGCGCAGGCGTGCAAGGCGCTGCGCGAGGAAGGCTACCGCGTCATCCTGGTGAACTCGAATCCGGCGACGATCATGACCGACCCGGAAATGGCCGACGTCACCTACATCGAGCCGATCACGTGGACGATGGTGGCGAAGATCATCGAGCGCGAGCGCCCCGATGCGCTGCTGCCGACGATGGGCGGGCAGACCGCGCTCAACTGCGCGCTCGATCTCGCGCGCGAGGGTGTGCTCACGAAGTACGACGTCGAGCTGATCGGCGCGTCGAAGAAGGCGATCGACAAGGCCGAGGACCGCGAGAAATTCAAGGCCGCGATGACGCGCATCGGACTCGGCTCGGCGCGCTCGGGCATCGCCCACAACCTCGACCAGGCGCTCGAGGTGCAGACGACAATCGGGTTCCCGGCGGTGCTGCGGCCGTCGTTCACGCTGGGCGGCACCGGCGGCGGCATCGCCTACAACAAGGACGAGTTCATCGAGATGTGCAAGCACGGTCTCGACCTCTCGCCCACGCACGAAATCCTGATCGAGGAATCGCTGCTCGGCTGGAAAGAGTTCGAGATGGAGGTGGTCCGCGACAAGAAGGACAACTGCATCATCGTCTGCTCGATCGAGAACGTCGACCCGATGGGCGTGCACACCGGCGACTCGATCACCGTCGCGCCGGCGCAGACCTTGACGGACAAGGAATATCAGATCATGCGCGACGCCTCGATCGCCGTGTTGCGCGAGATCGGGGTGGACACCGGCGGTTCCAACGTCCAGTTCGCGATCAACCCCGACGACGGCCGGATGATCGTCATCGAGATGAACCCGCGCGTGTCGCGGTCCTCCGCGCTCGCCTCGAAGGCGACCGGCTTCCCGATCGCCAAGATCGCCGCCAAGCTCGCGGTCGGCTATACATTGGACGAACTGCGCAACGAGATCACCGGCGGCCAGACGCCCGCGTCGTTCGAGCCCACGATCGACTACGTCGTGACCAAGGTGCCGCGCTTCGCGTTCGAGAAGTTCAGGCAGGCCGACGACCGGCTCACCACGCAGATGAAGTCGGTCGGCGAGGTGATGGCGATCGGCCGCACGTTCCAGGAATCGCTGCAGAAGGCACTGCGCGGCCTCGAGACCGGCGTCGACGGCTTCAACCTCAAGACGGTGGACCCCGAAAAGATCGGCGACGAGCTCGCCTATCCGAGCGGCGAGCGCCTCTGGTACGTGGCCGACGCGTTCGGCGTCGGCATGTCGATCGACGAAGTGTTCGCGCACACGAAGATCGACCCGTGGTTCCTCGGCCAGATCAAGGAGATCGTCGACACCGAGCTGGTGCTCGACTCGCGCACGCTGCCCGACCTCACCCGCGACGAGCTCTTCGGTCTCAAGCGGATGGGGTTCTCGGACCGCCGGCTCGCCCATCTGCTCAAGGTGAGCGAGACCGAGGTGCGCGCGCTGCGGCACGAGCACGGCATCCGGCCGGTCTACAAGCGTGTCGACACCTGCGCCGCCGAGTTCTCGACCCGCACCGCGTACATGTACTCGACGTACGAGGATGAATGCGAGGCCGAGCCCACGGACCGCCGCAAGGTGATCGTGCTGGGCGGCGGCCCGAACCGGATCGGGCAGGGGATCGAGTTCGACTACTGTTGCGTGCATGCGGCGATGGCGCTGCGCGAGGACGGCTACGAGACGATCATGATCAACTGCAATCCGGAGACCGTCTCGACCGACTACGACACCTCCGACCGACTCTACTTCGAGCCGCTGACGCTCGAGGACGTGCTCGAGATCGTGCACATCGAAAAGCCGCTCGGCGTGATCGTCCAGTACGGCGGCCAGACGCCGTTGAAGCTCGCGCGCGATCTCGAGAAGTACGGCGTGCCGATCATCGGCACCACGCCGGACATGATCGACATGGCGGAAGACCGCGAGCGCTTCCAGCAGATGCTGCACCGGCTCGATCTCAAGCAGCCGCCCAACCGCACCGCGCGCACCGACGCCGAAGCGCTGAAGGCGGCGGTCGAGATCGGCTATCCGCTGGTGGTGCGGCCGTCGTACGTGCTGGGTGGCCGGGCGATGGAAATCGTGCACGAGCAGCGCGATCTCGAGCGCTACATGCGCGAGGCGGTCAAGGTCTCCAACGATTCGCCGGTGCTGCTCGATCGCTTTCTCAACGACGCGATCGAGGTCGACGTCGACGCCTTGTGCGACGGACAGGAGGTCGTGATCGGCGGGATCATGGAGCACATCGAGCAGGCGGGCGTGCATTCCGGCGATTCGGCCTGCTCGCTGCCGCCATACTCGCTGTCGCCCGAGCTGCAGGACGAGCTGCGCCGGCAGACCGTGGCCATGGCCAGGGGCTTGAATGTCGTCGGCCTGATGAACGTCCAGTTCGCGATCCAGAACGGCGCCGTCTACGTGCTCGAAGTGAATCCGCGGGCGTCGCGCACGGTGCCCTACGTCTCGAAGGCCACGGGCCGGCCGCTCGCCAAGATCGCCGCGCGGTGCATGGTCGGCCAGTCGCTGGCGGCGCAGGGCATCGTCGGCGAAATCGTGCCGCCGTACTTCTCGGTCAAGGAGGCGGTGTTCCCGTTCATCAAGTTCCCGGGTGTGGACACGATCCTCGGCCCGGAGATGAAGTCCACCGGCGAAGTGATGGGCGTGGGCGACACGTTCGCCGAAGCGTTCCTCAAGTCGCAGCTCGCAGCCGGCGTCCGGCTGCCGATGCAGGGACGCGTGTTCATCAGCCTCAAGAACAGCGACAAGCCGCGCGCGATCGAGTTGGCGATGGTTCTGGTGGATCTCGGCTTCACGCTCGTGGCGACGCGCGGCACCGCGGCGGCGCTCGCCGCCGCCGGCGTCCCGGTGACGCCGGTGAACAAGGTGGCCGAGGGCCGCCCGCACATCGTCGACATGATCAAGAACGACGAGATCGCGCTCGTCATCAACACGGTCGAGGAGAAGCGCTCGGCGATCAAGGACAGCTCCGCGATCCGCCGCGAAGCGCTGACCGACCAGGTGCCGACCTACACGACGCTCGCCGGCGCGAAGGCGGCGGCCATCGGCATGCGCGGGATCCGCGAGCTCGTCCCGTATGCGATGCAGGCCCTGCACCAGCGGCTGCACTGAAGGGAACGAAGGCGATGAGCAAGGTTCCGATGACGGTAATGGGCGCGCAGCGCCTCAAGGCCGAGCTGCATCGGCTGAAAACGATGGAGCGCCCCGACGTGATCCGGGCACTGGCCGAGGCGCGTTCGCACGGCGACCTGTCCGAGAATGCCGACTACGATGCGCAGAAGGAGCGGCAGGGCTTCGTCGAAGGCCGCATCGCCGAGATCGAGCACAAGCTCGCCGGCGCGCAGGTCATCGATCCGGCGGACCTCGACGCCGACGGCCGCGTCGTTTTCGGCGCGACGGTCGATCTCCGGGATTCCGAGAGCGGCGTGCTGGTGACCTATCAGATCGTCGGCGACGACGAGGCCGACTTGAAACACGGCAAGATTTCCGTCAGCTCGCCGATTGCCCGCGCGCTGATCGGCCGCAACGAGGGCGACGTCGCCGAAGTCCAGGCGCCCGGCGGCGCGCGCGAGTACGAGGTGCTCGCGGTGCGCTATGTCTAGCGGGCGCGGGGGGCCGGGGAAACGGTTCGTCGCTGATGCCGGGCTCTCGCGGCCGGCGCCGGGCTAGCCGCGCGCGACCGCCGTTTGGGCCGGGCGGGCGTTGACGAGCGTGATCCCGGCGCCCACCAGAATTGCCGCGAGCGCGAACCTGCCGCTCAGCGGTTCGCCGAGGATCAGAGTTCCGAAGAGCACGCCGAAAAGCGGCGTCAGGAACGAAAAGACGGCGAGCCCGCCGGCGAGGTACCGGGTCAACAGCCAGAACCACGCGAGATAGCTCGCGAACGCGACCACGACCGACTGGTACGCGAGACTGGCGACCGCGCGCGGGGTCCACGCGATCACTCCCGGCTCGCCCAGCATCTTCGATGCGATCGGCAGCAGCAGCGCCGACACCGCCAACTGGTAGAAGAGCACCTTGGTCGCGCTGGCCCGGGCGAGCGGCGTTGCGCGAATCAGCACCGTCGTCCCCGCCCACAACGCGGCGGCGAGCGCGCCCATCGCGTCACCCAGCAACGTCGGTCGGGCCGTCGGCGCGAGCCCGTCGAAGAACGCGAGCGCCACGCCGAGAAAGGCCAGCGCCATCCCGGCCCACTGCGCGCCGCGCAGCCGCTCGCCCGGGACGAACAGCGTCAGTCCCAGCGCGGTCAGGCAAGGCGCGAGATAGAGGAACACGACCATCCGCGCCGCGGTCGTGTGGGCGAGCCCCGCGTAGATCAACGCGAATTCGCCGGCGAACGCGAGTCCCGCCAGCGTTCCCGGCGCGAGCGTGCGGTCGCGCCGCCA
The DNA here is from genome assembly GCA_963810845.1 of uncultured beta proteobacterium. GTDB lineage: Bacteria > Pseudomonadota > Gammaproteobacteria > Burkholderiales > Casimicrobiaceae > CAIWHR01. Next base: position 3,673 of record CAWEOX010000019.1, on the reverse strand, counting down.
GAGCGGTATGCGCCGGAGCGCGGCCCAGACGAGCAGCAGCAGCGTCGCGACCCCGGACCGAATGGCCGCCTGCATCACCAGCGAAACGTCCGCGGCCGCCAGCTTGATCGCGACCTGCTGGTATCCCCAGAGTGCACACAGCACGACCATCGCCGTGGCCGCGGTGGCGTCCAGCGAGCTCCGCTGGTCGGGCGCGGAAGGCAATGCCGGCTACGGCGCTCGGCGGCGACGCGGCGGCCGGCGCGTCGACCGGCGACGGCACCATTGCCGCGGTCGCCTCGGCGCACCGCGACGACGGCGTGACGCCGCTGCCGCCGAGTCCGCCCGTCGGGGCGCGGCGGCTCGGCCTCGAATCTCGATTGCCGCGGCCCCGGGCTTCGGCTTGCCGCGGACCGCGCGGGGCAGCGGACTTCGGCCCCTTGACCGGCGTGCGCGCCGCGGGTCGTGCGGCGACGGGTTCCGGCTCCGGCTCCGGCGCGAGACGCCAAACGACGAGCAGCTTGCCGATGTGCTGGACGGGCGCCGCGTCGAGCTCGGCGCAGATCCGCGCGTACAGCAGCTCGCGCGCGGCGCGGTCGTCGTTCACGACGCGGATCTTGATCAGTTCGTGTGCGAGCAGCGCGACGTCGATTTCGTGAAGAACCGCGGGCGTCAAGCCGTGCTGGCCGATGGTGACGACCGGGTTCAGCGCATGTGCCTTGGCCCGGAGCGCGCGCCGCTCGGCCGATGTCAATGGATTCATGCCGCTAGCCTCCTTGTGCTGTCGGCGCCGCGCGAAGGCTTGCGCGTCGGCTACCCGCGCCGATTCGCCCCGGTCGCCTCCCCGCTGCGCGGGGCCCCTGCTTCCAGGCTCACGGCGCTAGTTTAAACCGCGGCGGCTGCCACGGCGCCGTGCGGGCCTTCGGTGTTAGAGTGGGCAGGTCGATTTCCGATGCGCGAGGCGGGGAGCGGTGGCCGGGCCCAAGGCAACCAAGAAGCACAAGTTCGTCAAGGCGTGGGTGCAGGAGCACGTCAACGACCACTGGGTCAAGGAGGCGACCCGGCTCGGCTACCGGTCGCGCGCCGCGTTCAAGCTGCTCGAGCTGGCCGAGAAGGACAAGCTGTTCCGGCCCGGCATGAGCGTCGTCGATCTCGGATCGGCGCCGGGCAGCTGGGCGCAGGTGCTGCACGAGAAGCTGGGTGCGAAGGCCCGCATCGTCGCGATCGATCTGCTGCCGATGGACCCGATCCGCGGTGTCGCGTTCATCCAGGGCGATTTCCGCGAGCCGGAAGGGCTCGCGGCGGTGGAGGCGGCGCTCGAAGGGCGCAAGGTCGACCTTGTGGTTTCGGACCTGGCCCCCAACTTGTCGGGTATCGAGGCCGCGGACCAGGCGCGGGCGGTGCATCTCGGCGAATTGGCCCTTGAATTTGCGGGAAACTGGCTGCAACCGGGCGGCGATCTGGTCGTCAAAGCCTTCCAGGGCGGCGGATTTGCGGAATTTCAGCGCGCCGATGCAGGGTCAATTCGACAAGGTGTACGTCCGCAAGCCGAAGGCGTCGCGGGACCGCAGCCGCGAGGTCTATCTGGTCGCGAAGCGCCTGCTGCGGGAAATCGGCGGAATGGAAGTCCCGACTGATGCAGATCAAGTCCCGTGCGATTTGTCGTCTGCCGGCGACATCGGCCGGACGATCGACTGGTCGCGGGGACGGTGAACGGTTAGAATACAAGGTTCTGCGCACGCTGCGCTTCGTGCGCGGATGCACCACGGGGCCAGCGGCGGCCCGGCGCACCTGCCGCCAGGAGTGACGTTTGAACAATCTGCTCAAGAATGTCGGTATCTGGCTCGTGATCGGGCTCGTGGTGCTGACTGTCGTCAAACAGTTCGACTCCCGGCAGGCGACGAAGGACTCCGTCCCCTATTCGGAGTTCATGGACCAGGCGAAGCAGGGCCGCGTCGAGTCGGCGTCGGTCGAAGGCCGCTCGATCAAGTGGGTATCGAGCGACAAGAAGAAGTTCATCACCTACAGCCCTGGCGACATCTGGATGGTCGGCGACCTCGTCAAGTACGGCGTCAAGGTCGAGGCCAAGCCGGACGAGGAGCAGTCGTTCCTGGCGCAGGTGTTCATCTCCTGGTTCCCGATGCTGCTGCTGATCGGCGTGTGGATCTTCTTCATGCGCCAGATGCAAGGCGGCGGCCGCGGCGGCGCGTTCAGCTTCGGCAAGAGCAAGGCCAAGATGCTCGACGAGGCGAACAACTCGATCACGTTCGCCGACGTCGCCGGCTGCGACGAAGCCAAGGAAGAGGTGAGCGAGCTCGTCGAATTCCTGCGCGACCCGTCCAAGTTCCAGAAGCTCGGCGGCCGCATTCCGCGCGGCGTGCTGATGGTCGGCTCGCCGGGCACCGGCAAGACGCTGCTGGCGAAGGCCATCGCCGGCGAGGCCAAGGTGCCGTTCTTCTCGATCTCCGGCTCGGATTTCGTCGAGATGTTCGTCGGCGTCGGCGCGGCGCGCGTGCGCGACATGTTCGAGCAGGCGAAGAAGAGCGCGCCGTGCATCGTGTTCATCGACGAAATCGACGCGGTCGGGCGCCAGCGCGGCGCGGGCCTGGGCGGCGGCAACGACGAGCGCGAGCAGACGCTGAACCAGCTCTGGTCGAGATGGACGGCTTCGAGGGCAACGCCGGGGTCATCATCATCGCCGCGACCAACCGGCCCGACGTGCTCGACCCGGCGCTGATGCGTCCGGGCCGCTTCGACCGTCAGGTCGTCGTGCCGCTGCCCGACATCCGCGGCCGCGAGCAGATCCTGCTCGTGCACATGCGCAAGGTGCCGATGGCCGGCGACGTCAAGGCCGAAGTGATCGCCCGCGGCACGCCGGGCTTCTCGGGCGCCGATCTCGCCAACCTCGTCAACGAGGCGGCGCTGTTCGCCGCGCGCAGCAACAAGCGGCTGGTGGACATGGAGGACTTCGAGCGCGCGAAGGACAAGATCATCATGGGCGCCGAGCGCCGGTCGATCGTGATGCCCGAGGAAGAGCGGCGCAACACCGCCTACCACGAGTCGGGCCACGCGATCGTCGCGCGCCTCTTGCCCAAGACGGACCCCGTGCACAAGGTCACGATCATCCCGCGCGGCCGCGCGCTGGGCGTGACGATGCAATTGCCGGTCGCCGACCGCTACAGCATGGACCGCAATCACATGCTGAACGTGATCGCCGTGCTGTTCGGCGGGCGGATCTCCGAAGAGATCTTCATGAACCAGATGACCACCGGCGCCTCGAACGACTTCGAGCGCGCGACCGACATGGCGCGCGCGATGGTCACCCGCTACGGGATGTCCGACGTGCTGGGCCCGATGGTCTACGGCGAGAACGAGGGCGAAGTGTTTCTCGGCCGCTCGATCACGCGCACGGTCAACATGTCGGAAGACACGATGCGCAAGGTCGACGGCGAGATCCGCAAGATCATCGACACGCAGTACGCCGTCGCGCGCAAGCTGATCGAGGACAATCGCGACAAGGTCGACGCGATGGCCAAGGCGCTGCTGGAGCTCGAGACGATCGACGCCGACCAGATCGACGACATCATGTCCGGCAAGCCGCCGCGCCCGCCGAAGCCCTCGCAGTCGGGCAGCGGCTCGTCCACGCCTGGAGCAACGCCGGGTCCCGACGCGGCGCCGTCGGTACATCCCGCGT
>CAWEOX010000018.1:0-131833 GCA_963810845.1 uncultured beta proteobacterium | reverse complement strand
GCCTGTCACCAGCGCAGCTCGGGCAACCGGCGAAACACCTGCCGTGTGCCTTCGCCCCATTCCTGGCCGAGCAACGTGAAATAGGCATCCCCATCGTCGAATCGGCGCCGCCGGTGCACGGCGAGGCTGTCGCGCTCATAGCAGATGAGGTCGATCGGCATGCCCACCGACAGGTTGCTGCGCATCGTCGAATCGAACGACACCAGCACGCATTTCGTGGCGTCGGCGAGCGGCGTCGAGCGCGTGATCACGCGGTCGATGATCGGCTTGCCGTACTTGGTTTCGCCCGTCTGGAAATAGGGGGTGTCGATTCCCGCTTCGATGAAGTTGCCCTCGGCATAGATCCGGAACAGCCGCAGCGGCTCGCCGCTGATCTGGCCACCGACGATGAACGAGGCATTGAAGGCGATCTCGCTCTCCTGCAGGTACTCGCCATCGCGCCGCTCGATGTCGCGCATCGCATCCGCCACCAGCATCGCGACGTCGAACATCGTCCGCGCGCTCCACAGGTTCGCGGTCGCGTCGCCGGCGGCGCAGCGCTGATTGAGCACGCCGATCACCGCCTGGGTTCCGGCCAGGTTTCCCGAGCTCAGGAGCACGATGACGCGGTCGCCGCGGCGCTCGAAGACCGTCATCTTGCAGAACCGGGCGAAATTGTCCATGCCCGCATTCGTGCGGGAATCCGAGGCGAAGATGATCCCCTCGTCGAGCATGACGCCGATGCAATAGGTCATGCCACCCGTCCGATGCTCAGCCCGCAGGCGCATCATGCCGACGCCGGCGAAGATCATCGGCACGCGTGCCCTGTGCTCGCTCGAGACCGGCGCGGGACTGGCGAACGTCGCCTCATTTGTTGCGATTTCCGCCCTGCGGCTCGCCGTTGTCGGGGCCGTTCTGCTGGCCCTGCTTCGATTCGTGTGCGGCTCCCTTGCCTTGCGATCCCCTGTCCTGGCCCTGCCCCTTTGATGTCGGCTGCTCCTGCGGGCCCGCCCCTTGCGCTGGCGGCTGCCTCTGATGCTGGGCACTCGCTCCGCCTTGCGGGGGAGCGGCCTGGGCAACGGCAGGCCTCTGCACGTTGGCGCCGCCTTGCTGCGGCGGCTGACCGTGCGGGGGCGGTGGGAGATTTTGGGGGAGTGCCGTCGGCCGGCTGACGCCCTGCTGGTACGGCGGCGGCGGAGCAGTCCTCGGCGGCTGCGTGCCCTGCCGTCCCTGCTGAACGGACGTGGGGGCCACTTCGACCCGTTGCGCCTGATAGTGCTGCTGCACGACGGCGTCGTGCGGCTGGTAGCGGTAATTCTGGGTTTGCAGCACCTGCTGCTGCTCCACCTGCGGGTATCGGGTGCCCGAATATTGGCGCTGGTAGACCGGCAGCGGGGCGGGTGCGAGCGCGGCACTGCGATTCCAATTGTCCCATCCGCTGTGGCTGTGTTCCCAAGCGTTGCCCCAGTGGTCACCCCAGCGCGGCGGCGCATCCGCGCGCCACCCGCGAAAGTACACCGGAGGCTGCCGGTAGTACCGAACCGGGACGCGCAGGACGTACAGCGGGACCACGTCCGGGGCAACGAGCCCCCACGGCCCGTTGTACCAGGAGCTCGCGTACCAGTTGTCGCGCTGATAGACCCAGTACATGCCGTCGTAGAAGAAATAGTTCGAATTCACTTGCGGCGCGTAGTAGACGGGGTACCCGGGCACGGCGACAAGCTGCGGGTACACCGGCAAGTTGATCCCGATGCTGACACCGGGAAGGCCGATTCCGACGCTCACCTGCGCAGTGGCCGAGGTGGCCGAGCAGAGGAGCATCCACAGCACAAACAGTCCGTTACGCATTTTTCTTTCTCGCAATCGATGAAACATTGACGAGCGTGCCGGCGGTTGCCCGCTACTGGCTTTTCCGCGTCGCGCAGGGTGTCGCGCCGGATTCTCGCGAACGTCTTCTGCAGGTCCGTGTTGAAACTCGGGGTATATCGAAAGGACGGGTCGAGAATCGATTTCATGTGGCCTCGCGCTATCGGGTCGGCGGCAATCGAGCATTCAACGAGGTTGCAGCATGAACCTTGCGGCCGGTATAGTCGGTTCGGTAGGACACATTGCTGCAGCGGCGTCCGCTCGCCGCCCGGGCAGTGCATCGGGAAACCTTGGCCCTGCTGCCGAACGAGAGCTTGCCCATGGCCAGAGCTTCACTCCACGATCCGCATCAGAATCATCTGCTCGACGCCCTGCCGAAGGCCGACTTCGACCGGCTCGCGCCCCATCTGGAGCTCATACCGATGCGGCTGGGTGACGTGCTCTATGAATCCGGGGACAAGCTGCGGCACGTCTATTTCCCCACCACGACCATCATTTCGCTGCTGTACGTCATGGAGGATGGCGCGTCGGCCGAAATCGCCGTCGTCGGCAACGAGGGCATACTCGGCATCTCGCTGTTCATGGGCGGCGAGACCACGCCCAGCCGCGCGATCGTGCAAAGCGCGGGGCACGCCTTCCGGCTCAAGGCCGAATTGCTCAAGGCCGAGTTCGGGCGTTTCGGCCCGACGATGCATCTTCTGCTGCGCTACACCCAGGCGCTGATCACCCAGATGGCGCAGACCGCTGTCTGCAATCGGCACCATTCGGTCGACCAGCAACTGTGCCGGTGGCTGTTGCTGAGCCTCGACCGTCTGGCGTCGAGCGAGCTTTCCATGACCCAGGAACTGATCGCCAACATGCTGGGCGTGCGCCGCGAAGGCGTCACCGAAGCTGCCGGCAAGTTGCAGGACGCCGGGTTGATCCGTTACAGCCGGGGCAAGATCACCGTGCTCGATCGCGACGCACTGGAGGCACGGTCCTGCGAGTGCTACCAGGTGGTCAAGTCGGAGTTCGATCGGCTCCTGCCCTACGTCGTCAAGTAGCTCTCAAGTCCATTCGGTGCGATCGCCGTGAGCGACCTCTCGTGGCGGATCACCGTCACGGATTCAATTGAGCCGGCCATCGCGCGGCGCCGGACGCGTACTGCGCCTCAACCGTTCGAGCGATTGCTCTCGCCCAGAGTTCTTCCTGGATCTGGCAACGTCCTTGGGTGCCAAAAAGGAACCCAATTGTGCTTGCCAGCTTCATGTTTGAGACACACTATACCGACGACACTAATAACGAAAACGTATAAGCCATGAAGCTATTCACCGGGCTGAGAAAGATCAGGGAGTTCGAAAGACTCGCAGCTACCGTTCCTCAAGTCCGTCGTCGATTTCGATATCATCATCGAGATCGGATTTGCGGAAGAGCAGGAGCAACCACTGACGCTGAAGCAGCTCTTTCTGCTCAAGATCAGTTCGCGCACGACAGTCCGCCGCAAATTGGCCAAGCTTATAGAGCAAGGAATGGTCATCCGGCGAAAGCATGCGAACGATCAGCGCGCCACCCTCCTGATCATTTCTCCTTCCAGCACCAAACTGCTGAGCAAGTATGGCGGCACCGTCACATCCATTGCCGTGTCGCATTTCAAATAGGCTGCAGAAGCGTCCAGCAGGACGTGCAGAAGCCGGCTTGCGGATCGCTTGTCGTTGGCGCGTGCATCCGTACAGCCTGCGACAGGAGACGGCCACCATGGCTTCGCCACATACCCCGAAGCAGAACCATCTTCTTGACGCTCTGCCGAGGGGCGACTACGAAAGGCTCGCGCCCCATCTGGAGCTCGTGCCGATGCGGCTCGGCGACGTCCTCTATGAATCCGGGGACAAGCTGCGGCTACGTCTATTTCCCCACGACCACCATCATTTCGCTGCTTTACGTCATGGAGGACGGCGCGTCGGCCGAAATCGCCGTCGTCGGCAACGAGGGCATACTCGGCATCTCGCTGTTCATGGGCGGCGAGACCACGCCCAGCCGCGCGGTCGTGCAAAGCGCGGGGCACGCCTTCCGGCTCAAGGCCGACTTGCTCAAGACCGAGTTCGGGCGCTTCGGCCCGACGATGCATCTGCTGCTGCGCTACACCCAGGCGCTGATCACCCAGATGGCGCAGACCGCGGTCTGCAACCGGCACCATTCGGTCGACCAGCAATTGTGCCGGTGGCTGTTGCTGAGCCTCGATCGTCTGGCGTCGAGCGAACTTTCCATGACCCAGGAACTGATCGCCAACATGCTGGGCGTGCGCCGCGAAGGCGTCACCGAGGCTGCCGGCAAGTTGCAGGACGCCGGGTTGATCCGTTACAGCCGGGGAAAGATCACCGTGCTCGATCGCGCCGGACTGGAGGCACGGTCCTGCGAGTGCTACCAGGTGGTCAAGGCGGAGTTCGATCGGCTCCTGCCCTACGTCGCCAAGTAGCTCGCCGAAGCCTCTTCGGCTTGTCAGTCATTCGGCGCCGTATACCCGCCGATCACAATCACCCGGCTGCCCGAGCGCCACGCCCGCGGCGATGCCTCGTTGAAGACCGCCGTCCGGCCGTCGCGAAAGCGGACGGTGGTTTCATAGGCACTCGCCGTGACGGCGTTGGCGGCGACCCCGACGTCGACGACGCCTCGCCGCGCGGCGGCGCCGGGCGGCACGATCTGCCGCATCGATTCGATGACTCCGCACTCGGCGCACCGCACCGGAATCTGACGATTGCTCGTCGCCTGCACGCCCGCAGGCCGCGCTTGCGGTTCCCCGGCGCGCGCGTCCGGAATGCCGGCGTACGAGTCCGGTATCGCGCGGGCGATCGCAACCAGCCCCACGGCCGTCAGCATGCAGAGGGAGATACCGGCAATCCAGATCGGCATGCCTGCCGGTCGATCAATGTGCGCCCGCATGGTCGACGTCCTTTCAGTGTGCGCTGCCACCCGCGACGCTCGCGCCGGGCCCGGTATTCAACTCGCCGGACCCTGCGAGGAAGGTCGCCGGGTCGCAGGGAAGACACAAATGGAGCATGGCCTCACTGCACGGGCTGTGTCGGTGCGGTATCCCACGCACTGCCCGGTGCCGCGCGGCGACCGTGCCGCCGCCAGCGTGTGCACGGCGGTAAGGCACAGCGCGAGCCATGCCAGGCTTTCCGCCAGCGCCGCCAACACGTCGCTGAGGAAATGTGCACCCAGATAGAGGCGGCTCAGCGCCACCAGCGCGACGATGAGGAAAGCGGAGAGCACGACCAGGACGCGCCAACGCCACGTTTCGGTTCGCGTAACCATGAAGGTGGCCAGCAAGCCATAGAACAAGGTGGCCGCCGCGACGTGCCCGCTCGGAAAGCTGTAGGAGGTCAAGATCAGGATCGGGTCGACGAAGCTCGGGCGCGCGCGCGCGAATGCGTGCTTGGTCAGGACGTTGAGCAGCATGCCAGCCGGTACGACGAGTGCAAGTGCAAGGAGCCCGTCCCACGCACGTTTCCAGATCAGAACAATCGCCATCGCGAGCGAAAGAAGCGTGATTCCGAGGGTGCCGTGCAGATTGGTGATGACGAGCATCGGGGGCGTAAGCGTAGAGACTGCGTGCGCGTGAAACCACGCCGCAACGTTCGCGTCGACGACCGTCAGCGGATCGCCGTGCACGACGTCTTCGGCGATACCGCCGAACAGCCAGGCAGCCCCGATGAGCATCAGCGCGCCGAGTGTCAGCTGCAGCCCGAACTGGCCCGTGGGAGACAGGCGCGCGCGAATGAACGCGAACGCGCGTGCGAGACGGCGGCGCGGCGCCGCGGCGCGCGGAGGGTCAGGAAGGCGCTTCCGACCGTCTTCCATGCTCGCGATTCACTGGCAGATCGTGCCGGGCGGGGCGAACACCTCGCGGGTGATCTGTCGGCTCTGCGCAATGCCGTTGACGGAGTACGAGAACGTCGCGTTGTTGCCGTCGGCGAAAGCGAACGTCGCGTCGCCGACATCGTGCGACACGACCTTGGCTGGATCGAATGACGTCGCGTTGAACGCCGGCCCGGTTCCGGTGTACAGGCGGCCCGAGTAGACCCCCGCCACCGTCATCGGCGCCGCCACGGCGAGCCACAGCGGCTTGCCGTCGAGGCCGTACGTGTACCACGTGCCGAACAGCGTGTTGCCCTGGTGGGCGATGTTGATGCCCCATCCGCGTTCCACGCCGGCGGGCTTCGCCCACCACAAATCCTGGTAGTTGGTCGCCAGCGCGGGATCGGTCTGCGCCCCCCATGTGCAGGTCGGAACCGGAGCCGCGAATACCTGGCGCACGATCCGTTTCACTTGCGCATTCCCGCCCACCGTGTAGGCGAACGTCGCGTCGTCGTTGCCGGAGAATGTGAAGGCAGCCGTGCCAACGGGTGTCCCGACCACGTCGCCGGGATTGAACGGAACGGCGTTGAACGCCGGGCCGGTGGCGCGATAGAGCTGTCCCGAATAGACGTTGGGGGCGGTCATCGTTGCCGCCACGACCATCCACAATGGCGAGCCGTCGACGTCGAAGGTGTACCAGCTCGCGAACAGCGTATCGCCCTGATGGGCAAAGGCAAGCCCCCAGCCGGCCTCGGAACCGGCGGGAGCGTTCCACCACAGCCCGCCGAAGTTCGGTGGGGGCAGCGCGTTGTACGGGAGGATGACGACGTCGTCTCCGCCACCGGCCACGCTCGCCATCTGCGTCAACCGGGCGCGCGCGACGGGATCGCCGCGCACCTCGGCGTCGAGAAACGTCACCGTCCACGTGAAGATGTCGTTGGTCGACGGGATGTCGAATCCATGTTTCACACCGACGAGCGCGACCATTTCGCGCGTGCCCGCAAGCTGGTTCATTCCCTGCAGGGTCGACACGAGCGGCGCCAGGGTGTCGGACGTGCCGCTGATCGCCAGATACGGCAGCGCAACGCCATCGAGCCCGTGCTGGCCGCGCCCGAACGACGGCAGGATCGGCTGTCCGAAATAGGGAACATAGCCGACGGCCGCCTTGAGCCGCGGATCGTTTGTCACCTGCGACCACGACTGACCCAACGTCTTGGTCAATCCGGCGCCGGCCATCAGCATCACGCTTTCGCCGCCCATGCTCGCGCCGAATCCGCCGATCCGGGCCGGATCGACGCGGTCGCGCCACTGCGGATGGGCGAGCAGCAGGTCGAGGCTCGCCGACAGCGACAGTGGCCGCAATGCCTGCATGGCGATGAAATCGGTCAGGTGCGTGAGCAGGTAGAAGACGTCACCGACGGAATCGAGACTCGTGTCCGTGAATCTCGGATCGCCGTGGAACGGCGCCACGACGACGTAGCCGAAGCTCGCCAATATGGAGAGCGCATTGATGTAGTCGTTCGACAGCGGGCTGCCGATATACCCGTGCGAGAACAGCAGGACGGGATAGCGCGTGCCGGCGTCGGGCCAGAGCGGTGGCTCGGCGCCACGCTGCATATGCGGCACGACCTTGCCGGTCGGGAGCGCGTAATCGGGCCGCGGATCGGCGGTCGCGGTCGGATGACAGACCAGCACGACGTACGGGACCGACCTTCCTGCGAACGAGCCGTACAACTCGCTGTCGTTCGGCGCCTTGACGATCACGGCGAGCGTATTGCCGGCGTCGGCCATCAGATCGGTGATGTAGCGCGGCGCGCCGTCGCCGCGCGGCACGCCTTCCCAGTAGGCCTGGACGTCCTCGCCGGGAGTCATCCGGGCGAAATCCTGCACCACATTGCTGCATGCCACCGCATAGGGGCCGGGCAACGGGAGCGGTGGCACGACCACGCGTGGTCGCGGCCTGCCCAGACCCGCCGAATGCGATCGAAGCGGCGGCGATACGGCAGCGATGACCCTCATCAAGCGGCCTGGCGGTACTGCACATCGGACAGCAGGCGACCCAGTTCCTTCTTGACGACGGCGTAGCACTCGCACGCGCCTGCCTCCAATCCGGCCCGCTCGAGCACTGAAATGTGGCCGCGGCGATAGCGAATGATGCCCGCGCGCTGCAGATTCCCGGCGGCCTCGGTGATGCCTTCCCGGCGGACGCCGAGTGCGCTGGCGATCAGTTCCTGCGTCATGACCAGCTCGTTCGTGGGCAATCGATCGAGCGTCAGCAACAGCCAGCGGCACAGTTGCTGCTCGATCGAATGGTGCCGATTGCAGGCCGCGGTCTGGCACATCTGCGTGAGCAGCGCCTGGGTATAGCGCAGCAACAGGCGCTGCATCAGCCCGGCGCGACTGAATTCCTCCTTCAGCAGCTTGCCCGGCAGCCGGTAACCGTGGCCGGCGGTCTGGACGACTGCCGAGCTGGGCGTGGTATCGCCGCCCATGAACAGCGAAATGCCGAGGATGCCTTCGTTGCCCACGCCCGCGATTTCGGCCGATGCGCCGGACTCCATCGTATAGAGCAGCGACACGATGGCGGTGGTGGGGAAATAGACGTGCTGCAACTGGCCGCCGGGCTCGTAGAGCGTTTCGCCGAGCAGCATCGGGACCAGTTCCAGATGCGGCGCGAGGCGCTCGAATTCCGCGGCGGGCAGCGCTGCGAGCAGATGGTTCTGGTTGGGGCTGTGGGGCGATGGCATGGCTGACCATGAAAACGCTGTCGTTTTATTTTTCTGCGGCAAGCTCCACGCCGATTCCGCGGTAACCGATGAAGCGGCAGGACTGGTTGAACATCGGCTCCCCGCTGACCCGAAATTTCTGCTGCGTGCCGTCGGCATTGACGCGGCTGAACACGAAATCCAGGAATGGCTGCCGGGCGGCGATCTTCGCCTGAAGCGCCTCCCGCTCCGCCTCGTTCCAGCCGGTCGTCACGTCATCGCCCTTGGCGCCGCCCGACGAAGCGTCGACCCGGATCCCGAGCATTTCCAGGACCGGACCGGACACCTTGGTGAAGTCTCCGGTCCCGTCCTGCTCCCAGTACCAGTCGGACGCGAGCTCGGCCAGGCTGCGAAAGCGCGCCTCGCTTTCGCGCAGCTCGGCGGTCCGCTCCTGGACCGTCTGCTCCAGCACCTTGCTGTAATTTTCGAGCTGCTTGTACAGCAGCCGCACTTCCAGCATGTTGTGGATGCGCGTCTTGACCTCGACCAGATCGAACGGCTTGCTGATGAAATCCTTGGCGCCGGCCTGCAGCGCGCGCAGCTTGTGACCCGGTTGGGCGGTGAGCACGATGACCGGAAGGTAGCTGTCCGCATCGTTGGTCTTGAGGCCTTCCATCACCTGGAATCCATCCATGCCGGGCATCTGCAGGTCGAGCAGGATCAGGTCGTAGCGGTTCTTGCGATGCAGCGCGCAGACTTCCTGTGGATTCATCGTCGAGGTGACGCTGGTGTAGCCGGCCTCGCTCAGCAATTGCTCGAGCAGGCTGACGTTGGGCTCCTGATCGTCGACGATCAGGATGCTGGCGCCGAAAATGTCGGGTGCACTGACCATCATGCTACTTTCTCCCCGTTTGCGCGGACGGCTTGCGTTTCCGCAAATTTCAGCGCCACGTCCAGCGTATCCATGAATTCGTTGACCTTGATGGGTTTGGTGAGATAGCGAAAGAATCCCGCCTCCAGACCCTTCTCGATATCGCGCGGTATGGCATTGGCGCTGAGCGCCACGACCGGGATGTGCGCGGTGGCCGGGTCTTTGGCCAGGATCCTCAACGCCGTGATGCCGCTGATGCCCGGCAGATTGATGTCCATCAGGATGACGTCCGGCAAGGACGCGCGCGCGATCTCGACGCCGCGGATGCCGTCGCGCGCACTCAGCAGGCGGATATCGGGGCGGCGCGCGATGAGATCCTCGACCAGCATCAGATTGGCCGGGTTGTCCTCGACATAGAGCAGCGTGCGCACCTGCGCATCGGCCTGCCCCTGCGCCTGGGCGAGCAGCCGCGGGCTCGGCGGCGCCGGCGACGGATTGCGGCTTCAGTCGTCAGGTTCAGTTCGATCCAGAACACGCTGCCCTTCCCGACGGTGCTTTCCACGCCGATGACGCCGCCCATCAGCTCGAGCAGCCGCTTGCACACCACCAGGCCGATGCCGGTGCCTTCCTCGACGTTCGCCTCCTGTCCGAGACGATTGAACGGCTGGAACAGCTGCGCCATCTGTTCCGGCGTCAATCCTTCGCCGGTGTCCGTGACGCTGATGCGAAGGCGTCCCGGGGCGCTCGACGTTGCAGTCGATGACGACCGTGCCATCGATCCGGTTGTACTTGATCGCGTTGGAAAGAAGGTTGATGAGAACCTGCTTCACCCGTGTCCGGTCGGCCTTGACAAAGTACGGGGCGTCGAACCGGGGAAAGGTGACGCTGACGCCGCGCTTTTGCGCCTGCGGTTCGATCATCGCCTGGCATTCGTGCATGACTTCGGCCAGCGATATCGGCTCCAGCGACAGCGACAGCTTGCCGGACTCGATCAGCGCGAGATCGAGGATTTCGTTGATCAGCTCCAGCAGGTACCACCCCGCCTGCAGAATCTGATCGATGCTGCGCTTCTGGGACGACCGTAGGCGGCGGCGAGCCGGAATCCATGAGCTGGGCAAAACCGAGGATCGCGCTGAGCGGCGTGCGCAGCTCATGGCTCATGCTGGAAAGGAAATCCGATTTCGCGAGGTTGGCCTTTTCCGCCACCGACCTGGCGCTCTCCAGCTCGGCGTTCTTCTCCTGCAGCACCAGATCCAGCCGCTTGCGCTCGGTGACGTCGCGCGCGGCGGCGAACACGCCCTGCAGCCTTCTGTTCCGATCGTAGAACGTGGCCGCGTTGTAGGACACGACGGTCTCCTTGCCGTCCCGCGCGCGCGCGGTGAGCTCGTAGTCGGTGACCTTCTTCTCGTTCAGCACCAGCCGGATGGCCGCCTCGGCCCGCTGCGGATCCGTGAAATGGTTCTTGAACGGCGCGCCGATCAATTCGTCGCGCGTGCAACCGGTGAGCGCCTCCATCTGCTCGTTGACGTCGGTGATGATGCCCGCCGGATCGGTGGTCATCAGCGCGTCGATGTTGGATTCGAACAGCGAGCGGGTGTAGAACTGATAGTCGCGCAGGCGCTGGCCGAGCCGCTCCTGCTCGGCCTCGACCTGCTTGCGCGCGGTATTGTCGGTGCCGATCAGCAAGTAGCCGATGATCGCGTCCTGCGCATCGCGCAGCGCCGTGACCGACACGATGGCCGGGAAGCGGCTGCCATCCTTGCGGATATAGGTCAGCTCGTAAATGTCCTCGATGCCGCGCGAGGCCTTGAACACCAGCGCCTCGAAGCCCGGCGCAATCGGGGTGGAGAGCTCGGCGCTCAGCGCCTTGGCGCGCGCGATCACTTCCTGCGGATCGGAAATGTCGGCCGGCGTGATCTTGTTCATCACGTCGGCGGCCGTGTAGCCCAGCATCCGTTCGGCGCCGACGTTGAAGATCTGGATGACCCCCTTCGCGTCGGTGGCGATGCTCGAGAAATTCGCGCTGTTGAAAATCGCGTTCTGCAGCGCCCCGGCTTCCTGCAGCGCCCGTTCCGCCCGCTTGCGCGCGCTGATATCGCGCAGGATGCCGGTGAAGTAACGCTTGCCGCCCAGCCACATTTCGCTGACCGCGATTTCCAGCGGGAAGGTGCTGCCATCCTTGCGCTGGCCGACGACCTCGCGTCCGAGGCCGACGGCGCGCGCCTCGTCGCTTGCGCCGTAATACTCGAGCGTGCCGTTGCGCTGGCCCCGATCGAGCTCGGGGATCAGCAAACTGAAGTCCTGGCCGATGAGCTCGGCGGCGGTATAGCCGAACATCCGCTCGGCGGCCGAGTTCGCTCGCTCGACGATGCCGCCGCTGGCATGCAGCGTGATGATGCCGTCCACCACGGTGTCGAGAATCGTCTGGATCAGCGCGGCACTGTCGCGCATGGACTGGCGCGCCGCATCCTCGTCGCTGACGTCGCGAAACACCAGCACGGCGCCGACCACCTGGCCCTCGCGATCGCGAATCGGCGCGCAACTGTCGGCGATGGTGCGCTCGCTGCCATCGCGTGCAATCAGGACCGTATGATTGGCGAGCCCCTGTATCGTGCCTTGCGCCAGCGTTTCCTTGACCGGGATGGTGGAGGGCTGCCGGGTTTCCTGGTTGATGATGTGGAAGATATCGTCGACCGGGCGATCGGCGGCTTCCGCCTGCGTCCAGCCGGTGAGCCGTTCGGCAAGGGGATTCAGGATCGTCACGCGCCCCGCGGCGTCGGTGGCGATCACCGCATCGCCGATCGAGTTGAGCGTCACCGCGAGCTTTTCCTCGCTGACCTGCAGCGTGGCGTTGACCTGCCGCAAGCGGTTGTTCGTCTCCGCCTGTATCTCGAGCAAATGCCGGGTTTCGAGATGGACGGCATCCTCGAGCCGATGCTGGGTGTCGCGGTAGATCAGGTAGGCAAACGAAAGGGCCAACAGCAGCGTCAACAGGCTGGCGGTGATGATGATGGCCAGCAGCTGGCGCATGTTCGACTGGAACGCCGCTTCCTGCTGTGCCAGCACGCCTTGCTCTATCTGGACGTAGCCGCTCACCTCGGCACGAATCGAATCCATCAACCGCTTGCCCTCGCCCGTGGCGATGGCCGCGACCACGGCAGTCATGCCGTCGTGGCGACGCAGGTCGATGATGCGCGCCAATTCCGCCATCTTGGCCGCTACCAATGGCACCAGCGCATCGAGGTGCTTCCGCGCATCGCCGTTCGAGGTGAGGGGCCGCAGCTCGTTGAGATGGCCGCCGATGCCATCGCGCACCGCCAGGTACGGCGCCAGAAAGGCCTCGTCACCGGTCAGCGAATAGCCGCGCTGACTGGTCTCCGCCTCGGTCAATTCGAACAACAGGGCGTCGGCGCGAATGATCAGCGCGTACGTATGCTGTCGCGCCTCGGCCGCGGACTCGGTTTGGCGGAAGGCCCAGAGCGATACCGCCACCACCAGAGTGATCAGCAGGACCGCTCCGGCCAGCGTGGCGCCAATCTTGTAAGTGGCTTTCAAGAACACCGTCTCCTTTTGCTCATCAGAACGTCTGCGGTTGAATTTGCGTCACGCGTCCGCCGGGAAGCGACACGGTCGCCGTCGTGGGCGAGGAAAAGTCGATAGTGACCATCCCATCGTTGCCGCCAACCGTCGGCAGACCCGTGTACGAGCACGAAATGCATTGGCCCCCGACATACTTGTTGATCGTTCCGCTGAAGCTGTGGTTCGTGATCGGGCCGGAAGTGATGTACCACTGCGGCTCGCCATTGCCCTTGTACGAATAGATGGTGACCACCAGGATTCCATTCTTGACATCCAGGTTATATCCGGAGCCCGATTCGCTCGGATTCCACCAGAGTCCCACGACGGGGGCGAACAGGAAACCGGTCTCGGCCTCAAACGTTATGTCCGTCAAATCGGTAATCGTGAGCACCCCGCCCGACGTATCCGGGGTTATCCCTGAATTCGGACTGGGTGATGCCAGCACCAGCGGACCGATGCCCGTTTTCAAACCGTACGTGCTTACTTGGGCATCGTAGCCGGAGATCCAGATGAGGCTCGAGTCGACGCAGCCGCCGAACGTGAGGGCCAGCAGCTGCCTGCCGGTGTTGACCGCGACACTCAGCGGGCTGGTGATATACCCGGAGCCGACGCCGCCGAGGGTAAACGCCACGGCGGTGAAGGCATTGCAGGGGACCCCCGCGCCGAGCGACGTGACATCGGCGGTGTCGCCCACCGCCGTGATGAGGAGCGCTGCGTTGCTGAATGCCGTCGCACCCAGGCGTCCGCTCGCGGTTCCGTTGAACGTGTAGGTGATGGGGGCGGCGGACGCAACCGTCGCCAAGGCACAAGACACGCCGACGGTGATGAGCATTCGGCGCATCCAACGCAAAGACAATCCCGACATGATTTTCCCCTTTCGCTGATTTGACTTCATTGATGCTGCGCCTGGGGAGGGGCCGGGTCTGTGCGTTGGCGAACGAATCGCCGCGCAGTTGTCGGAAATGGGTCAGGCTGCCCTCGCACCCGCCGCGTGCGCGTGGCGGGAACGGCTCTCGATCACCTGCGTCGAGTATTTCCGCTGCAGCCAAGGATCGTCGGCGGGAACGGGCACGGCGGTAAAGTGCATTTGCTTCACGTCGACGACGCATCGGCGATAG
This sequence comes from uncultured beta proteobacterium, assembly GCA_963810845.1. Classification (GTDB taxonomy): domain Bacteria; phylum Pseudomonadota; class Gammaproteobacteria; order Burkholderiales; family Casimicrobiaceae; genus CAIWHR01. The sequence goes on along the minus strand of CAWEOX010000018.1, from coordinate 117,881 downwards.
TGGGCGTCGGGGTTCAATGCGCTCCACGGCACGGCGATCCGCTTGCGTCCGATCCCCAGAATGCCGCCGACCGCCAACACGGCATGCCGGACGCAGCCGGTGCGCGTGTCGAGAACGAGCTCCTCGATCTTGCCAACGAGCCTGCCTTCGGTGTCGTAGACACTATTGGCGACCAGACTCTTCGCTCCGACGAGACACGAGTTTCTCGAGATATCGGCGCCAGCGGAATGCCGATGGCTTTCTGTCCAGCTGAACATTTGAGGCTCCTCGAGGCGGTGATTTCGACCGGGTCCCGCGATCGACCAGCGGCTGAAGCGACAAGCGGGGCGGCACGGTGCCGCCCCGCACGTCGATCGCAAGGAAAGACTATTCGAAATCGGGCACCGCGTATGTGCGCTGCCCAACATTGCGGCAACCGCAGGAAGGGCCAGGCAGAGCGGCACCCGCGTCGCCCTGGCACGCTGGCAACGGCCCCCCCGGTTGCGTCCGCCGGCGGCGCGGCGCTCCTGCAATGGCCATGGCGGAGTGTGCTCGAGCGTAGAGATGCCTCGCTACGTGGGGTACCGTACAGACAACGCGATGCGCCGGGTCCAGCATTTCAACCGCTGATGATGGGCGACCAACCGAATGGCACACCGCAAATCCGTTATCAATCGCGTATTGGCAACCCTCCCTGCAGCGGAGTATCAACGCCTGCAGGCCCAACTCGAGTCGGTCACGGTGACCCTTGGGGAGATACTCTACGAGCCCGGCAAGCCGATCCGGCACGTCTACTTCCCCGTCGACTGCCTCATTTCCTTGCTCACGGCGGTCGATAAACGCCGCTCGCTCGAAGTCGGCATGGTCGGCAATGAAGGCATGGCCGGCATGCCGTTCATCCTGGGGATGGGTGTCTCGGGGGTCCGTGCGCTCGTGCAGGGTGGCGGCAATGCGTGGCGCATGGCGTCGGCGCCGTTTCGTGTCGAGTTCGACCGCAGTCCGCCATTGCAGCAGGCGCTCTATCGATATACCTATGCGTTGATGGCGCAGGTTTCGCAAACCGCCGCGTGCAACCGCTTTCACGACGCGGAAGCCCGCCTGGCCCGGTGGCTCTTGATGACCCGCGACCGTCTCGGATCAGACGAGTTTCCGTTGACGCACGAATTTCTGGCGCACATGTTGGGCTTGCGGCGCGAGGGGGTCACCGAGGCCGCCAGCGCACTCAAGCGACGCCGGGTGATTGCCTATAGCCGGGGCAATATCCAGATCTTGAACGCAAAAGAGCTCAAGGCGTCGTCTTGCACTTGCTACCAGATTGTCCAAACGGTTTACGCCCGCGCGCAGGGCTAGGTTTAGGCCGCGATGGGCGAGCCTGGCGGCGACGTCGGCGGCATGCGCGGATACGCCGGAGCGAGCTGCAGGACTGTGTGTGACAGCGCACAGACCCAGCTCGGCGCCGCACGTATCTTCCGTAGTGGAAGCAAAAACGCGCCCTTCACGGTGATGGGACCCACGAGTGGGATCTTCGATGCCGTGGGTCGTCGCGCCGTGGCAATTGCAGTTCGCGGCGTTCTTGGCCGTCGACAGGGCTTTCGATACCGTACCTGAATCACAAGGAAACATCATGTCCAGACTTCTGATTGCACTATTTGCCGCTGCCGGGCTGAGCATTGCCGGCGTAGCCACCGCCCAGACGTACCCCATGAAGACCGCCTCGACAACGACGATGTCGAAGGACAGCTACACGACGGCGAAGAAGGATGCCGACGCGCAGTACAAGATCGACAAGAACGCGTGCGCGTCGCTCTCCGGAAACGCGAAGGACATCTGCGTCGCGGAAGCGAAGGGCAAGGACAACGTCGCCAAGGCCGACGCGGAAGCCGCCTTCGCGAACACGCCGAAGGCGCGCCAAAACGCCCGCCTCGCGCACGCGCAAGCCGCCTACGACGTCGCCAACGAAAAATGCGACGACCTGGCGGGCAACCCCAAGGATGTCTGCGTCAAGGAAGCAAAGGCCGCGCTCGTCAAGGCCAAGGCGAACGCCAAGGTCGACCGTGTCGCGGCCGATACGAGCCAGGACGCGGCCGCGAAGCAGGCTGACGCCCGCAAGGAAGCGACCGCTGACAAGCGCGACGCGGAATACAAGGTTGCGATCGAGAAGTGCGACGCACTCGCGGGCACCGCGAAGGATGCATGCGTGAGCAATGCGAAGGTGCAATTCGGCAAGTCCTGAAGTCGATGTAGGTTCGGTCGCCGCCACCGGTTAGGCGTGGCGTGAGGACTGGCATTGCGGCCGGGGCGCATTTTCCCCGGCCGTTTGTTCGTCCGGCAGTGGCCGCGATCACGACCGCTCGCGCATGAACAAGGATCCGCCATGAGGGTTGTGCAGGTTGACGTCGCGATCGTCGGCGCCGGAACCGCGGGCCTTACCGCGTACCGCGCTGCCCGGGCTGCAGGCGCGACCGTCATGCTCATCGAAGGCGGTCCCGGCGGCACTACCTGCGCCCGCGTCGGCTGCATGCCGAGCAAGCTGCTCATCGCCGCCGCGGACGCGGCCAATGCCATGGCGCTGGCGCCGGGCTTCGGTGTGCGTCACGATGGCGTCGTCCGCATCGATGGTCGCGCGGTCATGGATCGGGTGAGGCGCGAGCGTGACCGGTTCGTCGGCTTCGCGCGGCGCGACGTTGACGGCATTCCTGAAGCGGAGCGCCTGCGCGGCCGCGCAGCTTTCGTGAACGACCACACGCTCGAAGTCGGCGGGCATACGCGGGTCGCGGCCGGGGCCACGGTCGTCGCGACCGGCTCGCGGCCGACCCGCGCCGCGTCGTTCGACGCCCTCGGCGACCGCGCGATCGTCAGTGACGATATCTTCGATTGGCCGGATCTGCCGAAGTCCGTGGCCGTGCTCGGCGCGGGAATCATCGGCCTGGAACTGGGCCAGGCATTGCATCGCCTGGGCGTTCGTGTCGCGGTGCTGGGGCGTGGCGGCCGCGTCGGCCCGCTCAGCGATCCGGAAATCCTGGCCTGCTCGACTGCCACCTTCCGGCAGGAATTCGCACTGGAGCCCGATGCCCACGTTGTCGACATGTGCCGCGACGGTGACCGGGTCGCCATTTATCGCACTGCGCGCGATGGCGCGCGCCAGGTCGAGACCTATGACTACGTTCTGGTTTCCACGGGCCGAACGCCCAACATCGATGGGATCGGGCTGGAGAACACATCGGTTCAGCGCGACGCCAAGGGAGTTCCCGCATACGACCGGATGACGATGCAAACCGCGAAGGCGGGCGGAAACGGTGCCGGCGGCGGCAGCCCGCTATTCATCGCCGGCGATGCGGGCAACGTCGTCCCCCTGCTGCACGAGGCGGCCGACCAAGGGCGCATTGCCGGGAGCAATGCCGCGCGTCTCGCCCGGGGTGAGGCGGTGAGACCCGGCCTGCGACGCGCGCCGATCACGGTGGTTTTTACGGACCCGCAGATCGCCATCGTCGGCGGCGGACTTCGCTCGCTGCAGCCGGGCCGCTTCGTGACCGGCCAAGTGAATTTTGCGGACCAGGGCCGCGCGCGCATCCTGCTGCGGAACAAAGGACTGCTCAACGTTTACGCGGACACAGTGACCGGTCGATTGCTCGGCGCAGAAATGCTCGCACCCGGAGGCGAGCACCTGGCGCATTTGCTTTCCTGGGCGCTGCAGAACCGGATGACCATCGAGGAGATGCTCGAGATGCCCTTCTATCATCCCGTCCTGGAGGAAGGCGTGCGCACCGCCTTGCACGACGCCAATGCCAAGCTGCCCGCTGCCCGGCGCGCCGACAGCAACAGGCCTGACATCCGGTCTGGACGATGCGCTCGCGTCACCTGAGGACTTGCCCGCCGACGGGCTGATGACGACCTGCACGCCAACCCGCAGACGACTCCGCGGCCGGATGATATTCTTCTCTTATGCCCCCGCATGCGCGGGGTCTTGCCGGTCTCGCAAGGCTTTTCGAAATCGTCCCGGTCGTCATGGGACGTCCCCGTAATTCCGCGCTTTGATGGCGGGCCGTTTCGCGCAAAGGAAAGTTCACGCTCCGCGGCACGTCCGCGACGGCGGGTCCACCGTGACGCCGCACCGACCCGAGGAGGATTCCCGATTTGAATGTCAGCGAGCGGTCGATTTTTGAACGATTGCTCGAGCTCACGGCGCGCTTCGGCCGCGCCGACTCGCTCCGGAAATACGCCGGCGAAGAACCGCCGCTGCGATCGGAATTGTTCAGCGCCGATCAGATGGAGCAGCACGGCAAGAGCCTCGCGGGCGCGCACCGGCTGGCGCCGGGCCGCGTCCCCGATCAGTTGCTGACGCGGCTCGCCGAGAATGAACGCATCCTGGTAGACGTCTGCGGCCTCCTGACCGCGGCGGTGACGGCAAACCGCCGTATCACGCCCGCTGCGGAATGGCTGCTCGACAATTTCTACCTGATCGACGAGCAGATCCGCACCGCCAAACGGCACTTGCCGAAGGGATACAGCCGCGAGCTTCCCCGCTTGGCGCATGGGCCCTCGGCCAAGCTGCCGCGCGTCTACGACCTCGCGTTCGAGGCGATTTCACACGGCGACGGCCGAGTCGACGCGGAGACGCTCTCCCGATTCGTGGCGGCCTACCAGACGGTGACGCCGCTCAAGCTGGGCGAATTGTGGGCCATTCCCATCATGCTGCGCCTGGCGCTCATCGAAAATCTGCGCCGCGTCGGCGTCCGGATTGCGGCGGGTACGATCGAACGCAACCGCGCCGATGCCTGGGCGAACCAGATGATGGAGGTCGCCCTCCACGATCCCAAGAGCCTGATTCTGGTCATCGCGGACATGGCGCGCTCGAACCCGCCGATGGTGGGTTCGTTTGTCGCCGAACTGGCGCGCCAGTTGCAGGGACATAGCGTCGCCTTGGCGCTGCCGCTCACCTGGATCGAGCAAAGGCTTTCCGAGTCGGGTTTTTCGATCGAGCAGTTGGTGCAATCGGAGACGCAGGAGCAGGCGGGCGTCCAGGTCTCGATCAGCAACACCATCGGCAGCCTTCGCTTTCTGGGGTCGATGGACTGGCGCGAATTCGTCGAGACGATGAGCGTCGTCGAGCAGAAGTTGCGCGAGGATCCGGGCGGGCTCTACCGCGGGATGGATTTTGCGACTCGCGACCGTTACCGGCACGTCGTGGAGCAGATCGCGAAAGGCAGCCCTCTCTCCGAAGGCGAGGTCGCGCGCAAGGCGATCCAGCTCGCCTACGAGGGCACCGCCGGCGCGATCAACAGGAGCGGCGACGATGACCGGGTCGCCCACGTTGGTTTCTACCTGGTGGACAAGGGGCGGCCGCGTCTCGAACGCGTGGCAGAGATGCGTCGCTCCCCTGCCGAGGCCATCCGCCGGGTGGGACGGCGGATCCCTTTGCTGCTGTACCTCGGCACGATCGCGGTGATCACGGGCACCCTCACCGCGGCGCTGTTGGCGAAGGCCCATGGCGACGGGGTTGCCGATGACGTCCTGGTGATGCTCGGAATTCTGTTGGCGCTCTCCACCAGCCAACTGGCGGTAGGGATGGTGAACTGGCTCGCGACGGTGCTGGTGACGCCGCGCCCCTTGCCGCGAATGGACTTTTCCCAGGGGCTGCCAGAGCAGTCGCGCACGCTGGTCGTGATCCCGACGATGCTGACCAGCGCCCACGACGTCGAAGGCCTGGTCGAGGCGCTGGAGGTCCGGTTCCTCGCCAATCGGGACGACCATCTGCATTTTGGCCTGCTGACCGATTTTCAGGACGCACCCGCGGAAACGCTGCCGGAGGACGAGCTCCTGTTGTGGCTCGCCCGAAAAGGCATCGAGGAGCTCAACGAAAAGTACGGGCGTGCGGCGAACCTGCCCGCGAACGGCCCGGCCAGCGACACCTTCTTTCTCTTTCACCGTCCGCGCCGCTGGAATCCGGAGGAACGGTTATGGATGGGCTACGAGCGAAAGCGGGGAAAGCTTGCGGCGCTGAATGCGTTCTTGCGCGGCGGGGCGCAAGATTGCTTTTCGCTCGTCGTCGGCGAGACCGCGGCGCTGTCGACCGTGAAGTACGTGATCACGCTCGACACCGACACGCAACTGCCGCGCGACTCGGCGCGGCAGTTCGTCGGCGTGATGGCGCACCCGCTCAACCGCGCGCGCTTCGATCCCGCCGGCAAGCGCGACGGCAGCGGACTGGTGACCGAGGGCTACGGGATACTGCAGCCGCGCGTGAGCATCAGCCTGCCCGGCGCGAACCGCTCGCGGTATGCGCGCTTGCATGGGGGTGACCCGGGCATCGACCCCTACACGCGTGCCGTCTCCGACGTTTACCAGGACCTGTTCCGCGAAGGCTCCTTCATCGGCAAGGGGATCTACGATGTCGATGCGTTCGAGGGCGCCCTCGCGGATCGCTTCCCGGAAAATCGGATCCTGAGCCACGATCTGCTCGAGGGTTGCTACGCGCGATCAGGGTTGTTGAGCGACGTGCAGTTGTACGAGGAGTCTCCGTCGACCTATCGGGCGGACATCAGCCGCCGGCACCGATGGGTTCGCGGCGACTGGCAACTGATCGGATGGCTGCTGCCGTTCGTGCCCGGCCCCGGCAAGCGCCGGCTGAGAAATCCCTTGTCGGCGCTGTCGCAGTGGAAGCTGTTCGACAACCTGCGACGCAGTCTCGTCCCGGCGGTATTGACGCTGCTGCTGGTCCTCGGATGGACCGTGCTCCCGCATCCCTGGCTGTGGACGCTGGTGGTGATCGCGATCCTCGTTGCTGCCGTGGGCGAGTGCCTTCATCGTGGACTTGTTGCGCAAGCCCGACGAGGTGCTGCTGCGGCAGCATCTGGCCGCCACCGCAAGTGTGGCCAGTCTGCATGCCGCGCAAACGGCGCTGACACTCGCCTTCCTTCCGTACGAGGCGGCGGTCAACCTCGACGCGATCGTTCGCACCGCGTGGCGGATGCTCGTCACGCATCGACGGCTGCTCGAATGGAATCCGTCGGCCGTTCACAAACCCGATCATCGCCGCTTCGACGACACGGCCAGCCGGTCCGAACTGGCAGCGTCGGTGCGGTCGATGTGGATCGCCCCGGTCTTCGCCGCGGGTACGGCGATCCTGCTGGCGGTATCGGCTCCGCTTGCCTTGGCGGAGGCCGCGCCGATCCTGTTCCTCTGGTTTGTCTCGCCCGCTATCGCATGGTGGATCAGCCGGCCGTTCGCGCACCGCGAAGCGCGGCTGACGGTGGGAGAGATGCTCTTCCTCCGCAACCTCGCGCGAAGGACATGGGCATTCTTCGAAACGTTCGTCGGACCGGACGACCAATGGCTGCCGCCGGACAACTCCCAGGAGCATCCGGTCGCCATCGTCGCGCATCGCACGTCGCCGACCAACATGGGCCTTGCGCTGCTGGCGAATCTCACCGCCTACGACTTTGGCTACATTCCTGCCGGCCAGCTCATCCTGCGCACGGCGAATGCGATGAAGACGATGCAGGCCCTGGAACGGCACGAGGGCCATTTCTACAATTGGTACGACACCAAGTCCCTTAAGCCGCTGCCGCCGCACTACGTTTCGGCGGTCGACAGCGGGAACCTCGCCGGTCATCTGCTGACGTTGCGGTCCGGGCTCTCGGCCGTTGCCGATGACCGGATCATGGAGCGGCGCTGGTTCGAAGGCATGAGCGACACGCTGCGGACGCTCATCGACGCCGTGGGCGGCGCCGCTCCGGCGCCGCTCGCGCGCCTGCAGCGGGAACTGGAAACCGCTTACGACTCCCGGCCCGCCACGATCGCGGCGGCGAGGCAGTGGCTCGACCGGCTCGACGCGAGCGTCGCCGAGGTTGCCGCACAGGTCGCCGGCATGCCCGGCACCGATTCCGCGAGCGAACCAGCGGCGGCCAGTGAAACGACGTTTTGGGCGGATGCCCTCGTCCGGCAGTGCCGGGTGATGCGGGACGAGCTCGCCTTTCTCGCGCCGTGGAGCGCGCTGGCGGCCACGCCAGGCAGGTTTCACGATCTCCCCGGCATTCGTGCGATTCCGACGTTGCGGGAGCTTGCGACGCTCGAAGGGGAATTGCTGCCGGCCATCGAGCGCGAGCGGCGCGCCGACGCGTCGCCGGCGGATTGCGCATGGCTCGATGAGTTGCGCCGAGTCGCCGTCGAAGCGACGCACCGCGCCGCCGAGAGGATCGCGGAAATCGAGCACCTGGCGCTGCAATGCGATGAGCTGGCCCGCATGGAGTACGACTTTCTCTACGACCCGGCGCGCCACCTGCTGGCCATCGGCTATAACGTCGATGAGCGCAGGCGCGATCCGAGCTATTACGATTTGCTCGCTTCGGAAGCGAGGTTTTCCAGTTTCGTGGCGATTGCCCAGGGACAGCTGCCGCAGGAGAACTGGTTCGCGCTCGGGCGCCTGCTCACGACCGCGGGAGGGCAATCGGTACTCCTGTCGTGGAGCGGCTCGATGTTCGAGTACCTGATGCCGCTGCTGGTGATGCCCACGTACGACAACACGCTGCTCGACCAGACCTATCGCGTGTCCGTGGAGCGACAGATCGCGTACGGGAAGCAGCGCGGGGTGCCCTGGGGCATTTCGGAATGCGGCTACAACTCGGTCGATGCCAGCCTCAACTACCAGTACCGCGCGTTTGGCGTGCCCGGCCTCGGCTTGAAGCGCGGACTCGCGGAGGATCTCGTCATTGCTCCCTACGCGTCCGCGCTCGCGCTCACGGTGGCGCCCGAAGCGGCGTGCCTCAACCTGCAGCGGCTTGCCGCCGACGGGCTCGCGGGACGATTCGGCCTTTACGAGGCGATCGACTACACGCCTGCGCGCCTGCCGCGCGGGCAAAGCAGCGCCGTCGTGCGTTCGTTCATGGCGCATCACCAGGGCATGATCCTGCTCTCCCTCGCTCACGTGCTGCTTGCGCGTCCGATGCAGAAGCGCTTCGAGTCGGATCCCCTGTTCAAGGCAACCCTGCTGTTGCTGCAGGAGCGCATTCCCAAGACCGCGGCGCTCTATTCTCAACCCGCCGAGCTTTCCGCGATTCGCGGGATCGCCGGCGGTCCGGAGGCGCCGGTACGCGTGCTCGGCACGCCCGACACGCCGATACCGGAAGTGCAGCTGCTGTCGAATGGCCGATACCACGTCATGGTCACCAACGCGGGCGGTGGCAGCAGCCGATGGAAGGACCTCGCCATCACCCGCTGGCGCGAAGACAGCACCTGCGACAACTGGGGCACGTTCTGCTACATCCGCGACGTGGCGAGCGGCGACTTCTGGTCGGCCGCGCATCAGCCGGCGGGGAAGCGCCCGGAGCATTACGAAGCGATCTTCACCGAAGCGCGCGCCGAATTTCGCCGGCGCGACGACGACTTCGAAGCGCATACCGAGATCGTCGTTTCGCCGGAGGACGACATCGAGCTGCGCCGGCTCCGCATCACCAACCGCTCGCGGACGCGGCGGACGATCGACGTCACGAGTTACGCGGAAGTCGCGCTCGCGGCGCCGGCCGCGGACGCGCTGCATCCGGCGTTTTCCAATCTGTTCGTGCAGACGGAGATCATTCCGCAGCGGCAAGCCATCCTGTGCACGCGTCGGCCCCGCTCGCAGGAGGAGCAGCCGCCCTGGATGTTTCATCTCATGGCCACCCACGGGCCGGCGTCGTCGGACGTTTCGTACGAAACGGATCGCATGGCCTTCATCGGGCGCGGGCGCACGGTCGCCGCTCCGCAGGCGATGACCGATGCCGCAAGGCTATCCGGCAACCAGGGCTCGGTCCTCGATCCGATCGTCGCGATCCGGCATCGGATGACCCTCGATCCGCACCAGACCGCGACGATCGATATTGCCTCCGGCATCGCCGAAACGCGCGACGCCGCGTTGAGCCTCGTCGGCAAGTATCAGGATCGGCACCTGGCGGACCGCGTCTTCGATCTGGCGGGGACACATAGCTGGATAACGCTGCGGCAGATCAACGCCACCGAGTCCGATGCGCAGCTCTATGCACGCCTCGCCAGTTCGATCATCTACGCCAATGCGTCGCTGCGCGCGGAAGCCAGCGTTCTGTTGCGGAACCGGCGCGGCCAATCCGGGCTGTGGAGCTACGCGATTTCGGGCGATCTGCCGATCGTTCTGCTGCAGATCGGGGACGCGGACAACATCGAGCTCGTTCGCCGGCTGGTGCAGGCGCACGCGTACTGGCGGTTGAAGGGGTTGGCGGTGGACCTCGTGATCTGGAACGAAGACCGCAGCGGATATCGGCAAGTGCTGCAGGATCAGATCATGGGCCTGATCGCCGCCGGGGTCGAAGCGCACGTGATCGATCGACCGGGCGGCATTTTCGTGCGCCGAGCGGAGCAGATCGCGGACGAAGACCGCATCCTGCTCCAATCGGTGGCGCGTGCCATCATCACCGACCGCCGGGGGAGCCTCGTGGAACAGGTCGCCCGTCGCGGCCCCGCGGAGGCGCGGATCCCCCGTCTCGTGCCGACCCGCAACCATCGTGGCGAGATCCCGCCCGCGGAGCCGCCGTCGCGCGAGCTGATCCTGTTCAACGGGCTTGGCGGATTCACGCTCGACGGCAAGGAGTACGTCATCACGACACGCGCGGGCCAGGCCACACCGGCGCCCTGGGCCAATGTGCTTGCGAATCCGAATTTCGGGACCGTGATTTCCGAGAGCGGGCAGGCCTATACGTGGAGCGAGAACGCGCACGAGTTCCGGCTCACCCCTTGGCACAACGATCCGGTCAGCGATGCGAGCGGCGAAGCCTGTTTCCTCCGCGATGAGGAATCCGGTCATTTCTGGTCGCCCGCACCGTTGCCCCGCCGCGGAGCCGGCGCCTATGTCACCCGTCACGGCTTCGGCTATAGCGTTTTCGAGCACCGCGAAGATGGCATCAGCTCCGAGCTGTGGATGTATGTGGCCGTCGACGCCTCGGTGAAGTTCTCGGTGCTGAAAATTCGCAACGCATCGGGTCGGTCGCGCCGGCTCTCGGCCACCGGTTACGTGGAATGGGTGCTGGGGGATCTGCAGCCGAAGACGGCCATGCACGTGATCACCGAGCTCGAGGCCAAGAGCGGCGCGCTGCTGGCGCGCAACTCCTACAACACGGAATTCCCCGACCGCGTCGCATTCTTCGATGTCGACGACCCGACGCGCAGCGTGAGCGGGGACCGCACGGAATTCCTGGGCCGCAATGGCACGCTCCGCAATCCGGCGGCGATGGCGCGCACGCGACTTTCCGGCAAGACGGGGGCGGCACTCGATCCGTGCGCCGCCATTCAGGTTCCGTTCGAACTCGCGGATGGCCAGGAGCGCGAGATCGTCTTCAGGCTGGGCGTGGGTCGCAATGCCGCCGACGCCAGCAGCCTCGTGCAGCGCTTCCGCGGCCCGAACGCCGCGCGGGGAGCGCTGGACGCGGTGCACGCGCACTGGAAGCGCACGCTCGGCGCCGTGCAGGTGGAAACGCCGGACGCCGCGCTCAATGTGCTCGCCAACGGCTGGCTCCTGTACCAGACGGTGGCCTGCCGCTTGTGGGGACGAAGCGGCTACTACCAGTCGGGCGGGGCGTTCGGCTTCCGCGACCAGTTGCAGGACGTGATGGCGCTCGTCCATGCGGAACCGGGGCTCATGCGCGAGCAACTGCTGCGCTGCGCGGGTCGTCAGTTCGTCGAAGGCGACGTCCAGCATTGGTGGCACCCGCCGTCGGGGCGCGGCGTGCGCACGCATTGTTCGGACGATTATCTATGGCTGCCCCTGGCGACGGCACGCTATGTGAAGGCGACCGGGGACAGCGGCGTGCTCGACGAATCGACCCGGTTCCTGGAAGGTCGGCCGGTGAACCCGGGGGACGACTCCTACTACGACCTGCCCGGGCGCTCCGGCGCGTCGGCCACCGTCTACGAGCATTGCGTGCGCGCGATCGACCACGGCCTGCAGTATGGTGCCCACGGTTTGCCGCTGATGGGCTCCGGCGACTGGAACGACGGCATGAACCTGGTGGGAATCAAGGGCACGGGCGAAAGCGTCTGGCTGGGCTTCTTCCTCTGCGCGGTGCTGAAGCAGTTCGCCGCGGTCGCGCAATTGAAGGGGGACGCGTCGTTCGCGCAGCGATGCGAGGCCGAGGGACTGAAGCTCCGCCAGAATCTCGAGCAGCACGGCTGGGACGGGGAGTGGTATCGACGCGCGTATTTCGACGATGGCCGGCCGTTGGGATCCGCGAGCAACGTCGAGTGCCGGATCGACTCCATCGCGCAAAGCTGGTCGGTGCTGTCGGGCGCGGGCGATGCCACCCGCTCGCGGATGGCAATGAACGCCGTCGATGAACACCTGGTGCGCCGCGACCACGCCTTGATCCAGCTTCTGGATCCGCCTTTCGACAAATCGGATCTCGACCCGGGCTACATCAGAGGCTACGTCCCGGGCGTGCGGGAGAACGGTGGCCAGTACACGCATGCTGCGATCTGGGCGGCGATGGCGTTCGCGGCCATGGGTGATCGCGAACGGGCGTGGGAGCTCACGACGATGATCAACCCGGTGAACCATGCGCGAACGCCGGAAGGCATGGCGACCTACAAGGTCGAGCCGTATGTGATCGCCGCCGATGTCTACGCGTTGGCGCCGCATACCGGCCGCGGCGGATGGAGCTGGTACACGGGCTCGGCCGGATGGATGTACCGGCTCATCGTCGAATCCCTGCTCGGAATCGCGCTCGACCGGGATCGTCTCCGCTTCACGCCGTGCCTGCCCGCGGATTGGACGACGTTCACGATGCGCTACCGGTACCGCGAGACCGTCTACGACATCGCCATCCGGCAGACGCTCGCCGATGCCGGCGCAGAAATCCGGCCGATCAGCGTAACGGTGGATGGCCGCGTGCAACCCGAGGGTTCGGTACCGCTCGTCGACGATCGCGCCGCGCACCAGGTCCACGTCGACGTGCACGCGGCGGGACCGCAGGATCGGACGCGGCCTGCTGATGGAGATATCACGTCGCGGGCAGCCATCGCCGAGCGCCATTGAGAAACAGGTTGACGACGTTGCCTGCCCACGCGTCGAGCTCGGCCGGCGTCATCGGCTTGCCGAGTCCCAGCGCGCGACTTTGCGGCCACGAGATCACCATGTGCAGGAATTGGCGCGCGGCAAAGACCGGGGCATCGAGCGTGAGGCGGCCCGCGCGCGCTTCGCGCTCCAGCACGCCGGCGATCAGCGCGACGGCTTCGTCGGTGCCGCCCTGTTCGGTGACGACGGCGGCGAGCTTCGGGAATCGGGCCGACTCCGCGACGATCAACCGGTGCAAGGCGATGGCCGGAGGGGAAAGCGCGGCGCTCAGGATCAGTCCGGCCAGCCGGTGCAGGATCTCCGGCAGGCCCGCGCCGTCGAGCAGCGGCACGTCCGGGGCCGGACGCAGACGGTCGATGGTGCGATGGACCACGGCGCTGAACAGCGCCGACTTGTCGTCGAAGCGGTGGTAGAACGTCCGCTTCGATATCCGCGCCCGCTTGGCCACGGCCTCGATCGTGGTGGCACCATAGCCGGCGGTGAAAAACAACGCCGTGGCGGCATCGAGAATTCGTTCGCCGAGTCGCTCGGCTTCGCTTCGCGACGGACGGCCGCCGCGACGGGAGGCCGGGGCGGAAATGTCAGAAGCCGGTGCTTTCCGGCGCGGTCGCGGAAGCGCAGCGCTCGCTGGCGAACGCTTCATCCGGCGATGCCGCTATCGGGGGTAGTAAGGCCCCGGAGGCGAACCGTCGGTGCCGGGGTTCCCGTTGTAGTAGCCGTCGTCGCGGCCGCTCGCCTGGGGAGCGTAGTAGGCGCGGCCCTGAGGAGCGTAATAGCCGCGGCCCGGAGAACCGTAGTAGGCCCCATAAGTAGCGCTTACGGCCCTGCGGCGGCGCGTAATACACGGGCGCGGGCGCTCCGTAATACGGTGTGACGGGCGGGCGGTAATAGGTAACCGGCGGTGGGCTGTAATACGTCACGGGGGGCGGGGCGTAATACGCGGGAGCCGCTACCGGTGGGCCGTAATAGGCCGGTGCAGCGGGCGCGCCATAATTGCCTTGCGCCACGGGCGGCGCGTCGTAGGCGGGTGCGGCGGAATAACCCGGCCCTGGCCCGTAGTAATAGGGCGCGCGGGCTGCCGCGGCAAGGATCGCGATCGGCGCGGTGACGATGGCCGCGGCAACCCCGACCAACGCGGTCGCGAAACCGACGACCGGGTTGAAGCCATAACCATATCCATGCCATATCCGTATCCGCCATGGCCACCACCGTGACCGTATCCGCCGTGGTGCCGGTCGCCGGCGAAGGCAGAGGAGATCGGCGCGATCGCGAGCGCTAGTGCGAGAACGCCGCCAACCGTCGCGGCCTTGTTCGTCATCATGGCTTTCTCCTCGAGCGGCGAAGCGCAGTCATTGCGATCCGCTTCGATCAGGCTAACACGCGCGTTAACGCAACGCAACGGTACCGTAGTGTAATTGGCGGAGGGCTGCGGGACTGCCATTCCGCTGCACGTACGTGCGCCAGCGCACCGACCTCGCTCGCCCCGCCGTCTAACCTTGGCGTCACGGCCGCGAACCGCGCGGCCCGGAAACAAACGAACAGGTGAGCCCTCAATGAACATCGATAAACGCTGGTTCTTCCTGCTCGCCGTTGCGGCAAGCGCCGCGGCCGGCGCGGCCGTCGCATCCACGTCGCGTCGCCGGCAGCGGCGGACCGCGCACGATCTGGATCACAAGACGGCACTCAAGTCGTGGGAGAACGAAGGCGGCAACCTGGCGCCGCTCGCGATGGCCCCGGCGTCGCCGTGAGTTCGATTGCCTGTCGGCCGGTCCCGCCGCGGCATCCGCAGTAGTTGGGGCAGGACCTCCGGAACGCCGGGGCGCGATGGCGTCCCGGCGTTTTGTCGTGCGTCCCCATCAGGAAGCCTGCAGCCGGCGAATGAGGATGTCGATGATGTCGCCACCGTCCCGCGACTTGAGTCGAGATTGGCTCAGCACGCGAACAAATTCAGGCTTGGGCAGCAATTGGTACTCGGCGCGAATGAAGACCGCGGCGATGGCCCGCTGCACATCGACGGACTCGGCCGCGGGGAAAAGGCGCGCGAGGTCGTCCAGGCTCTGGCGATCGTTCAGGCGATGGCGCGCCAGGGTGTTGAGCGCGCGGACCTGCGCGCCCGATCCGGTCATGCGCGTGATCGCGCTCACCACGACGCGAAGCTCGCCGACGTCGGTGATCGGCCGATGCCCCAGATAGGCCTCGGCGATGGCGACTTCGGCCTCGTCGGGACTGGCCAGCGCCTGCAGAACCCGGGCGCGGCCCTCCGCGCTGCCCAGGCATGCCACGACCGCAGCGTGGCCCACCGCGCCGGCTGGTGACCGCGACAGCGGCAGCCGATCGCGTTCCGGGTCCAACGCCTGGTCCCCGTTCAGCGAGCAAATGAGGTCGACTTCGCTGGCGCCGACGGCATTTCGTGCGACGAGGTCGCCGATCATGCGCCCGAGCTCGGCGCGCTCTTCTGCCGCCGACAGCCAGCCCAGCGCGCCCGCGAGCCGGATCATGCGGGCGCGAACCTGCGGTTGGTCGGCGTCGTCGGCGAGACGCATATAGCGCTCGCGCGCGGCGGCGTCGTGCGCGATGTCGTCCAGCGCCTGCGCAAAAGATGGGGTTTGCCGCTCGCTGTCGGACAGCGCCGCGAACATCCCTTCGATACGCTCGAGGAACATGCGGACATCCGCCATGTCGCGGCGCAGAAGGCCGTGGATGAAGTCGAGCTTCTCCGCGGGCGCCAGCCGGTCGTCGACGAATTGACAGGCCTCATGCCGGTAGACGGCGCGCGGATCCGATTCGGTCAAGCCACTGACGGCGATCATCGACTCGGTGGCGAAGTGGCCGAGGAGCCTGGGACTCGCGCGACCGCTGCCGACCTCGGCAATCGATGACGATTGCAGGTAGCGGCCGAGCAGCGTCGCCGCGGCGGGTCCCAGCGGCGCGACCGATGAAAAGCCATAGATGACCGGCACGTTCATGAAGATGCGACGCATGCGATCGCGGCTGCTCTCGCCGTGGCGCTGACCCAGCGTGCGCGCAAGGCGGTCGGCGTCGGCCTGCGAGTGCCCGGCGCGGACCAGGCTGCGCCCGACCTCGGGCGAGAGGCTCTTGACCGGCTCCGCATTCAGCGTGTTGCAGCCGAAAAGATAGACCTCCTTCAAATGCGAGAACAATCCGGGGCAGGATTCGCTGCACGAGGCGCGCTCCATCTCGGCCACCGGCAGAAACTCGCTGGCAGCCACCTGATCCGAATAGAACTCGGTGCTGCCATCGAAATGGCCGGAGATGACGAGCAGATCGCATTGAATGCCCTGCCGGCACGCCGAAGCCAGCCAGTCGGGACGGCCCCGCTCCACCAACTCGACGAACCGATACTGATCTTCGGGCAGTCGCTGCCGAAGCATCTCCTTTTCGTTGGCCGAATTGACCGTGATGGTGCAAACCGTGCGCTGCGCGGCGCGGGTGTCCGTTCCCCATCCCAGGGCGAACAGTGCGACCAGAAGAAAGACTTTGGCGGACAACGACATGGGGCGCCTGCGCTCGGGTGGTTTGCGTGATGCTTTCGACCAGCGTAGCCCGCAGCCCAACCACAGTCTGTGCGCCGTCGCACGCAGGCCGCAGCGTGCGTTGTCGCACCGACAGGCTTGCCCTTTGTCGTCATCATCAATCCAACAGGAGTGCAAGATGACGAATCCCACGACACGATTTCGGCAATCCGGCAGTCTCGTCGCCGGCCTCTTGATCGGCCTCGCGATCGTGGTCGCCACCTTTGCGGCGACCGACGCCGCGTCGAGCGCCTGGCAGGCCCTTCTGATCTTCGTGGCGCCCGCCGTCCTCGTGCTCGGACTCGCGCTGCAGGTCCTGGTTACGGCCGCCCCGAGGCGGCGGCCTTGCGCCGCGCGCCGGGCACAGGGCTTTCGCGGACGGACTGACACCGATGGTCGATGCGCGGTGAGCCCGCGCCACGGCCCGGCAATCGCCGTCAGATCACGCCGCCGATGATGTTGATGCTGAGCGCGAGTACGGCGATGTTGAACAGGAAGGCGAGGACGCCGTGGATCAGCGTCAGCCGCCGCATGGTGCGCGAGGCCACCGCCACATCGGACACCTGCGACGTCATGCCGACGACGAACGCGTAATACGCGAAATCCAGGTAGTCGGGCTCGCGGTTGCCCGGAAAAAGCAGCGGCGCGACGGGCGCCGGCTCGCCGTGCGGGCCGGCATAGTAGCGGTGGGCATAGTGGAACGCGAATACCGTCTGGATCAGCAGCCACGACGAGACCAGCGCGACGATGGTCAGCGTCAGATGCCAGGCGCGCGCCCAGAACGGCAGCTCGTGGATGGTGCCGACGACGAACCCGATGGCGACGATGCTGGCGCACGCCGCGCCCACCACGAACAGGAAGATGAAGAAGCCGCTCTGGTCCTGGCTCAAGGCGTGATCGCGGGTCACGCGCGGGTCCGCCCGCGCGATCAGCGCCCACGCGAAACCGAGATAGGTCAGCGTGCCGAGATCCCAGCTCGCGACGAGGCGCGTGTGCCACGAGATGGTGTCGGGCTGAACTAGGTACGCGACGGACGCGGCAAGGAGCGCCGTTCCCAGGCGCCACATCGCCCCGAACCGGGCGATCCATGAAGTGTCCGACAGGTTAGCCATCCCCTTTGCCTTCCGCGAGGGTGTCGCCGCCCGGATCGGGCCTGCGCGTCCTGGCCGTGCACCCGCCGCCCGATCGTGTCTTGCAGACAGTGCCATTGTGCGCGCAATTCTGCCGCTGAGCCGGATTGTCCCGACGCCCCGTGTACGCCAGCGCACAGACGGCGCGCACGCGCAAGCGCATCGTTCGCCGCAGTGGGCTTCCACTATCGACCATTGATGAGGAGATCGATCATGGCAAGGAAGGTTCTGACGGTACTGATGCTGCTGGGATTTGTCGGTTCGCTGGGCGCGATAGCGGGGTGCAACACCGTCGCCGGCGCGGGAAAGGATATCGAGCGCGGCGGCCAGAAGGTTCAAGGCGAGGCCAAGGAAGTGCAGCAGAAGATGTAACGCCCCCGACATGGGATCCGGCGATGAACGTAACCACGAGTCTCGCACCACTCGTCTCGCTGATCGCCGGGATACTGATCCTGGCCGTGCCGCGATTGCTGAACTATATCGTCGCCATTTATCTGATCCCGATCGGGCTCCTCGGATTGTTCGGCGCCGGAGGCTTGCATCTCAGATGACGTTGCGCTCCCAGCTCGGAATTGGCCTGCTATCGCTCCTGGCAGGATGTGCGTCACTGCCGCCCGGTTCGGATTTCCCGAAGACGCCGTCGGCCGCCCTCGCACGCCCGGAACAGACCCGCATCGGCCAGCAATTGGCGAGCGCAAAGGCCCTGCACCCGGGAACGTCCGGGTTCAAGCTGCTTCCGGTCGGCATCGACAGTTTCCTGCTGCGGATGGAAATGGCGGAGGCCGCGGCGCGAACGCTGGACGTCGAGTACTTCCTCATTCAAAGCGACGACACGGGCAAATTGCTGATCGAGGCGCTGCTGAAGGCCGCCGACCGCGGCGTGCGGGTTCGCGTGCTGCTCGACGACGCCGGCTCCTTCGGTCGCGACGCGCAGATCAGGACGCTCGCCGGGTACCCGAATGTCGCGTTGCGACTATTCAACCCGTTTGCCTACCGCGGGACCGTCGGATTCCTTCATGCCGCCGAGTACGTGGGCGACGGCTCCCGGCTCAACTATCGGATGCACAACAAGCTCATTGTCGTCGACAACGAAATCGGCATCGTCGGCGGCCGCAACGTCGGCGACGAATACTTCCAGGGAGGTCGCGACGTCGACTTCGCGGATTACGACATCATCGCGGCCGGCCCGATCGTCAACCAGGTCTCCAACAGTTTCGACGCCTTCTGGAACAGCCCGATGGCGATCCCCATCGAGGCGCTTGCGGGCGGCGAGCCTTCCGCACAGGACTTGAGCGACTATCGCGGCGCTCTCGCCGCGCATCGCGACCGGATGATCGCCAGCCGATGCCCCCTACATGCGTACGCTGGCTGCTGGCGAGCCGCTGGCGGCGATGCTCGGCGGGCAATCGTCGCTCGTGTGGGCGACGGCGGAGCTCATCTACGACAGCCCCGAAAAGGCGAAGGTCCAGGACGGCGTGCAGGGCGGCCGGCTACTGCGGCAGCGCCTCGGCGAGGTGGCGAAGCAGGTCCAATCGGAGTTGATCATCGTGTCGCCGTATCTGGTGCCGGGGCCCGCGGGAATGAAATTCTTCGCGGGACTGCGCGAGCGCAATGTCCAGGTGCGGATACTGACCAATTCGCTCGCGTCGACCGACATGCGCATCGTGCACTCGGGGTATCAGGCATACCGTGTGCCGCTGCTGGAAATGGGGGTCGAGCTGTACGAAGTGAGGCCGGTGCCCGGTGCGCCGGCGGAGCATGGCAACCAGTTGAAATCGCCGAGCTCGGGACTGTATGCGTTGCATGCCAAGGTGTTCGTGTTCGATCGGCAACGCGTCTTCATCGGTTCGATGAACCTCGATCAGCGGTCCTTGCACTTCAATACGGAAATCGGATTGATCATCGACAGCCCCGAGCTTGCGCGCCAGATCGCCCTTCGCTTCGCGGACATCGCGCAACCGGTCAACAGTTACGTGCTGATGCTGGGTGAGGCCGACGGGCCCGCGCGCCGCCCCCTGGTGTGGCACACGCTGGAGGACGGGAAGCCGGTGGACTTCCGCCAGGAGCCGGCGACGACGTTCTGGCAGCGACTGGAAGTCGACATGCTGGCGTTGCTGCCGCTCGACGAGCTGCTTTGAATGGGGGCCTCGCCTCTGCCCTATGGAATCGGCACAACCTTCCATGCGGGATTGTCGGCGGACGGCAACGTGACGAAGCGCCGGCGGACTTATCCCAAGGGGATCGGAGCAAGAGCGCTGGCCGCGTTTCTGGTGGCTGTCCTGCCGGTCCCCGCCTGGCCGTTCAACACGGATCAAGACATCGTGGTCAATGTCCGGAAAGAAGGACAGAATATTGCGGTGGAGGTCGATTGTCCGGTGGACGCGCCTGGGTCGGTGGCGTGGGAAGTTCTTACCGACTACGATCACATGGCACAATTCATTTCGAATCTCGAGTACAGCGGCGTAACCGATCGCAGCGACAACGTGCTGCGCGTGCACCAGAAGGGGAAGGCGTCGCGCGGCCCCCTGACGCTGACCTTCGACAACGTCCGCGAGATCGAGCTGGTGCCGTACCGGGAGATCCGCTCGCGAATGATCAGCGGCGACCTGAAAGCCTCCGATTTTGTCACTCGAATCGTGGGGGTTGCCGCGCGGGTCCACATTGTCAACAGCGGCCGCTACACGCCGAACATATGGGTTCCCCCGATTATCGGCCCGGCGTTGATCGAGGCGGAAACGCAGAAGCAGTTCGGCGAAATCAGGGCGGAAATCCTGCGCCGCAGCGCGACCGCCCGCCCGCGCGACGTAACCAATCCGTAAGCATCGCATCGTGAAGCCCGAGCTCGTGTCCTCCGACAGATCATCAGCATGCTGCCCCGGCGGCGGCGGAGCCGGTCATTCCGGTCGTCCGCATGCCCGTGGATGCGCGCGGCCTGGCGCTCGCGATCCTGGCCGTGATCGCGGTGGTATTCGCGCTGGAATGGGCGCAGGCGTTCGTCATCTCGCTGCTGGTCGGAATCCTCATTGCGTACACGCTGAATCCCCTCGTGGTGTGGCTGGAGCGGATCAGGATTCCGCGCGTGGTGGCGTCGCTCATCGTGATGCTGGGCGTCATCGGCGCGCTCGCGCTCGGCGCCTACTCGCTGCGCGGGCAGATGCAGACGATCGTCGAGCA
Organism: uncultured beta proteobacterium; assembly: GCA_963810845.1. Taxonomy (GTDB): domain Bacteria; phylum Pseudomonadota; class Gammaproteobacteria; order Burkholderiales; family Casimicrobiaceae; genus CAIWHR01. The sequence continues at coordinate 96,993 of CAWEOX010000018.1, read as the reverse complement.
GTTGCCCGAGGCCGCGAGCAAGTTCTCCGCCGGGCTGGCCCGGCTGCGGACCAGCCAGCTCGGCACCATGCAGAAAATGCAAAGCGCCGCGACCGCAGGTGGAGAAGGCGACCACGCAGGCGGCCGGCGGATCGTCCGTCCCCAAGCAGCCCGCCACGCACGTCGTGATCGACCAGCCCACGTTCAAGCTCGGCGACTATCTCTGGGTGGGCTCCAAGGGGGCGCGTGGGCGCCGCTGGGTCAGGCGATCATGGTGTTGTTCCTGGCGTTCTTTCTGCTGGTGGGCGGCGACACCTTCAAGCGCAAGCTGGTGCGGCTGACCGGGCCGTCGCTGTCGAGCAAGAAGATCACCGTGAAGATCCTGGATGACATCAACGACTCCATCCAGAAATACCTGTTCATGCTGCTGGTGACCAACGTGCTGGTCGGCTTGCTCGTCTGGGTCGGCCTTCGCCTGGATCGGCCTCGAGAATGCCGGAGCCTGGGCGGTCGCCGCGGGATTGCTCCATGTCATCCCTTACCTCGGTCCCGGCGTCACCGCCGTCGCCACCGGGATGGCCGCATTCATGCAGTTCGACTCGTTCCCGATGGCGCTGCTGGTTGCCGGCGTATCGCTGGCGATCGCCACGGTCGTCGGCACCTTCGTCACGACCTGGATGACCGGGCGAATCGCCAAGATGAATGCGGCCGCCGTGTTCATCTCGCTGCTGTTCTGGGGCTGGCTCTGGGGCATCTGGGGCATGCTGCTCAGCATTCCGATCATCGTCATCGTGAAAGTAGTGTCGCAGCATGTGGAGCAGTTGCAGCCGGTGGCCGAGCTGCTGGGCGACTGAAGCGATGGGCAAACGAAGGAGAATCGCATGACAAAGATCCGCAGCGGCATCAGTGCAGCGTTGGCAATGAGTGTCCTGATGGTGGGATTGTCCGCCTGCGAGAAAAAGGAAGGCCCGGCGGAGCGCGCCGGCAAGGAGATCGACAAGTCGGTCGAAAGCGCCGGACAGCAGATCGAGAAGGCGGGTCAGAGCATCCAGGACGCGGCAAAAGACGCCAAGAAATAGAAGGATCCGGACGCGGACCATTCCTGGCGTGTGCCCGGCGTAGCCCGGGTTTCGCCTGCGGCTCAACCCGGCCTACGGCGTACGAAGCAACTTGTCGAGGTACGCGAACTCCGCCGGTGTCACCGGCGTGATCGACAGCCGGTTGCCGCGCTGCAGGACCCGCAACGTCGCGAGCTCGCGGTGCGCGCGCAATTCCGCGAGCGGGATGAGGCGCGTCTTTTTGACGAACGTCACATCGACGTTGAACCAGCGGGGCGCTGCCGGGGTCGCCTTCGGGTCGTGGTACTTGCTCTTGGGGTCGAACTGCGTGGCGTCGGGATACGCGAGGCGGCTCACCTTGGCGATACCGGCGATCCCCGGTTCCGGGCAACTCGAGTGGTAGAAGAGCACGACGATCGCCAACGCGCATGTCGTCGCGCATGAAGTTGCGCGACTGGTAGTTGCGCACGCCGAACCAGGCGACCGTCTTCTTTGGCGCCGCGGCGAGGTCGTCGATCGACACCTCGTCGGGCTCGGATTTCATCAGCCAGTAACGCATGACCCGTCCCCGAGCGTCCAGAAATCAAGGTTTCGTCGCCGCAGGCGGCAACGCGCATGAATCTGGATCGTCGCCACTGCGCGGTGCACGGAAAGCCCCGGAAACGCAACGTCGGCCATTATGACTCGAAGCGTGCCGAAGTCGAAGCCGTGGACGATCACGTTTCGTGAAGCCGTGGCCAAGTCCTCGGTGCAGCGTGCGTGGCACTCCGTCGCACGCTCGCGGAATCCGGCGCGCCGCTTCATCCGGGGTCTACTGATGCGCTACCGGATGAAGTAACATCCCGCGGGGCAGGATGGTACCTCCCTGTTAACCGTTGCCAGGAGATCAATGGACACCAGCGCAGCACGCCAACGCTATCAGGACGAGCTCGTGGCGCGGCACCTGCACGCGTTTCTGGGCGAGATCGAACCTCCGGTGTTCGAAATGCTGCGCCAACGGCTGGAGTGGGTGGAGATCGCGGGCGGGGCGACGCTCATGACCGAAGGCGAGCCCGGGGACTCCATGTACTGGACGATCAGCGGAAGGCTGCGCGCCTATGTGCGTGCCGACGACGGGTCCCAGCGCATGGTGCGGGAGATGGGGCGCGGCACTTCCATCGGCGAAATGAGCCTGTTCACCGGCGAGCCGCGAGCGGCGACGGTGGTGGCGCTTCGCAACTCCGTCCTGGTACGGCTGCCCAAGTCCGAATTCAACCTCCTGCTCGCCAGCAGCTCGCAGCTCGGGATCGCGCTGACCCGCCAGATCATCGGGCACCTGCGGAATACGCGCTCCCGTTCGGTGCTCGAGCGACCGGTCATGATCGGGCTGTTGCCGATCACGTCCGGTGTCGAGCAGCGGGAATTCGGCGATCGTCTTGCCGGGCATTTGCGTCGCCATGGTCGCGTGCGCATCGTGGATGCGGCCGTCGTCGACGACGAGCTGCGACGGGCCGGCATTGGCGGCAGCGAGCCCGACGACACGGATGCGAGCCGCCGCATCGCGATGGTACTGGAGGAGATCGAGGCCGCGAACGATTTCGTCCTTCTGCTGGGCGACGACGGGCCGACGCCGTGGACCCGGCAAGTGAGCCGCCATTGCGATGAATTGCTGCTGCTGGCCGACGCGGCGCAGCCGCCGGCGCTGCACGCGATCGAAGAGCGGATCCTGATGCAGCGTCCCGCGCATACGGAAGCCGCCGAGATCATCGTGCTGCTGCACGCAGCCGGCGTGCATTCCCCGCGCGGCACGCGGAAGTGGCTGGATCGCCGGCCGGTCACGGATCACATTCATATCCGGCCCATGCTGGAGCGCGACATGGCACGGCTCGCCCGCATGCAGAGCCGCACCGGCGTCGGGCTGGTGCTGGCCGGTGGCGGGGCGCGCGGATTCGCGCACCTTGGCATCTATCGGGCGCTGCAGGAGCACGGGATCGAGATCGACTGCGTGGGCGGCACGAGCATCGGCGCCGCGATGGCGATGTGCGTGGCCTGCGACCGGCCCATCGACGTCGTGACGGACGCCGCCCGCCGTGCCTTCGGCGTGAATCCGACGGGCGATTTCAATTTTCTCCCGTTGCTGTCACTGATCAAGGGCCGCCGTTTGCGGCGCATTCTCCAGAGTGGCGTGCAGGATCTGTTGGGATTCGATGCCGATGTCGAGGACCTGTGGAAGAACTACTACTGCGTCGCCACGAACTACTCGCAGGCGCGCGAGCAGGTGCTCCGGCGTGGCAACCTCGTGCGCTCCATGCTGGCGAGCGTGGCGATTCCCGGGGCACTGCCGCCCGTCATCTCCGACGGCGACCTGCTGTGCGACGGTGGCACGTTCAACAATTTCCCCGTCGACGTGATGCAGAATCGGCGCGGCATCGGTCGGGTGATCGGGGTCGATCTCGATTTCCGCAAGACGAAGCGCCTGGAGTTTGCCGATGTGCCTGGCAGCTGGGCGTTGCTGCGCGACCGTTTCCGTTCGCGCAAGAAGCGTCGTTTCCGCCTGCCGTCGATGATGTCCTACCTGCTGAACGTCACGATTCTGTACAGCATGTCCCGACAGAGCGAGGCCCGGCGCTTGACCGATGTCTACTTCAATCCTCCTCTGGACCGGGTGGGTCTGCTCGAGTGGGACAAGTTCGATGAGATCGTCCTCCAGGGCCATGCGCACGCGGTCGAGGTTCTGCAGCGAAACGGCGGCGCAAGCGGCGCCGTCGAACCTGGCGCCGCGAGCCGCGAGCAAGCCGTCAACTGAGCCGCCGGCCGCGGCGCCAAAAAAATCGCGGCACCGTCGCCGGCGCCGCGCCTGTCTGGAATTCGCGGGTCTTGTTCGTAGCCCGAAATGGTGTCCCCCGCCTGTGCCGTGCCGCCCGTCATCTTGAACCTCGGTTCAAGAGGGCCGCCTGCCTGGGCCTTCAGGCGCTTCCGCATGGGAGCGCACACCAGCCCGATTAAGGCGCGGCAGCCGCGCTAAGTAGCATTGGTTCAAAGAGTATCTGGACGACTCGAACACCGCAGGGAACGTTGACTAAAGCCCGGCGCACCCGGTCATTGCCGGAGCGCTCAGGACGGTCTGTCGAATCCGGCCAGCGCATCATCGATGGCGGATTGCATCGCGCCGATTCTACGCCGTGCGGCGGTGTCGTCAATCGCGGGCGTTCTTGCCGGTGCGGCCTTCGCGCTGGCCGACTGCGCCCGCGCGCGCAGCAGCTCATGGGCGATGTTGAGCGCGGCCATCACCGCGATGCGATCGGCGCCGGCCACCTTGCCGCCGTCCCGGATCTCGCGCATCCGCTGATCGAGAAACGTGACGGCGTCCTGCAATTCGGCGCGCTCGGACTCCTTGCATGCGACCTTGTAATCGCGACCGAGGAGCGCGACGTCGAGCGTTACCGTGCGGTCTCCCGCCGGGGCGGTCTTGGCCGTCATGCGGCGGATTCCCGCAGGCGCGCGAGCAGGGCGTCGACGCGTTCGGTGGCCGCGGTGACGCGCTCCGAGAGCGCGCGGTTCCTTTCGTAGGCCGCGGCGAGATCGCGGCGCAAGGTGTCGTTCGCGGCGCGCAGCGCGCGCGTGTGCGTGACGAGCGTGGCCAGCCGGCGCTCGAGCTCGGCAAGCTCGCGGTCGATCGTCGAATCCATCGCGCCGGCGGAGGCCTGGGTCATCGAAACACTATAGGGTGAGCGCGCGCGCCGCGTCAACCGGCACCGGTCGCGGGCGGCTCCGCGGTGGCCAGCGCTTCGTAGCGGACGGCGACGACGTCGAGCTCCTCGACGCCGCCGGGCGTGCGCAACGTCACCGTGTCGCCTTCGCGCGCCTTGAGCAACGCGCGCGCCATCGGCGACACCCAGCTGATGTAGCCGCGCGTCGGGTCGATTTCGTCGACGCCGACGATGCTGACGGTGCGATCAATGCCGCGCCGATCGGCAACGGTGATCGTGGCGCCGAAAAATACCTGATCGGCGCTGTCGTCGTCACGGCGCACCAGCGGATCGACGACCTCGGCCACGTCGAGGCGTTTTAACAGGAAGCGCACGCGCCGGTCGATCTCACGCAGCCGCTTCTTGCCATAGATGTAGTCGCCATTCTCCGAGCGATCGCCGTTCGAGGCGGCCCAGGACACGATCGCCACCAGCTCGGGCCGCTCCTTCTTGACGAGACGCTCGAGCTCGGCGGACAGGCGCGCGAATCCGCCCGGTGTCATGTAGTTGCGCGTGCCGGCCGGCAGCGGCGAGACAGGCTCCTCTCCGCCGTCGTCCGGGACGTCGTCTTCCCTGGTGAAGGCCTTGCTCATGATCGCTGCCGCAGCACCTCGGGGCGCTCCATGCGCGGGAGGTGAATTATAGGCGTCCGGGCGGCGCGCGCGTACCCCCTTTATAATCAGCGCTCCCCATGGCTTGCCGCGAGTGGTCCACGCACCTCCCCTGATGCCCGTCGTCGCCTCGGTCCGGCCCACCGCCGGCAGGACGCTCGCGGTGCTGTCCGGCCTCGGGCTCGCGGCGATCCTCGCGCTCGCGCTCGCGCTCGCGGTCGGCAGCGTCGCGGTCGACGTCGCCGCCATCGGGCGCGGGCTCGCGGGCGGCGCCGACACCGGGGCGGCGATCGTCCGCGACCTGCGCCTGCCGCGCGCGCTCGCGGCGTTTGCCGCGGGCGGCCTGCTCGCGCTGGCCGGAGCGATGATGCAGGTGTTGCTGCGCAATCCTCTGGCCGATCCGTACGTGCTGGGCATCTCCGGGGGCGCCGCCGTCGGTGCGCTGGCCGCCATGCTCGCGGGCTTCACCGTGATCGCAGCGCCGGCCGCTTTCGCCGGCGCGTTCGTCTCGACCGTGCTCGTGTTCGGCCTGGCGCGGCGCGGCGGCGACCGCGCGGCGTGGACCGCCACGCGCCTGCTGTTGACCGGCGTCGTCGTCGCCGCCGGGTGGGGGGCGCTGATCGCGCTGATGCTGACCCTCGCGCCGGACGCGCAAGTCAAGGGCATGCTGTTCTGGCTGATCGGTGACCTGTCGGCGGCCACGCACGTGTGGCCGGCATTGCTGACGCTCGGTGCCGCCGTCGCCATCGCGCTGCCTTTCGCACGCGACCTCAACGTGCTTTCGCGCGGCGAGGCCGGCGCCGCCGCGCTGGGCGTGTCCGTGCCGCGCGTGACGTTCCTGCTGTATGCGCTCGCCGCGCTCACCACCGCCGCCGCCGTCACCACCGCCGGCAGCGTGGGCTTCGTCGGGCTGGTGGTGCCGCACGCGCTGCGCCTTGTGCTCGGCAACGACCAGCGCCTGCTGTTGCCGGCGTCGGCGCTCGCGGGCGGAACGCTGCTCACGCTTGCCGACACGCTGGCCCGCAGCATCGCCGCGCCGATCCAGCTTCCGGTCGGCGTGATTACTGCGCTGATCGGCGTGCCGGTCTTCCTCTACCTGCTCGGGCGCGGGCGGCCATGAGCGCGCCGGGCCGCCCCAAGCGCGAATTGCTCCCCCTGGGGGAAGGCGCGCAGCGCCAAGGGGGCACCCGTAAGCGCGCCGGGCCGCCCCAAGCGCGAATTGCTCCCCCTCGGGGGAAGGCGCGCAGCGCCAGGGGCACCCGTAGCGCGCCGGCCGCCCAGCGCGAACCTCGCGCGCGCAGCGCCAAGGGGGCGCGCCGCGCGAGTCCACAATGAGCGCGTCGCCTCCGCGCCTTTCCGGACGTGGTCTTTCGCTGGCCGTGCCGGGACGCACGCTGTGCACCGGTCTCGCTTTCGACGTCCATCCGGGCGAATGCTGGGCGATCGTCGGGCCGAACGGCGCCGGCAAGACGACGCTGCTCGCCGCCCTCGCCGGATTGCACGCCCCCGCCGCCGGCGAGATCGCATATGAAGGCAGGCCGCTGTCGACGCTCGGACCGCGTGAACGTGCACGGCGCCGCGGCTGGCTGCCGCAGGACAGCGTGGATTACTTTCCGGCGACCGTGCTCGAAACCGTGCTGGTCGGCCGGCACCCGCATCTCGGCCGCTGGCAGTGGGAGACCGACACCGACGTCGAACGCGCGCGGCGCGCGCTCGCCGACGTCGGCCTCGCCGGCTTCGACGCGCGGCAGGTGGATTCACTCTCCGGCGGCGAGCGGCGCCGGGTCGCGCTGGCGGCCGTCCTGGCGCAGGACCCCGACCTCATCCTGCTCGACGAGCCGTCGTCGCATCTCGACCTCGTCCACCAGATCGCCGCGCTCGACGTGGTCGCGCGCCTTGCGCATGACCACGGCAAGGCCGTCGTCATGGTGCTGCACGACCTCCATCTCGCGTTGCGCTACGCCGACCACGCGGTCGCGCTCGGCGGCGGCCGCGCGACCGCGGGCCCGGCCAGCGCGATCCTCACCGCCGACGCGCTGTCGACGCTGTTCGGCCATCGGTTGCTGGCGCTGGGCGAGGGCAGCGCGCGCACGTTCGTGCCGGCGTAGGGGTTCGGTCAGCGTTTCGCCGCGGACGAGACGCCGCCGCGTTGCCGCGCCGCGTCGAGCACGCCGCACAGTTGCAGGACACCGTCGATGAAGCGCGGGCCGGGACGATGCAGCAGATTGCCGTCGACGACCAGCAGATTGCCCTGCGCCACGGCCGGCAGCGCCGGCCAGCGCCGCCACTGTTCGAGCCAATCGGGGCGCAGGCCGTCGTCCGCCGCGGCGATGATCGCCTCGGGCTTCGCCGCCAGCACCGCCTCGACGCTGACCGTGGGGGCGGGCAGCGTGAGCGCCGCGAATACGTTGCTGCCGCCGCACGCCTCGATCGCCTGCGAAATGAGATGCGCGCCGCCGATCGTGAACAGCGGCGACGGCCAGATTTCGTAGAACACCGACAGCTTTCGCGTGCGCGCGTTGGCGATCCGGCGCTCGGCGACACGCTTGCGCATCGCCACCGCGATCTCCTTCGTCTGCGCCTCCGTGCCCAGCAGCGCTGCGATCCGCTCGAGGTCGGCGGCGATACCCTCGATCGTTTTCGGATCGGTCATGAACACCGGGATGCCGCGCGCGCGCAGGCGCTCGACCTGGTCGGGCGCCGTGTACGGCCAGGTGACGATGAGATCGGGATCGAGGGCGACGATCCGCTCGAGATCGATCGCCCGGGCGTCGCCGACGCGCGGCAGCGCGCGCGCCGCGGCTGGCCAGTCGGACGTCTCGCTGACGCCGATCACCCGGTCGCCGCCGCCGGCCGCGAACAACAGCTCGGTCGCATGCGGCGCGAGGCTGACGATGCGCCGCGCGGGCGCCCTCAGCGTCACCGTCACCCCAGTGTCGTCGGTCGCCTGCACGGCGGCCGCCGCGGCAATGGGCGCGGCAAGCATCCATCCGGCCAGCGCGGCCGGCAGCAGGCGGCGCGCCGCACAGCCACGCGTCATGGGAATTGCGCCCGCACGCCCGCGAACACGTTGGCGCCTCCGGTCGCGAACCCGGCCGCAAGCTCGTAGTTCTTGTCGAGCACGTTGTTGGCCCGCGCGAACAGCGCCACGCCCCGCCCGAGCACCCACTCGGCGGTGAGGTTCACGATCGCGTACCCGCCCATTGTCACGAGATTATCCGGATCGTCGTAGCGCAGCGACGAGGCGACGACCTCGAGGCCAACGCGCACGGGCCCAAGCGGGTAGCCGACGGCCAGCGCGCCGTGCTGCCGCGCGCGCCGCGGCAGCAGTTTGCCGGTGAGATCGTTCTCCGGCGATTGCACGTCGAGCGAGGCCGCAACCGTGACGCCATCGAGGGTGCGCACGTCGACACCGAGCGTGACGCCGTCGAGCGTGGCGCGGTCCACGTTCTGCGGCGCGCATATCTGAAGTCGGCGTCGCACTGGAACACGATCAGCTGGCTGATCCGGTTGCGATAACCGATTACCCGGGCTTCGACGGCCGCTCCCGCCACGGCACCGTTCCAGTAGACGCCGCCTTCGACGTTGCGCGAGGTCTCCGGCGCAAGATTCGGATTGGAGAAGTTCGGGAAGTAGAGATCGTTGAACGACGGCGCCTTGAAGCCGGTGCTGTAGCCGGCGGTGAGCCGCCACGACGGCGAGGGACGGTAGCTGTACGCGATCGCGCCGGTCGTCTGCCCGCCGTATTGGCTCGACTCGTCGTGGCGCAGGTTGGCCTGCACCGCCTGGGCATCGACGCGCAGCTGATAGAGGCCGAACACCGAATCGGTGTCGCGCGACGTGGTCGCGAACGCGAGGTCGGTCGCCAGGCGCTCCTCGCGCCGCTCGTAGCCGGCCGTCAGCGCGCCCAGCGGCAGCGCGAACTCGTTCTGCCACGTGTACTGGCGCTGCGTGGTCTTGAACGGCGAGGTGCCATCCGCCATCTGCGTCTGGCTGTCGTCGGTGCCCTGCGCCGCCGAGAGCTGCGAGACCCAGAAGCTCGCGAGCCGGTTGCGGCTTTGCACTTGCCACATCTCGGCCGTCGTGATCGTGCGGTCGTCGAAATTCGCGCTGCCGTCGAACTGGTTGTTCAACCGGCTGCGGAAATACTGCGCCCGCGCTTCCTGGCCGGGCGCGAACGTGACGCCGACGTTCGCCGACACGCTCTGGTTGCTGTAGCCGTCGGTGATCGGGGTTGTAGACGAAGACGTTGGCCGGGTTGGTGAACGCATTGAAGCCGTTGCTCTCCTTCGCTGCGGCCTGCACCGCGAACGTGACCGGCCCCGCGCTGCCCCCGACGCCGCCCTTGACGTCCCACGTGTTGAACGTGCCGTAGCCCGCGCTCGCATTGCCGGACACCGCGCCGCCGCCCTGGCGCGTGAACACCTGGATGACGCCACCGATGGCGTCGGCGCCGTAGAGGCTGGAGGCGGGTCCGCGCAGCACTTCGATCCGTTCGATCTGGTCGAGTGGAATCGCCTCGAGCGTGGTCGCCCCCGCGCTCGACGACGACATGCGCACGCCATCGATGAGGACCAGCGTCTGGCCGCGGTTTGCGCCACGCAGGAACACGCCGGAGACCGACCCGGGGCCGCCGTTTTGCACGATCTCCACACCCGGCTGCCGCTGCAGAAGCTCGGTGAGGCTCATCACGCCGGCGCGGGCGATCTCTTCGGGCCCGATGACCGTGAGGTCGGCGAGCACGTCGGCGATCGGTTGCGATTGCCGCGACGCGGTGACCGCGATCGGCTCGAGACGCGTCGGTCCTGGCGCGGCGGTTTGGGACGCGGCCGGGTCGCTGGCGGCGACCACCGCGCAAGCGAGGAACGGCAGGGTGCAACGACGGAAGGATTGACGCAGGCACGGCACGACCGGCAAACGGGCGGCTGGCCGTCGGGAGCAGAGGAACATCGCAAGTCTCCGCGGCACCGTGCAGCCCCGCGCGGTGGTGGCGAGCGGCAACGCCTGCCCTGGGCAGCGTTGCACCTCGTCCCGGACGGTGGCGCGAAGCGCAGCGCGTCACGTGCCGGGCACAGGCCGGTCTCCGGGCTCGCCAGATTTGATCGCCCGCCTTCCCGTCGCGTGCGACAGTGGCAATGGGGCGACCCGCACTGGCCTACCGTTGCGGGGGCAGCCGCGGGTTGGCGCGAACGGCATTCGCGCGGCACCGCATTCCCGTTTCACCCGCCACGAGGAATTCGCGGCGGACACCTGCGGAGCGGATTTTACCCCCAATCCCGAGCGGGTTGGGGGGTCATTCGAGCGCACGGCGATGCTGTTTGCACAACCCGCGTCCTGCTATAATGCGCGCCCCTTTCAGCACTTTCCGTCCCCCCCGGATGACCACCGGCCCCGGGGCGCGCATGTGACGCAAAAGCTCTATATCCGCACGTTCGGCTGCCAGATGAATGAGTACGACTCGGCCAAGATGGCCGACGTGCTCGCCGCCTCCGATGGCCTCGCCCTGACCGAACGTCCCGAAGACGCCGACGTCATCCTGTTCAACACGTGCTCGGTGCGCGAAAAGGCGCAGGAGCGCGTGTTCCACGATCTCGGCCGGGTGCGCGAATTGAAGCGGGCGCGGCCGGACCTCATCATCGGCGTCGGCGGCTGCGTCGCGAGCCAGGAGGGCGCGGCGATCGTCCGTCGCGCGCCGTACGTGGACGTCGTGTTCGGACCGCAGACGCTGCACCGCCTGCCGCAGCTGATCCGCGACCGCCGCGCGACCGGCACACCGCAGGTCGACATCCGCTTCCCCGAGATCGAGAAATTCGACCATCTCCCGCCGCCGCGCATGGATGGGGCGTCGGCGTTCGTGTCGATCATGGAGGGCTGCAGCAAGTACTGCACCTTCTGCGTGGTGCCGTTCACCCGCGGCGAGGAAGTGTCGCGGCCGTTCGACGACGTGTTGACGGAGATCGCCGATCTCGCCGACCAGGGCGTGCGCGAAATCACGCTGCTCGGCCAGAACGTCAACGCGTATCGCGGCCCCCTGCCGGGCAACGACGCGGTCGCCGATTTCGCGGAGTTGGTCGAGACGATCGCCGAGTTTTCCGGGATCGAGCGCATCCGCTATACGACGTCGCATCCGAAGGAAATGTCGGCGCGGCTGATCGCCTTGTACGGCAAGGTCGGCAAGCTCGTTTCGCACCTCCATCTGCCCGTGCAGTCCGGTTCCGACCGCGTGCTGGCCGCGATGAAGCGCGGCTACACGGCGCTCGAGTACAAGTCGATCGCGCGGCGGCTGCGCGCCGTGCGTCCCGGGCTCTCGCTCACCTCCGATTTCATCATCGGCTTTCCGGGCGAGACCGATGCCGACTTCGATGCGACGGTGGCGCTCGTCGAGGACGTGCAGTTCGACGGCGCGTTCAGCTTCGCCTACAGCGCCCGTCCCGGGACGCCGGCCGCCGACTTCGCCGACCCGGTGCCCGCCGCCATCCAGCAGGCGCGGCTCGCCCGGCTGCAGACGCTGCTCGATGGCCAGTACCGGACGTACAGCGCAGCGATGACCGGCACCCGGCAGCGGGTGCTCGTGACCGGCCGCGCGGTCAAGGACCGACGCGAGCTCGCCGCCCGCACCGACAACAATCGCGTCGTCAATTTCGCCGGCGATCCGGCCCTCGTCGGCACCTACGTCGACGTCACGATCACCGCGGCGCTGCCGCATTCGCTGCGTGGCGAGCTTGCCGCGCCTCCCCAACGGGCCAGGCCATGATGACCCGGTGCCGCGCCAACGCCGGCCGGACGCGATGCGACCGGAGCGCCGTCGACGCCGGCCGGCGACGGCCGCCATTTTCATCGAGGTGGACGATGTCGCTGCTTCCTCCCTCCCGTTCCCTGCTGATGGGCACCGTGTCGGCCCTCTTTGCCGGCGCTCTCCTGCTGACCGGGTGCGCCACCGGCCCCGCGGGCCTGTCATCCAGCGCGAGCGCGTGCCACGGATGCCGCCAATGTCGGCCTCGCGGCCGCGCAAGCGGCGAGTGGAACGGCGACGAACCCGGCCCCGGCCACTGCGCCCGCCGCGGCCGCAGCGGCGGCGGCGGCCGCCGCCGTCGTCACCCAGGGCCAGCCGAAACCGTTCGCCGACGTCATCAAGGACGCGAAGGAAATACCCGGCCTGTTCCACGTCTGGCAGAAGGACGAAAAGACCTGGCTGGAAATCGCGCCGGAGCAGTTCGACGTGCCGTACTTCTTCTCCGTCAACCTGAGCTCCGGCATCGGCGAGAACGGCTTCTTCGGCGGCCTGATGGACGAAAGCCACCTCGTCGCGTTCCGCAAGGTCGGGACAGAGGTGCAGCTCATCGCGCTCAACACGCGCTACTTCGCGCAGCCGAAGACGCCGCAGGCCGCCGCCGTGCGCGAGGCGTTTTCCGACAGCCTGCTCGCGAGCGCCGCGATCGTGTCGCAGCCGCATCCCGCGCGCAAGTCGGTGCTGATCGAAGCCACCTCGCTGCTGCTCGCCGACATCCCGGGCGCCAACGGCGAGCTCGAGCGCGCCTACCGCCAGTCGTACTCGTTCGACTTTCGCCATTCGAGCATCACCAAGGCGCGCTCGACGCCGGAGCTCACCTCGTTCAACGTCAACGCCCACTATGCGCTGTCACGGGTAAGCCAGCCGCCGGCGATGCCCGGGTCGATGCCGTTCACCCGGCCTCCGACGACGGTGCCGGACATTCGCAGCCTGTTCATCGGCTGGTACTACAACTTCGCCAAGCTGCCCGAGACCCCCATGGCGCCGCGGGTTGCCGACGACCGCGTCGGCTATTTCGGGACCTGGCGCTTCGACTACACCAGCGACAACGCGCAGTCGCCGCGCGTCAATTTCATCGAGCGCTGGCGCCTCGAGAAAAAGGACCCCGCCGCGCCGCTGTCGGAGCCGAAGCAGCCGATCGTCTTCTGGCTCGACCGGACCATTCCGGAAAAATATCGCGCAACGGTCATCGAGGGCGTGCTGGAATGGAACAAGGCGTTCGAGCGCATCGGTTTCAAGGATGCGGTGCAGGCGAAGATCCAGCCCGACGACGCCGACTGGGAGACCGTCGACGCGCGGCACGCGTCGATTCGCTGGATGGTGACGGCGCGGCCGCAGTTCGGCGGCATCGGCCCGCGCCAGGTCGATCCCCGAACGGGAGAGATTCTCGACGCCGACATCGGCATCGATCCGGTGCGGCTGCGCAACCGCCGGATTCAGCGCGTCGAGCTGCTCCCGCAACCGATCACGCCATTCGGCGCGCGCGCGGCGGCGATCTGCCAGGAGGCCGACTTCGCCGCGGTCGAGCTCGGCTTTGCGCTCGACCTGCTCGAAGCGCGCGGCGAAATCGAGCCCGACAGCCCGGAGGCGGAACAATTCGTGCTCGAGGACCTGAAAGACGTCGTGACCCACGAGGTCGGGCACGCACTCGGGTTGCGCCATAATTTCCGCGCCTCGACCGTCTTCACCCAGGCGCAGTTGAGCGACCCGGCGTTCACCCGCGCCAACGGCATCGCGGGCTCGGTCATGGAATACAACGCGATCAACATCGCGCTGCCCGGCGAGCGCCAGGGATCCTACCTGATGCGTACGCTCGGCCCCTACGACTACTGGGCGATCGAGTACGGCTACAAAGAGATCCCGGCTTCCGAAGAGGCCGCCGAATTGAAGCGCATCGCCGCGCGCAGCACCGAACCGCTGCTGGCGTTTTCCACGGACGAAGACGCCTCCGCCGCCATCGATCCGGACGCGAGCCAGGGCGATCTCGGCAGCGACCCGCTCGCGTTCGTCGCGCGCCGCGTCACGCTGGCCCGCGAATTGCTCGTGCGCTGGCAGGACCGGCAACTGAAGCCGGGCGAGGACTACTCGATCCTGCGCCGCAACGTCGGGCGCGGACTGGCGCAGGTCGGCGTGTCGAGCCTCATCGCCGCCCGCTACGTCGGCGGCGTGACCGTCGTCCGCGACCATGCCGGCTCGCCGCGGCCCCCGCTCTACCCGATCTCGCCGCAACGGCAGCGCGAGGCCCTCAACCTGCTCGCCACCGGCGTGTTCGCCTTCGACAGCTTCCGCTTCAAGCCCGAGTTCATGCAGCGGCTGACGCAGGATTACCTCGATCGCGACGACGCGTTCGACGTGGGGCTCTCCGCTCCCGGCATCGACTACTCGTTGCCCACCCAGGTGCTCGCGATCCAGCGCAACGTGCTGAACCAGCTGATGAGTGAAGCGGTCGCCCAGCGCATCCTCGACAGCCAGGCGAAGATGCCGAAGTCGGACCAGGCGTTTCGCCTGCTCGAGCTCTACAGCGGCCTGCACCAGGCGATCTTCAGCGAGCTCAAGACGGGGCGGGACATCGATCTCTTCCGCCGCAACCTGCAGCGCGAATACGTGAACCGGATCGCCACGGCCCTCGTGCGCCCGTCGGGATCGATGCCCGCGGATGCGCGGAGCCAGTTGCGCGCCGAAGCGCGACTCCTGCGCGGCGAGGTCGCGGCGGCGCAGGGGAGAAGCGGGTATTCGCCGGAAGCGCGGGCGCATCTCGCCGAGGCGCTGTCGACGCTCGACGAAGCGCTGAAAGCTCCTCTCAACCGGCAAGGTGTATGAAGAGCCCCGCGCATGAGTAACCGCCGCGAACAGCAGCAGCTTGCGCTTTCGCCGCTCGACAACCGCGCGCTCGCCAACCTCTGCGGGCCGCTCGACACCAACCTGCGCCAGATCGAGGCCGCCCTCGACGTCACCATCGCGCACCGCGGCGAGGTGTTCACGCTGGGCGGCGCGCCCGCGCGCACGGCGCGCGCCTCGCAGGCGCTGCAGCGGTTCTATGCAGCCGCCGAGAAGCCGCTGTCGATCGACGACATCCAGCTGGGGTTGATCGAGCTCTCGGCGCAACACGCCGCGCTCGCCCCGCCGGTCACGGAAGAGGAAGGCCCGCAGCTGCGCACGCGCCGCACCGACCTCCACGGCCGCACGCCGAACCAGACGACCTATCTCAAGCACATCCAGGAACACGACGTCACCTTCGGCATCGGCCCGGCGGGCACCGGCAAGACCTATCTCGCCGTCGCCTGCGCCGTCGACGCGCTGGAGCGCGACACGGTGAAGCGGCTGGTGCTGGTGCGCCCCGCGGTCGAGGCCGGCGAGCGGCTGGGGTTCCTGCCCGGTGACTTCGCGCAAAAGGTCGATCCGTACCTG
This sequence comes from uncultured beta proteobacterium, assembly GCA_963810845.1. Taxonomy (GTDB): domain Bacteria; phylum Pseudomonadota; class Gammaproteobacteria; order Burkholderiales; family Casimicrobiaceae; genus CAIWHR01. Next base: position 81,419 of record CAWEOX010000018.1, on the reverse strand, counting down.
CGCCCCCTCTACGACGCGCTGTACGACCTCATGGGTTTCGACAAGACCGGGAAGCTGTTCGAACGCGGCACCATCGAGGTCGCCCCGCTCGCGTACATGCGCGGGCGCACGCTCAACCACTCGTTCATCATCCTGGACGAAGCGCAGAACACGACGCCGGAACAGATGAAGATGTTCCTGACCCGGATCGGCTTCGGCACCAAGGCCGTGATCACCGGCGACGTCACCCAGATCGACCTCGCCCGCGGCCAGAAGAGCGGGCTGATCGAGGCCGACCGGATCCTGGCCGGGGTGCGCGGCATCGCCTTCACCCGCTTCACCAGCGCCGACGTCGTTCGCCATCCGCTGGTGCAGAAGATCGTCAACGCCTACGAACGCGACGCCGCGGCGAAGAAGCCCGCCGGCGATGCCCGGCGTTGATCCGCGGCGCGCGGGGCCGGGCGATGAAGCCGCGCGCCGTGCGCCTGTCGCTGACGGTCCAGTACGCGGCGCGGGCAGCCGCGCTGCCCGCCCGCGGCACGCTGCGGCGCTGGGCACGCGCGGCGCTGGAACACGATGCCGCGGTGACGCTGCGCTTCGTCGGCACGCGCGAGGCGAAGCGGTTGAACGAGGTCTTCCGCGGCAAGGACTACGCCACCAACGTGCTCACGTTCGTGTACGATGAAGCCAACGCCCTCGCCGGCGACATCGTGCTCTGCACCCCGGTGCTGCGGCGCGAGGCGAAAGGTCAGGGCAAGGCGTTCTTCGACCACTGTGCGCACCTCGTCGTCCACGGCATGCTGCATCTGCAGGGCTACGATCACGACAATCCGCGCGCCGCGCGGGCGATGGAACGGCGCGAGACCGCGATCCTCGCTTCGCTCTGCGTCCCCGATCCCTACGCCGACCCCTATCCCGGCCGCCTGGGCCATGCCTGACGCCCGGCGGCGCTGACCATGGACGACGACGACAAGGAAACCCCCAAGCCGACGCTGCTCGAGCGGCTGTCGGCGTTCCTGACGCGTGAACCCGAGGACCGCGAGGAGCTGCTCGAACTGCTGCACGGCGCGTTCGAGCACAAGCTGCTCGACGCCGATGCGCTGTCGATGATCGAGGGCGTGATGTCGGTGTCCGAGATGACGGTGCGCGACATCATGATCCCGCGCTCGCAGATGGACGTCGTGTCGGAGGACGACGATCCGGCGGAGTTCATGCCGCTGCTGCTCGAGACCAAGCACTCGCGCTTTCCGGTGATCGGCGAAAACAAGGACGACGTCGTCGGCATCCTGCTCGCCAAGGAACTGCTCAATTACTACGCCAATCCGGAAAGCTTCGACCTGAAGGACACGTTCCGGCCGGCGGTCTTCGTCCCGGAATCGAAGCGGCTCAACGTGCTGCTGCGCGACTTCCGCGCCAATCGCAACCACATGGCGATCGTCGTCGACGAATACGGCGGCGTGTCGGGGCTCGTCACCATCGAGGACGTGCTGGAGCAGATCGTCGGCGACATCGAGGACGAGTACGACTTCGACGAGAGCGAGGACAACATCATCGCCGAGGCCAACGGCCGCTATCGGGTCAAGGCGCAGACCGAGATCGCCGATTTCAACGCCAACTTCGGCACCGATTTCGCCGATGACGAGTTCGACACCGTCGGCGGGCTCGTGCTGCAGGCGTTCGGCCGGCTGCCCAAGCGCGGCGAGGTGGCGACGATCGGCGATTTCCGCTTCCGCGTCGTCCGTGCCGACAGCCGGCGGCTGCATACGCTGCACGTCGAGCCGGTCCAGGCAGCACCGACGGAGCCGGGCCGCGCGGGCGCGCCGTCGCCAGGCGACGCGTGACTTCGCGCCGCGCGCCGGGCGCGAGCCAACGCTTGACGTACGCGGGTTCGTTGCGGACCGCCCTGGCAGTGGCCGCCGGCGCGGCGACCGTTTTCGGCTTCGCCCCCTTCGGCCTCGCCGGCGTGCCGATCGTCACGCTCGCGCTGCTCATTGGGTTGTGGCAAGGCGCCCCGACCGCGCGCGCGGCGGCGTGGCAGGGCTTCGGCTTCGGGATCGGACTGTTCGGCGCGGGGGCATCGTGGGTTTACGTCGCGCTCAACACGTTCGGCGGCATGCCCGCGGCGCTGGCCGGAATCGGGACGGCGCTGTGGACCGCCTATCTCGCGCTGTTCCCCGCCCTCGCCGGATGGCTCGCCACGCGCTGGACGACCTCGGGATCGGTGCCGCGAGCGCTCGCCGCAGCGGCGCTCTGGACCGTCTCCGAATGGGCTCGCAGCACAGGTTACACCGGCTTTCCCTGGCTGGTGCTCGGCAATTCGCAACTGCCGATGCAGGCGGACGCCTGGATCACGCTCGCGGGTTACGCGCCGCTCGGCGGCGTGTGGCTCGTGACGCTCGCGGTCGCCCTGTGCGCGGTTGCGCTCGCGCTCGCCCTCGACGCGTTCGCCGTCCCGGCGCGCGGACGCGCCGTCGCGTGCGTCCTCGGCGGCGTGGCGGTCATCGGCGGGGGCGCGCTGCTGGCACGGATCGAGTGGACGGCGCCGCGCGGTGCGCCAGTGGCGGTATCGCTGGTGCAGGGCAACGTCGCGCAGGACGTCAAGTTCGACCGCGACGTGCGCGAGGACACGTTCCGCCTGTTCGCCGACCTCGTGAGTGCGAGTCGCGGTCGCCTGGTGGTGCTGCCGGAGAGCGCCTATCCGATGTTCGCCGCCGAAGTGCCCGACCGGGTGTTCCTCGAACTCGCGCGCACCGCCGCGGCGCGCGACGGCGACGTGCTGGCCGGGATGTTCACCGCCGATCCGCCGCTGCCGGGACGCGACGACATCCGTTACTACAACAGCGTCGTGAGCGTGGGCACGGCGGACGTGCAGCTCTATCGCAAGCGCCACCTCGTGCCGTTCGGCGAAACGATCCCGCTCGAACCCGTCGTCGGCTGGTTCATCCGCGCAGTGCTCGCGATTCCGCTCGCGGACCAGGCCTCCGGGGAGCCCGGGCAGCCGCCGTTCGCCGTCGCGGGGCAGCGGGTGGCCGTCAACATCTGTTACGAGGACGCCTTCGGCAACGAGCTGCGGCCGCAGGCGCGCGCCGCCACGCTCCTCGTCAACGTCACCAACGACGCGTGGTACGGGCGCTCGCTCGCCGCCGAACAGCACAATCAGATCGGGGCGATGCGCGCGCTCGAATCCGGCCGTCCGCTGTTGCGCGCGACCAACACCGGCATCACGTCGGCGATCGATCACCACGGGCGCGAGTTCGCGCGGCTGCCCTGGTTCACGCGCGGCATCCTCGAAGTGGAGGTCACCGGCCGGCAGGGGACGACGCCGTACGGGCGCTTCGGCGACGTGGTCCCGCTGCTCGCGGCCGCGGCGCTCCTTGCCTACGCGGGGGCCGCAGGACGCAGGGCGCGCGGGACCGCGTAGCCCGGGTTGCGCGACGCGCCACCCGGGACCACTGTGGCCATAGGCACGACCACCCGGGTTTCACGTTCGTTCAACCCGGGCTACGTCCAAGCGAGGGTTGCCGGTAAAATGCCCCCACCGCTGTCCAATCGGCCGCCCCGGCGGCCATTCCCCCCGCCGATGCATACGTTTCAGCAAGTCATCCTGAGACTCCAGGACTACTGGGACCGCCAGGGTTGCGCGCTGCTCCAGCCCTACGACATGGAGGTCGGCGCCGGCACCTCGCACACGGCGACGTTCCTGCGCGCGATCGGCCCGGAACCGTGGCGCGCCGCGTACGTGCAGCCGTCGCGCCGGCCCAAGGACGGCCGCTACGGCGAAAACCCGAACCGGATGCAGCACTATTACCAGTTCCAGGTCGTGTTGAAGCCCTCGCCAACGGACATCCTCGACCTCTACCTCGGTTCGCTCGAGGCGCTCGGCTTCGATCTCAAGAAGAACGACGTGCGCTTCGTCGAGGACGACTGGGAAAACCCGACGCTGGGCGCCTGGGGGCTGGGTTGGGAGGTATGGCTGAACGGGATGGAAGTGACCCAGTTCACCTATTTCCAGCAGGTCGGCGGCCTCGACTGCCACCCGATCACCGGCGAGATCACCTACGGGCTCGAGCGCCTCGCGATGTACCTGCAGGGCAAGGAAAACGTGTTCGATCTCGTCTGGACCGAATGGGACGAGCGCGGCGCGAGGCGCAGCCTCACCTACCGCGATGTCTTCCACCAGAACGAAGTCGAGCAGTCGACCTACAACTTCGAGCAGTCGAACGCGCCCCGGATGTTCGAGCTGTTCACGTTCTTCGAGGGCGAGGCGAAACGCCTGCTCGACGCGAAGCTGGCGCTGCCCGGCTACGAGATGATCCTCAAGGCCGCGCACACGTTCAACCTGCTCGACGCCCGCGGCGCGATCTCGGTCACCGAGCGCGCCGCCTACATCGGTCGCATCCGCACGCTGTCGCGGATGGTCGCCCAGGCCTATTACGACTCGCGCGAAGCGCTCGGCTTCCCGATGCTGGGCGCGGCGACCGAGGCCGCGGCGTGAGCGGCGTGAATACCGCGACGCTGACCGTCGAGCTGCTCACCGAAGAGCTGCCGCCCAAGGCGCTGAAGCTGCTCGGCGAGGCTTTCGCCGAAGGCATCCTCGACGGCCTGCGCGACCGCGGCTTCCTGCAGGCCGCGAGCACCGGGACGCCTTATGCGACGCCGCGGCGACTGGCGGTCAAGGTCACGCACGTGCTCGCCGTGTCGCCGGACCAGCCGTTCACGCAGAAGCTGATGCCCGCGAGCGTGGCGCTCGACGCCGACGACCGGCCCACCGCCGCGCTGCGCAAGCGCCTCGCCGGGCTCGGCCGCGGCCACCTCGCGGATCTCTGGCCGAACGCGGTCGACGGTCACGATCGGCTGGCATCCGAAACGGATGGCAAGGCCGATGCGATGTTCCTGTACTCGGTTGCCACCGGCATCGCGCTGCAAAGCGGCCTCCAGGCGGCGCTCGACGACACGCTCGCCAGGCTGCCGATCCCCAAGGTCATGACGTATCAGCGCGGCGACGGCGTCACGGTCAAATTCGTGCGGCCCGCGCATCGGCTGCTCGCGCTGCACGGCGCCGGCATCGTGCCGGTGACGGCACTCGGCCTCGCCGCCGGCCGCGTGACGGACGGGCACCGGTTTCTCGGCCGCCGCGACATCGACGTGGCCACCGCCGACGCCTACGAGGAAACGCTGGCCGCCGAGGGCAAGGTGATCGCGAGCTTCGCCGAACGGCGCGCCCGGATCGTCGCCGCGCTCACGCGGGCCGCCGCTGGCGCGACCGTCATCATGCCCGATGCCCTGCTCGACGAAGTCAACGCGCTGGTCGAATGGCCGGCCATCTATGCCGGCACGTTCGATCCCGACTTCCTCGCCGTGCCGCAGGAATGCCTGATCCTGACGATGCAGCAGAACCAGAAATACTTCGCGCTGGCGGAGCGCAACGGCAAGCTCGCCCATCGGTTCCTTCTGGTAAGCAACATCGAATCCCCGGACCCGCGCGCCATCGTCGAAGGCAACGAGCGCGTCCTCCGTGCCCGGCTCGCCGATGCGAAATTCTTCTACGACCAGGACCGGAAAACGCCCCTCGAGCAGCGCGTCGGGCGCCTTGCGCACATCACCTATCACCGGGCCATAGGCTCGACGTACGAACGCGTGGCGCGGATTCGTGGCATCGCGACGCAACTGGCATCGTGGATCGAGACGGATGCCGACCGTGCTGCGCGAGCGGCCTGGCTATGCAAGGCGGACCTGGTGACCGACATGGTCGGCGAATTCCCGGAGCTCCAGGGACTGATGGGCCGCTATTACGCCGAAAACGATGGCGAGCCGGCCGAGGTGGCGCGCGCCATCGAGCAGCATTACTGGCCGCGCTTTGCGGGTGATCTGCTCCCCGAAGACGGGGTCGCGCAAGCGGTCGCATTGGCAGACAAGCTCGACTCGCTCATCGGCCTTTTCGGGATCGGCGAGGTGCCCACCGGCGACCGTGACCCGTTCGGCCTGCGCCGGGCGGCCCTGGGAATCGTGCGAATCCTGGTCGAAAAGAAGCTGCGCTTGAGCCTGCCCGGTTGCCTCATGCTCGCCACCGAATGGAATGAATCCGACGTACCGGGCAGGCTTTGGGCGGAGGAAGTGGAGAAGCAACGCGTTTCGGCCGGTAGCTTGTCCGGCGGTGTTGCTCCGCGCCCGCCACGTCAGATCTCGGCGGCGTGCCAGGTTCAGGTTCAGGATTTCCTGTATGACCGGCTGCGGGGCTACCTGCGTGAGCGCGGCGATGGCGCCAATGCCATCGCCGCGGTCCTCGACCGCAGGCCGGAATTCATCGACGATATCGTGTCGCGGCTCGACGCCCTGCGGGCATTCGAATCACTGCCCGAATCCGAGGCGCTTTCGGCGGCCAATAAACGCATCGTCAACATCCTGAAGAAATCCGGTGCCGATGCTGCCGTCGCGGTCGACCGCACCTGCCTCACGGAGGGTGCCGAGCACGATCTTTACATCATGTTCCAGAAGCTCGCACCCGCGGTCGAGGAACATCACACCCACGGCGATTTTGCCGGCGCGCTGCTGGCGTTGGCTGCCGCGCGGCCGGTCGTCGACCGCTTCTTCGACGATGTCCTCGTGATGGCCGACGATCCGGCGGTCCGCGCCAATCGCCTCGCGCTGCTGCGCGGCGTCGCGCACACGATGAACCGCGTCGCCGACATCTCGAAGCTGGCGGGGTAGGATGGAACGGCCCCCACGCTCGCTGTGTGCGGCTGCGCCGCATCCCGCTTCGCGGGACCAGCCTTCGGCTGTCCTGCGGCCTGCGGCCTTGTGCTCGCTGCCCCCCGAGGGGGCGCTGTCAGTGCCCTTAGCGCGGGCTCGGCGGGAGCACTGACATGGTCCAGCTCGCCTCCGAAGCCGTCACGCCCAAGCGCGCCATCAAGCTCATCATTCTCGACCGCGACGGGGTCGTCAATCGCGACAGCGAGCAGTTCATCAAGTCGCCGGACGAGTGGCGGGCGATTCCCGGCAGCCTCGAAGCGATCGCGCGGCTGAACCACGCCGGATTCCGGGTGGTGATCGCCACCAACCAGTCCGGCATCGGCCGCGGCCTGTTCGAAATGGCGACGCTCAATGCGATCCACGAGAAGATGTACAAGGCGCTGGCGCTGGTCGGCGGCCGCATCGATGCGCTGTTCTATTGCCCGCACACCGCCGATGCCATGTGCGAATGCCGGAAGCCGAAAACCGGCATGCTGAAGGAAATCGGCGTCCGCTTCGGCGTCGATCTCGAAGGGGTCCCCTGCATCGGCGATTCGCTGCGCGATCTCGCCGCCGCCGACGCGGTCGGCGCCCAGCCGATCCTCGTCCTGACCGGCAAGGGCGAGCACACGTTGCGCGACGGCGAATACCCGAAGAATACGGTGATCTTTCCCGATCTCGCGTTCGCGGCGTCGGCGCTGCTCGCCGGCGATTGAATCCGTGCGCCATGCGTGACGCGCGCTCGCTGCTGTTCGGCCTCTACCAGATCGTCGTCACCGTCGTCTGGGCCGTGCTGGTGCTCCTCATGTTCTGGCTTCCCGCGCGGGCGCGCTTCCGCTTCATCAGCGTCTGGTGCCGGCTCATGCTGTGGGGTGCGCGCTGGATCTGCGGGATTCGCCACCGGGTGATCGGCGCCGAAAACATCCCCTCCGGCCCCGACCTGCCGCCGCACATCGTGATGTCGAAGCACAGCTCGACGTGGGAGACGCTGGCCCTCCACATGTTCTTTCCGCCGCTCGCGTTCGTCGCCAAGAAGGAGCTCCTGTCGCTGCCGTGCTTCGGCTGGGCGTTCGCGCTGGCCTCGCCCATCACCATCGACCGCAAGGCCGGCACCGACGCGATGCAGCAGATGGTCGCGCAGGGCCGCGAGCGCTTCCGCCAGGGCTTCTGGTTCTGTGTCTATCCGGAAGGCACGCGGATCAAGGCCGGCACGCGCGCCAAGTACAAGACGGGCGGCGCGCGGCTCGCGATCGCGCTCGGCGTGCCGATCGTCCCGGTCGCGCACAACGCGGGCTACCTCTGGCCCAAGGGGGTCCTGGGCAAGCGGCCCGGGACGGTGACGATTTCCTTCGGCCCTCCGATCGCGCCCGGCGGCAAGACGGCGCAGAGCCTGACCGCGGCGGTCGAAGCCTGGATCGAGAACGAGGTCGCCCGCCTCGGCGTGCCCGAAGAGCGGTGAACGGCGCCCGCTATCCACGCGACGAAGGGCAGGTTCGGCGCCTCACGCTCGCGGGCCAGGAAATCGATTACCGGCTGGTTCGCGCGCGGCGGCGCTCGATCGGCATGCAGATCGGCCTCGACGGCCTCACCGTGCGCGCATCGCGCTGGATTACCGTCCGCGAAATCGAGGCGGCTCTCGTCGAACGCTCGGGCTGGATCCTGCGCACGCTCGTCGCGTGGCGCGGCCGCCGCCGCCACGTCCTGCCCCGCGAATGGAAGAACGGCGCCCCGATTCTCTACCGCGGCAGCGAGCTCTCCCTCGCGCTGCATTCGGCCCGCACCCGCTCGATCGCGGCCGACCTGTTCCATTTGACGGTGCTGCACCCGTCCCCGGAGGACGAGCAGGCGATCGCCGCGTTCGTCGCCCGCTGGCTGAAGGACGAGGCGCTGCGCGCGGTGACGCCGCGGGTCGCCGAGTACGCCGCGCGCGTCTGCGTGTCATTGCCGCCCACAGCGCTGTCGAACGCGCGCAGCGAATGGGGCAGCTGCACCCACGAAGGGGAGATCCGGCTCAACTGGCGGCTGGTGCTGTTGCCGCCGCACCTGGCGGACTACGTCATCGCGCACGAGGTGGCGCATCTCGTGGAGCTCAACCACTCCGCCCGTTTCTGGGCGGTCGTCGAAGCGCTCTTTCCCGGACACGCCGTCGCGCGCCGGACGCTGGGCGACTGGACCGCCTTGCTCGAGGCGTGACCGCGGCGCGCCGCCCCGCGGTAATGCCATCAGATCGTCGGCGCGATCAGCGGCGGCAGCGCGAGGGCGAGCCCCGCTTGCGCGCGGACGAGCGTCGCGAGCGCGGCGCCGAGCTCGTCGCCCGACCGCGAATCGCGCCACAGGCCATCCCGCGGCATGAAGTGATAGCCACCGGCGCGCGCCGCCACCCAGATCTCGCGATTCGGCAGGTGGCGGTTCACGATGAGCTTGCTGCCGTCGCCGCACTCGATCTCGAGTATGCCTTCGTTCAGATTCCAGTCGAGATCGGCGTCGGAGTTCTCGAGCGCGGTGTCGAGCGCCGCGCCGATCGTCGCGAGGATCCGGTCGGTGGCGATCATGAATTCGGTGTCGGTGATCATGGCGGCTCCTGATGATGGACGCGTGAGCCAGGGCGCGGCAGCCAAGCCCGAAGGGCGCGCCCCCGAGCGATCGCGGGCGGCCGACCACCCTGCTTTGCATCCGGAAATCCGTACCGGAGGACGCGCGCAACGGAGCGTCATCGCCGTGATAGGATTCTTTACCGATGTTACGTGAAATCACCGCGACGCTCCGCGCCTTGACCACGGTCAGGGCGGCCCGGCCGGTCGCCACGGCCTTGACGATCGTGCTTGCCGGCGCGCTCGTCGCCGGCTGCGGCATCAAGGGTCCGCTGAAGCCGCCGGTGCCTGCCGCGACGACGCCCTCGACACCGGCGCCGGAAAAGCCCGCCGTTCCGGACGCAAAGCCGGCGCCCGCGGGAGCCGCGGAACCCGCGGCGCCATTGAAGCCATGACCGGCTTCGTCCGCGTCAACGGCGACCTGTGGGTCGAGCGCGTGGCGCTCGCCGACATTGCCGCCCGGTTCGGGACACCGTGCTTCGTCTACTCGCGCGCCGCGCTGGAGGCAGCGTGGACCGAGTTCGATGCCGCCTTCGCCGGCGTTCCTCACCTCGTCTGCTATGCGATGAAGGCGAACTCCAATCTCGCCGTGCTGAATGTTTTCGCACGCCGGGGAAGCGGCTTCGACATCGTCTCGGGCGGCGAGCTCGCACGCGTGCTGGCGGCCGGCGGCGATCCCGCGAAGGTCGTGTTTTCCGGCGTCGGCAAGACCGAGGCCGAGATGGAAGCCGCGATCAAAGCGGGCATCCTGTGCTTCAACGTCGAATCGGGCGCCGAGCTCGAGACGCTGAACAAGGTCGCCGGTCTGGCCGGCAAGACGGCGCCGGTTTCCTTCCGCGTGAATCCCGACGTCGACCCGAAGACTCACCCCTACATTTCGACCGGCCTCAAGGAAACCAAGTTCGGGGTTGCCTTCGCGGCGGCGCGCCCGCTTTACGCGCGCGCCGCCGCGCTTCCCCACATCGCGGTCCGCGGCATCGACATCCACATCGGTTCGCAGATCAGCGACGTCGCCCCGCTGCGCGAGGCCGCGATCAAGGTGCGGGAGCTGGTCGAAGCGCTGGCCGCCGACGGCATCGCACTGCACCACATCGACCTGGGCGGCGGCCTCGGGATCCGGTACGACGACGAGGTTCCGCTGCCGGTTGCCGATTACGCCGCCATGCTGGGCGAGGTGTTCCGTGGCCGCGACGAAACGCTGCTGCTCGAGCCGGGGCGCCGCCTCGTCGGCGACGCCGGCGTGATGCTGACCCGCGTGACTTACCTCAAGACCGGGCCCGACCGCAATTTTGCGATCGTCGACGCGGCGATGAACGACCTGATCCGGCCCGTCCTCTACGATGCCTGGCACGCGGTCGAGCCGGTGTGCCCGCGCGACGAATCCACCCGCCGGTATCAGATCGTGGGGCCGATCTGCGAGAGCGCCGATTTCCTCGCCCACGACCGGGACCTCGCGATCAGGGACGGCGACCTGCTCGCCGTGCGCGCGGCCGGCGCCTACGCGTTCGTGATGAGCTCGAACTACAATTCGCGGCCCCGCGCCTGCGAGGTGATCGTCGACGGCGACCACGCGCATCTCGCCCGTCCGCGCGAGACCGTCGCCGAGCTTTTCGCGCGCGAATCGACGCTGCCCTGATCGCCGGCGGACGCGCGCGATGCGCGTCGCCGAAGCGCCGCCGCGCGCGCGAAATTCGATGTGCGAAAGCGCAACAATCGAATTTGCAAGCTCCGGAATCGGCAAGTAATTCTTGCAATTGAAAAAAAATGTGGCTAGAATTCAGGCAGCAGGTAGCAGCGGGTTTGTCAAGAGGTTGCAGTGCAAATGACGAAACCGACGCCGCCTGCAAAGTAGTAGAAGCACCATAACAGTTACAGCAACTCAGACAGGAGAAATGAAGATGGCAGATATCATGTCGATGATGCCGGGGGCTGCTGAAGCCCCGGCGGCCAAGAAGGCGGCCGTGGAACGAGCCGTGAAGAAGGCCATCGTGAAGAGGGCCTTGAAGAAGCGGATCCTGAAGAAGGCCGTCGCGAAGAAGGCCTTGAAGAAGAGGGCCGTGAAGAAGGCCGTCGTGCGGAAGGCCGTGAAGAAGAAGGCCGTGAAGAAGGCCGTCGTGCGGAAGGCCGTGAAGAAGAAGGCCGTGAAGAAGGCCGTCGCCAAGAAGGCCTTGAAGAAGAGGGCCGTGAAGAAGGCCGTCGTGCGGAAGGCCGCGAAGAAGAAGGCCGTGAAGAGGGCCGTCGTGCGGAAGGCCGCGAAGAAGAAGGCCGTGAAGAGGGCCGTCGTGCGGAAGGCCGCAAAGAAGAAGGCCGCAAAGAAGAAGTAACTTCCCGCGGCATCAGGCCCGCCCCGGAAACGCGGCGGGCAAGAAAACAGGCGACGTCCAGAACGTCGCCTGTTTTTTTGGGCAGTCCCTGGGCGCGATGCCTGGCGCGATGGTGCGCGGACGCCCTCGAATGAGCGGCGAGCAGGCGGCGCTTAGCGTGCTGCGGCGGTCGTCTTTAGCGGAGTCTTGTCCCTCACGGCGCCGGTCTTCGCGCAGCACGCCGCGGCTTTCGGCTTGCCGTTCGGGGCCTTGGTCTTAACCGTCGTCGCCCTGCCCTTGCCGCCGGTGGCGCGCTTCGCCGACGCCGCGTTCGGCGCGAGATCGCTCGTGATCCGCAGCGACTGCCCGGCCTGGATGTTCTTCTGGCCGAGATTGTTCCAGCGGCGCAGGTCCTGCGCCGACACCGCGTAGCGGGCGGCGATTCTTTCCAGCGTGTCGCCGCGACTGACCCGGTAATAGAACGTGCGTCCCTGCGGAACCGTCGTGATCACCGGTTGCGTGAACGCGGCTTGCGTCAGCGTTGCCGCACCCTCCGGCGTCGGCCGTTGCGACGGGACCAGCAGCGTGTGTCCCACCGGCACTTTCGCCTTCGGTCCGATGCCGTTGACGGCGCGCAGGGTTTCCACCGACATCCCGAATCGCGTCGCGACCTGCGGCAGCGTCTCGCCGGTCCGCAGGCGATAGGCCTGCCACGATACGAGCGGCTGATCGGACAGTTCGAGCTTCGCCGCGAAGAGTTCCGCCGTGTCGATCGGCAGCAGAATGGCGTACTCGTCGGCGCCCGCGATCACCGGCCGGTTGTGGTGGGGGTTGAGGTACTGGAACTCCTCCACCGACATTTCGGCGAGCTCGGCGGCGCGCTTCACGTCCATCTGCCGCGTGGTCTTGACCACGGCGAAATACGGCGCGTCCGGGATGTCGGCGAGCTCGAGGTTGAACTTGCCCGGGTCGTTGATGATGTTCTTGACCGCCTGCAGCTTCGGCAGGTAGTTGCGCGTCTCGTCCGGCATCGCGAGGCTCGCGTAATCGATCGGCTTGCCGGCCTTCTGGTTGCGCTCGACCGCGCGCGCCACGTTGCCCTCGCCCCAGTTGTAGGCCGCAAGCGCCAACTGCCAGTCGCCGAATTGCGCATAGAGCTTCTGCAGGTACGTAAGCGCGCCGTCGGTGGCGGCGATCACGTCGCGCCGCGAGTCGAACCAGAAGTTCTGCTTGAGGCCGTAGTCCTTGCCCGTTCCCGGCATGAACTGCCAGATGCCCGCCGCGCGGCTCGACGACAGCGCGACCGGGTTGTACGCGCTCTCGACCATCGGCAGGAGCGCGATTTCGAGCGGCATGCCGCGCTGCTCGACCTCGACCACGATGTAGTAAAGGTAGCGGCGGCTGCGGTCGATCATCCGCGCGACGTAGTCGGGGCGCGACGAGTACCACTCCTCCCACTTGGCAACGTTCGGATCCTCGAGTTCAGCCATCCCGTAACCCTTGCGGATGCGATCCCACAAGTCGTCCGCCGGCGGCGGCAGCGCTTCGAGGTCGGCGCTGACGCCCGGCGGGAACACGTCGGTGGTCTCGACTGGCGCCACCTCGATCGGCGGGGGTTCCGATGGCGCGGGCGGCCCGACCTCCTGCGGCGGCTCGGGCGCGCGAACGGGTTCTGGCGCCGGCGTCGCGCAGGCGGCGAGCGCGAGCGCGACGACGAGGGCAAGTGCGGGAAGCGGGAGGCGCAATTCGATGTCTAGAGCTTGTTCTTCCGCTCGCGCAGCGCGGCGAAGATGTCCACGGCATCGGCAAACGGACGACCCGCGCGTACTTCGGCAGCGGCGAACCCGGCAGGTTCCCCGGCGCGCACGATCGGGATGTAGTTGTCGGTGAAGGCGGGGATGGGGATAATCGCCGGCATGGACGCATCTTCCCGGCCGCCGGGAGCCGTGTCAAATCGGCTCGCCGCGTGGTTTGCCACACCGTTGGGCCGCTATCTCCTGCAGCGCGAGCAGGCGCAACTCGACCGGACGGTCACCGACATCTTCGGCTTTCACGCGCTCCAGATCGGCCTGCCCGCGTGCCCGTTCCTCGCGCAGAGCCGGATCACGACGCGCTGGACCATCGATTCGGAGCCGCCGGCGCAAGTGCTCGCGGATCCGCAATGGCTGCCGTTTCCGGAGAGCTCGCTCGACCTCATCGTGCTGCCGCACGCGCTCGAATTCGCCGCCGATCCGCATGCGCTCCTGCGCGAGGTCTACCGCACCGTGCGGCCCGAAGGGCAGGTGGTGATCTCCGGCTTCAACCCGTTCTCGCTTTTCGGCGCCAAGCGCTACTTCGGGCGCGCGCAAACGCCGCCCTGGAACGGCAACTTCATCGCGCTTTACCGATTGAAGGACTGGCTCGCGCTGCTCGGCTTCGACGTCACGGGCGGAAGTCTCGACTGCTACGTGCCGCCCTTCGCGCAGGAGAAATGGCTGCGCCGTTGCGGCTTCTTCGAGCGCGCCGGCGATCGGTGGTGGCCGATCGCGGGAGGGGTGTATTTCCTGCGGGCGACGAAAAAGATCCTCGGCATGCGCGTGATCACGCCGGCGTGGGAACGGCGCACCAACGGCCTCGCGACCGCGCCGCGGCAGGCGCGCGAGTGCATCGAATGAGCGGCGCGGGCCGCCCCAGGCGCGAATTGCTCCTCAGGGGTAAGGGTGCGCCAGCGCACACAGGGGGCGCCAGCCAGATGACCGGCAAGGTCACCATCCACACCGACGGCGCGTGCAAAGGCAATCCCGGCCCCGGTGGCTGGGGCGCAGTGCTGGCGTGGGGCGACCACGAGAAGGAATTGTTCGGCGGCGAGGCGCACACGACGAACAACCGGATGGAACTGACCGCCGTCATCCGCGCGCTCGAAAGCCTGAAGCGCGGCTGCGACATCGAGATCTATACGGACTCGCAGTACGTCAAGAACGGCATCGAAAGCTGGATCCACGGCTGGAAGAAGAACGGCTGGAAGACCAGCGACCGCAAACCGGTCAAGAACGCCGAGTTGTGGCGCGAACTCGACGAGCTCGCCGTCCGGCACACCATTCGCTGGCATTGGGTGAAGGGCCACAACAACCACGCCGGCAACGAGCGGGCCGATGCGCTCGCGAATCGCGGGGTCGATGCGTCGATGCATAGCCCGGGTTGAGCGGCGGCGGCACTCGGGGAGTGCCTACGGTGGCCGCGGTTTTCGCAGGCGCCCCTCACTGCCCATGGCAACGCCCACCCGGGTTTCACTTCGTTCAACCCGGGCTACGCGCCTACGCGTCTGGGCGCTCCAGGCGGCGGGCAAACACCCGCATTTCCTTCTCCGCCTGCTTGTCGCCGTGGTCGTGCGCCACCGCGATCCCCGCGCGATAGGCGGCGAGCGCATCCTCCGGCCGGCCGGCGGCGGCGAGCGCCTTGCCGTAGAGCTTCCACGCCGCGGTGTACCTGGGATCGAGCGCAACGGCGCGTGCGAGGTGCGTGGCCGCCTGCGCGGCGTCCCCGGCCTTCAGGTATTCATTCCCGAGCGAGAATCGCAGCAGGGCGCCATCCTTGCCCGCTGCGAGCATCTTTTCGAAGCTCGCCAGTGCCGGCGACGGGGATTCGCTCACGCTGCGCCTGCTACTTCCTGATGAGCTCGCCGGTCTCGCACCCGACTCGGCGCATCGGGTAGATCACCTGGCGATCGGCGCCGGCGACCTTGCCTTCGACCGTGGCATAGAGCCAGCCCTGCGAGTTCTTGCGGTAAGTGATCTTCTGCGGAAAAGCCGGCGCGGAATTCTCGAAGGCATACACGACGTCGCCGCCTTCCGGCGTGGTCACGTCGGCGAGCTTGTACGCGGTCTCTTTCTGCCCCGGCGACGCGGTGACGTAATAGACGCCGTCGGCGCGCATTTCAAGGCGCAGATACTCGTAATCGAGGGTCTTGCCGTCCATCACCGTGTGACTCACGCCCACGAGCAGGTCGCCGCGCAGCGGCAGCCAGTGCTCGCGGAACTCGCGCTGGTTGACGCTGCCGCGCCAGCACCCTTCGAGCCAGGAAAACTGCGCGAGCCCGGCCGGCGCGTCCGCGGCGCGCGCAGGCGCCGCGGACGCGTCGACGGGCGCGGCCGGTGGCGCCTGCGCGGCGGCGCCGGTGCAAAGAACAAGCACGGCCAGCGCCGCCAGCGCGGCGCGTGCGGTCATAGCGGTGGTCATGTCCGATCCGTTCGCTTTCATTGCGGCCGCGCGAGCGGCAGGTTCATCAGGAGATTCTGCGGTTTTAGCCTCAGGCGGTGTTGGCTGTCCATCGCCATCGCCAGATAGACGGGACGGCCGGCGATTTCGGGCCGCATCGCCGCGGGGTCCGCGAACGTGAGCTCGAACAGGCACAGCAACCGCGCCATCCGCGCTTCGTCCACTTCGACGCGATTGTACAGATCATTGAGGAGGGCGCTCGCCTCGGCGTCGAGCCCCGCGTGCCAGACCCAGCGCTGATCGTCGATTTCGCTCCGCGGCGCGATGGCGACGGCGACGCCCAGAAAATGCGCGATCCATTGCTCGAGGACGCGGCACAGCGCGGACAGCGCCGGTTGTCCGCGATTGAGACTGATCGCGAGATCGAAGCGCTCGTCGCGATCCCAATAGGCGCCCGCATTCGTGGCATCGAGGACGTCGAGATCGGCGGTTCGCGGCGGCGTCTGCCCCTCGCGCAGGAGCTCGCCCAGGCTGCCGAACGCGCCGGTCGTCGCCAGCAGGTCGACCGCCGCCTCGTCGGCCGCCATGACCGCGCCATCGCCCGCGACGGCGATCTTCTGCGGCCGGAACAGCATCTCGGCCGCGCGCACCTGCAGCGGGTCGGCGTCGGTGCCGAGAACATGCCGCAGCAGGATCTGCGTGAGTTGATGGACGAAAAGCGGCGGCACGTCGACGCCGTCGCGAAACAGCGCGACGTACGCCGCCTCGATCGACGGTGCCGCGGCGAGACGCGCCCGGAAGCGCAGCCAGACGGCGTAGTTCGCGCGCGCATCGGCATCGGCGAGCGCGCCGAGCTCCTTCTCCGCCACCGCGGCCCGCGGGGCCGCGAGCAGCCGGTCGTGCAACGCGAGCTCGGCGGCGCAGGACTCGGCGATCGGGGCGAGCTCCGGCCGCAGGAGCAGGCTGCGCAGGAACGCGTCCGTCAGCGTCAGGCGGTGGTCGGCGCCGACCGCGAGCAGCCGGTACCCGCAGGCGGGCCAGAAATCGGGCATGGTGACCTTTGCAGAACCGGCGCGCGCAGCACCGCCGCCGCGCAGCCCGGCGCGCGGGGCGAGCCGCAGCGACGGGGCTGGCCCGGTTCGGCCTTCGCGGAAAAGCCCCGCACGCGGCGGGGCTTTTCGTGTCGCGAGGTCGCGATGACTACTTCCTGCCCTCGCCCTTGACTTCCACGTCCACGCGGCGGTTCGGCTGCAGGCAGGCGATCAGCTCCTTGCGGTTCTTCTGGTCGCACTGCACCACCGGCTGCTTCTCGCCCATGCCCAGGGTCTCGATCTTCGCCTTGTCCACACCCTTGCTGACGAGGTAGTCACGCACCGCGTCGGCGCGCCGCATCGACAGCTTCTGGTTGTAGGCATCCGAGCCCAGGCGGTCGGCATGGCCGGTCACCAGCACCACTTCGAGCTTCTGCACACTGGCGAGCTTGCCGACGACCTGGCTGTCGATCGCCGCCTTGCCCTCGGGCTTCAGAACCGCCTTGTCGAAGTCGAACAGCACCTTCGAGTCCAGCGTGATCTTCTGCACCTGCGGGGCCGGGGCCGGGGCCGGCGCCGGCGCGGCCGGCGGCGGCGGCGGCGGCGGCGCCACCACCGGAGCCGGGGCGGGCGCTTGCGCAACCTTCGGCGCCACGTACGCCTGCGGCGCATCGAACGTGTAGGTCGCCTGCAGCGAGAAGATCGTCGTGCTCACGTCGTACGTTCCGTTGACCAGGCCATAGCGGTTCGTGTCCCCCAGGTTCTGGTTGAAACTCGGGCTGTCCGCGAAGATGTACACGAAGCCCGCGTCGAACTTCCAGTTCGGCGTCGGCCGGTACTCGCCGCCGATTCCAAGCCACACGCGGTCGGAGTCCGGCAGCCGCACCGTGGGATCGTTCGTGACCGGCGTCTGGTCGAACGCCACGCCGAAACGCGCCTTCCACTGGTTGTTGTACCGGTAGCTGGTGCCGAGCGAAAACTTCCACGAATCGTCCCAATCCAGCGGGATGGCCCCCAGCGAGGAGCCGTCGGTCGGGACGAACTTGAGCTCGGGAATGCTCGACCAGCCCGTCCATTGGGCGTCGGCCAGGAGCTCCCATTTCGGATCGAGCTGCCAGCGCATCGAGATGTTGGCGATCTGCGGGATCGTCACGTCCGAGGTGATGCCCCGGCTGTACAACGCTTGGCTGTTGACCCCGGCGGAGAGCGCGGCGATCGTCCCGGCCAGAACCGGCGGCGTGCCCGCGGGCACCGATACCGTCGGATTGCTGAAGTCGGCGTTGCCCGACAGGTTGTACTTCATCTCCGAGCGATAGCTGGCGCCCACGCGAAACTGGGGCGTCACATCCCAGGCGAGGCCGATGTTCCAGCCCCACGCATCGTCGTCGGCGTCGATCGACAATTTCGAATCGAGATCGGGCGTCGCCTGCGCGATGGCGTTGAAGTTCGCGGATCCGGGGGGAACGCCGCCGCGATGGCCGCACTGAGCAACGCACCCGAATAGTTGACGTTTTGCGTAAACGTGCCCTTGAGGCGCTGCCAGTTGACGCCGACCCCGACCGCGAATTGCGGGGTCACCCGCCATGACAGCACGGGGTTGACGTTGATCGTCTGGATCTCCGACTTGAGCGCCTGGTAGCGGCCGAGCCAGCCGTCGTCGTACTCCGTGACGAGGCCGAACGGGGCGTTGATCCCGAGACCGAACGCCCATTGCGGGTTGATCGGCACGGAGACGTACAGGTTCGGCACGAAGTTGTTGCCGCCGGCGTCACCGCCGTCGCCGCCAAGCGGCTGATTGAGTGCCCGCTGCGACGCGTCGTTGTGGAACTTGATCGACGGCGTGATGATGTGGAGGGCGGCCGCCCCCTGCGCCGTCGGGAACGCCGAGATCGCGGCAGGGTTCCACCACATCGCGCTCACGTCGTCGGTGAACGCCGCGCCACCGGCAAACGCGTTGCCGAGGCTGCTCGCGCTGTTCTCGTTCAACTGGAATCCCGTGGCGTAGGCCTGGCTCGCGCCGAGCATCAACGCAAGGCCGGCGATCGCGGTGGCAATCCGGGTGCGGGGGAATGGGGTGGTCATGGCAGAACTCTCCTTGTGGTAGGCGTTCGAGGCGTCATCCCCGGAACCCGGGGCGCCGCCTCCTGTTCGTGCTGGCCTGGTTCGCCGGTATCGGCTCCGGCTCGATGAATAACTACTTGAAATATATACACCAGTGAATCGCCGCGCCGCATTGATTCCGGGCAAATCCCGCGCCGCGCGGCGGTGAGTGTTGCATTCGTGCGAATCGGCGCCGGCCGCGCTCATGCCGCGGCCTCCTTGAACCATGATCGAATGGGTTGGTCCGCGCGTCGGCCGCCTGCGCAATCGCGCGGCGACGCGCCCTTCGGGCCTGGGCTTCGCCCGCCGCGCTCATGCCTGCGGGACGGCACGCGGGCGCCGATCGGCGTCGGTGGCCACGTACGTCAGGTTCGCCTCCGTCACCTTGACGCGTGAGGAGGTCGGTCGGGTTGCGCTGCGCGTAGACCTCGACGGCGACGGTGACCGACGTGCGTCCGACCTGGGTGATTTCCGCGTACAAGGTCACGAGATCGCCGATGAACACCGGCTCCTTGAACACGAACGAGTTGACCGCCACCGTCGCCACGCGGCCGCGGGCGCGCCGCGCCGCCACGACGCCCCCGGCGATGTCGACCTGCGCCATCACCCAGCCGCCGAAGATGTCGCCGTGCTGATTGGCGTCCGCCGGCATCGGCACGACCCGCAGCGCGGGCTCCTTGGCGGGCAGCGCGACGTTCACGTCAACCATGGCATATCCTCCTCGCCGGGTCGGTGAGTGCCGGGCGCGGCAAGGGCGGACCGGCTACGCCGCCTTGCGCGCCTCGTCGCGCAACTCGCGCCGCAGGATCTTGCCGACGTTGGTCTTCGGCAGATCCTTGCGGAACTCGACTTCGCGCGGGACCTTGTAATTGGTGAGGTGCTCGCGGCAGTGCGCGATCACCTCGTCCGCCGTCAGCCGCTCGTCCTTCTTGACGATGAAGAGCTTCACCGCCTCGCCGGATTTCTTGTCGAGGACGCCGACCGCCGCGCACTCGAGGACCCCGGGGTGCATGACGACCACGCCTTCGATCTCGTTCGGATAGACGTTGAATCCGGAGACGATGATCATGTCCTTCTTGCGATCGACGATCTTGATGTAGCCCTTGTGGTCCATGATGCCGATGTCGCCGGTCGCGAACCAGCCGTCCTTGTCCAGCACCTTGGCCGTCTCCGCCGGGTGCTGCCAGTAGCCCGCCATCACCTGCGGCCCGCGGATGCAGATCTCGCCGGCATGGCCGAGCGCGACCTCCTTGCCGTCGTCATCGCGAATGATGACCTCGGTGGACGAGATCGGCAGGCCGATCGAGCCGTTGTACTTCGGCAGGTCGAGCGGATTGATCGTCGCCGCCGGCGAGGTCTCGGTGAGCCCGTAGGCCTCGATCAGCGGCTTGCCGGTGACCATCTGCCACTTTTCCGCGACCGCCTCCTGCACCGCCATGCCGCCGCCGAGCGTGAGACGGAAGGCCGAGAAATCGAGCTTGCCGAACGCGTCGTTGTTGACGAGCACGTTGAACAGCGTGTTGACGCCGGTGAACGCGGTGAACCGGTGCTTCGCCATTTCCTTCACGAATCCCGGGATGTCGCGCGGGTTCGGGATCAGCACGTTCTCGGCGCCGAGCGTCATGAACGTGAGGCAGTTCGCGGTCAGCGAGAAGATGTGATAGAGCGGCAGCGGCGTGATGATCACTTCCGGCTGGTTCGGGTCGAGGAACGGGCGGATCCACGCCCGCGCCTGCAGCAGGTTGGCGACGATGTTCCGGTGCAGCAGCATCGCGCCCTTGGCCACCCCCGTCGTGCCGCCGGTGTATTGCAGGAAGGCGATGTCGTCGTGGGTGAGCGGGACCTTCTCCAGCTTGTGCTTGCGGCCCTGCGCGAGCACTTTCGCAAGCCGCACGGCGCGCGCGATCTTCCACGCCGGAACCATCTTTCGCCTGTGGCGCAACACCCAGTCGACGGCGATGCCCTTGAAGCCCAGCTGCTCGCCGATGCTGGTGACGATCACCTGCTTCACCTTGGTCTTGCCGATCACTTCCTGCACCGTGCGCGCGAAATTCTCGACGACGACGAGCACCTCGGCGCCCGAGTCCTTGAGCTGGTGCTCGAGCTCGCGCGCCGTGTAGAGCGGGTTGACGTTCACCGCCGTGCAGCCGGCCCGCAGGACGCCGAACAGGCAGATCGGGTACTGCAGGATATTGGGCATCATCAGCGCGACGCGCGTGCCCTTCTTGCAGCCCTTGGCCTGCAGCCACGCGCCGAACGCCCGCGACAGCACGTCGAGATCGGCAAACGTGATCGACTTGCCCATGCACGTGAAGGCGCGGCGCGATGCGTACTTGGCGACGCTCTCCTCGAACACGTCGCGGATCGAGCCGTATTCGTTGATGTCGATCTCGGCGGGCACGCCTTTCGGGTAATGCTTGAGCCAGATTTTTTCCACGATGCTTCCCCTCGCGTAGCGGTCCATCAGTGCGCGCATCTTCGCGCGATCCGGGCCGAGCTCCCCGGAACCGGAGTCGGTGCGACCGCGGTTCTGGCCCGCTCGGGCGGGCCTTATCTTCAGCCTGGATATACTGGAATTCTACGCCTTAGCGTACTGCGTCGGCGGCGTGATGGAGGGGGCCGCCGGTGAACGGGGCGAAGCCGGTGCCGAAGATGGCGCCGGCATCGACCAGGTCGGCGTCGGCGACGATGCCTTCCGCCAGCGCCGCCTTCGCTTCGGCGACCAGCGGCCCGATCAGCCGCTCGGCGAGACCGGCGGGAATCGCGCCGGGTGCCTTTTTCGCGGGCTTGCCGGACGCGTAGTCGTAGAAGCCGCGCCCCGTCTTGCGCCCGAGGTGGCCGGCCGCGATCAGCGCTTCCACCCTGGGCGAGGGCGGCGTGTCGGGTGCAAGCATCCTGCCGACGGCGGCGCAGATGTCGAGACCGACGGTGTCGGCGAGCTCGATCGGCCCCATCGGCATCCCGAACGCGAGCGCCGCCTCGTCGATCGTCTCCGGTGCCAGCCCCTCGTCGATGCAGCGCATCGCGGCGCCGAGGTACGGTGCCAGCACGCGGTTGACGAGAAAGCCGGGAGCGCTCTTGACCGGCAGCGGCAGCTTGTCGATCTGGCGGACGAACGCCGCCGCCCTGGGCGCCAAGTCCGGCCGCGTCGCCTTGCCGACGACGATCTCGACCAGCATCATCTTCGGCCACCGGATTGAAAAAGTGCAGGCCGACGAGGCGGCTGCCGTCCTGCATGCCCGCCGCGATATCCTCGAGCGGGATGCTCGAAGTATTGGTCGCGAGCACCGCGGACGGCTTGGCCTTCGCCTCGACCGCGGCGAACAGCGCGCGCTTCGCGTCCAGGTTCTCGAAGATCGCCTCGATGATGACGTCGGCACGGGCGATGCCCGCGCCGGCGACGTCGGGGATCAGGCGGTCGGCGGCGTCGCGCGCGCGGCGCGGATCCTTCTGCCGCCCCTCGAACAGCCTCGAAGCCCGGGCCATCGCCGGCGCGATCCGCTCCGCGTTCTGGTCCTGCAAGGTGACGGTCAGCCCGCGCAACGCGCACCATGCCGCGATGTCGCCGCCCATCGTCCCGGCACCGACGACGTGCACGTGCGCGGCCTTGAAATCGTCGTCCTTGCCGAGCGACTTCAAGCGCTCCTGCAGCCCGAACACGCGGATCAGATTGGCCGCCGTCGGCCCCTCGAGCAGCGCCGGAATCGACGCCGGGTCGGACGCCGGTGCGGCGAGCGCGTTGCCGTCGTACTTCACCCACAGCTCGAGAATGGCGTACGGCGCCGGATAGTGCTCGCGGCGCGCGCGCCGCGCCACCGCCTTGCGCGCCTGCGCCGCGATGATCGGGCGCACCAGTGGATTGAGGGTCAGCGACAGCGGGAAGCGCAGCGAGCGCGGCGCCCGCTTTGCCAACAGCACGCCGCGCGCCGCATTCTCCATGATCCGCGCCGGCACGCATTCGTCGGCGATCCCGAGGCGTTTCGCCCTGCGCGCGTCGATGGTCCGGCCGGTGAGCAACAGGTCGAACGCCGCGGGCGCGCCGATCAATCGCGGCAGACGGCGGATGCCGCCCCACCCTGGCACGATGCCCAGCATCACTTCCGGCAATCCGAGACGCGTGCCGGGATCGTCGACGACGATGCGATACCGGCACGCGAGTGCCAGCTCGAGGCCGCCGCCCAGGCAGAAGCCGCGGATCAGCGCGACCGTCGGATAAGGCACCGCGGCCAGCCGCTCGAACGTGTCCCAGCCACGCTTGACGATCGCGATCGCGCCCGCTGCGTCGTGCACGACACGGAATTCGTCGACGTCGGCGCCGGCGATGAAGCCGTTGGCCTTGCCCGACGCGATGACGAGGCCTTTGGGAGGATCGCGGTCGAGCTCCGAGAGCGCGTCGTTGAGCTCGGCCAACACCTCGGCCGACAGCGTGTTGGCGGTCGCATCCGCCTTGTCGAAAACCAGCCGCGCGAGGCCGTCGGCGTCGCGGGTGAGGGTCCAATGTCGCATCCGCATTCCCGGTGAGCTCATGGCCGTTCGATCAGCATCGCGCCGCCCTGCCCGCCGCCGATGCAGATCGTCGCGATGCCGCGCCGCCCGCCGGTCCGCTCGAGCACGTTCAACAGGTGCAGCACGATCCGCGCACCCGATGCGCCGACCGGGTGGCCGAGCGCGATCGCGCCGCCGTCGACATTGAGCTTCGTCTCGTCCAGCTCTCCGAGCGGCGCGTCCAGCCCGAGCTCGGTCTTGCAGTAGCCCGCGTCGTTCCACGCCCGCTCGCAGGCGATCACCTGCGCGGCGAACGCCTCGTTGATCTCCCACGCGTCGAGGTCGTTGAGGCCGAGGCCGTGGCGGCGCAGGATCGGCGTCGCCGCATGGACCGGCCCCAACCCCATTTGCGCCGGATCGAGGCCCGCCCATTCGGAATCGGCGATGCGGCCCCTGGGCGCCAGGCCGTAGCGTTCTACGGCGCGCTCCGAGGCGAGCACCAGCCAGGCGGCACCATCGGTGATCTGCGAGCTGTTGCCGGCGGTGACGTTGCCGTATTTCCGGTCGAAGAACGGGCGCAGCTTCGCGAGATTGTCGACGGTCGAATCGGCGCGCACGCCGTCGTCGGCGGCGTAGATCTCGCCCCGCTTGTCATAGAGCGGCACGATCTCGCCATTGAAATGCCCGTCGTGCTGCGCCGCCAGCACGCGCCGGTGGGAGCGCGCGGAAAACGCGTCCATCTCGCGCCGCGTAATGCCGAATCGGTACGCGAGGTTCTCCGCGGTCTGGCCCATCAGCAGGCCGACCATCGGATCGGTCAGTCCTTTCATGATGCCGATCACCGGCGCGAGATAGCCGAGCTTCAGCCTGGCGAGCACTTGCGCGCGCTGCGGCAGCGTCTTCGCCGCGTACCAGCTCGACAGCCACACCACCATTGCGTCGGACACGAGCAGCGGCGCGCGCGACAGCGCATCGACGCCGCCGGCGAGGACCAAGTTCGAGCGGCCCGCGCGGATATTGTTGATCGCGGAATCGAGCGCCTGCATCCCCGACGCGCAGTTGCGCATCACCGTCCAGCCGGGCACCTTCTGCCCGCACCCCATGCGCAGCGCGACGACCCGGCCGATGTTGACCTCATCCGCCGACGGTGACGCGCAGCCGAGAATGACCTCGTCCAAATCCGTGGGCGCGAAGGGCTGGCGGACGAGCAGCGCCCGGCCGGCAGCCGTCGCGAGATCCGCCGCGGCGAAGGGCCCCGGCCGATTGCGCGACTTGAGAAACGGCGTGCGGGCGCCGTCGATGATGTAGATCGGTTCGGTCATCTTTGTCCGGGATCGTTGCGGCGCCACGGCGCGCCGCTACGCCGCCTCCTTATGGGTATAGGGCGATGCGACCGTGGACGGCGGCGTCGCGTCCGCGATCGGCGCCAACTCCGACGCGCCGAGATCCTGGGCAAAGTCGTCGACGCGGATCACCCGCGCGGTGAGATCGCGGGCGGCAACCACCAACTCGCCCTCCGCCGCGGTGATCACGCCGGCACCGTGCGCACGCGCGACCAGGAGCTCGATCCCGGCCCCCGGCGGCAGCTTCGCATCGAAGCTGGCCGCCTTCGCCGCCGCCTTGATCTTCGCCTCGACCGGTTCGGAGGCGAGCGTCGCGACGAGCGCGCGCTCGATCAGGTTCACGCCTTCGTCGCCCGGCTGGCCCATGTACATGCCCGCGGTCAGGCGATCGCGCGTGGCCGAGGGTTCGAGCAGCAGCTTCGCCACCTGGTGCCCGAGACTGTCCGCGGGCACGACGTACGGCCGGCCGAGCGGGAACGTGAGCCGCCGGAGCGCGAAGGCGATGAAGCGGTTCGGGAAGTTCGAGATCACGCCCTCGAGCGCGGTTTGCGCCTTGAACATGGCATCCCACATCGACCAGTGCAGCAGCGGCGCATCGGCCTTCTGCCGGCCTTCCATTTCATAGCGCTTGAGCGTTGCCGAGCACAGGTACATGAGCGACAAGATGTCGCCCAGCCGCGCCGACAGCTTTTCCTTGCGCTTCAGCGCGCCGCCCAGCGCGCCCATCGAGACGTCGGACAGGAACGCGAGCGCCGCCGAAAAGCGGGTGAGCTGCTGGTAATAGCGCCGCGTCTCAGGTGCCACTCCGGCCGGGACGCCGACGAAGTGCGAGCCGGTGAGGCCCATCACCAGCGTCCGCGCGAGGTTCGCGAGCACGAACCGGACGTGGCCGAACAGCGCCGCGTCGAACCGGATCAGCGCCTGCGCAGGATCACGCTCGCGCGCCGCGCCCATTTCCTCGAGCACATACGGATGGCACCGGATGGCACCCTGGCCGTAGACGATCAGGCTGCGGGTGAGAATGTTCGCGCCTTCGACGGTGATCGCCACCGGCGCGCTCATGTACGCGGCGCCGAGGAAATTCGCCGGTCCCATGCAGATGCCCTTGCCGCCGACGATGTCCATGCCGTCGTTGACGACCTGCCGCGCGCGTTCGGTGAGATGCAGCTTGGCGATGCCCGACAGCACCGCCGGCTTCTCGCCCAGGTCCACGGCCGCGGCGGTCAGCACCCCGGCGGCCTCCATCATGTACAGGTTGCCGCCGATGCGGGTGAGCGGCTCCTCGATGCCTTCGAACTTGCCGATCGGCGTCTTGAATTGCTGGCGCACGCGCGCGTAACCGCCGACCGTGCGTGCGGTGAGCTTGGCCATCCCGATGCTGGACGACGGCAACGAAATGCCGCGGCCCGCGGCGAGGCACTCCATCAGCATCCGCCAGCCGCGCCCGAGCATCGGCTGGCCGCCGATCACCCAGTCCATCGGAATGAACACGTCCTTGCCCCAGGTCGGGCCGTTCTGGAAGACAGCGGCCAGCGGCATGTGCCGGCGGCCGACGTCCACGCCCGGGTGCGACGTCGGGATCAGCGCGCAGGTGATGCCGATGTCTTCCTTGTCGCCGACGAGGTGGTCAGGATCGTAGGCACGAAACGCGAGACCGAGCAGCGTCGCGTTCGGCGCGAGCGTGATGTAGCGCTTGTCCCAGGTGACGGAGAGGCCCAGCACGCGCTTGCCATCGTGCTCGCCCCAGCACACCACGCCGAAGTCCGGGATCGATGCCGCGTCCGAGCCGGCGTTCGGGTTGGTGAGCGCGAAGCACGGCAGCTCGAGGCCCTTGGCGAGGCGCGGCAGGTAATGCCGTTTCTGCTCGTCGGTGCCGTAATGGGCCAGCAGCTCGCCCGGCCCGAGCGAGTTCGGCACCATCACCGAAACCGAGACGGCGCTGGAATGCGTCGACAGCTTGATCATCACGCGCGAATGCGCATAGGCCGAAAAGCCTTTGCCGCCGTACTCCTTCGGAATGCCGAGGCCGAGGAATCCCTTGTCCTTGATGAATTGCCAGACCGCGGGCGGGAGGTCGCGGTACACCTGCGTCGTCTCCCACTCGGTGGTCATCCGGCACAGTTCCTCGGTCTCGTGGTCGAGGAAGCTCTGCTCCTCCGGTGTCAGCAGCGGGCGCGGCACGTCGAGCAGCTTGCGCCAGTCGGGCTTGCCGGAGAACAGCTCGCCGTCCCACCAGACCGTGCCGGCCTCGATGGCTTCGCGCTCGGTCTGCGACATCGGCGGCAGCATCTTGCGGAAGCCGGCCAGCACGCCTTCGCTGATCAGCTTGCGCCGGAGCGTCGCGATGTTGAGCGGAATCGCGAGCAGGACGAACGCGGCGGTCAGCGCGAGCGCGAGCCAGGGCACCAGGAGATGGGCACCCCACGCGGCGCCGAGCGCCACGGCGATGGCGGCGGTCCAGACGAACGCCGAGGCGTTCACGTAGGCGAGCGCTATGGCGCCGGCGAGAACTGCGACAAGCCAGAGGACGGTCAGCATCGGTTGCTCCTTGCGGAAAGGCCGTTATGAATGTGCATGTGCGAATCGATCGGGAAAGGGCAAGGGTCCAGCAGAGCGTCGCGCTATCGCGCAGGGTCCGGCTCGCCCGCGGCAGGCAGGTCGCCGAGCGGCGCGGTCAGCCCGGCGAGGAGGAAGGGCGCCAGCCGTTGCAGCAGTCGCTCGTCGTTGGCGTGCTCGTCGGGCCGCAGTTCCTCGATCAGCTTGAGAACGTCGGTTCCCGCCAGCGTGTACGACAGGGCACCCATGATGAAGTGCAGGCGCCAACTCAGCTCGCGCCGGGGAAGCTCCGGCAACGCACGGCCGAACGCCGCCTTGAAGCGGCCGATCATCACCGCGTACTCGTCGGAGAGAAACTGGCGGATGAACGGCGCGGGGTCGGCATAGGCGCGTCCCAGCAGGCGCAGGAAATTGTTGCCGCCGCGTTCGGGATCGCGCGCGAGCGAGAGCGCCGGGATGAGCATCGCCGACAGGATCTTCTCGCACGCGACCGGGCCGGGCGCCGCGCCTTGCTCGAATGCGGTGAGCAGGTCGACGCGCGCCTGGTTCATCGGATCGAGCCGCCGCGTCAGCACCGCCTGGAACAACTCTTCCTTGCTGCCGAAGTGGTAGTTGACGGCGGCGAGGTTGACCCCCGCGGCGGCGGTGATGAGCCGCAGCGACGTCGCCTCGAACCCGTGCTCCATGAACAGCGCCTCGGCGGCATCGAGCAGCCTCACCTTCGTGACGGCGGCGCCGCGCGGAGCGCCTAGTGGAATCACCGTGCCGGACATCGTGGTGCCTCCTGCTTTCTTGGGCGTTGCCAGCGTTCCCGAGGACGAAAAATTCAAACGATTGTTTTAATCCTATGTTTGTTTGCCCGGTGCTGTCAAGCACGTTATGCACCGTTTTCCGGACATCGTCCGGGCCGGTTGCTTGCCATTCGATCCAAAGACCGCGATTTTAGGTGTGAGTCCACACTCCGCTGTTGGGGTGATCGCACAGCGGTAGCAAGGCCGGTGTCAGGCGATGGCGGGTTACTGTTCACCCGTTTCGCCCGTGCGGCGGCGGCGCAGCGCATCGCCCAGGCGGTATGACCTCACGCCGAGCAGGATGACCGCCATCCGCGCCGCGTACACCGCGCAGAACGTGAGAACGATCGACGCGGTGACGATCCAGGGCGAGTGTTCATAGCGATTGGCGACCTGCAAGCACGCGTAGAGCAGCAGGCTCCCGAAGACCGCGATCTCCTCGTACGGCTCGCCGAGAAACGTTCGCGGTTCGCGGCCCATCGCCGACGCAAGGTATCGGCGCGTTGCCTCTGTGAACGAATCCCCGCTGTCGAGTCCTGCTTCCTGCCAGATGCGATGCGCCCACCCCCGACCGGCGGCGCGCCGGATATTCCAGACGCCGACCGCGCGACCGGCAAGATCGGCCGCGCCTTTGACCCCGGCAGCCTTGTTGCATGCAAGCGCCATCCCCGGGCGACGGAAGATCTGCGCCACGTTCACGATATCCGTACCGCGAGCGCGTGCCGACAACGCATCGGCCAGCCAGCGTATCGCGACGTCGGCTTCGCCCTTGACCAGCCGATCGAGCGGATCGATGCCGGGGCCGCCCTCGATGAGCTCGATGCCGTGTTCGGCATGCTCGTGCGAGGCGCGCACTTCCGCAACGTAATAGCCGGCGATCTGCGCCTGGTGCAGCCAGCGAAGCTGCACGCGCAGCGGTGAAATGGGACCGGCCTGCGCGAGCGCACCCAGACACGACACGATCGCGGCGAGGGCCCAGACCATGCACGGCGCGACGGCCCGCGCGACACCCAGGCGTCGTCCGTCGCTACGGACGCGGATCGCGCCCAGGCGTGTTCCGGCTCGCACGGAATCTCGTCGCATTGGCGCTGTGTCATGGTCTCTCGCGCCGTCGAACGGAAATCTTTCGCCGCTCTTGATCGGCGGCCAGGACGACCGGGATGCCACTGGCGAAAACGTGTAGACTCGGCTCCCCCGATGGACGGCGATCGGCGTGGGCGTGCGCGATCGTGGCATCCGGGACAGGAGATCCGCCATGAACCAATCTTCCCGCATCACCGCGTTTGTCGTCGCCGCCGTGCTCGGCCTCGCGGGCGCAGTTTCGGTGCCGGTTGTGCACGCGCAGGACGTCGTCAGGATCGGCTTTGCGTCGCCGCTCACCGGCGGTCAGGCGACTTACGGCAAGGACAACCAGAACGGCACGCAGATGGCGATCGACGAGTTGAACGCCCAGGGCGTCACGATCGGCGGAAAGAGCGTGAAGTTCGAGCTGTTGGCCGAAGACGACCAGGCCGACCCCAAACTGGGGCCGCTCGTCGCCCAGAAATTTGTCGACGCGAAAGTGAACGGCGTGGTCGCCCACTTCAATTCCGGCGTCACCATTCCCGCTTCCACCGTGTACGCCGGCGCCGGCATCCCGCAGCTGTCGGTGTCGACCAACGTCAAATACACGCAGCAGGGCTACAAGACGGCCTTTCGGCTGATGGCCGACGACGGCAAGCAGGGGAAGGCCCTGGGCGAGTACGCGGTGAAGACGCTGAAGCTCAAGCGATTGGCCGTGATCGACGATGCGACCGCTTACGGGCAAGGTCTGGCCGACGAATTCGCGAAAGCCGTCAAGGCGTCCGGGGGCGAGGTCGTGAAGCGTGAGCACACCAATGACAAGGCGGTCGATTTCGCGGCGGTGCTCACGGCGATCAAGGCGACGAAGCCCGAGGCCATTTTCTTCGGCGGCTATGACCAGCAGGCCGCGCCGATGACAAAGCAGATGCGCCAGCTCGGGATGAACATCAAGCTGATGGGTGGCGAGACGATGAATTCGGCCAAGTTCATCGAGCTGGCCGGTCCCGCGGCCGAAGGAAGCATCGCGTCGACGCCCGGCGCGGCGCTGGAATCGCGGCCCGGCGGCAAGGCTTTCGCCGAAAAGTACAAGGCGCGGTTCGGGCAGGAGATCGGACTCTATGCGCCGTACTTCTACGACGGCGTGATGGTGATCGCGGCGGCGATGAAAGCCTCGAATTCGACCGATCCGGCGAAGTATCTGCCTGCGCTCGCGAAGATCAATTACAAGGGCATCACCGCGGACATCGCCTTCGACGCGCACGGCGACCTGACGCATGGCCTGCTCACCATCTTTCAGGTGAAGGACGGCAAGTGGGAGGTCGTCAGGAGTTAAGCGGCCACCGGTCCGACAGGCGGCCCGGTCATTGGAGGACGAAGAAACCGCATGGTGTCCGATCCCCGCGTCTTTTTCGCCGCCGAGCGAACGCTGCTGGCATGGGTCCGCACCGGACTCACGATCATGGCGTTCGGCTTCGTCGTCGCCCGGTTCGGACTGTTCCTGCGGCTGCTGGCGGCGCAGCACGTGCCCACGAGTACGGTGCTGCAGACGCCGCACGACGTATCCAGCATCGTCGGCATCGCGCTGGTGCTCATCGGCTCCGCCTGCATGATCCTCGGTGCGATCCAGCATCGCAGCTACGTCCGCACGCTGCCCGCCGCGGACATTCCGCGGACGCACGACGCGATCTATCCCATTTCGTTGGCGATATTTCTCGGGGTGCTGGGCTTGGTGCTCGCCGTCTATCTCGCGGTCTAGCCAGGACGGGAATGCACGAATCGCTTGGGCCGACGTACATGATCGCCGCGGCGCTCACCGCGACGAGCCCCGCGAGCCCCGTCGCCGGCGCTGTGGAAGAAAGCCTGGCGCGCATGGAAACGGTGCCGCAGGACCTCGCGCAACTGCCGCTGATCGAACAATTCGCCTTGGTCATGCCCGCGCCGGACCTGTTGTTCGGCGGGGGCATGCTGATGCTGATCATGCTGGTCCACGCGGCCGGCGTGCGCGTCGTGACCGGCCACGTCGTGCGGCGCTCGCAGCGGATCCTCACCCAGCCTGCCGCATGGCGGCGCCGATCTCCTGATGAGCGGCTGCGTGTTCATGCTGCTGGCCCTGCACGTGCTCGAGCTGTTCCTCTGGGCTGCGGCGCTCGCCTATTCGGGTCTCGTCCCCGATTGGCGCACCGCCGGTTTCTTTGCCGGCAACACCTACACGACGGTCGGCTACGGCAGCTTCGCCCTGTCATCGAAGTGGCAGATGCTGGCGCCGATCATCGCGATCTCCGGCCTGTTCAGCTTCGGCTGGTCGGGCAGCGTGCTGGTCGATATCGTAGGGCGCTGCCAGAAGATCAAGGACGCCGCCGCCGCCTGGCGCGCCGCGCGCCAGCACCGCCCGCCGCGCGGTGACACGAACTAGCGCTCGCGGCCGCCCACCTGGTTCGCCGCCGCGCGCAGCTTGCCGACCATTTCCGCGGTCGCGTTGGGCGCGGCGCCATTGCCCCAGCTCGTGCGGACGTGATTGGCGATCGCGGCGACCTGCCCGCGTCAAAGGTGCGTGTTCTTCCCCGAAAGCGCGTGCGAGAGACCGAGGTCCTGGCGCTTGCCCTGCAACGCGTACTCGGCGTACTGCTGGATGAGCTTGGCGACGAGGCCCGTCCATCCGGTCTGGTGGGAGGCACCCAGTCCGGCGCCCGTTTCGCCGTGGAAATATTCGTGGAACAGGATGAGGTCGCGCCAGTGCGGATCGGTCTGGAATTTTTCGCAGCCGCCGTAGACGGGGCGGCGACCCTTCTCGTCACGCAGAAACAGCTTGATGAGGCGATACGAAAGTTCGGTGGTCACCTCCCACAGCGTCGCCGTGCCCCCGGAACCAGTCGGGCACTCCACCCCGAAGTCGTCACCAAGGAAATACTGGTGCTTCTGCAGGGCTTCGATAAGGAGGAAATTGAGCGGCAGCCACACCGGGCCCCGCCAGTTCGAATTGCCACCGAAGAGTCCCGTCGTCGCTTCGCCGGGCGCGTAATCGAGCTCGAAGCGCTGGCCGTCGATGGTCACGACGAAGGGCGCGCTGGCGTGGCGCTTCGACACCGAGCGCACGCCGTGCGGACTGAGGAGCCCGTCCTCGTCCAGCATCTGGTCGAGGATGCGGCGCAATCGCGTTGAATCGACCAGTGCCAGCCGGATCCGGTCCTCGATGCCGTGGTGGGTAATGTCGGCCAGTCCACGCAGCAGCTCCGGCCGGTATCGGACGAACCACTGGAAGCGCTCGCTGAAGTCGGCGAAACCGCGCATCGTATCCTGGTCGGCGACTGCGACCGCGAGCACCGGGATCAGTCCCGCGATCGTGTGCGCGGCGATCGGGAAGCAGCGTCCGTCGGGCAGCTGGAGCCGGTCGAAATAGAAGCCGTCGGGTTCGCTCCAGAGGCCATCCTCGGCGCCGCCCATGCGATTCACGGCGGCGCCGATGTACACGAAATGCTCGAAGAACTTGGTCGCGATGTCCTCGTACACCGGGTCGCCGCGCGCGAGCTCGAGCGAGATGCCGAGCAGGTTCAAGCAGTACATCGCCATCCAGCTCGTGCCGTCGGCCTGCTCCAGCTGCCCGCCGCCGGGGAGGCCGGCGGTGCGGTCGAAGGGGCCGATGTTGTCGAGCCCGAGAAAGCCGCCCTCGAAGATGTTGTTGCCGCTCGCGTCCTTGCGGTTCACCCACCAGGTGAAGTTGAGCAGCAGTTTCTGGAACACGCGTTCGAGGAAGTCCCGGTCGCTCTTCCCGTACATCTTGCCTTCGATCTGGTAGACGCGGATCGCCGCCCACGCGTGCACCGGCGGATTGACGTCGGAGAGCGACCACTCGTAGGCCGGAATCTGGCCGTTCGGGTGCATGTACCACTCGCGCAGGAGCAAGATCAGCTGATCCTTCGCGAAGTCGGGATCGATCATCGCGAAGGCGACCGTGTGGAATGCCGTATCCCACGCCGCGAACCACGGGTACTCCCACTTGTCGGGCATCGACAACACGTCGCCCGCGGCAAAGTGCTGCCATTCGTGGTTGCGCCCCTGCCGGCGCTCCGCGGGCGGCGCCGGGCCGGCGGGATCGCCCTCGAGCCAGCGATGGACCATGTAGCGGTAGTACTGCTTGGTCCACAGCATGCCGGCGAAGGCCTGACGCTGAACGCGGCGCATGTCCTCCGGCATCTCGTACGGGGTAACGCGCCGGTAAAAAGCGTCGGCCTCCTGCTTGCCGCTCTGCGAACACCCGGTCGAATTCGGCCGAGAGCGGGTGGTCGAGATCGCCCCGCGAGGCGAGCCGCAAACGGATCACTGCTGTCTCGCCGGCGCCGATCTCGCGGACATAGTACGGCGCGGCCTTGGTGCCGGCCCGCGCCGGGTTCACCGTGTCGTCCCGGCCGTGGACCACGAACTCGTGAAATCCGTCTTTCACGTACGGCGACGCGTTGGGCACGCCGAAGAGCCGCTCGCTGTTGGTGTCGTTGTCGGTGAACAGCACGTCCCGCGGCGGCTCGCAGTAGAGCCAGAACGGCTCCATCGTGCGATGGGCGGTTTTCAGCACCACGCCGGTGGCATCGGACCGGTCGACCGCGATGCGCGGTTTCGCATTGCGCGGGAACCATGACCAGTCGTTCTTGTACCAGAGCGTCGGCAGCACGTGCGCCACGGCCGCATCGGGGCCGCGGTTGGCGATGCTGATGCGCACCAGGATGTCGTCCGGGCTCGCCTTCGCGTACTCGACGAAAACGTCGAAATAGCGATCGTCGGCGAAGATGCCCGTATCCATCAGCTCGTATTCCGGGTCCTGCCGCGTGCGCCGCGCATTCACGGCGACCAGGTCGGCGTACGGATAGGCCTGCTGCGGATACTTGTACAGGTACTTCATGTACGCGTGGCTGGGCACGTTGTCGAGATAGAAGTAGTACTCCTTGACGTCCTCGCCGTGGTTGCCCTCCTTGCCGCTCAAGCCGAACATCCGTTCCTTCAGGATCGGATCGGCGCCATTCCACAAGGCGAGCGCGAAGCAGAGCTGCTGGCGGTCGTCGCACACGCCGGCGATGCCGTCCTCGCCCCAGCGATACGCGCGCGAGCGGGCATGATCGTGCGGCAGGTATTCCCAGACGGTCCCCTGCGGGCTGTAGTCCTCGCGCACGGTGCCCCACTGGCGCTCGGCGAGGTACGGCCCCCAGCGCCGCCAGCGGGCGCGGCCTGCGCGCGCGGCCTCGAGCCGCGATTCCTCTTCGGTCATCGGCCATTCTCCCTCGGGTACCGATCCTGGCGTTATGATGACATGGGGAGTCCGCCATGAAGCTCGAAGGAAAATCCGCGATCGTCACCGGCGCCGCCAGCGGCCTCGGCCGGGAGATCGCGCTGACGTTCGCGCGCGAAGGCGCCCGGGTTGCCGTCGCCGACCTCGACCGCGTCGCGGCCGATCGGGTCGCCGCGGAGATTCGCGCCGCGGGCGGCGAGGGCATCGGCGTGGCGATGGACGTCGCCAGCGAGGACGCGGTGACCGCCGGCGTCACCGCGACCGTCGCCGCATTCGGCGGCGTCGACATCCTGGTCAGCAACGCCGGCATCCAGATCGTGCATCCGCTCGAGGAATTCAGCTTTGCCGACTGGAAGAAGATGCTTGCCATTCATCTCGACGGCGCGTTCCTGACCACCCGCGCGTGCTTGCCGCACATGTACGCGTCGGGGCGCGGCGGCAGCATCATTTACATGGGCTCGGTGCATTCGAAGCTGGCGTCGAAGCTGAAGGCGCCCTACGTCACCGCCAAGCACGGCCTCCTCGGCCTCGCCAAGGTCGTGGCCAAGGAAGGCGCGCCCCACGGCGTGCACGCCAACGTGATCTGCCCCGGCTTCGTGCGCACGCCGCTCGTCGACCGGCAGATTCCGGAGCAGGCGCAGGAACTGGGAATCAGCGAGGCGGAGGTCATCCGCAACGTCATGCTCAAGGATACGGTCGACGGCGAGTTCACGACCTTGGAGGACGTCGCCCTGACCGCGCTCTTCTTCGCCGCCTTCCCGAGCAACGCGTTGACCGGCCAGTCGCTGGTCGTGAGCCACGGGTGGTTCATGGAGTAAGCTTGGCCATCTCCCCGCTCGCCGGCAAGCCGGCCCCGAAAGAACTGCTGGTCGATGTCGCGGCCCTCGAGCGCGCGTACTACGCGAGGAAGCCCGACCTCGACGATCCGGCACAGCGCGTGGCCTTCGGCACCAGCGGTCATCGCGGCTCGTCGTTCACCGGCGCGTTCACCGAAGCCCACATTCTGGCGATCACGCAGGCGATCTGCGATTACCGCCGCGCCCAGGGGACCGACGGGCCGTTGTACCTGGGCAAGGATACGCACGCGCTCTCCGGCCCGGCGCAGCGCACCGCGCTCGAGGTGCTCTCGGCCAACGGCGTGGCAACGACGATCCAGCGCGATGACGGGGTGACGCCGACGCCCGTCATCTCGCGCGCCATCGTCGTCCACAATCGCGGCCGGACCGAGCATGTTGCGGACGGCATCGTGGTCACCCCGTCGCACAATCCGCCCGAGGATGGCGGCTTCAAGTACAACCCGCCGAACGGCGGCCCGGCCGACACCGACGTCACCCGGGCAATCCAGGATCGCGCCAACGCTCTGCTCCGCGGCGGCAACGCCGGCGTGAAGCGGGTTTCCGGCGCCGCGGCACTCGCGGCCGCGACGACCTCCGCCTACGACTTCATCCGCCCGTATGTCGAGGACCTCGCCAACGTTGTCGACATGGACGCGATTCGCGCGGCGGGCCTGAAGCTCGCCGTCGATCCGCTGGGTGGCGCGGCAGTCCACTACTGGGAACCCATCAACGCCATCTACGGACTCGATATCGACGTCGTGAATCCGGCGGTCGACCCGACCTTCTCGTTCATGACCGTCGATCATGACGGCCGAATCCGGATGGACTGCTCGAGCCCGTATGCGATGGCCGGGCTGGTCGGCCTCAAGGACCGCTACGCCGTCGCCTTCGCCAACGATCCCGATGCCGACCGTCACGGGATCGTGACGCCGTCGGCCGGGCTCATGAATCCCAACCATTACCTCGCCGTGGCCATCCGCTACCTCCTCACCCATCGTCCGCAATGGCCGGCGCGATGCGGCGATCGGCAAGACGCTGGTGTCGAGCGGCATGATCGACCGGGTCGTCGCCGGGCTCGGGCGGCGCCTTTGCGAGGTGCCCGTGGGGTTCAAATGGTTCACTCCCGGGCTCCTCGACGGCTCGTTCTGCTTCGGCGGTGAAGAGAGCGCGGGGGCGACCTTCTTGCGTCGCGATGGCAGCGTCTGGACCACCGACAAGGATGGCCCGGTGATGAACCTGCTCGCCGCCGAGATCACGGCGCGAACCGGCAAGGACCCCGGCGAGCACTACGCGCTGCTCGTCGCCGAATTCGGGGCGCCGTGCTACACGCGCATCGATGCCCCCGCGACGCCCGAGCAAAAGGCGAAGCTCGGCAAGCTCTCGCCCGCCGCGGTGACGGCCACGGAGCTCGCCGGCGAGCCGATCATCGCGCGGCTGACCCGGGCCCCGGGCAACGATGCCCCGATCGGCGGCCTCAAGGTCATCGCCGCCAACGGCTGGTTCGCCGCCCGGCCGTCGGGCACCGAGAACCTCTACAAGATCTACGCCGAGAGCTTCCGGGATCAGCGCCACCTGCGGGCGATCGTCGCCGAGGCAGAGCAGATCGTCAGCGCCGCCCTCGCGGCGAAACAGTAGACTACGCGTGCGCGGGGCGAGCGGCGCCCCGGCACCGATGGCCGCCGCGTCCACCGATCCGGAATCCGGGAGACGACACGATGAAAGCGACGCAGCAACTCCACGATCTCGGCCAGAGCCTCTGGCTCGACACGATCACGCGCGACCTCCTCGCGACCGGCACGCTGAAGCGCTACATCGACGAGCTGTCGATTACCGGTCTCACGTCGAATCCGACGATATTCGACCAGGCGATCAAGGGCAGCGCCGCCTACGACGACGCGATCCGCGAGCAAGCTGCGCGAGGGAAAGTCCGGCGAGAACCTGTTCTTCGAGCTGGCGCTCGCGGACCTCACGGCGGCCGCCGACCTGTTCCGGCCGACGTTCGAGCGCACCTGCGGCGTCGACGGCTTCGTGTCGCTCGAAGTCTCGCCGCTGCTCGCCTACGACACGGCGACCACGCTCGCGGCAGCGAAGGACCTGCACGCGCGGGCAGCGCGGCCCAACCTCTTCATCAAGATCCCCGGCACGCGCGAGGGCGTGCCCGCGATCGAGGAGGCGACCTTCGCCGGAATTCCCGTGAACGTGACGCTGTTGTTCTCCCGCGAGCAGTACCTCGCCGCGGCCGAGGCCCGTTTGCGCGGGATCGAGCGCCGGATCGCCGCGGGGCTCCGGCCCGACGTCGCCTCCGTCGCGTCGCTGTTCGTCAGCCGCTGGGATGTCGCGGTCGCGGGCAAGGTGCCGGCGCCGCTATCCAATCGCCTCGGCATCGCCATCGCCCGGCGCACGTACGGCGCCTACTGCGCGATGCAGGGCTCGCCGCGCTGCCAGCGCGTGCTGAACGAGGGCGCGCGGCCGCAGCGCCTGCTGCTGGCGAGCACCGGGACCAAGGATCCCAAGGCGCCGGACACCCTGTACGTGGCCGCGCTCGCGGCACCGCTCACGGTCGACACGATGCCGGAGGGCGACGTTGAAGGCGTTTGCCGATCATGGTCACGTCGGTGCCCCGATGCCGGCCGACGGCGGCGATTGCGAGGCAGTACTTGCGGAATTCGCGGCCGCCGGCATCGACGTCGACGCGCTGGCCGCCACGCTGCAGCGCGAAGGCGCCGCCTCGTTCGTCAAGTCCTGGAACGAATTGATGGCGGTGATCGCGGGGAAGAGCGCCGCCTTGAGCGAGGCGTAACGACCGCAGCGGGACCGTCATCCGCGCGAGCGAAAGAGGGCAACACCATGAATGTGCTGGTCGTCGATGTCGGCGGCACCCACGTGAAGATCCTGGCGACGGGGCAGACGGAGCCGCGCCGCTTCCCTTCCGGACCGGACCTCACGGCGGCGGCGATGGTGGCGGGCGTCAAGGACTGCGAGCAGGGGTGGCCTTACGACGTGGTCTCGATCGGATATCCGGGCGTGGTGGTCCGCAACCGACCGGTCGCCGAACCGCACAATCTCGGGCGGGGGTGGGTCGATTTCGACTACGCGAAGGCGTTCGGCTGCCCGGTCAAGATCATCAACGATGCGGCGATGCAGGCGTTGGGCAGCTATCGGGGGGGCAAGCTCCTGTTCCTCGGTCTGGGAACGGGTTTGGGCACCGCGATGATCGTCGATGGCATCGTCGAGCCGATGGAGCTCGGGCACGCGCCGTACAAACGCGGCACGTACGAGGATTACGTCGGGATCGGCGGACTCGAACGGCTGGGCAAGAAGAAATGGCGGGAAGAAGTCGGCAAGGTCGTCGCGATCCTCGTGGCGGCGCTCGAACCGACCGATCTCGTGATCGGCGGCGGCAATGTCAACCGGCTGAAGGAATTGCCGTCCGGCGCGCGCGCCGGCGAGAACGCCGATGCCTTCGTCGGCGGGTTCCGGATGTGGGACAACGGCGACAAGCCCAAAGCGCCGCCGCGCCGCCGGCCGCGCACGCACTGATGCCAGCGCCACCGAGGACGATCGCGATGCCGCCACCGACCCCTTCACCGACGACGCGCCCCGCGTGGAAGGCGCTCGCCGCGCACTACCCGGCCGTCCGCGAATTCACGCTGCGGGAGCTGTTCGCCGCCGATCCGGCCCGCGGCCTGCGCCTCACCACCGAGGCGGCCGGCGTCTACCTCGATTACTCGAAGAACCGCGTCACCGACGAGACCGTCGCGCTGCTCGTGCAGCTTGCCGAGGAATGCGGGCTGCGCGAGCGTATCGACGCGATGTTCCGTGGCGACCGGATCAACGTCTCGGAAAACCGCGCGGTGTTGCACGTCGCGCTGCGCGCCGCGCAAGGCGCCTCGATCGTCGTCGACGGCGAGAACGTCGTGCCGGCCGTGCACGCGGTGCTGGACAAGATGGCCGGCTTCGCCGACCGCGTCCGCGCCGGCGCCTGGACCGGCCACTCCGGCAAGCGGGTGACAAGCATCGTCAACATCGGCATCGGCGGCTCCGACCTGGGGCCGGTAATGGCGTTCGAGGCGCTGAAACATTACAGCGCTCGCGACCTGACCTTCCGCTTTGTCTCCAACGTCGACGGCACCGATTTCGCCGAAGCGGTGCGCGACCTCGATCCGGGGCAGACGCTGTTCATCGTCTCGTCGAAGACCTTCACCACGCTGGAGACGATGACCAACGCGCAGTCGGCGCGCGACTGGCTGCTCGCCGGTCTCGGCGGCGACGCGCGGGCGGTGGCGAAGCATTTCGTCGCCGTCTCGACCAATGCCGCGAAGGTCGAGGCCTTCGGCATCGACACCGCCAACATGTTCGGCTTCTGGGACTGGGTCGGCGGGCGCTATTCGATGGATTCGGCGATCGGGCTGTCGACGATGATCAGTATCGGCCCCGACAACTTTCGCGCGCTGCTCGACGGCTTCCGCGACATCGACCTGCACTTTCGCACGGCGCCCTTCGAGCGCAATCTGCCGGTGCTGATGGGCCTCTTGTCGATCTGGTACAACAACTTCTTCGGTGCGCAGACCGTCGCGATCCTCCCCTACGACCAGTATCTGAAGCGCTTCCCGGCCTACCTGCAGCAGCTGACGATGGAGAGCAACGGCAAGCGGGTCATGCTGGACGGGACCCGCGTCGACTGCGACACCGGCCCGATCTACTGGGGCGAACCCGGGACCAACGGCCAGCACTCGTTCTACCAGCTGATCCACCAGGGCACGCGGCTCGTCCCCTGCGACTTCATCGCCTGCGCGCAATCGTTGAACCCGCTCGGCCGTCACCAGGACATCCTGCTCGCCAACGTCTTCGCGCAGGCCGAGGCGCTGGCGTTCGGCAAGACCACGGCCGAGGTGATGGCCGAAGGCACCGCCGACTGGCTGGTCCCCCATCGGGTATTCGAAGGCAACCGGCCGTCGAACACGATCCTCGTCGAGCGGCTGACGCCGGCCGCGCTCGGCAAGCTGGTCGCGCTCTACGAGCACAGCGTGTTCACGCAGGGCACGATCTGGAACATCGATTCGTTCGACCAGTGGGGCGTCGAGCTCGGCAAGGCGCTCGCGCAGCGCATCGTGCCCGAGCTCGAAGCCGTGAACGAGCCCCCGCTCGCCCACGACAGCTCGACCAACGCGCTCATTCGCCGGTACCGCAAGTTGAAGGGCGGCGCCTGATCAACCCTCCGGCGTGCCGCAGCGGCCATGCCGTTGCCGGCACTGCCGACGCAATGGCGCCGCGTGCCCGAACCCCTGCTGCCCTCGAAAAGGAGTCACCCATGCAACTCGGAATGATCGGCCTCGGACGGATGGGCGCGAACATGGTGCGGCGCCTGATCGCCGGCGGGCACGACTGCGTCGTGTTCGACCGGGCCGCCACGGCGGTGCAGGAGCTGGTAAAGGAGAAGGCCGTCGGCGCGTCGTCGCTCGCCGATTTCGCGGGCAGACTCCAAGCACCGCGCGCCGTATGGCTGATGGTGCCGGCCGCCGCCGTCGACAAGACGATCGCGGACCTCCTCCCCCATCTGGCGCCGGGCGACATCGTGATCGACGGCGGCAATTCGTATTACGTCGACGACATCCGCCGGGCCAAGGAGCTCGCCGACCAAGGTCTCCACTACGTCGACGTCGGCACCAGCGGCGGCGTGTGGGGCCTCGAGCGCGGCTACTGCATGATGATCGGCGGCGAAGCTGATACCGTGCGCCATCTCGATCCGGTGTTCGCGTGCCTCGCCCCGGGCCGCGGC
This sequence comes from uncultured beta proteobacterium, assembly GCA_963810845.1. GTDB lineage: Bacteria > Pseudomonadota > Gammaproteobacteria > Burkholderiales > Casimicrobiaceae > CAIWHR01. Next base: position 40,365 of record CAWEOX010000018.1, on the reverse strand, counting down.
GACATCGCGCGCACGCCGGGGCGCGAACACGCCGCCGGCACGGCCGAGCTGGGCTACCTGCACTGCGGCGCGAACGGCGCGGGGCATTTCGTCAAGATGGTCCACAACGGCATCGAATACGGGCTCATGGCGGCGTACGCGGAAGGCCTGTCCATCCTGCGCTCCGCCAACGTCGGCAAGCGCGCGCACGATGTCGACGCCGAGACGACGCCGCTGCGCGACCCGGAGCATTACCAGTACGACCTCGATCTCCCCGACATCGCCGAAGTCTGGCGCCGCGGCAGCGTGATCGCGTCATGGCTGCTCGATCTCACCGCCAGCGCGCTCGTCGGCGACCCCGCGCTCGACGGGTTCGCCGGGCGCGTGTCCGATTCCGGCGAAGGGCGCTGGACGATCAAGGCAGCCGTCGACGAAGCGGTACCGGCGCCGGTGCTCACCGCCGCGCTGTACGCGCGTTTCGGCTCGCGCGGCGAGGCGGACTTCCAGAACCGGATTCTCTCGGCGATGCGCTTCGGCTTCGGCGGCCACCACGAAAAGCCGGCCAGCCGATGACCACGGAGCCCACGATGAACGACACCCAGTCCGACGCGCTCGTTTTCTTCGGCGCCACCGGCGATCTCGCCTACAAGAAGATCTTCCCGGCGCTGCTGGCGCTGCAACAGCGCGGCCGTCTCGACGTGCCGGTGATCGGCGTCGCCAAGTCCGGCTGGACGCTCGACCAGTTGCGCGCCCGCGCACGCGACAGTCTGCAACAGCACGGCAGCTTCGATGCCGCGGCGTTCGACCGCTTCCAAGGCCGGTTGCGCTACGTCGGCGGCGACTACAACGACCCCGCCACGTTCCTCGCGATCCGCCGCGAACTGGGCGCCGCGGCGCGGCCCGCGCACTATCTCGCCATTCCGCCGATGTTGTTCGCGACGGTCGTCGAAAATTTGGCGCATTGCGGCTGCACCGCGGGCGCGCGCGTCATCGTGGAAAAGCCGTTCGGACGCGACCTCGGGTCGGCGCAGGCGCTCAATCGCACGCTGCTCGCGACGTTCGACGAGGAGCACATTTTTCGCATCGACCATTACCTCGGCAAGCGGCCGGTGCACAACATGGTCTTCTTTCGCTTCGCCAACGCGTTTCTGGAATCGTTCTGGAACCGCAAGTTCGTCAAAAGCGTGCAGATCACGATGGCCGAGAGCTTCGGCATCCAGGGCCGGGGCGCGTTCTACGACCAGACGGGCGCCGTCCGCGACGTGATCCAGAACCATCTGTTCCAGGTGCTCGCCAACCTCGCGATGGAGCCGCCGGCACGCACCGACGCCGAGTCGATGCGCGACGAAAAGGTCAAGGTGCTGAAGTCGATTCCGCCGATCGCAAGTCGCGACCTGGTCCGCGGCCAGTTCGACGGTTACCGGCAGGAACCCGGGGTGGCGCCGGATTCGACCCGCGAAACCTTCGCCGCGCTGCGCCTCGAAATCGATTCGTGGCGCTGGGCCGGCGTGCCATTTTTCATCCGCGCCGGCAAATCGCTGCCGGTGACCTGCACCGAAGTGCTCGTGCGCCTGCGCCGCGCGCCGAAGATCTTCCCGGTCTGCGCCGGCGTCCCCAACCATGTCCGCTTCCGGATCAACCCGGAAGTCGACGATCGCCATCGGCGCCACGGTCATGGATGCGGACGACCAGATGCGCGGCGAGCAGGTCGAGCTGCTCGCGAGCCGCCGACCCGGGGCCGAGGAGGTAGACGCCTACGAGCGGGTGCTGGGCGACGCGATGACCGGCGACCGGACGCTGTTCGCGCGTGAAGACTACGTCGAGGAAGCCTGGCGCATCGTCGATCCCGTGCTGCAGGCGGATGCGCCGGTGCACGGCTATCCGCCCGGCACGTGGGGACCGCCCGAAGTCGACGCGCAGGTGGCGCCGCCGGGCGGCTGGCAGAACCCGGTCGTGACCCCGTAAGTCCGCGAGGTGGCAGAACCCGGTCGTGGCCCCGCGATGAGCAACCCGACGCCACGCCGCGGCGCGGTGCGAATCGACGTGCTGGCCGACGCTGACGCGGTGGCCGAGGCCGCTGCGACATTCATCAGCGAGGCGGCACGCGCGGCCGTCGCCGCGCGCGGTCGCTGCGTGCTGGCGGTCAGCGGTGGCCGCACGCCTTGGGTGATGCTGCGTGCGCTCTCAACGCGGGACGTGCCGTGGCCGGCAATGGAGTTGGTGCAGGTCGACGAGCGCGTGGCCCCGGCAGGCGACCCGGACCGCAATCTCACGCACTTGCGCGAGAGCCTGCTCGCGCACGCGCCCCTGCGCGCGGACCAGGTGCACGCGATGCCGGTGGAAGCCGCCGATCTCGCCGCCGGCGCGCGCCAATACGCGGAAACGCTGCGCCGGATCGCGGGCACGCCGCCGATACTCGATCTCGCGCACCTCGGACTCGGCGCCGACGGGCATACCGCGTCGTTGCTGCCCGGCGATCCGGTCCTCGCCGTCACCGCTGCCGACGTGGCGCTCGCGGGTCCGTATCAGGGCCGGATGCGGATGACGCTGACCTATCCGATGCTCGAGCGCGCACGTCTGCTGCTGTGGGTCGTGACCGGCGCCGACAAGACCGCCATGCTGCAGCGGCTCGTCGCCGGCGACGCCGCGATTCCGGCCGGACGGCTGCGGCACGGGAACATGCGCGTGCTCGCCGATCGCGCGGCGGCGGGTCCACTGGCGTTGCATCTGCGGGAGCCTCCGCCGGCAACGACGCGCGCCGCGCGGCCGCCGCCGGACCGGTGATCGCGGCAATCGCGGTCGGGCGGCCAGGCGCATTTGGCTATACTTCAGCACGGAGGAGCGCGCATGACGACGATGGCGATCGCAAAGAAGCACCACCTGTCCCACAAGGACGCGAAGGCCGCGGCGCAGAAGGTCGCCGACGACCTCAAGGAACGCTTCGACCTCAAATACAAGTGGCGGGGCGACTCGATCGAATTCGAGCGCCCGGGGCTCACCGGCGAAATGCACGTCGGCCGCAACGAAGTGCGCCTCGATTGCGAGCTCGGACTGCTGCTTGCCCTGCTGAAGCCGACGCTCGAAGCGGCGATTCACCGGGAATTCAACAAGCGCTTCGGAAAACCCGCCTAGTCGTCGTCGGGAAAGCGCGGTTCGGGGAACGGCGCCGTCGCGCCACCCAGGATCGCATCCATGAGTGCCGTCTCGCGGCCGACAATGATCGCCAGGAATTCGTCGGCGCCCTTCATCGTCCTGAATGCAGCGAAGCCGCGCTCGAGAAAATCGTGCAGCACCCCCATCCCGGCGAGCCTTGCCGGCCCGCGCATCATCGCCAGGGCGGCGTGGACCAGCGGCATGCGCACAAGATGATCCAGCGCCGACCCGATCTCCCCGATCAGCTCGATCTGCCGCGCGCGCGCCGGCCGGTTGTTCATGCGTCGATACGCGCTGCAATACTCGGCCACCGTCGGCCGCCCGTCGGCGCGCGGCAGGCGCGCCAGCAGCGCGCGATCGAGCTCCTGCGACAGCGCATTGACTTCCATCGCCCGGGCAATGGTCGCGATCGCCCGCGCGGGCAGCATCATCGCCATGACCGGTGCGACCTTGGCGATGTCGGCATCGCGTTGCGCGAAATCGGCGCCGCCGTAGAGGTCGGTCTCGAAAAACGCCACGGCTTCGGCATAGCGTTCCTGGCCTTCGAGATCGGCGTACGTCTGCCGCAGGCGGGCCGCCTGCCACTGGGCGAGGCGTTCCAACGCGACGTCGAGCGAGTGATTCGCCCGCCGCTCGTCGTGCAGGCGTGTCACATGGGCGAGCTCGCGCGCCAGCGCGGATTGCGCGTCGTCGGTGGCGGGCGGGAATTCGTAGGCGGTGGGCATGGTGAGAATCGAGCGCGGGTCCGCAGTCGCAGCGGCGCGCGCAGGAACAGGGTGCTGACAAGAGTTAGTCTAGCCGACACCGCGGCGCGCGGCGACCCGCGCGCGGCCGATTAGATTGTTTCGTCTAAACGACGCCGTTAGATTGAAAACGCGCGCCTTCACCCCACAGATTGGAACAAGGCGCGATGCGTGGCGTCGCGCAGCATTCGTCTTCCCGCCGTCATGACCACACGCCGCACCTTCCTTGTCGCCGGCCTGACCGGTGGCGCTACGTTGGCCGTCGCCTATTGGCTGCGGGGGACGCGCGAACGCGGCCCGATCTCTGGCGCGAACGCGACGCTCGAGGCCCTTGACCCCGCCGCACCGGCGATCATTGCCGCGATCGTGCCCGTGATGCTTTCCGGGGCTCTGCCCGCCGAGCCCGCCGCACGGGCAGCCGCGGTGACCGAAACGGTCGCCAGCGTCGCGCGGGCGGTGAGCGGCTTGGCGCCGGCCGCCCAAAAAGAGCTGGCCCAGTTGTTCTCGTTGTTGAGTCTCCCGCCGACGCGGATCGCGCTGGCGGGCGTGAAAACGCCATGGGCGGACGCGAGTCCCGAAGCCATCGCCGCATTCCTCGATCGCTGGCGGACGAGCGGGTGGACGCTCCTGCGCTCGGCCTACGACGCCTTGCACCAGCTGGTCCTCGCCGCGTGGTACGGCAATCCGCACGCGTGGCCGTGCCATCGGATATCCGGGTCCCCCGGCCATCGGGCGATGACCGATCGATCCGACCACGCCGTGTTTCGCGCCGCCGCGCACGACCCGCTCCGCGACGGCAACGTGATCGACGCGTCGACGCTGCTGCGCGACCTGACGCTCGAGGCCGACGTCGTCATTGTCGGCACCGGCGCGGGCGGCGGGATCGCCGCCGAGATCGCTCTGCGACGCCGGCCTGCGCGTGATTCTGGTCGAGGAAGGACCGCTGCGCACCGCGCGCGACTTCCGCATGAACGAAGCCGAGGCCTACCCGGACCTGTATCAGGATTCGGCGGCACGCAAGACCAGGGACAAGGCGATCAACATTCTCCAGGGGCGATGCGTCGGCGGCAGCACGACGGTCAACTGGACGAGCTCGTTCCGCACGCCGCCGGCGACGCTTGCGTATTGGGCGGACGCGCTGCGCCTTCCCGGGTACTCGGTGGAGGAGCTCGCGCCGTGGTTCGCGCGCGTGGAGGCGCGGCTGTCGATCGCGCCGTGGGACATGGCGCCGAACGCGAACAACGACGCGCTGGCGCGCGGCGCGGCCGCACTCGGCATCCCGGCGGGGATGATCCGGCGCAACGTCAAGGGCTGCGCGAACCTCGGTTACTGCGGCATGGGCTGCCCGCTCAACGCGAAGCAGTCGATGCTGGTGACCACCATCCCCGCGGCGCTCGACCGCGGCGCGACGCTCGTCACGCGCGCGCGGGCGCAGGCGTTGGCGCAGGACGGCGACCGCGTCACGACCCTGACCTGTGCCGCGATGGACGCGCAGGGCATACATCGCTCCGGCCGCCGGATCACGCTCCACGCGAAAACGTTCATCGCCGCGGCCGGCGCCATCGGCACGCCGGGGCTGCTGCTGCGCAGCCACGTTCCCGACCCGCACGCGGTCCTCGGCAAACGCACGTTCCTGCACCCGGTGGTGATGTCCGCGGCGCTGATGCCCGACGAAGTCGCGGCCTATTACGGCGCGCCGCAGACCGTCTATTCCGACCACTTCATCGAGACGATGCCCGTGGACGGGCCGATCGGGTTCAAGCTCGAGGCACCGCCGTTGCATCCGGTGCTGGCCGCGATCACGTTGCCGAACCACGGCGCGGCGCACGCGGGCTGGATGCGGCAGTTGCCGAAGCTGCAGGTCGTGATCGCCCTGCTGCGCGACGGCTTTCATCCGGCCAGCCCAGGCGGCACGGTGACGATCAAAGGCGACGGGACGCCGGTGCTCGACTATCCGCTGACACCATACCTGTGGGAGGGCGCGCGCCGCGCGTTCCGGGTCATGGCCGAGATCCAGTTCGCGGCCGGCGCCACGCGGGTGATGCCCATTCACGGCGACGGCACCGGATATCGCAACGGGAGCGCGGCGCGAGCGGCCATCGACGGCTTCACGCTCGCCCCGCTCGTCACCCCCGTCGTCAGCGCGCACGTGATGGGCGGTTGCCCTCTCGGCGCCGATCCGCGCGCCTCGGTAGTCGATCCCACAGGTCGCCATCACCAGCTCGCGAACCTGTACGTGATCGACGGTTCGCTGTTTCCGACGTCGATCGGCGCCAACCCGCAACTCTCGATCTACGCGATCGCCGCCCGGCTCGCGGACGGGCTCGCCGCGGCGCTCGCGCACCCGGCGGGCACCGCCCGCGCGTCGTAGGCGGCGCGCCTCGCCGCGAGCCCGCCGACGGCGGCGACGCCGGCGCGCGATTAGTATGTTTCCTCTAGACAAAGCCGGTAAATTTAAACCAATCGCTGCATTGCGAGAGTTTCAACCGACCATCCAGGAGTCCGCCATGCTGAAACAATCGACTGCCAATTTCTATCCGCTCCAGTTCGGCGAAGAAGCGCTCGCCGCGTCGCGTCAAGTATGGCTCGCGAGCCTAGGCGCCGCCGCCGTGACCCGCGACTGGGTGCAAACCGAAGCGGCCAAGACCTTCAAGACGCTGGTCAAGGAAGGCACCGTGGTCGAATCGCGCGCCGTGACGTTCGTCGGCGACCAGATCGAAGTGTCGATGACCCGCGCCAATCGTCTGTGGAAGCAGACCCGCACCACCGTCGAGTCGACCGTCAAGCAGGCCGCCGACGCCGCGGTCACGCTCGCCAACAACGCGCTGCCGAAGTCGCTGCCCAAGATCGAACTGCCTGGGATGGCCCAGCCGTCGAAGGCGAAGCGGGGTGCGGCCAAGGTTGCCCGCGCCAAGAAGGTCGTTCGCAAGAACGCGGCGAAGGTCACGAAGAAGGCGAAGCGCACGAGCAAAGCCGCCGCGCGGGCGTAAGCACGCGGTAAGATCGCACCGCCGATAACAACACCTCGAGGAGGCCCATGCCGACACGTGCGGCGGCCGGGCGCGCTGGTCGCGTCCGGAAGCAGGGACGCGCACGTCCGCGGATGGGCCTCGCGCTGGCGGGGGGCGGTCCGTTGGGCGGGATCTACGAGGTCGGCGTGTTGCTCGCCCTCGCCGACTCGCTCGACGGCATCGAGCTCAACGACCTCGATGTCTACGTCGGGGTCTCGTCGGGGAGTTACGTCGCGGCGGCGCTGGCGAACGGGATTTCGCCGGCGCAGATGTACCGGCTGTTCATCGACGACGGCTCCGACGCGACGCTGACGCCGGAAGTCTTCCTGCGCCCGGCGTTCGCCGAATTCTCGCGCCGTTGCGGCGCCTTGCCGCGACTCGTGGCACGGGCGACGATTCAGTACCTGCGCCACCCGTTCAACCACGGCCTCATGGAGTCGTTCGCGACGCTCGGCGCGGGTGATGCCGACCGGCATCTTCGACAACGCGGCGATCGACGCCTACCTGGGCAGGCTCTTCGCGGCCCCCGGGCGCACCAACGATTTCCGCAAGCTCGGCCGCAAGCTGTTCCTCGTCGCCACCAACCTCGATTCGGGCGCATCGGTGACGTTCGGCGCGCCCGGACACGACCACGTCTCCATCTCGCGCGCGATCGAAGCCTCGTCGGCGCTGCCGGGCCTGTTCCCGCCCGTCCACATCGCCGGCGAGTACTACGTCGACGGCGCGCTCAACAAGACGCTGCACGCCTCGGTCGCGCTCGACGAGGGCATCGACCTCCTGCTGTGCGTCAACCCGCTGGTGCCGTTCGACGCGAGCAAGGCCCGGCGCGACGGCCGGCTGACCGTCGAGAAGCTGAACCAGCTGCGGACTCCCGCTCGTGCTGTCGCAGACGTTCCGCGCGATCATCCACTCGCGGATGAAAGTCGGCATGGAGAAATACCGGCGCCAGTATCCGCTTGCCGACGTCGTGCTGTTCGAGCCGGATCGCGAAGACGCCGACATGTTCTTCGCCAACATCTTCAGCTACTCGCAGCGCAAACACCTGTGCGCGGCCGCGTACCGGAAAACGCGCCAGAACCTCATCAGCCGCGCCGAAATCCTCGCGCCGCAGCTCGACCGTCACGGCATCACGCTCGCCGCCGACCGGCTCCATGACCCGAAGCGCACGGTCATCGACGCCGTGACCGACCCCGGCCGTTGCACACCGACACCGCGAGTCCACGCCGGGTGCGGCAGACGACGCGCGATCTTCGCTACGCGCTCGACCAGCTCGAGCGCTGGCTCGCCCGCGCGCACTGAAGCGCCGCCGTTTGCCAGTGCGGCGGCCGCATTCTACACTCGGCGGGTTGCCCCACTTCCACGGTTCCCGCCATGGCGGAAAAGAAACGGCCCCGCCGCACGCGCGAGCGCATTCTCGAAACGAGCCTCGACCTCTTCAATCGCTTCGGCGAGTCGCACATCACGACGGCCGACATCGCCGGCGAGATGAACATCAGCCCGGGGAACCTCTACTACCACTTCCGCAACAAGGACGAGATCATCGGCGAGCTCTACGCGGCGTACGAGGCGCGCGTGGTGCCGCTCCTGCGGCGATCCCGGCGGCCGCCACGTCGACGTCGAGGACCTGTGGCTGCTCCTGCACCTGCTGTTCGAGCACATGTGGACGTACCGCTTCCTCTACCGGGACCTCGACGAAATCGCCTCGCGCGGCCGCCGGATCGGCACGCGGATCGGTGCGCTGCTGCGGCGTAGCGAGGCGACCATGATAGAGTTGTGCCGGGGCATGGTCGCCGCGGGCTCGATGCGCGCGTCGGAGAGTGAAATCGCCGCGGTCGCGCGCAACGTGGTACTGGTCTCGACCTACTGGATGTCGTTCCACCGGTTAAGCCGCAGGGCGCGTGGGGACGCGGACAGCATCGACCTCGGTCTGGGCGCCTACCAGGTGCTGGCGCTGATTGCACCCTTTCTCGTCGGCGATGCCCGGGCCCTTCTCGACCGGCTCGGCCGCGATTATCTCTGACCTTCTGCGGAAATTTCCGATGGCACGCAAGTGGATCAAGTTCCCGTATCCCGACAAGAGCTTCGTCTACGATGAGGCCGGCCTCAAGAAGCACTGGGCGCGGCTGCACAAGGGCGATTGCGAACCCTACCCCAAGGACGCCGCGGTGCGCGACGCGTGGCGCGCCTATCACGCCGGCGATTTCGCCCGCGCCGTCGACGCCGGGCTCGCGGCCGGCGACAGCGGCGTCAATGCCGCCGTGAAGGCGCAGATGATCTACGCCAACTACCTCGAATCATCGGAAAAGCCGAAGCACGCCCTCCTCGAAGAAGCCGCCGCGTGGGCCGATGCGCGCCGCAAGGAGGCGCCGAAGGACCCCAATGCGCACTACTTCTATTCCTATGCGCTCGGCCGCTACAGCCAGGGCATATCGATCGCCACCGCGCTCGCGCAGGGCCACATCGGCAAGATCCGCGAGGCCCAGCGAACGGCGCTCGAGCTCGCGCCCAAGCACGCCGACGTCCACATCGCCCGCGGCTCCTATCATGCCGAGATCGTCGCCAAGGTCGGCGGCATCCTCGCCAGCATGACCTACGGCGCCAAGAAGGACCTCGCGCTCGAGCATTTCGAGACCGCGATCAAGCTCTTCCCCGAATCCGCGATCGCGCGCATCGAATATGCGAACGGCCTGCTGCTGTTGTTCGGCAAGAGCCGGCAAGCCGAGGCCGCGAAGCTCTACCGCGAGGCGGCGGCATGCAAGCCGGCCGACGCCATGGAACGGCTCGACGTCGAGCTCGCGCGCGCGAAGGGTTCATGATGGCGTCGCGGCTCTCCGATCGAACGCAGGTGCAGCAGGACATCGCGCCCACGAAGACATATCCGTTCGCGCGACGCCGGGCGGCGCTCGCGCTCGTCGTGCTGGTGGCAACCGTCCTGTCGACCGGAGCCGCGTACGGGCAGGACAAGGCGGCGCCAGCGGGAGCGCCCGCCGCGGCGCAAGCGGTCGCGCAAGCCGTGCCGCAACCCGCGGCGAGCGCACCGCGGATCGACACGCTGAAGCGCATCCGCGACACCGGCGCGATCCTCATCGGCGTCCGCGAGGCCTCGGTGCCGTTTTCTTTCCTCGACGCCCAGAAGCAGCCGCAGGGCTATTCGGTGGACCTGTGCCTGCGCGTCGCCGACGCGATCAAGACCGAGCTCAAGCTGAAGCGCCTCGACGTCCGGTACGTTCCGGTGAGCTCCGCGAACCGGATTCCGGCGCTCGTCGAGGGCAAGATCGATCTCGAATGCGGGTCCACCACCAACACGCGGGACCGGCAGCGGGAGGTCGCCTTCGCCTACACGACGTTCGTCGCCGGGATCAAGATGCTGGCGCCCAAGGCTTCGAGCATCAATGGCATCGAGGACCTGCGCGGCAAGACGGTCGTCGTCACCAAAGGCACGACCAGCGAGAAGATGCTGAAGGCGTTGAACGACGAGCGGCTCCTCAAGCTCACGATCATCGAGACGACCGATCACAACGAGTCGTTCAAGGCGGTCGAGGACGGCCGGGCGGTCGCGTTTCCGATGGACGACGTGCTGCTGTACGGGCTCATCTCGAAGGCGAAGAAGCCCGACGACTTCGCCGTGGTCGGCAAGTACCTGTCGGTCGAGCCGTACGCCATCATGATGCGCAAGGATGAACCGCAGCTCGAGCGGATGGTGAACCGCGCGTTGAACGAGCTGTTCCAGTCGGGCGAAATTCGGCGCATTTACGCCAAGTGGTTCTCGACCCGCGAGCTCACGGTCCCCCTCAACCAGTATCTGAAGGAAGCCTTCGCGGTGCCCAACACGTACCCCGCGTGGCCGTGACCGCCCTCTCGTTCAAACCGGTCGGCGCGGGCGCGCCGACCGCAGCTTCTCGAACTCCGGGCCGAAGCGCTCGGTGATGTGTCCGGGGTCGGGGCACAGGCCGCGGTCGGTCACGAGGCCGAACTGCACCTGTCCGTTATACGACAGGATCGACACGCCCATGCCGATGTCGCCCGACTGCGGCACCCACACCATCAGGCTCCCGACCTCGGCGCCGGCCATGTACAGCGGCTGCTGCGGGCCCGGCACGTTGGTCATCACCGCCGTCGCATTGCGCGACAACGCAAGCAGCAGCTGGTCCTGCAGCATCTTCGGCCCCGCGCCCATCGCCGCCAGCAACCCCAGCGAGAGCACCGGTTGGGTGGAGGCCTTGAGCGCGTTCATGTTCGCGCGCACGGCGTGGAGGCGCGTGACCGGATTGGCGATGCCGATCGGCAAATCGAGGTAGACGAGCCCGAACTGGTTGCCGAGCTCGTGCGCCTTTTCGAGCGGCCGCAGGTTGACGGGCACCAGCGCGCGAATCACCACGCCGCGGACCGGATCGCCCTTGTCGACGAGATAGCCACGCAAAGCGCCGGCCGCGCACGACAGCAGCACGTCGTTCACCGACGCCTTGTGCGCCTTGCCCGCGGTCTTGACGGCGGCGAGCGAAACCGGCCGCGCCCACACGGCGCGCTTGGCCACCCCCGGCTTGCCCTTGAACCGCGTCGGCGAATCCCGCGTCATCAGCGCGAGCTTGGCGATATCGCTCGCGAACGCCGTGCCCTGCGTGGCGAGCGTCAAGGCCGCTTTCGGGTCCTGCCAGATCGCGACACCCTTTTCGATCATCACCGTGCCGATCCGGAGAGCGAGCTTGAGCGCGCCCGGCAGCGATCCCTTGAGCTGCGCGAGGCCGACGGCGCTGTCGCCGGCGCGGGTCGTCTTCGTTGCCGCCGGTGCCGACGCGGCGCGCCGGCGTGCCGCGTCGGTCATCGCCAGCAGCACCTGCGTCAGCGCGATGCCGTCGGCGTAGCAGTGGTGGATGCGCATGACGAGCGCGCTGCCGCCGAGATACCTGTCGACGAGGTGGAATTGCCACAGCGGCCGCGCGGGGTCGAGCGGCGTCGCGACCAGCCGGCTCACGAGCGCCTGCAACTGCCGCGTTCCCGCCGGGGCCGGCAGCGTAACTTCGACCACATGGCGGGCGAGATCGAATGCCGGATCCTTCTCCCAATACGTGACGCCCTCCTCTTCGACCGGTCGCTTGCGGAAGCGCGCGTACCGGAGGAAGCGCCTCTCGGTCGTCGCAGCGAGCCGCTCGATGGTGACACGATCGCGCAGCGTCACCACTCCGCAGATCATCATCAGATTGTCGGGCCGATCCATCCGCAGCCAGGCGGTGTCGACCGCCGACATTTTTTCGCGTCGTGGTGTGGTCATGGGCGGGCACGCGTTGTCAGGTGGCGGAGCGCTCGCGCGTCGCGGATACGTCGCGTCGGCCCGCCGAAGGCGCGCGGCAAATGGACGCCCGTCGCGCTTCGCGCTAAAGTAGCACGAGCCCCGTTCAGGAGGGTAGACCCAACCAGGGAGACCGCGACCTCATGGCTGCCGCACCGAAGAAGGACGATCTCAAGGCCAGGTTCGACGCGGCCGCCGCCGCCGCCAAGACGACGAAGAAAAAGCCGGACAACGCGACGCTGCTCAAGCTCTACGCGTACTTCAAGCAGGCGAGCGAAGGCGACGTCAGCGGAGAACGTCCGGGTGGTTTCGACTTCGTCGGCGGCGCCAAGTACGATGCCTGGGCCAAGCTCAAGGGCACGAGCAAGGACGAGGCGATGCAGAACTACATCAAGCAGGTGGAGAAGCTGAACCGGGACTGACCCCGCGCCGGCGCTCGCCCGGCGACGCGTCGCCCAACCACCGGACGGCGCGCAGCGCTACTTGCGCGCGGTCTTCGCCGCACCCCGTACGGCGCGCTTTGCCGGCCGTTTCGCCTTGGCGGCGGGGGATTCCGGGGCCACGCCCTTAGCCCTCAGCAACCGGTTGACCGCTTCGGCGAGCTCGTCGACGCGCTCGGCGAGACGCTGCAGGTCGTTGTGCGTGTAGATCCCGAGCTTCGACAGCGCGCGTTCGACGCGATCCTCGAACACCTGCTCGAGCTTGTCCCAGGTGCCGCCCGCGATCTGCTGCACTTCGCGCGCCTTGGCCGCCGCCGCGCCGCGCGCGGCCATCGCGGTGCCGCGCGCCGCTGCCGCGGTGTCGGCCGCGGCTTCCCGGGTCTTCTGTTCGAGTCGGTGGCCCTGTTTCAGCAGCGTCTCGAAGACCTTCACGCCTTCCTGCTGCGCCTTCGCGAGCGCTCCGCCCGGCCATGCCTGGCGCGCCGCCGCGGACCCGCTGCCGGCAGCGACCTTGCGACGGCCGGCGGGCGGCGCCGTCCTCTTTGCTTTCGCGTTCTTCGGCATCACGATCTCCTCGGGGATTCGGATTGCAGCAGGCATACAGATGAATTCTAGACCGCCGGACTAGAGGAATCATTCTAAACAGTCGCCGCCGCGGAGCGCGCGGCCCAGCCGGTATAATCGGCCGGCGATAGTGCGCGGCCAACGCGTCGGGCGCTTTGCGCCAGCCGCCAGCGCGCGTGTTCACCCCACGCGCACGCGGACAGACCGCCCCAACAACTCGCAAGGAGGAAGGTCATGGCGTACTTTGTCACCGGCGCGACCGGCTTCATCGGCCAATTCCTGGTGGCCAACCTGTTGAAGCGCGGTGACCCTGTCTACGTGCTCGTGCGCAAGAGCTCGCAGAAGAAGCTCGCGGCCCAGCGCGCCGTCTGGGGCGCCGACGAAAAGCAGGTGATCGCCGTCATCGGCGAACTCGGCCGCAAGAACCTTGGTGTCGCCGACGCCGACGTGAAAAAGCTGAAGGGCAAAGTCCGGCACTTCTTCCATCTCGCCGCGATCTACGACGTCCACGCCACCGCCGAAGCGCAGCAGATCGCGAATGTCGAGGGCACGGGGCATGCGCTCGAGCTCGCCGCCGCCGTGCAGGCGGGCTGCTTCCACCACGTGAGCTCGATCGCCGCCGCCGGCCTCTACGACGGCGTCTTTCGCGAGGACATGTTCGAGGAAGCCGAGGACCTCGATCATCCGTATTTCAAGACCAAGCACGATTCCGAAGGCTCTCGTCCGGCGGGATTGCAAACGCCCGTTCCGGATCTACCGTCCCGGCATTGTCGTCGGACACTCGAAGACGGGCTACATCGACAAGATCGACGGGCCGTATTATTTCTTCAAGTTCCTGCAAAGACTGCGCGATCTGCTCCCGCCGTGGACGCCGCTGGTCGGCATCGAAGGCGGGCGCATCAACATCGTTCCGGTCGACTTCGTCGCCGATGCGCTCGACTTCCTTGCGCACAAGCGCGGTCTGGACGGCAAGTGTTTCCACCTCACCGATCCGGCGCCGCACCGGATCGGCGAGGTGCTGAACATCTTCGCCCGCGCCGGCCATGCGCCGCAGATGACGATGCGCCTGAATGCCCGCATGTTCGGGTTCATCCCGGCGCCCATCCTGTACGGCATCGGTTCGCTGTCGCCGATCAAGCGGATGGTCAAGGCGGTGCTGACCGACCTCGGGATTCCGCGCGACGTGTTCCAGCTGATCAACTGGCCGACGCGCTACGACAACCGCGAGACGGCGAAAGCGCTGAAGGGCTCCGGCATCGACGTGCCGCCGCTCGACACCTACGCGGCGACGCTGTGGGATTACTGGGAGCGCCACCTCGATCCCGATCTCTTCATCGACCGCTCGCTCGCGGGCCAGGTCAAGGGCAAGGTCGTGGTGGTGACCGGCGCATCGTCCGGCATCGGCAAGGCCACGGCGCTGACGATGGCCGCGGCCGGCGCCAGGGTGATCCTGGTCGCGCGCGGCGAGGAGAAGCTCCTCGAGACCCGCAAGGAAATCGAAGCCGCCGGCGGCTTCGGGGCCATCTTCACCTGCGACGTGTCCGACATGGCGTCCGTCGATGCGCTGGTCGCGCGGGTGTTGAAGGAGCACGGCGGCTGCGACTACCTCGTCAACAACGCCGGCCGGTCGATCCGGCGCGGCGTCATCAACTCGTTCGACCGCTACCACGATTTCGAGCGGACGATGCAGCTCAACTACTTCGGCGCGCTGCGGTTGATCATGGGCTTCCTGCCGAAGATGCTGGAGAAGAAGCGCGGCCACATCATCAACATCTCGTCGATCGGCGTGCTGTCCAATGCGCCGCGGTTCTCGGCGTATGTCGCCTCGAAATCGGCGCTCGATTCCTGGTCGGCCTGCGCGGCCTCGGAGTTCCTCGACAAGGGCATCCATTTCACGACGATCAACATGCCGCTCGTGCGCACGCCGATGATCGCGCCGACCAAGATGTACGAAAACGTGCCCACGCTGTCGCCCGAAGAGGCGGCCGACCTGGTGGTCGAGGCCATCGTCTACAAGCCGGTGCGGATCGCGACGCGGCTGGGGATCTTCGCTGCCGTCAGTCACGCCGCCGCGCCGCGGCTCACGCAGATCATGCTCAACACCGCGTTCAACATGTTCCCGGACTCCGCCGCCGCGCAGGGGAAGAAGGAGGGCGAGGCGCCGCAGCAGCTCTCCCCCGAGCAAATGGCCTTCGCCGCCCTCACGCAGGGGATTCACTGGTAGGCTGCACCGCGCACGGCACCAACAGCTCAGGGAGGCCGCGGAGTCGCGCGGGCAGAGGCGGACGTCCCGTGCCGCGCGCACGATCTCCGCCGCCACCCGCTCCTGCACCCGGCGATTGGACAGGAGCTCGTTGTGGCCGATGCCCATGAGCGCGATGTTTTCCGCGCGGTCGAGCAGCGACGACGTCTGCGGCGCCACCATCGAGTCGTGCCACGACCACAGCGAGACGATCGGCGGGTCGCTCCCCGCACCGGCGGCGCCGAGCTCCGTCAACCACGCGTTGCGCGGCCGCAATTGCGACAGCGCGACGCCGGGCATCATGTAGGCGTGCATGCTGCCGTGATGGGGGGTGCCGATGGTGATGAGCCGGCGGACCTTCCCTCCGCCGTGCCGGCGCAGGTAGGCGCGCGCGACGAGCCCGCCCATGCTGTGGCCGACGATCACGACCTGCCTCGCGCCGGTCGCTTCGAGGATCGCGTCGATCTTGGCGGCGGTCTGGTCGGCGAAGACATCGATCGAGGCGAGCGGCGGGCCGTACGACAGCGCGTAGATCGGGCCGATGCCGCGCGCCGCGAGATATTTTTTCATCGGCAGCCAGACGCCGGCGTTGCACAGGATGCCATGCAGCAGGAGCACCGGCGTAGCGGCCGGCGCGGGCGCCGGGTCGGGGAGCAGCCATCGGTAGAAAATCATGCGCGGAACGGAACCCGCGATCGCCAGCAGTTCCCGGCGGTACAGGCGCAAGAGGCCGGCAAGACCGATGCGGGCCTCGGCCGGTCTGGGGGCGCGAAACAGCCACGACAACGTCACCCAGATCAGCGTGAATAGGGCGGGAATGGCCAGTGCCGCGAATGGCGCGCCGAGAATGAACCACACGACGTCGACGCCGCCCGCGATCTCGTGTGCCGCCCAGGCGACGTAAACCGCGACGCCGGCCAGCACCGCGAGCGAGAGCGTCAGCGCGGTAAACATGGTTCGTATCTTACCGGCGGTGGTCTCGTTGCCCCGTGTCGCGTAGCCCGGTGTTGAGCGCAGCGAAACCCGGGGCGACCGTGCCCATGGGCACCTCCACCCGGGTTTCGGCTTCGGCGGAACACCGGGCTACCCGCCGCCGGGTGGCGCGGCATTCGCCGTGGCCTGCGCGCGCCAGTTCTTGAGCGCCGCGAGGGTACCCGCGAGCTCCGGGATCAGCACCACGCCCACGAGGCTCCGGCGCACGCGGCGCGTCATCTCGCCGCCCGCCCACAGCGTCACCGCCGGCGGCAACTGCCGGCGCAAGGTCGCGAGCCCTTCGCTCGCCTGCCGCACCGGAAACGCCGTCGAGAACGACAAGGCCACGACGTCCGCCTTGTGGGCGAGCGCCGCGCGGCGAATGTCCTCGAGCGGGGTTTGCGGTCCCAGCGAAACGCATTGCGCGCCTTCCGGCACGAGCAACGCCTCGACCATCAGCAGGCCAAGGCCGTGCTGCTCGCCGGGGAACGTCGTGACCAGCACCCGCGGCGTGCCCACTTGCCGCGGGAACGCATTGATCGCCGTGCGCAGCGCCACCTGCAGCTGCTCGGTATAGAGGTGCTCCTCGAAGATCTGCAGCTCGCCACGCATCCACGCATCGCCGACCGCGCGGTTGAGCGGCACCATCGTCTCCAGCACGAAGCGCTGCAGCCCCTGCCGCATCAGTTGATTCGCGAGCGCGTTTTGCAGGCCCACCGCGTCATGCGAGCGCAGCAGCGCGACGAGGTCACGTTCGAAGGCGGGGGCCACCTCGTCGCTGCGCGGCTCGATTCGCCGGTCGGCCAGCGCGTTCAACTCGTCGAGTTCGCTGCGGACGATCTTGCCCGGCCGCATCCCGACATCCATCAGGCGCTTGATCGCGCGCAGTTTCGCGACCTCGCCCACGGAGTACTGGCGCTCGCCGTTGTCGTCGCGGCGCGGCTTCGGAAACCCGTACCGACGCTCCCACATCCGCAGAACGTCCTTGGACAGCCCGGTTTCGCGTTCGACGCTGCTGATGTCGAGCACCATGCCGGGCGTTTCCGATGACTTGTTCATGGTCCAGGATATAACATGGAAATGAGCAGCATCATTCCGTATTGTGCCTACTGCGCGCGCAGCAGCGCCACGGCGCGCACGACCAGCGATACGCCGTTGATCGCGAGCAGTCCCGCGATCAGCTTCAGCACGCCGGCGCGCGACAGCGCGTGGTGCAGGCGATTGCCGATAATGTAGCCGGCGAACATCAGCGGCAGCAGCAGCGCGGCGCCGATCAGCACCGGCGCCTTCAGCAGGAGGCCGGTGCCGAGAAACACGCCCGTCCGGATGAACACGCTGATCGCCACCAGGATCGACGACGTCGCGCGCAGCACGGTCTTGTCGTGGATGCGTGCGGAGAGATAGATCATGTAGAACGGCCCGCCGGTGCCGAACAGGACGCTGAACACGCCGCCGCAGAGCCCGAGTGGCCACGCCCAACGCGGTCGCATGGCTTGCCACTCGCGCCGGCCGACGAGAAGGTAGATTCCGTACAACGCGACGAACACGCCGAGCGCCAGCAGCGCAGGTCCGCGCGGCAGGTTGACGAGCAGCGTCGTGCCGAGCGCGATGCCGGCGAGCACCGTCGGCAGCAGGCGCCCGATTTCCCGCAGGTCGGCGCGCCGCCATTGCCGCAGGCTCGCATTCGCGGTCGAGACGCAGTCGAGCGCCGTGAGGAGCGGCACGGCGAACGTCAGCGGGAACCAGTGCGCGAGCATCGGCACCGCGATGATCGACGAGCCGAAGCCGGTCGCGCCGAACACCGTGTAGGCGGCGACGATCACGAACGGGATGGCGACCAGGACGTACCACGGTGCGTCCGGCAACCAGGCGGCGAAGGACATGGCGGGCGGGGTGATGATGCGGCGCGACCGGGTGGTCGCCATTTTGACCGTAGGGGCCGGTATCGCCTATAATCTGCGCCCTTGGCGAACTAGCTCAGCTGGTTAGAGCAGAGGAATCATAATCCTTTGGTCCGGGGTTCGAGTCCCTGGTTCGCCACCACACAAGACAAAGGCTTGCCCGTCGATCGCGGTGCAAGCCTTTTTCGTTCAATTCCCCGCGCGTTTCGCCACCGGCGAGTACTTGTCCAGCAGGTGCAGGCGCGTCGCCTGGAAGCGCTCGGACACCACGCCCAGGAGCCGCAGCGTAAAGGCCAGGCCGAGGGCGGGTTCGTCCTTGAACGCCGCCAGCAGCTCGGTACCGTTGAACATCAGCGCTTCCACCGGCTCCAGCGTCCTTGCCTGAAAGTGCTTGCCCTTGCCCATCAGCACCGCCGACCAGCCGAACTCGTCGCCGGCGTCGAGCGTCTGCACCCGCACGACGTGTTCGGGCGTGTCGATCTCCAGCGCGACCATGCCCTTGACGATCAGATAGAGCTCCGGATCCTGGTCGCCCTCGCGAAAGATCGTGTGATCGCGAGGAAACCGGACCTCCTGCGCGAGTGCCGCAAGGCGCGCGACATGGCGCGGTTCGAGTCCCGCGACGAACGGATGATTTTGCAGCACCGACAAGATTGTCTGCGACATGATGACCTCCTCCTTTTCTGCGTGTCGTCGCCAGCGGCCCGGCACCGCACGGCGCCTTGCAGTCCGCATCCGCTCGCGGCGCCGGCGGACTCCCGCCGCGGATACATTCTGCGCCCGGGCGCCCGCCGTGTGTGCCTTCCGATTGCCGGCGCCCGCCCGGCAACACCGCCTCGACCCTCCGTCGTTCTCTACCGAACGCTCGCCTCGACGCTGATCGACAACTCGACCGTATCGCCGACCTCAGGCAGGAAGCGCGTCATCCCGAAGTCCGAGCGCTTGATCGTGGTCGTGAATTCGCCGCCGCAGACGTGGTGTCCGATGAGCCCCAGCTTCACCTCCTTGCACGTGAAGCGCTGCGCGGCGAGGCGCACCGGTCGCGCGACGCCGTGCAGGATCAGCGTGCCGTCGATGGCGACGAGCCGCTCGCCGTCGAATACGAAGCCGCTGCCGGCGTAGCGGACGTCGCCAAAGCGGGCGGTGTCGAGATACTGGTCCGAGCGCAGGACCTGGTCCAGCGTCCGGTTCCCGGTGTCGAGCGAATCGGCATCGACGCGGATGTCGAGGGCACCGGTCTTCGCCGCAGCATCGAACCGGACCGTGCCCGCCAGCTTCGCGATGCGCCCGCGGACCAGCGAAATGTCGTAGTGGGGCACGGCAAAGTAGACCGCCGTGTGACTGGCGTCGAGGGCGAAATCCGCCGCGTTGCTGACGCCCGCCAGCAATCCGAGCCCCGCAGACCACCAGAATGTGCGCATGGTGGCGGGATGATAATCCGATCGCGGATCGACGGCGAAACGCCAACGGGTCCGGCCCCGACGCTCGAGCCTGCACGCGACGCGAGCGGCACAAGGAGGCTAGAATCGGCGGGTGATTCCTTGCCCGAACTGCCACAGCGACACGACGACCCGGTCGCTGCCGGCCTATGGGGCGGCGCGACCGATCGTGGTCGAAGCGTGCGCCACGTGCAACCTGTTCTGGTTCGACGACGCCGGCAGCGTGCGCCTGACGCCGGAGGGTGTGATCGAGCTCTTCAAGTACATCGGCACGGCCGCCGCGAACGCGCGGACGGCGCTGGCGTCGACGTTCATCTGCCCGCGCTGCAGCCGCCCGCTGGCCTTCACCCATGATCTGCAGCGGACGACCCGCTTCACCTATTGGCGCTGCCTGCGCGACGATGGCCAGCTGATCAGCTTCGCCCAGTTCCTGCGCCAGAAGAACTTCATTCGCACGCCGTCGCCGGCCGAGCTCGCCAAGCTGCGCGAGACGGTGCGCCAGGTGACCTGCTCGCAATGCGGGGCGCCGGTCGACCTCGCCCGCGACATCGCCTGCCCGCATTGCGGCACGCCGGTCGCGCTGATCGACCCGGACGGCGTCACCAAGGCCCTGCAAGCCCTCGCGCCCGGGCACGCAGACCGCGCCCCGCCGGATCCCGTGGCGATGCGCGCGGTGCTTGCCGAGGCGGAGTTCAATGCGGCGATGGCCCGCGAGCGGATGCGCGAAGGCGAGGCCGGCCAGGATCTGGTCGCGGTTGGCGTGGCCGCGATCGGCGCCTGGTTGATCAGCCGGCTGACGGGCAACTGACACCGTCCTGGCGCGTCCGGCGAGCGTTGCCCCCGGCATTTCCATGACCAGCGTTTCCTCCGTCCCGGACCAACCGGCCGCTGCCATCGCGACCACGCTGCGCCAGGCGATCGCCCATCACCAGCGCGGCGCGCTCGCCGCGGCCGAAGCCCTCTATCGCGAAATTCTGGCGCAGGCGCCGGAGCATTTCGACGCGCTGCACCTGCTCGGCGTCGTCCTGTATGCCAACGGCCGCCACGAGGACGCGGTGGCGTCGATCACCAAGGCGATCGCGGTCAACCCCGCCCACGCGGCCGCGCATTCGAATCTCGGTCTCGCGCTGCAAAAGGCGAAGCGCCTCGCCGACGCCGTGGCGAGCTTCGATCGCGCGCTCGCGTTGCGGCCCGACCACCCCGGCGCGCACTACAATCGCGGCAACGCTCTCGCCCAACTCAAGCGGCCGGACGAAGCGCTGGCGAGTTACGACCGCGCGCTCGCGCTCGCGCCGGCCGACGCCAACGCGCTCATCAACCGCGGCAACGTCCTGCGGGAACTGAAGCGGCCCGAGGAGGCGCTCGCGAGCTACGATCGCGCGCTCGCGGTCGCGGCGAATGACGCCGACGCCCTGTACCAGCGCGGCAAGGTGCTGCAGGAGCTTGGCGATTCGCACGCCGCGCTCGCGAGCTACGACCGCGCGCTGGCCGTGCGGCCGACCGATGTCGACGCCCATTACGCGCGCGCCAACGTGCTGTTCGGTCTCGGCCGGCACGAGGAGGCGCTGGCCGGCTACGATCGCGTGCTGGCGCTCGCGCCGCGGCACGTCGAAGCGCTCAACAACCGCGGCATCGCCTTGCTCGGGCTCGCGCGCTTCGCCGACGCCGTGGCGAGCTACGACCGGGCGCTCGCGCTCAAGCCCGATCACGCGGAAGTGCACGCGAACCGCGGCAACGCCTTGCAGGCACTCGGGCAGCCCGAGGACGCGGTGGCAAGCTACGACCGCGCGCTCGCGCTGAAGCCCGACTACCCGGACGTGCTCTGCAGCCGCGGCAGCGCGCTGCACGATTCGCGGCGGGTCGAGGAAGCGGATCGAGTCCTACCGTCGGCTGCTCGACCTGCGCCCCGACTACCCCTTCGCCAAAGGGCTGCTGTTGCACGCGAAGATGTGCTGCTGCGACTGGACGCAGCTCACGCAACTGCGCGTCGCCATCGCGGCGGACGTCGCCGCGGGAAAGAAATCGGCGGAGCCTTTCGGCTACCAGGGCGTCTGCGATTCGCCGCAGGAGCTGATGCGCTGCGCGCAGATTTACGCCGCCGAGCGCTTTCCGGGTGCGCCGACGCCGCTTTGGACCGGCGAGCCCGGCGGCAATGCCAGGATCCGCGTGGGCTACGTGTCCGGGGAATTCCGGCACCAGGCGACGTCGATCCTGATGGCGGAGCTCTTCGAACTGCACGATCGCCGCCGCTTCGAGCTCTTTGCCTTCGACAACGGCATGGATGACGGCAGCGAGATCCGCGGCCGCGTCGTGACGGCGTTCGATGAAATCGTCGATATTTCGCGGCTGAACGGATCCCGCCGCGGCGGCGGCCATTCGCACCCGTCGGATCGACATCCTCGTCAGACCTCAACGGCTACTTCGGGCGTGCGCGCCAGGGGATCTTCGCGCTGAAGCCCTGCCCGATCCAGGTCAACTACCTGGGATTCCCGGGGACGATCGGCGCCGACTACATCGATTACATCATCGCCGACCCGACCGTGATCCCGCCCGGAGCATCGACGCGTTCTACACCGAGAAGGTCGTGCGCCTGCCGGAGACCTACCAGGTCAACGACCGGAAACGCCGCATCGCCGACCACACGCCGGAGCAGAGTCGAGGCGGGCCTGCCCGAGGCCGGTTTCGTGTTCTGCTGCTTCAACAACAACTACAAGATCACGCCGGCGGTGTTCGAGGTCTGGATGCGCCTGCTGCGGCAGGTCGCCGGCAGCGTGCTGTGGCTGCTCGAGGACAATCCGGCCGCGGCGCGCAACCTCCGGCGGGAGGCGCAGGCGCGCGGCATGGCGCCCGAGCGGCTGGTGTTCGCGCCCCGGGTCCGATTGGACGAGCATCTCGCGCGGCACCGGCTCGCCGACCTGTTCCTCGACACGCTGCCCTGCAACGCCCATACGACGGCGAGCGACGCGCTATGGGCCGGTTTGCCGTTGCTGACCACGCTCGGCAATGCCTTCTCGGGGCGGGTGGCGGCCAGCGTCCTCGGTGCGATCGGCCTCCCCGAGCTCGTCACCCCCGACCTCGCGACGTACGAATCCCTGGCGCTGCAGCTCGCAACCTCACCGGCGATGCTGGCGGAGATCCGGGAGCGCCTCGCGCGGAACCGCGCGGTGTACCCGCTTTTCGATACCGACCGTTTCCGGCGGCACCTCGAAGCGGCCTTTGCCGAAATGTGGGCACGCCACGCGCGCGGCGAGCCGCCGGCAGCCTTTGCCGTCCCGCCGCTCGCTTAATGGGAGCCGGCCCCTCTTGTCTATCGGGCCGTATGGCGGCATCCTAGCGCGATGTTGCGCTCGGGCAGCACCCTTTCGGTCTTGATTCTCGGGTTCGCGACGGCCCTGACGGCCGCCGCGCAGGAGCCGCCCGGGATCGTCCATTTTTCGTCGGGAAAACCCGGCGCGGCGATGCCTGACGGGTGGGAATCGGTCAAGATCACCGACCAGAAAAAGCCCACCGAATACAAGCTCGTCGAAAACGATGGGCATCTGGTGCTGTCCGCGAAAGCCGATGGCGCCGCGACCGGATTGGCCCAGCGCATTCCGATCGACGTCAACAAGTGGCCGATGATCGAATGGCGCTGGCGGATCAGCCGCCTCATCGCCGCCGCCGACAATTCCCAGGCGCGAACCGAGGATTCGCCGGTGCGGCTGGTGCTGGAGTTCGACGGCGACAAGAAGAAGCTCTCGTTCAGCGACCGCGCCGCCTTCTCGCTGGCGGAGTCGATCTCCGGGCGCGAGTCACCCTACGCGACCCTGATGTACATCTGGTCGAACAAGGTTCCCGTCGGTACCGTCATCCCCAACCCGCGGACCAATCGCGTGCAGATGGTGGTTGCCTCGAGCGGAGCGGGCGGTGTCGGCGCCTGGCAATCGCTGGCGCGAAACGTCCGTGACGATTACAAGCGGGCCTTCGGCGAGGACCCGGGGCGGATGGTCGCCTATGGGGTCCTGACCGACACCGACAACACCGGCGAGTCCGTCGAAGCCTGGTACGGCGACATCCTGTTCAAGCCCCGCGCGCCCTGACGCGCGCGCCGCGGTGGCCGTCCGGCCGCCTCCCGCACCCTCGCGGCGGGCTGTAGTCCGCCGCGGCCTGTTACACCCCCTGTAACACCCCCGACGGCGAACCTGGCGTCCATGCCCGCCGGGGGCGACTGTCGCCAAAACACAACACTTTCGCAAAGTTCCCGCGATCCCGGCCGGCGGTTTGACTAATGTCAAACTTCGGCCTTGGCTTTTGGCGCGGAATGACATTCGAAGTCGAAGTTCGACGGCCTGCGCCATCCGGCAGCGCCAAGCTCGGCGGGCAAGGCAATCGTCGCCCGTGGTTCCGGAAGCGGTCATTTGAATCCTGCGTCAAACAAACGGTAGAGGTGGTCAATGCGATCCAAAACTCTCTTCGCCGCATGCCGGCTGACAGCCGTCCTCGCGGCATTCGTGCTGGCACTTCCGGCGTTCGCCCAGCCCAAGGCGCCAACGACGCCCGCGAACATCGTCCCGATCTGCGCCAACTGCCATGAGGCACAGTTCCAGACGACCATGCTCACCGCCCACGGCGCCCGGAACGACGCCAACGGCAGCATGTGCCAGAGCTGTCACGGCGACGCCACCGAGCACCTGAAGGACCCGATGAAGGCCAAGCCGGCCAGGAACTTCGGCAAGGCGATGGCGGCGGGTCAGAAGACCGCGGTGTGCCTGACCTGCCACGCCGGCAACCGGCACCTCGTGTTCTGGGAATCGGGCAAGCACGCCCAGAACGAAGTCGCGTGCAGCAACTGCCACAGCATGCACGGACGGCCGAGCGCCACGGTGCCCGTCGCGCCGTACACGACGTCGTTCCGCCCCAACGAAGCCGATCTCTGCGGCACCTGCCACATGCAGATCCGCGCGGCGATCATGAAGCCGTCGCATCACCCGATCATCGAGAACAAGATCAAGTGCTCGGACTGCCACAACGTGCACGGCGCGTTGACCCCGGTGATGCTGAAGGCCGAAACGGTCAACCAGCAATGCTATTCGTGCCACAGCGACAAGCGCGGACCGTTCATGTTCGCGCACCCGCCGGTCGAGGAGAACTGCCTCACCTGCCACAACCCGCACGGCTCGGTCTACTACCGGTTGCTGAACGAGAAGCTGCCGAACCTCTGCCAGGACTGCCACGACGTGGCGCGTCACCCGGGCACGCCGTACGGCGGGGCGGGAACGTTCAACAATCCTCAGACGGGGCAGCCCAACCCGCCGGCGAGCGTCAATACGCGGTTGATCGCGCGAGCCTGCACGAACTGCCACAACAATATCCACGGCTCCAACGCGCCGGGTAACCGCGGCCAGTTCTTTATCCGGTAGGGGGCGAGGAGAACATCATGACCAAGAAACAACTGTCCATCCTGATCGCGTCGCTCTTCGCTGCGACCCCGCTGCTCGCGCAGACCACCGACCCGTTCCTGTCGACAGGGGCAGGTGTCGGCGGGCGGCATCTTCACCGACGCCAACAGCAAAGCCGCCAGGGAAGACTTCTCCAAGTTCAACGAGTACCAGGACTTCACCAACGGCATGCTGTCGACGTTCGGCATCCAGGGGCGCAACAGCCAGTCGTGGATCAACGCCTACGGCGAGAACTTCGGCCGCGACGACATGTACGTCGACCTCCGCGGCGGCATGTACGACGTGTTCAAGGCCCGTGCCTACACGAACTGGATCCCGCACAACTTCCTGTTCAATGGCCTGACGCCGTTCGTCGGCAGCGGCGGCCAGACGCTGTCAGCCGTGTTCCCGAACCCGAACTCGGCGAACTGGCAGAACCTGAACCTCGGCTACGAGCGCAAGGACACCGGCGGCTACTTCGAGTGGCAGCAGCAGTCGCCGTGGTATTTCCGCGTCGACGGCAACCAGATCAAGTTCTCCGGCACCAGGCCCGGCTCGTCGTCCAACACCACGAGCCCGGGCGGCGGCTATGTCGACCTCGCGATGCCGCAGCAGTACGAAACCAACAACGCCGCGTTCGAGGTGGGCTATACGACGCGGACGATGACGATCACCGCCAGCTATCTCGCGAGCAACTTCAGCAACGATTTCGAGAACATCAGCTGGAACAACCCGGCTTTCGGCAGCAACATCGACCGCACCTACCTGCCGCCGGACAACCACTACCAGCGCTTCGCCTTGAACGGCACGTGGCGGGCGCTGCCGTGGAACTCGACGCTCGCGCTGCGCTACACGTGGGATGAGACCAAGAGCGACGCCAACGTCGGGACGCAGGTGCTGAATGCGGCGACCGGCAGCGTATACCTGCCGACGCAGCCCAGCACGGACACGTTCAACGGCGACGAGAAGCGGCAGACGTTCACCGCCGGCTGGAGCGCGACGCCGGTCGCGAACCTCGACACGCGCCTGTACTACAACTGGCAGAAGATGAACAACGACGGCAACCAGGTCTCCTTCTGCCAGCAAACGGCCATCGTTCCGCCTTCGCTGTGTCCCAGCGCCGTCTTCTTCGAGAACGAGCTGTTCCACTACGAGAAGCAGAACGCCGGCGCCGACGGCTGGTGGCGGTTCAGCAAGGCGAATCGGTTCGGCGTCGGCTACGACTGGTTCTATCAGAAGCAGGATCGGCCGGACTTCGCCAACGAGACCACCAATACGGTCTGGGTCGAATGGAAGAACACGTCGCTCGACACGCTGATGGCGCGGATCAAGTACTCGTACCTGCAGCGCACTGCGGACTTCCTCGACTCCAATGCCGGCACCGATGCGAACGACCCGCTCTACCTCTCGCGGTTCGTCAGGGCATTCGACCTCACCAACCTGAAGCAGAACAAGGTCAAGGTGAGGCTCGACTGGGCGCCCGTCGACCGGGTCGGCGTCGGCTTCGAGTACCTGTACAAGGACAACGACTACGACGAGACGGTGCTGGGTCGCCAGAGCGACCGGCGCAACGAGTACTTCGCCAACCTGACCTATGGCACGCCGGACACGTGGCGCCTGACGCTGTTCGGCGACTACGAGGACGTCAAGTACAACTCGGATCACCGCAACGTCGGCGCGGGGACGCTGCCCGACGACGAGCGGCGGCGTGACGGCGAACAACTGCTTCGATCCCAATACGCCGCCCAACTCGATCGCCTACAACTGGGGCGCGACGGTCAAGAACAACAACTGGATGATCGGCCTCGGCGTTGACTATCCGGTCAACGAAAAGCTGATGCTGACCGGCTCGGTGCTGTACGAGGAGGCCGACGGCTCGTCCGACATGTCGTCGCAGAACAACTTCGGCAACCCGTTGCCGCTGCCGAACTATCCGAACATCAAGACCACGGCGCTCAACATCAAGGGCACGTACAAGGTCAGCAAGAACTGGTCGGTCACCGGCGGCTACGCGTATCAGAAGTACGAGTACAGCGACGACGCGTTCAACGGCTACACGAACACGATCCCGTTCCCGCTGCCCACGACCAACACGTCGCCGAGCTATCTCAACGGGTGGAACGCGTTCCAGTCGTACGACGCCAACATCGTCTACCTGACGCTCAAGTTCTCGTGGGATCCGCCGGTACTGCCGCCGCCGGCCATGAAGGTGGCGGAAGCGCCGCCGGCACCCGTGGCGCGACCCGCCCCGCCGCCGGCACCCGCGCCGCGCCGGCACCCGCCCCGCAGGTGCAGAAGATCACGCTCGACTCGAAGGTGCTGTTCGACTTCGACAAGGCGGTTCTGAAGCCCGAAGGGCAAGCGGCGATCGACAGCCAGGTGGTGGGCAAGCTCGCGCAGATGCAGACGCTCGAAGTGGTGCTGGTCACCGGCCACACCGACCGGCTCGGCAGCGATGCCTACAACCAGAAGCTGTCGGAGCGGCGCGCCGATGCGGTGCGCAACTACCTCGTCAGCAAGGGCGTGGACAAGGCCAAGATCGAGACCATCGGCCTGGGCGAGAAGCAGCCGGTGGTGCAGTGCGATCAGAAGAACCGCAAGGAGCTGATCGCCTGCCTGCAGCCCAACCGCCGCGTGGAAGTGCAGGTCAAGGGCGAGGCGAAGAAGTAGTCAACGCCGCCCCGCGTCAACGACAAGCCCCGCCTCGTGCGGGGCTTTTGTTTGGGATGCTAATATCAGGTCCCGAATCCGGCCCCGACCAGACCAATGGCGCACCGAGCTCAATCGCCCATTGACCGCGTAGCGACGCCGCCAACGCCTCACCGCCGTGACGGAGGGAATAGGGCACCGCTGCGCGTTGTTTGCCCGTTGTCGTCTGGCGACCCTGCTTGATGGCGGATCCTGCATAGCAGGCCGCGAGCCGTTTCAACCACTTGGGCTCCGACGGGAATCATGGTTTGCAACATGGCCAAAGGACGTCGCCTGGACATGAAAGTACAGACGCCGCAAGGTCCCGGCACTGGCTGGGCATTGTCGATGTTGTGTGTTGTCCTGCTCGCGCCCATCGGCGGCCTGGCGGCGACCGACGCCGATCTACAAGTGCCTCGACAAGAACCTTGGATTGGCGTACACGGACGAGCCCTGCAAGGACGGTGAGCTCATGAATATCCGCGCCGGGGACGCCGATCCCGTGGCCGTGGCGCGGCTCGAGCGCGCGCGCGATGCCATTGACCAAAGCGCGGCGCAACGCATCGCCGATCAACGGCGCGCGGCTGAACTGCGAGATCTCGCAGCGTCGTACGTGAGCGCGGACGGACGATACGCGTATGACTATGCGGCGCCGTACACGCCCTACGATTACGGCGCGATCGGATGGTTTCCTGGCTTTGCCCGTCACCACCCGCTACGACCCCGACCACCGAAGCTGATGGAGCCGCGACACGTCGCGCCAACGCCGCCGCACATGGTGCCTCGGCGTTAAACGTCCAAGCAGTACCAGCCAGTGCGCCGCCCCGGTTACGCGGCCCGGGTCAAGCGCTCAATACCGCCCGTGCTGCTTGTAGATGTAGTTCGACAGCTCGACCTGGTGCATCGCCAGCCGGCGCTGGATCTGGTGGACGACGCGGATGATCGCGCGCATCACGCGGTAGACGATCAGCGGCTCGGTGGTGAGCAGCGACTCGAGCTTTTCGCGTTCGAGGGCCAGCACGCGCGTGTCGCCCAGCGCGACCTTCGATGCATAGGCCTCGGTGCTGTCCATGAAGCCCATTTCCCCGACGAAGTCGCCGGCGGCGAGCGTGTTGATCGTGATCGCATCGTTGCTGCCCGCGTGCTTCACCACGCCCAGCGTGCCGGCGATGATCACGTAGATATGGTTGTCCACCTCGCCCTCGCGGGCGAGAACTTCACCCTGCTTGAGGTCGCGCACCACGACCAGCCGCGCGAGCGTCCGGCACTGGTCGTCGGTGAGTTCGACCGCGAGCTTCGTTCCTCGCAGCGCTTCGTACCTGTCGTGGTCGGTCATGAGGGTTCACTCCTGGTGGGACTCCCGCCCGGCACGGTGGGCGCGGCGGCGGTCATGGGATCGGCGTCCGGTGCGGACATCGACGGTGGCGGAATCACGGGGGCGCCGGCGCCGGTGCTTCGTTCGCGGGCGTAACGGCGGACGTTGCCGGCGGCGCTGGCGCCGGCGCGAGGGATCCGGCATAGACGCTGTCGGCGCGCGCCACGAAGGCATCGACCAGCGTGTTGGCGATGCGGTCGAACACCGGCGCGGCGAGCTTTCCGGTGATGCCACGCTTGAAATCGTAGCGCAGCAGGAAATCGATCCGGCAGCCATCCGCGGCGAGCGGCGTCAGCTTCCATTCGCCTTCGAAGTGGTGGAACGGCCCATGCTCGAGGCGTATCGCCATCCACTCCGGAGGCCGCTTCGGATTGCGGGTGCGGAAGTGGAAGCGGATGCCATGGTAGTCGACGGTCACGTCGGCGGCGACCACGGTCGGCGTGCGCTCGACGATCGTCGCCGCCGCGCACCACGGCAGAAACGCGGGGTAGTTCTCGGCCGCCTCGACCAGGTCGAACATCCGCTCGGCCGAATGACCCACCAGCACAGTCTTGCGCACTTCCATCGGCGTATTGTATTCGCGCCGCGACCATTATTTTCCCCGCCGCATCCAGATCGCGTCCTCCTGCTCCAGCTCTTCCAGCCGGGTTTCGATGTCGTAGAGCGTGTGGTCGAGCTCCGGCAGCAGCACGTCCTGCAGCGCCCGCGCCCGCCGGACCGCGCGGCGGTACTCCTGCTCCAGCCGCGTGAGGTTGCCGGCGACGGCCGCCAGCGGTGCCGCGTGCGCGAACAGTTGCCGGAAGGCCCGCCGGCAGGCTTCGGCCTCCGGCGAGCGGTCGACGCCAGGCGGCACCGGCACCGGATCGACCACGAACTCGGCCTGTTGCAAGGCCACGCCCATCAGCGATCGCGCAACGCGGCGCACGACGGCCGTGCCGAGATCCGCCGGCGGATACACCTGCACGCCCTCCAGGCCATTGCGCGCCACCGCGCGCTGGAGCGCCGCGACCGCCGCGTCCCAGGCCTCGAGGAACGTCTGCTGCAGCGCGCTGTAGCGCTCGAGCTCGCGCAGCATTTCGCCGGCGAGCAGCAGGCACTTCTCGTCGAGGAAGACATAGCCTTCCTGCATCGCCCGCCGCTCGTCCTTCAGCTCGAGCACGACGCTGCGGGTCGGGGTGAGATCGCTCATGAAATGGCGACCCGGCTTGGAAATGGGCGGCGATTTGCGCATCCGACAGGCGCGTGAGCTCGCCCTTCGGCAGTCCGGCCAGAAGCTTCCAGCCGACGTCCATGCTCTGCTCGAGCGTGCGTGCGGCGGTCTGGCTCACGAGGTCACGCTCGAAGGCCGCGCCGAAAGCGAGGTATTGGCGGTCGGTCTCGGCCAGGCCTTCCTCGCCGACCACGCTCGCGAGGACGCGCGCCTGCACGGATCGCGCATAAGCGGCGTAGAGCTGGCTCGACAGCGCCGGATGGTCGGGGTGCGTGTACTTGCCGCCGGTGCCGTCCTTCATCAGGCGCGACAGGCTCGGCAGCACGTTGACCGGCGGATAGATGCCGCGCCGGTCGAGGTCGCGCGACAGCACGATCTGGCCCTCGGTGATGTAGCCGGTGAGGTCCGGAATCGGATGGCCGATGTCGTCGGCGGGCATCGTCAGGATCGAGAGCTGGGTCAGGGTTCCCTTGGCGTCGCGCAGGCAGCCGGCGCGCTCGAACAGCGTCGCGAGATCGGAGTACATGTAACCCGGGAACCCCTTGCGGGCCGGAATCTCGCCCTTCGACGACGACACCTCGCGCAGCGCCTCCGCGTAGTTGGTCATGTCGGTGAGGATCACGAGCACGTGCTTGCCTTCGACGAACGCGAGGTATTCCGCCGCGGTGAGCGCGAAGCGCGGCGTCAGGAGCCGCTGTGTGGACGAGTCGCTCGCGAGGTTGAGGAACAGCGCCGTGCGTTCCAGCGCGCCGCCCTGTTCGAGGCTGCGACGGAAGAACTCGGCGCTGTCGTAGGGCACGCCGATCCCGGCGAACACGATCGCGAAATCCCCGGCCGCCGGCGCGGCGGCGCCGGCCGCAGGCCGCAGCCGCGCATGGCCGGCGATCTCGACCGCCAACCGGTCGTGCGGCAGCCCGCCGCCGGAAAACAGCGGCAGCTTCTGCCCGCGCACGAGGCTGTTCATGAGGTCGAGCGTGGTGACACCGGTCTCGATGAAATCACGCGGCATCGCCCGGGCGACCGGATTGATCGGCAGGCCGTCGATCGGATAGGTCGCATGGGCCGCGACCGGCGGACCGCCGTCGATCACCTGGCCGACGCCGTTGAACACGCGGCCGAGGATTCCCGGCGAGAGGCCGAACGACAGCGGCTCGCCGACGAAGCGCACCACGGTGTCGGCGAGCGACAATCCCGACGTCGATTCCAGCACCTCGATCGTCATGAAGTCGCGGTCGATCGCGGCGACCCGGCCCAGCCGCGCCACGCCGTCGCGGCCGCGCACTTCGACGGCATCGTAGAGCCCGACCTCGAGCGTGCGCTTGAGGAACAGGAGCGGCCCCTCGAGCTTCGTCGCGGCGCCTTCAACCGTGAGCCGCATCGCTGCCCTCCAGCGCCTGCATCATCGCGGCGAACTCGCGCTCCATTGCCGCCTGCAGCTCGGCGAAGCGCGCGAGCTCATTGTCGGGAATCTCCTCGCCCATCCGTTGCAGCGGCCGCACGCACGCCATCTGCGCGATGCGGCTCGTGTGGATCCCCGCCGCCACCGCGCTCTCCGCGAGGTCGATGAAGCGGCCGATCAGGCGCATCATCGCGCCCTGCCGGCCGGGCCCGCAGACCCGGTCGATCGGCGAAAACGCCGACTGCCGGAGGAACGCCTCGTTGACGAGGTCGGCGCAAAGCAGTGTCAGTTGCTGACGCACCGGCAGCGCATCCTTGCCGATGATCCGCGCCATCCGCTCGAGGTGCGCTTCCTCGTCGAGCAGCGTGAGGAACCGGCGCCGCAGGATGAGCCACTGGCTGTTGCCCTGCTCGGTCCACCAGGGCGCGAACGTGCCCGCGTCCTCCGCGTACGACTGCAACGGATGGATCGCCGGGTAGAACCGCGCCTGCGCCCGCTTCACGTCGAGCGCCCAGAACGCCTTCACGTAGCGCTTGGTGTGGCTCGTCACCGGCTCCGAGAAGTCGCCCGACGGCGGGCTGATCGCGCCGATCACCGTGACCGAGCCGGTGCCGCCCGCGAGCGGCTCGACGATGGCCGCCCGCTCGTAGAAGTCGGCGAGGCGGCTCGACAGGTAGGCGGGATAACCGCCCTCGCCGGGAAGCTCGCCGAAGCGGCCCGAGACCTCACGCAGCGCCTCGGCCCAGCGGCTCGTCGAGTCGGCCATCAGCGCCACGTGCAGGCCCTGATCACGGAAGTATTCGGCGACGGTGATCGCGGAATAGATCGACGCTTCGCGCGCCGCGACCGGCATGTTCGACGTGTTGGCGATGATCACCGTGCGCTCCATCAACGGCCGCCCGGTCCGGGGATCGACGAGCTGCGGAAATTCGTCGAGCACGCCCGCCATTTCGTTGCCGCGCTCGCCGCAGCCGAGATAGACGATGACGTCGGCGTTGCAGCCCTTGGCGAGCGCTTCGAGCAGCACCGTCTTGCCGGTGCCGAACCCGCCCGGCACGGCGGCCTTGCCGCCTTGCGCCACCGGGAACAGGCAGTCGATGATCCGCTGGCCCGTCACCATCGGCACGACCGTCGGCAACCGGCGCAGGACCGGGCGCGGGGTGCGCACCGGCCAATCGTGGCACATCGAGAGCTCGCGGATCCCGCCGCCGGCGAGGCGCACCGTGCAGACCGTCGCGTCTTCCCGATGGTTGCCGGGCGCGGCGACGGACGCCACCTCACCGCCGATGCCCGGCGGCGCGACGACCGCTTGCGCGCGTCCACTGGCGCCGGTGGCCTCGCCGATGATCGAACCCGGCGCCAGGACGTCGCCCGGCTGCACGCGCGAAACGTAGGCGAAGGTGGCGGGTTGGGCGTGGCGCATGCCGGGCTGCACGAAACGGGAGCCGGTGTCGGACAACGGTCGCAGCAGCCCGTCGAAGATGTGGCCGAGGAGGCCGGGGCCGAGCGGGATCGCCAGCGGCAGGCCGGTGCCCTCAACCTCGATCCCCGGCCGCATGCCGGTCGTGTCTTCGTAGACCTGGACGACGATCTCGTCGCCGTCGAGGCGCACCACTTCGCCCAGCAGCGCGCGCGGCCCGACGCGCACCGCCTCGCGCAGCGCGAACGGCCCTTCGGCGACCGCGCGCAACACGGGGCCGCTGATCCAGCGGATCGATGCCCGGCTCATTCGGCGGCGTCCCCGGTTTCCAGCAAACGCAGCAATTGCGCGCCGACGTCGGCGCGATCGGCGGTGAGGCCATGCAGCGTGCCGTCGATGACATTGCCCCCCGCCGCGATCCTGAGCCCGGCGCCGGCGCCGGGATTGACGATGAACTCCGGCGCGGCGCCCAGCGCCACCGTCAGTTCGCGCGCCAGGTCGTCGCGCTCGGCGGCCGGCCAACCCGGCGCGTGCGTGATCCGCCAGCCCACGCGGGGAAGAAGCTCGCGCGCGCTCGCGACCACGTTCGCGACCCATGCGCGCCGCGTCTCCGGCTCCCGCCAGCGGCGCACCAATTCGTCGGGCAGCTTGCTCCAGCCCAGCGCCAGCAGCGCCGCCGCCCGCCGTTGCAGCGCCAGCCGGCGGCGCGTCTGCAGGTTCGCGCGCGCGGCGGCGACGCGCTCCTCGCGCCGCGCGCGCTCCTCGGCGAAGGCCGCGCGCATCCGGCGCGTGGCGTCCGCCTGCGCTTCCTCGCGCAACGCGCTCGCCCGGGCCCGCGCCTCGGCGAGGATCGCCTCGCGCTTCCGCGCGCGGTCGGCTTCGACCAGCAACAGCAGCGCCTGCGTTTGGCGAGCGACCGGCATGAGCGCGTCTAGCCTTCGAGTCCGAGCTGACGGCGCAATCGGGCGGCGACGTCCGGCATGGTCGCTTCGCCGCGGAGATCGGGGACGATCAGCGTGAGCGGCGTGAGCGCCGAGAGCGCGACCCGCATCTCGCGCTCCGCGATCCGCGCCGCAACGGCCGCCGACACGAGCACCAGCGGCGCCTGCGCCCTCGCGCTCGCGAGCGCCGCGGATTCCCCGCCGGGCGCCGGCACCTCCACCCGCGCGCCCGCCAGTCGGTAGCCGGCCGCGCTCACTTCGTCGCCGATGTAGACGGGGCGCACGCCATCAGGTAAGCCGGTTCAGGATCAGGATCGACACGATGAGGCCGTAGATCGCGATGCCTTCGGCCAGGCCGACGAAGATGAGGAGCCGCCCGAAGAGCTCGGGCTTTTCCGCGAGCGCGCCGATCGCCGCGGTGCCGACTTTCGCGACGGCGAAACCCGCGCCCAGCGACGACATCCCGGTGGCGAGCGCGGCGCCGAGGAGACCCCAGCTCCAGGCCTCCGCGGCGATTCCGCCGGCCGGCACGGCCCCCGTCGCGGCCAGGGCGGCGGGCGCCGATACCAGCAGCCCGGTGGCGCCGAGGCTCAGCACCGCGGCCACCACGACGAGCGCGGTCACGAATTTGGTCGAAGCAGTCATTCAGCTCTCCTGCGAGATGGAAGGGGGCGCCGGCAGCGGGCGGAAAATGCGGCCCTCGGCAGTAAGGAATCGGGTGAAGAATTCGAACAGCACGAGGCGCGTGGTCTGGATCGACACGACCATCGTCTCCAGCACCAGCACGATCACGTTGCCGACGCACCAGCACGACCGCCTTGGCGACGAGGTTGTCGCTCGCCTGCATCAGCGCGACGATCGCCGACGACAGCCCGGCATGCGCCAGCGCGAACGCGCCGACGCGCGCGAACGACAGCGTGTTGATGAGGATCTGCAGCAGGCGCTCGACCAGTTCCGCGATGGCCGTCAAGGCGCCGGTGAGACGGCGCGCGTGCCAGGCGTGGCCCAGGCAGAAGACGAGCGCGCCCGCGCCGGCGACGACGAAGCCCCGCGGATCGAGGAACCCCACGAGCAGGCCGAGATAGGTGGCGACGTAGCCGGCGTCGGTCGTGAGCCAGGTCATGACGTCGCCGCGCCACCAGGCTTCCAGCGCGTTGAGCACGAGGCCGACCGTCAGCAGCACCGCGCCGCCGGCGAGCGGAACCAGCAGGATCGCGAGCGGATCGGCGAGCGGTTCGACCCACAGCGCGGGCAGGACGTGATGGACGCTGAATACGCTGCCGAACAGGAGGCCGAACCCGGCCGCGGCCAGCCCGCCGGCGATGAACAGGCGCGCGATCGGGAACCGCTTGCGCACGGCCATGCCGACGGCCGCGATCACGAGGCCCTGGCCCACGTCGCCGAACATGTAGCCGAACATCAGCGGCACCGCGAGTGCCAGCAGCACGCTGGGATCGGCCTCGTTGCGCGAGGGCATGCCGAGCGCGCGGCTGAAGATCTCGAACGGCTTCGCCCACACCGGATTGGCGAGCAGCAGCGGCGCCTTCGCCTTGGGCGCCGGCGGCGGAAAATGCAGGAGCGCCCGCGCCCCCGAGCGCTCGAGCGCCGCGGCCAGCGCGTGTCCGCCGAAGTCGCTCGTCCAGCCGGTGATCCAGCAGAACAGCTCGCCCGACTCGAGCGCGCGCACGTTCTGGATGACCCACTGCAGCCGGCTCGCATCGCCGAGCGCGGCGTAGAGGTCGTGCCGCGCGTGCAGCGCCTCGAGGTCGGCCCGCAGCCGCGCCTCCTCGCGGTCGAGCGCCTCGAGCCGCGGCGCGATGTAGCGCTCGGTCTCCTCGGCGTCCACCTTGAGCCACGCGGGCGCGTCGTACACGCGGCCCTTGAGGATCGCGGCCTGTTGGGCCAGCGCCAGCACGTCGTCGGCGGCGCCCACGGTCAGCGCGCACAGCGCGCAGATCATCGTCCCGTCGAGATCGACGGTGCGCGTCAGCGTGCCCGGCGGCAGCTCGGGCTCGCTGCCCGGCGGAAACACGAACAGGCGCGCGTGGAGGACCGGGCCGGCGCCGGCGAGGCGCGCGAAATCGATGACGCTCTCGCCGACCGTCTTCAGCACGCGGCGCCACAGCAGAAGCTCGCCGCGCTCGGCTTCGCAGCGCTGCAGCTGCTGGATCACGGGCTCGGCCTCCTCGGCCCAGGCGCGCAGGTGCGCAAGGCTCCGCGCGAGCGTCACCGCCGGCGGCTCGGGGAACGGCGACGACGTGCGCATCGTTTGCGGCCAGTAGGCGTGATAGCGCAGCGACAGCTCGGCAAACTCCGACAACTGCGGCCGCAGATCGGCCAGCGCCGCCGGCAGCACCGCGCTGGGGCGCGCCTCGAGCTCGACCGCGCCCGTGGTGGCGAGCGCTTCGAGCGCCAGCGTCGCATCGTCGCGCGCGGCGAGAATCTCGAACCAGCGGGCGGGCTTGGGGCGGATCATCGCGCGAGCGCCGTGGCCGCGTTGCCTCCGCCATGCTCCGGCATCGCGCTGCGCGCGCAGGCGTCCATGGCGACGACGTTCGGCTTCATGCGTGAAGCGCCATGCCGGGAAACGCGGCGCGGCGGACGAGCTCGCCGCGCAGCCGCTCGAGATCGAGCGCCGTCAGCACGAGATAGATGAACGCGGCGGCGGGATCGAGCATCGCCCGGCGGAACAGCAGCACGAGCCGCGCTTCGAGCGCGCGGCGCAGCGGCCAGCCGTCGCGCACCGACGGATCGCGGAAGGCGGCAAGGTGCCGGTGCAGCACGCGCGCGAGCTCGTCGAGCAGCGTGACGTCGTCGCCCGCGACCGCCGGCACGCGCCGCCGCCACTCGGCGCGCCAGGCGTTGCCGAGGCGGGCGGGCTCCGTCCACGCCGCGCGGAGCGGCGCGAACGGCCCCTCGGCCGGCAGCGCGCCGGATCCCGCGGCGTCGCGCTCGGCGAGCTCGCGATAGACCGCGTCGTCCGGCATCCACGCCAGCGCCGTCTCGCCGCGCGCGAGATGCTGCGACCACCGGCAGATCGGCCGCGACCGCGCACCAGCGGACCGCCGGCTGCCATTCGTCGGGCATCCACGCCGCAACCTCCGCCACCAGGCTGCGCCAGTGGTCGCGCAGGATGCCTTCGATCTGATGCGGCGGTGCTCGTCGGGCCGATGCCCGCGAGCCAGACGCCGAAGGCCGAGATCCGCGCGGCGTCGAGCAGCGCCGGAAGCTCGCGCAGATGCTCGATGCGCCGCCATGCGATCTCGTCGGGCCGCTGCCCGTAGCGCGCGGACAGTCGTGCCTGCGCGTATTCGAGGCTGCCCATGGCGCTCGGCACTAGGTGCCGGACCCCGTCAGCAACGCCGCGAGCGCCGCGACCGCCGCATCGACGCGAGCGATTTCGTCCGCGGTGAGCGGCGTGCGCGCTCGCTCGTCGCCGCCGCGGTCGCGTCGAGTGCCGCGACTTCCGCCGCCGCGCGCTCTTCGAACGCGGCGCGAACGCCGCGGATCCGCCGCTCGGTGCGTTCCAGGAGCGCGCGCGCCGCGGAGCGTGCCTCCTCCAGCATCGCGGCCGCGGCGTCGCCCGCCTGCCTGACCGATTCGCGCGCGGCATGCTCGGCGTCGAGCACGCGCGCGATCGCGGCATCGACGGCGTCGGCGGGCGGGATCAGGTCGGCGGTCGTCATCTCGGCATCCCTGCGCGCGGCGCGCGGCGGAGCGAGTCGCATTGCGCTCGCGCCTGGCGCCGCCGAGGCGCTGTTGCATCCGGCTCCTGCGCGGACCAACACTCCCCCATTCGGATACTGCTACCGCCGCTGCTGGCGCCGGCTTGATCTGCGTCAGCCGCATGCCAGACATCGAGTCGCCGCGTGCCGGGTCGCGGCAGCGTCGCAACAGCCGGCGGCCGCTGCGGGCGCGCGCAGCATGCCGCCGCATGTAACGGCGACGCGTTACAAACGACGCCGCGCAACCATGCGTCGACCGTGTCTTTTCTTGCTCGTGCCGTGCCTCGCTGCAACCAGTGCGGGCCACTGTTGATCCACGTCAACAGAAGGGCTTTGCATCGAGTTCTAAATGGGCGTGTTGCACGGACCTGCCGACGCCTCCGACGCAGCAGTTGCACGCGAGGCCAAGGGCTCTCTTTCGGAGGGGCGAAATGAAGGACACGTATTACGACTTGATGCGCCGGCAGGGAATCTCGCGCCGGAGTTTTCTCAAGTTCTGCAGCCTCACCGCCGCATCGCTCGGTCTCGGCGACGCCGGTGCGCAGCAGATCGCGACAGGCGATGCAGACCAAGACCCGCACCCCGGTGATCTGGCTGCACGGCCTCGAATGCACGTGCTGCACCGAATCGTTCATCCGCTCGGCGCACCCGCTCGCGAAGGACGTCGTGCTGTCGATGCTCTCGCTCGACTACGACGACACGCTGATGGCGGCCGCGGGCCACCAGGCCGAGCAGGCGCTCGAGGACACGATCAAGAAGTACAAGGGCAACTACATTCTCGCCGTCGAGGGCAATCCGCCGCTCGCCGACGACGGCATCTACTGCATTCCCGGCGGCAAGCCGTTCGTCGAGAAGCTGCGCCGTGTGGCCGAAGGACGCGAAGGCGATCGTGTCGTGGGGTTCCTGCGCGTCGTGGGGCTGCGTGCAGGCCGCGAAGCCGAACCCGACGCAGGCGACGCCGGTGCACAAGGTGATCACCGACAAGCCGATCATCAAGGTGCCGGGCTGTCCGCCGATCGCCGAAGTGATGACCGGCGTGGTCACCTACATCCTGACGTTCGACCGGCTGCCCGATCTCGATGCGCAGGGACGGCCGAAGATGTTCTACAGCCAGCGCATCCACGACAAGTGCTATCGCCGGCCGCACTTCGACGCCGGCCAGTTCGTCGAGAAGTTCGACGACGCCGGCGCGCGGATGGGCTACTGCCTGTACAAGGTCGGCTGCAAGGGGCCGGTCACCTACAACGCCTGCTCGGCGCTGCGCTGGAACGAGGGGCTGTCGTTCCCGATCCAGTCGGGCCACGGCTGCATCGGCTGCTCCGAGGATTCGTTCTGGGACAAGGGCTCGTTCTACGATCACCTGACGACGGTCAAGGTGCCGGGCATCGCGGGCGCCGAAGGCACGGCCGACCAGATCGGTCTCACCGTCCTCGCCGCCGCCGGCGCGGCCGTCGCGGCGCATGCCGCGGTCACCGCGATCAAGCAGGCGCGCAGCAAGCAGCAGCAATGACAAGGTCAGCGAGGTGGAGAAGTAATCATGGCGACCATCCAAACCCAAGGCTTCACGCTCGACAACAGCGGTCAGCGCATCGTCGTCGATCCGATCACCCGGATCGAGGGCCACCTGCGCATCGAGGTCAACGTCGACAAGAGCAACGTCATCCGCAACGCGGTGTCCACCGGCACGATGTGGCGCGGACTCGAAGTGATCCTGAAAGGCCGCGACCCGCGCGACGCGTGGGCGTTCGTCGAGCGCATCTGCGGCGTGTGCACCGGCGTCCATGCGCTCGCCTCGGTGCGCTCGGTCGAGGACGCGCTCGGCATCAAGATCCCGAAGAACGCGAACATCATCCGCAACCTGATGCACTCGACGCTGTATGCGCAGGATCACCTGGTGCATTTCTACCACCTGCACGCGCTCGACTGGGTGGACGTGGTCAGCGCGCTGAAGGCGGACCCGAAGCGGACGTCCGAGATCCAGCAGAGCATCTCGCCGTGGCCCAATTCGTCGCCGGCCTATTTCCGCGAGGTGCAGAACCGGCTGAAGAAATTCGTCGAAAGCGGCCAGCTCGGGATCTTCTCCAACGCGTACTGGGGCAGCCCGGCCTACAAGCTGCCGCCGGAAGTGAACCTGCTGGCGACGACGCACTACCTCGAAGCGCTGGATTTCCAGAAGGAGATCGTCAAGATCCAGACGATCTTCGGCGGCAAGAACCCGCACCCGAACTGGCTGGTCGGCGGCGTGCCCAGCCCGATCAACGTGGATGGCGCCGGCGCGGTCGGCGCGGTGAACATGGCCTACCTCAACATGGTGGGCGACATCTGCAACCGCACGATCGACTTCATCGACCAGGTCTACATTCCCGACCTGCTCGCGATCGCCGGCTACTACAAGGACTGGGCGGCCATGGGCGGCGGCCTGTCCGGCAAGAACGTGATGTCGTACGGCGAGTTCCCCG
>CAWEOX010000017.1:0-81265 GCA_963810845.1 uncultured beta proteobacterium | reverse complement strand
CAAACGTTTGCACTCGATTCTAGCCCATTAGAGGCCCGGGGCCGCGTGCGAGCGCCACTTTCACCCCTCGGCCCGCTGCGTGCCACCTTGACCCGATTCTGGCCGTTTCCTGCAGCCTTCGGCGTGCGCTGCCGACGCCATTGGGTCAGTGGGACGCTTCGTGTCAAGCATGGGATGACGGGGGCGGCGTGGCGATGTACTCCTTATCCCAGATGATCCGCACCGTTGAACAAGGCATGGCCGAAGTTATGGATGATTTCCTGCCACTTGCCATCGACTAGTCTCCATTCGTTCAGGCGTTTGGCATCATGGTCAGTCAGGTCTGGTGCGTTTCGTAATCGAGCGTCACATCGTGGCGCTCTCTGCCGGTAGCTGCGGTCGCTATGTCAGTGGCCCGCCACGATCTTGCCGTGGCGGCGCTCTTCTTCCTTCGCGCCTGTCCCGGGGCCTTGCCGATGCGTCGATGCGCCGCCCGCATCTCCTTCAGGAGCCGCTTGACCTCGGCGTTCTCGGCATTCGAGAGGGACATGGCAAAGAAATCGCGCCGGTCCTTCAATTCCTCCTGCACATCGGTCTCGTTGTCGAGGGTGGGGCCGTGCAGCCCCCAGGGCAGCGGCACGCGAACGTCGTGACCTTGTCGGCTTCGACGCCCAAGGCCACGGTCATACATCTTGCCCAGGACGCAGCGAGGCGAGCTCGCTGCCCTTTCAGCGCCCTCGGCCTCGATCTCGCTGTGGTACTCAGCAGTGCGGTCCAAGCGCGTTGTTTTGTCCGCCTTTCGAGACGCCCCGATGACGTGGAACTCGGCGCGCAGAGGTACTGCGTTGCTCGACGCCGTCGCCATCGCGGTGGCGGTTTCTCCATCAGGGTCGCGCGCCGATGTGGCCTTGCGCTGCCGCCTTGTGGAGCATGGGCGTTTGCTTCGGCTTCATTGCAGGTCTTCGTTGCCCGCCGAGGCCGACGCACAGCCGCGCCCCGAGGTTGTACTGGGCCGTCGGCGAGAGCCTTGGTCTGCTGCTTTTCGATGCCGCTTGGCCGCCTCGGCCATGTCTTCGGGCACGCCCATGGCGTTCTTGATTTGGCGCGCAGACGTTGTTCTCGGCGATGGAGTCGCCCTGCGCTGCGGCGAGGCGAGTTCCAGGCGCGGCGCGTCGGTGAAGTCCTCTCGGTGTGCTCGTCGCCGGTGCGGCAAAGATCGCCCAATTTGTACGGGGCACCAGCATCGCCTGCCGGTGGCCGTGGCAGCCGAGTGTCTTGGCGCTGGCTGGAACGGATTGCTCGCTGCGGGATTGCTCGTTGCGGGAAGGGACTGCGACATCGCTGACTCCTTGCGAGTAGCGCCCCGTTTAGCGATTTTTGATTATCGTCGCCCGCAAGTGGGGCTAAATCAGCGACGGTGGAATCGAACTCCACGCTCCACTCTATTCTTGATATGGACGCGGATTGCAGCCTATTCAAGGACAAGGCGATATCGGCCCGGTGAATCACGGCGGATGCGACCGGGCGAGCCTACTTCTTCAGCGCGAGAATGTAGTGAACCATCTTCTCGACATCGGTGGCGGGTACCTCTGGATGGGGTGGCATCTGCCATGGTCCCCCGCCGTGGATACCCTTTCGCACGACGGCGGCAAGGATTGCAGTGGCATTGGGGTTGCCTCGGTACTTGGCGGCGACATCGACAAAGGCCGGACCGGTTATCGCCTCACGGTCGGCGTGACAGCTATCGCAACCGTATTTCTGAAAGAGGGCAGGCACGTCCTGCGATTGAGCGTGGGCAAACCCTGCCGCGAGGACATCCCATTGCGAGAATGATGCGAGCGAGTTTCATAATCTATCTCCGTAATCGCTCACATCACGAACGCACGTGATTGGACCTCTTCCACCAGCCGCACTTGGATGCTTGGATAGCGTTACTTATCAGCGTCCAACTGCCACGGCTGCTTCTAGCGACCGGTGACGAACTTCAGCAGACGCCTGCCCAGTCATGGCAAACGGGGTGACGATCATGTTGGAGAGGTCGAACGTGCCTTTGTCGCCGCTGGAGCAGGAGTAGGTTCCGGAAACGTCCCCGTATTGACCGCTTTGGGAATACGTGCCGACAATCGTGCAGCCCACATCAACAAGCGTCAGGCTGATCGCGCTGCCATTCTGGGCGATGGTAAGTGTGCTGCCGCTATCGGTGGTGCCGTTCATCGCTGGATTCAAACAACCGGTGGCGACGAAATGGATACTGGCCAGATAAGGTCCGCTGTAATTGTCGGTCCCAATCAGCTGCCGGGTAAGGCTTTTCGTGACGTTGACGCCGTTGACGGAGTAGGTAAGCGTTCCGGGCACCCCGCTCTGTTTTTGCCAAGTCATCGTCCCAACCTTGACCCCCGCAACCTTCGTCGGATCGAAGGGGACCGCGCCGAACCACACCCCCTTGACGGAGAAGAGATCACCGGTAAAGGTAAGCACGCCGTTTGGCTTCGACCCTTGCATCGCCGCGACGTACCACGTCGGGTTGCCATTGGCAGTCATAGACGAACATCGTGGCGAAGATGGTGCTTCCACGTTGCACGAACTGAATGCCCCAGCCGTTTTCATTGGCGTTCCACCACAGGTCGCTCTGATCGTTCGAGAACGAAGTCGCCCATGTCGTGCCCACGAAACTCGATGCGGCAAGAAACAGTATGGCCAGAGTGAAGCGAATGGATTTCATCGACTCCTCCCTATGCTGTGTTGATGGACTAAGTCGAAATGAGGGCGGTCCATAACCGCACCCCGCCGTCGCGGAAGCGGCAGCCGCCAATTGCAGGCCGCTCCGCAAATGGACTAAAAAGCCTATGCCTGTCGAGCTAGGATGTCGAGTGCCACCGAGTCACGCGGCGTCCCCGGTCCTCGGAGGTCGAACGGCTGAGGCGTCGTCCGACTGGAACACCCCCCATGAGCCTGTGGAGCGGGCTTCTTCGGCGCCAGAATGTAGTGAGCCATCTTCTCGCGGCGTGGGTATCGTCGGAGCAGCATGAACCAAACAAAAAAACCCGCTCGGCGCAGGCCAAAGCGGGCTGGAGGAAGCTATCGTTTTAGCGATTATTTATGACGCGCCTAAGCAGGCTGAAATAAATCGACGCATTATTATCTCCTGTTCTGGCACGGCAATCATTTCTGACGGGCGCCTGCGTGGGGTACCCGAGCAGGTCGGCATTTCAGCCGAAGAAACGGGGCAGTGTTCAGCAACCGCCGCTTCGGGCGTGCGTCGTCTTAATGCTTTGCAGCGGCGGCGATTACCGTATCCCCGGCCATCGGGTACTCACCGCATTCGTTGCCAGTCGCATCCATCCCGCCACGCTCCCAGAGCACGGTGAAGCTTCACCAGCCTCGATCTTCGCAGGTTCTTACCGGCGCAACGGGAGGCGCTGCAACCTTGGGAAACCGGCTCGCTCCTTGTGCCACCACGGTCGGTTTGGCGGGCGCAGCCGACATCTTCGCCGTTGGAGTTACCGGGCTTCGGTTGGCTTCGATTGCTCGATGCCGCTCATCTTCGCCGTTGGCTGTGGCAACGACACGGTGGTGTACGCCGCAGCGGTAGCGGTATCGCTGCATTGATTGCCGGTCGCGTCAACGCCACCACCGCTGCCACCTGAACATTCTTGCGCGTACACCGGACTTGCGAGGGTAAAGGCTGCGATCAGATACAACGCCCGAGCAGTGTTCATGCGAACCTCCCACGGTATCTGTTCTTGGGGTGTGGCCCCCGACCCAGTCGTCATCTTGACGACGCAGATCGAAGGCGCAGGCTAGGCTTCTAGTGGGGCGTAGTCAAGTAGTTTGAGGCGTGAATATTCACACCGATTCGTCAGCTAATCGAAAGGTACCGTCGATATGATCATTGACGCCACCGAAATCGCTTCGCTGCAAACTGGTGACGATGATTTCATGTGTCAAGACAACGACTCGTCATCAGCCGCACTGCTTGGTTTCTCAGGGGAGACGGATATGGCCACCAATGCAAAAGGCTTGTCCCGCGCTCGACGCAGCATCATATTGACGATCAAGTCTGTTGTGCTTCTAGTCGAAGTTGCGGCCCTCGGTTACGTGGCATTCGCCGTGGTCGAAGAGATGCGGCCATTGCCGAAAGCTTCTACCGAGTACGCGCTGGAAACCGAAATGTCCGATGGAGTCGGCGCACCGACCGGCGATATCAATTCTCCAGCCTGT
This sequence comes from uncultured beta proteobacterium, assembly GCA_963810845.1. Taxonomy (GTDB): domain Bacteria; phylum Pseudomonadota; class Gammaproteobacteria; order Burkholderiales; family Casimicrobiaceae; genus CAIWHR01. The sequence continues at coordinate 77,065 of CAWEOX010000017.1, read as the reverse complement.
TAACCGGTGAGCGCAGCGGCGACTCTTCCGACCCGAACCGGAGTTTTTTCACCACGCGGGATAATGGTAGCGTACCTGCCCCGCCCGTTAGAGGAATCGGGCGGGCGAAGGTCAGGATCGCAAAAGCTCTTCGACCAGCGTCGAGCATCGGTCTCCGCCGGTGATTACCGCCTTGTCTAGCGGGATCGTGAATGCTGCAGGGACTGTGTGGCCCAGTGGGCCTGTCTGCTGCACCGGGGATCGCCGGTGACCGGCGCAGACTGCTGCTCACGCGGCGCTCGGTGGCCGGAGCCGACTGGCGGTGGAACTGCGCGCATCGGACGGCGGTGGCCGGTGCTGCAGGCGTGGCGGGGGTGCCGCCGGTTCCGGGTATCGCCGGAGTTGCAGGTATGGCGGGGGTCGCTGCTGTAGCGCCGGTCGCAGCGGCGGAAGGAAGCGTCGACGTCGATGCTGTCGGCGGCGTTGCCGTCGGCGGTACTGGCCGGTGTCGCGGGCGCTGTGCAGGCGTAGCGGGCGTACCCGTCGAGATCCCGGAACGGCGGGCGTGGCGGGAATCGCCGCCACGGAGTAGCGGGAGGTGGCGGCGCCTGGGCGAGTGCCGCCGTTTGCTGCGGCGCGATGCCGGACCCAGTGAAAATGTAGTGGCGACTGGACATTTTATCTCCTCATGTCAAGAAAGCACGGGCGACGAAATGCGAGGTCGGACCGTCGTTTGGCTACGACGTACGGCAGAGGAAAGAATCGTTGCCATGAAATCTGTAAGATCTCGCCGCCCTGCATGCAATTCCTGACCGGCAGACCAAATCGGCGTCAGCGATCCTTCGTCTCGTTGCCAAGAATCGGAAATACTAAGCGCGACAGTCGAACCCAACCTATGCCAGCAGTGGCTGACGGTCTCAGTACGACGACGAGTTGATCAACGCACCAACGGTGAAGGCGCTCGGGCCACCGACGCGACTATCTCGTCACGACGTGACGGTGAATGGCCGCATCATGTCGTTGTCCTCATGCTCGACGATGTGGCAGTGATAGACGTAGTCTTGGGGTGCCGTCACACCGGTAGGCAACTCGAACTTGGCGCGGATGGTGGTGAAGTAACCGGGATTCGCCTTCACCGTGTCTTTGAAGCCACGCTCCTCAGGCGCGGGCGGTTCCATTGGGCCCGTCGCGAACGGGCTCGGGTCGATCCCCCCGGGAACGCCATTTGGGCCTTCATAGGCCGCCTCGTATGCCTCAACGTCGAACGGAGTCCGACCGATCACCTGAAACGTGACCAAGTGCATGTGCATGGGGTGAGTGTCTGCGGTCATGTTGATGAAGACCCAGTCCTCCACCGTGCCGATCTCTGGGGGTCTCCGTCGTCGGGTCGTCGTTGAAACGCACACCGTTGAGATTGAGGTACCACTCCACCTCCTCCGGGTCGACCTCGTTGAGCGTGATGTAGCGGGTGGTGACCGGGTCGCTCAGGTCGGCCTTGCGACCCGGCAGGCTTGATGGGATCGAGGTTGGACCCGGGCGACTGATCGTTGTGCCGACCCGAATTTCCATGACCGACTCCAGCGCGGGGGCCGGGGTCGACACGGGCTTCGGCGGCTTATGGTTCTTCAACATGATCGTCTCGCCCGCGAATTTGCTGAAATCGACGACAACGTCGGCTCGTTCGGCGGGGGCCAGCACCATTTGCTTGATCGGTACCGGCACGTCGAACAGACCACCCTCGGCACCGATCTGCCAGAACTTGGCACCGCCAATGTCGAGGTTGAGAATTCGTGCGTTGCAGCCGTTCAGGATTCTCAGTCGGTACATCCGCGGCTCGACGTTCAAGAACGGCCAGACCTTGCCGTTGACGAGCATGACATCGCCGAAGTACTCCCCGATCCACGTAGCGCCCTCGATGTCGCTGATCGGGTAGCGGAACGTTCCATCTGGATTGAACTGGCGGTCCTGCACCACCAGTGGTATCTCATAGGCCCCGCCGGGAATCCCGATAGGGTTGTCCTCTGCACCGGTGTCGAACTCGTCGCGCAGGATGTACGCGGCGGCCAGACCGGCAAAGACATTGAGCCGCGTTGTCCCAAGACCGTGGTCGTGAAACCACAGTAGCGAGGCTGGCATCTGCGGCGTCTGATTCGTATAGAACACGCTTTGCGTCTCGCCGGGACCGAACCCGTTCGGGGTGACGGCGGGGTTGCCGTCGCTGCTGGCCGCGACGAAGCCACCGTGGAGGTGGGTCATCAGGCGGACTTGGTTGCCGAGCGGCGTCAAGCGGGTGTCGACAGGGAGCCAGTGCGGGTACGTTGCCGGGAGGTTGTGCGTGAAGTTCACGGTTAATGGGGTGCCGCTCTGCGCGACCACCGCCATGCCGAACGAACCGGCCTGACCCGCAAGTCCCGAGCCGTCGTCGTATGCCCACAGCGGGGTGGGCGGCAGATTGGGATGAAGCTGCCGGGTGATCTGCCGTTGGGTGAAGGAGTACTCGTTCGTCCCGCTCGGCGTTGCGACGACGATCCCCGCGCCCGGTAGCGGCAAGGGTTCAACGTACTTCGCCAGCTTACCGCCCTGGGCAGCCTGCGCCTCCGGCATTGTGACGGTCCACGGCAAGCTCAATGCCCCGCCGAGACCCGCCGTGTAACCAAGAAAGCGACGTCGGGTAATCCGTTTCATATCACCCCCTCGCGGATAGCAATGATTCCAGAATAGGCTTCAGGTATCAGCGCATCTTGACCGGCGTCAATCCTCGGTTTCGGGCTGGGCGCGAGACAGTCGGAGGCGAGGCACCACGGAGGGTTCGCATTTCCTGACTATCCCGAGTTGGCCCGAACTGCGGTATTCAGGCGTAGGCGCAAACCCTCCCGATGAGTGACATCCGAGAGTCCGTTTGCAGGCTATCTGCAATGGCACCGTATGGTGTCTCAGGTGCTGCCATGCGCCGCCGCACAAATTGCCGCCCCCACCGGAGCGTCTGGCCGACCAGGATTTGCTGGTCTTTGGATCGTGGCCGTCGCCGTCACCGCTTTGCAACCCGCGGATCGCCGCAGGTAGTTCGTCGGTTTGGAATTGTGCTGGTGCCGATCTACAATCTTCATGCCGTAAGCTCGGCAAGTGGTCTCAGGCTCATGCCGATTACTACATGGAGGTCACCCATGAAGCTCCCGCGCCTTTCACTTGTTGCCGCATTTGTTGCACTCAACCTGCTCTCGCTGTCAGCAACGGCTTGGATCAGCAGTCCCGCTACGACGCTTGCTACGTTACCCACGGGGGCGACAACGCCTGAGGGCCTCACTGTAGATAGCAGCGGCAACGTCTATGTCACGACCTTCGGCTTCCCAGCGTCGGGACCTAGCGGCCCCGGGCAACTGATTGTCTTCGATCACTCGGGCAAGCTGATTCGGCACGTTGCAATCGTTGGTGCCACCTCGCATCTGCTGGGCCTTGCATTTCATCCGACCACGCACGCCCTGCTGGTGCTCGATTTCGGCGCTGCCAAGGTGCTTACAGTCGATCCCGTCAGTGGCGCATCCAGCGTCTTTGCCGACATCGGCAGCGGATCGTGGTTGAATGCGCTGACGTTTGATAGCGTTGGCAATGTCTACATCTCCGATTCGTTTAACGGGATTATCTGGCGCACCGCATCGGATGGTAGCGGCGCGGCCGCGTGGATTACCGAAGACCTGCTAAAGACTACCGGCAAGCCCCCGTTCGGGGCAAACGGACTCGCATTCAACCGCGCAGGTACTGCGTTGCTGGTTGCCAATACCGGCGATGACGCGGTCATCACGGTTCCAGTGAGCGGCGGCGTTGCCGGGACGCCAACGGTTCTGGCGTATGGCGTCAACGGCGCGGATGGACTCATCACCGACGATGATGACAACATCTGGGTAGCCGCCAATCAGGCCGATGAAATCGTCGTACTCGACGCCACGGGAAAGGTAATCGCCAAGCTCGGGGATTTTGGCGGTATCGATAATCAGGGAGCAGCGGTGGGGTTGCTGTTCCCCGCGAGCCTTGCGTTCAACGGCGAGTTTCTGCTGGTGACCAACCTCGCGCTGGACTCGCGGGTTTTTGGCTTTACGACAATCGATTCGGATTGGGCGGCAAAGGTCACGCGCTACACTGTCAGCAAGATCAATCGGCACCTGCCGCCAATTCGTGGGAACTGAGCGCGGCATTCCCGCAGTCACGTTCTGCATAGAGCGGGGCTTTTTCTTTGATGGCGGTCCTCCGCCCCGCTCGGTTGAGGGCACGTTTACGGCCCAGGCGGCAGTTCATAGGAAACCCTTGGTTCCATCAAGCTTCACAATCCCTCGCTCGCACAGGGACGCGAACAGCGCAGAGAGCTGGTAGATGGGCAACCACTGCGTCGATTTGCGCATCGCTGGTGGACGGAAGCTCGGGCTTGAAGAAAGGGATATGCGATCCTTGAAACTCTTTTCGGCTTGGCGTAGTCTGAACCAGTAGGTGCTCCAAGTGGAGGATCGGCGCTCGCGGATAGGGCAGCAGTCGTGAGTATCGGTTATCGCGGGTACAGTGCCCCGCAGCCGGATACTCCCCCGAGTTCGCTCCGCGAGGTAGCGCCGATGTTGTGCAATCACGACGGGGGACACTCTATAGATGACATTCACTACAGGACGACCCCGACGCCGGTGACCAATCCCCGGCACACGTTGCGGTGACGCAACGAAATGAAGCCATAGCGATGTGGCGATCCTGCGAAGCCCCGCGATCATCGTGGGGCTTTGCGTTGGTAGGTCTGGGCTGCGCGTGTAGAGCCGCGCCACTGCCCCGAGACCGGGTCCGGATTGACGGGCTATTCAGTGCGCCACGGCGCGACAAGCTCGCGCCAGGTGAGTAACCGCGACCGAGCCACGACACGAAACCACAGCACGGCATACAGGATGGCAAAGACCGCCACTATCGTGAGCAGCACTTGACCATGCGTGAAGCCGAGGACGATACCCCAGATGCCCGCGCACAGCCAAACGAGCGCGAGAGCCAATGCTACGGCTCGATTCACGTGCCCCAGGTTGCGTTGAATGGCCACCGCTCGGACTAAACGGCCGCTACGGCTGCCGTGACCTCGCAAGGAGCGCCGCGCGACGATCAAGACTCTCCTTCGGCCACACCTCGGCGGACTTGTAGTACTCGGCCACGACGGGAGTGTCGGGCGGAAGCGCGACCCAAGGCTGTTTCGACGCGGTGAAGATGTGAATGTCGGGCGGGAAGCGGTCAGGCTCGTCCAGCGTTCCAACGCGGACGAAGCGCACCGCGTCCCCGGCGCCCGCATAGTTGCTCCAAACGGCGATACGACATTTCGGACACCGTGAGATTTTCTGGCCCTTGCCGCTGTTCGACGGCGTATCGATGATCTCGACTTCACCCTCCAGCAACTGCACGCGGTCGGATTCGATCATCGCATTCAGCGCGAATGAGGCTCCCGTTTCCCGCTGGCACCAGCGGCAGTGGCAACAGTGAACGATAAGGGGCTTCGTCGTCATGCGGTAGCGAACGAAACGGCAGGTGCATCCGCCGTCGTAGAAGGTGGCTTCGGCGCTCATGGCTCGATCTCTCTTGTGCACCAGGAAGTCTTTTAATGCAAGGGCAAACGCTTCGTCAAGCGATAGGGAGCGGGCGACGAAATCCTCGACGGCGCTATCGAGATCCAGCCCCTGACTCTCCTGCGCCCATGCGCAGACGAACGAGTTCATGTACGCTTTCCATCGGCGCGACGCGAGCGTCGCCTTCCGTTACCTCGGAATCGGTGCTGGTGCGGCGCGCGCGATGAAAGGGTCCGCGCGCGCCGATCGCGTCGGTGAGCGACTGCTGCGGCGCGAGGAGCGTCGCGGATCTCTGCCCGGATGGCCACGCGTAGACCAACAACAAGCTCGAGGAGGATCGTCATGAGGGAATCTGGCGCACGCAATCTCGTCGCCGTCGTTGGCATGGTGCTGTCGATCGGGGCGACCGGCTGTTACGCCGCGGAGGGCGCGGGCTGGACTTACGGCGGCGCCACGGGCCCGGCCAAGTGGGGCAGCCTGGAGAAGGGATATGCCGGTTGCAAGCTGGGCCAGACCCAGTCGCCGATCGATATCCCGGACGCCAAGGCGCGGAAGGGCGACCTGCCGTCGCTGTTGTTCAATTACAAGCCCTCGCCGCTCAAGATCATCGACGACGGGCACACAATCCAGGTCAACTACGCGCCGGGCAGCTTCGTCACCGTCGCGGGAACGCGCTACGAGCTGGTGCAGTTCCATTTTCACAAGCCCAGCGAGGAGAAGATCGACGGCAAGGGCCACGACATGGATGCGCATCTGGTGCATCAGGGCCCCGGCGGGAAGCTTGCCGTGATCGCCGTCCTCCTCGATACCGGCAAGGAGAACCGCGCTGATCAAGACGCTCTGGGACAACCTGCCGAAAGAGAAAGGCAAGGAGACCGTCGTCGACGCGGTGAAGATCAGCGCCGTGGATTTGCTCCCGCAGAACAAGGGTTACTACACCTTTGCCGGATCAATGACGACGCCGCCGTGCAGCGAAGACGTGACCTGGTTCGTCCTGAAAGCGCCGGTGCAGGTCTCGGCCGAATCGATCGCGCGCTTCGCGAGGTTCTACCCCATGAACGCGCGCCCCGTCCAGCCAGTCAACGACCGGGACATCCTGGCCACGCCCTAGGGCGAGCCTGTGGCGCCTGCGTCCATTCGCCTGGGCACCCGAAGCCAACAGAAAGGAAGGCCATGAACCAGCTTGATTTCAACAACCGCACCGCCGTGGTCACCGGGGGCGCGGCCGGCATCGGCTTCGCCATCGCGCGACGACTGGTCGCGAGCGGCGCCAGGGTCGCGCTGTGGGATCAGGACGAGGGCGCGCTCGCCAAGGCGCAGGCGACGCTCGGGGGCGGGACCGTGGTCGCGGCGCTCAACGTCGCCGACGCGGACGCCGTCGCACGCGCGGCGGCGGCCGCGGACAAGGCGCTCGCCCGCATCGACGTCCTGGTCTGCTCGGCGGGCATCGCCGGACCCAACCACGCGACGTGGGAGTACCCGCTCGACGCCTGGCGACAGGTGATCGACGTCAACCTCAACGGCGTTTTCTACTGCAACCGCGCGGTGGTGCCGGTGATGCAGAAGAACGACTATGGCCGCATCGTCAACATCGCGTCGATCGCCGGCAAGGAAGGCAATCCCACCGCGTCCGCGTACAGCGCATCGAAGGCCGCGGTGATCGGGCTCACCAAGTCGCTGGGCAAGGAGCTCGCGAAGACCGGCATCCGCGTCAATTGCGTCACGCCGGCGGCGGTGCGCACGGCGATCTTCGATCAGATTTCGCAGCAGCACATCGACTTCATGCTGTCGAAGATCCCCATGGGGCGCTTCGGCGGCGTCGACGAGATCGCCGCGATGGTGTGCTGGCTCGCGAGCGAGGACTGCTCGTTCTCGACCGGCGCGGTATTCGATCTCTCCGGCGGCCGGGCGACGAGGCGCGATCGCGCGTACTCGGGTGCGAGGGCGGTCGAGGTTCTCCCACCCGGCACGCTACGGCACGAGCATGATCTTGCCGATGTGCTGGCTCGACTCCATCAGCGCGTGCGCCGCGGCGGCCTCGGCCAGCGGAAACACGCGATGGATGACCGGCTTCAACTCGCCGCGCGCGAACAGCGGCCACACCTTCGCACGGAGCGACCGCGCGATCTCCGCCTTGCGCGCCACCGGGCTCGCGCGGAGTGTCGACCCCGTGATCGTCAGGCGCCTGACCATGATGTGGCGCCAGTCGACTTCGGCGCGGCCGCCCTGCATGAAGCCGATGAACACGAGCCGGCCGTCGTTCGCGAGGCATTTCAGGTTCTTCGGGATGTAGTCGCCGCCCACCATGTCGAGCACGAGGTCGACGCCGCGCTTGCCGGTGATCCGCGCGACTTCCTCGACGAAATCCTGCGTGCGGTAGTTGACGACGTGGTCCGCGCCGATGTCGCGGCAGAACGCGGCCTTGTCGTCGCCTCCCACCGTGGTGATCACGCTGGCGCCGAAGCGTTTCGCGAGCTGGATCGCAGTGAGGCCGATGCCGCTCGAGCCGCCGTGGATCAGCGCCGTTTCGCCGGCGGCGAGGTGGCCGCGGTCGAACACGTTGTTCCAGACGGTGAAATAGTTCTCCGGCAGGCTCGCCGCTTCGAGCAGCGTGAGCGGCTCCGGAATCGGCAGGCAGAAATCGGCCGGCGTCGTGCAATAGTCCGCGTAGCCGCCGCCGGGCGTCAGCGCGCAGACACGGTCGCCGGTCTGCCACGCCGTGACGCCCTCGCCGCACGCGGCGATCGTGCCGGCCACCTCGAGACCGATGATCGGCGACGCGTCGGGCGGCGGCGGATACGCGCCGGCGCGCTGCAGGCAATCGGGCCGGTTGACCCCTGCGTAGCTGACGGCGATCAGCACTTCTCCGGCGCGCGGCACCGGCACCGGCGCTTCGCCGAGCGCGAGGACGTCGGGCGGTCCGGGTGCGCGGGCGACGACCTGGCGCATGGTGGCGGGAAGGGACATGCGGTTCTCCGTGAGCGAGCGATAGTAGCCCGGGTTGAGCGCCAGCGAAACCCGGGTGGTTGCGGCAATGGGCACGGCCGCCCCGGGTTTCGCCTCCGGCTCAACCCGGGCTACGACGCCGCTGCACGGTTCAGTAAATCACGCGCACGCTGTCCTGCGGCAGCCACTCGGCAAGGCGGGCGAGCAGCGGCTCGTCGAGCGCGACGCGCCAGTCGTTCCCGCAGCAGGAGCTCGCCGACGACGCCGTGGTTGCCGTATTCGACGACGATCGGGCACGTTCCGTTGCGGTACGGCGCGAGCAGCTCGAACAGGCGGTCGGCCTGGGCGTTGCCATTGCAGGTGAGCCGCAGTCCCTTCGCCAGACGCTTGCGGATCGCCGCGAGACCGTAGACATTCTCGGCGATGACCCGCAATCCCGAGAGCTGCCCGTCATCGGACATCCGCTGCTGGACCTTGACGTCGGCGAGGACGAGCTGGTCCTCGCGCAGCAACGTCCGCACGGCATCGAAGAGTTCGTTGTAGACCAGCATTTCCGTCGATCCCCCGCCGTCGTCGAGCGTCACGATCGCCGTCTTGCCGCGCCTGCCCGACTGCACGCGCAACGAGGTGACGATGCCGGCGATCAGCGTGATGTCGCGCTTCGGCTGCAGGCTCGCGAGCGGCTGCCGGACGATCTGGGCGAGCTCCGCCGCGTAGCTCGCGAACGGATGTCCCGACAGGTAGAAGCCGAGCGCCGCCTTTTCGTGGGCGAGCCGCTCGGCATCGGTCCATTCGCGCGCCGCGACCAGCTTCAGTCCGGCCGCCTGCTGCTCCTCGCCGAACAGCGACACCTGCGCGATCGAGGCTTCGGCGCGCTCCGCTTCGCCGAGCACGACGCCGACGGACGCGAACAGCGTCGCGCGCCGGGCGTCGATCGCGTCGAACGCGCCGGCACGAATCAGCGCCTCGACCGCGCGGCGGTTGACCATCCGCTTGTCGACCCGGCGGCAGAAGTCGAACAGGTCGCGGAACGGCCCGCCTTGCTCCCGCGCGGCGACGATCGCCTCGATCGCCTGCTCGCCGGTGCCCTTGATGCCGCCGAGGCCGTAGCGGATGCGCTGGTCGTCGATCGGTTCGAACCGGTAGTTCGACGCATTGACGTCGGGCGACAGGATCGCGAGCCCCAGCGCGACCGCGTCGTCGCGCAGCTGACGGACCTTGTCGGTGTCGTCCATGACGAGCGAGAGATTCGCCGCCATGAACGCCGCGGGATGGTGCGCCTTGAAATAGGCGGTCTGGTAGGCGATCAGCGCGTACGCGGCGGCGTGCGACTTGTTGAAGCCGTAGCCGGCGAACTTGTTCATCAACTCGAAGAGCTGTGTGGCCTTGGCCCGCGTGAGGCCGTTCTGCTCGGCGCCGGCGACGAAGATGTCGCGCTGCTTGTCCATCGCCGCCTGGTCCTTCTTGCCCATCGCCCGGCGCAGCAGGTCGGCCCCGCCCAGCGTGTAGCCGCCGATGACCTGCGCGATCTGCATCACCTGTTCCTGATACACCATCACGCCGTACGTCGGCCCGAGGATCGGCTCGAGGCGCGGGTCGAGGTAGTCGACGCGCTCGCGCCCCGACTTGCGCGCCGTGTAGTCGGGGATGAGTTCCATCGGCCCGGGGCGGTAGAGCGCGACCAGCGCGATGATGTCCTCGAAGCGCGTCGGGGGTGCCTGCTTCAGGAGCTCGCGCATGCCGCGCGATTCGAACTGGAACACCGCGGTCGTGTTGCCGGTGCGCAGGATGTCGTAGGCGCCCTTGTCGTCGAGCGGCAGCGTCTCCAGCACCAGCGTGTTGCCGGGGTCCTGCCGGCGCACGTAGCGCAGCGTCCAGTCGAGAATCGTGAGCGTCGTGAGACCGAGGAAGTCGAACTTGACGAGGCCGACGGCCTCGACGTCGTCCTTGTCGAACTGCGAGATGATCGCCTCGGATCCGGGCTGCGTGTACAGCGGGCAGAAGTCGGTGAGCTTGCCGGGCGCGATCAGCACGCCGCCGGCGTGCATGCCGACATTGCGCGGCAGGCCTTCGAGCTCCTCGGCGAGCGCGAGCAGCTCGCCGACCTCGACTTCTTCGCGCGCGCGCGCTTCGAGCAGCGGCTCGGCTTCGCGCGCATAGATCGTGTTCGCCTCGTGCTGCGCACCGGGCCGCTTGAGCGTCACGGTCTTGCCCGGCTGGAATGGGATCAGCTTGGCGATGCCGTCGCAGAAAAGGTACGGCAGATCGAGCACGCGGCCGACGTCGCGCACCGCGGCTCTCGCCGCGAGCGTGCCGAAGGTCGCGATCTGCGACACCGACTCGGCGCCATATTTCTTCTTGACGTAATCGATGACGCGGTCGCGGCCGTCCTGGCAGAAATCGATGTCGAAGTCCGGCATCGACACGCGTTCGGGATTGAGGAAGCGCTCGAACAGCAGCGTGTAGCGCAGCGGATCGAGATCGGTGATGCCGAGCGAGTACGCGACCAGCGACCCGGCGCCGGAGCCGCGGCCTGGTCCGACCGGGACGCCGTTCGCCTTCGCCCAGTTGATGAAATCGGCGACGATCAGAAAATAGCCGGCGAAGCCCATCTGGATGATGGTCGTGGTCTCGAAGTCGAGCCGGGCCACGTACTCGGGCCGCTTCGCCTCGCGCACCCCCGGATCGGGATAGAGGAGCGAGAGGCGGCGCTCGAGTCCGGCGGCGGCCTCGGCGTGCAGATGCGTATCGATGGTGACGCCCGCGGGCGTCGGGTAGTCCGGCAGGTGGTTCTTGCCGAGCGGGATCGTGAGATTGCAGCGCTGCGCGATCGCGACCGAGTTCGCGAGCGCCTCCGGCAAGTCCGCGAACGTCGCCGCCATCTCGGCGCGCGACTTGAAATACTGATCGGGCGTGTAGCGCCTCGGCCGCCGCGGATCGGCGAGCACGAAGCCCTCGGCGATGCACACCCGCGCCTCGTGCGCGCGGAAATCCTCGCGCCGCAGGAACTGCACCGGGTGCGTCGCGACGATCGGCAGGCTGGCGTCGCCCGCAAGGCGGACGGTGGCGGCGACGAGCGCATCGTCATCGGGCCGGCCGGCGCGCTGCACCTCGAGATAATAACGGTCGGGAAAGAGTGCCGCCCACTCCTGCGCCGACCGCAGGGCGCCGCCCGGATTGCCCTGCGCCAGCGCGCCGCCGACGTCGCCGTCGCGGCCACCCGACAGCGCGATGAGCCCGTCGGTGCCTTCGGCGAACCACTCGCGGCGCAGCTCGGCGTGGCCGCGATGCTGGTTGCCGCGGTAGCCGCGCGTCAGCCAGTCGGCGAGCCGCAGGTACCCCGCGCGCGACTGCGCCAGCAGCACCATCCGAAAGGGCTGGTCGCGCTCGGCGTCGTGCGTCACCCGGATATCGCAGCCGAAAACCGGCTTCACGCCGCGGCGGCGTGCGGCCTTGTAGAACTTGACGAGGCCGAACGCGTTGGCGAGATCGGTCAACGCCAGCGCCGGCATCGCATCCGCCGCTGCGGCCGCCACGGCGTCGTCGATGCGCACGGTGCCGTCGGCGATCGAGTACTCGCTGTGCAGGCGCAGGTGGACGAAGGCGGGTTCGGTCATGGGGTCGGCAAGCGGGATGTTAGAATTTTACTCTGTTCACCGCTCGACTTCGGATTGTCATTTGCGCCATGATCGCCGCCTTGCCCGCCCCTTTGCGTCGTTGCTGCCGCGTCTTTACGCAATGGCTTGGCATCGCGCTCCTGCTCGCGCAAGCGGGTTGCGCGACGCTGCCGCCGGCGGCGCCGGGAGGCGCGCGCGACACCGGCACGCCCCCGCCGGCACGACCGTCGACGGTCGAGCCGCCGCCCGCCAACGTGAATCTGTCGGGCTTCCCTCTGCCGTATCGCCAGGGCTATGCCGACGGTTGCGCCAGTGCCGGCGGTGGCGAGCGCAAAGACGCGACGCGTTTTGCCGCGGACGGCAACTACCGCACGGGATGGCAGGACGGGCGGGCGATTTGCGCGAAGAAATAGCGCTGTCGCCGTGCGCGCCGCTCGACCTCCGGGGCACGCGATGAAGCCCTTTCGCGCGCAGCGCGTGATGCTGCGCGGGAGCGGCCATCATGTGCTGACGTGGGGGGACCCCGCGGCGCCGAAAGTGTTCCTCCTCCATGGGTGGATGGACGTCGGCGCGTCGTTCCAGTTCCTGGTCGATGCGCTGGCGCACGACTGGTACGCGATCGCGCCGGATTTGCGCGGCTACGGCCGCACCGACTGGCAGCCGCAGGGGTACTGGTATCCCGATTACGTCGCCGACCTGGAGGCGTTGCTGGCGGTGTTCGCGCCGGGCGAGACGGTGAGCCTGGTCGGGCACAGCCTCGGCGGCAACGTCGTCATGCACTACGCGGGCATCCGGCCGGAACGCGTGCGCGCGGTGGTGTCGCTCGAAGGCTTCGGGATCGTGGCGGAGGATCCGGAAAAGGCCCCGAAGAAATACCGGCGCTGGCTGGATGCGCTCGCCGCCCCCATCGAGTTCAAGCCGTACGAAAGTCTCGACGCCGTCGCCGATCGGCTGCAGAAGACCAATCCCCGGCTCGCGCGCGACCGCGCGCACTTTCTCGCCGCGCACTGGGCCGAGGCGCTCCCGGACGGGCGCGCACGGCTTGCGTCGGACCCACGCCACAAGCTGCCGTTCCCCACGGTGTACCGGATGGAAGAGGTCTACGCGATCTGGCGCGAGATCACGGCGCCGGTGCTGTGGGTTGCCGCACTGGGCTCCGATATCCTGCGGCGCCTCGAGTCGGCCACGGCCGCCGAAACCGACACCGATCTGGTCGCGAAGATCCGGCGCCGCCTCGCGCACGTGGCGCACGGTCAGCTCACGACCATCGTCGACGCCGGCCACATGCTGCACCACGACCAGCCCGTCGCGGTGGCGGCGGCGATCGAACCGTTTCTCGAGGCGGCGGGTGCCCGCGGCTGATCCGCAGGCCGCCGCCCGCCACCACGCGCGCCGCATTCCGCGCGGCAAAGATCCGCTGGTGAAGCGCTTCGCGATCCGGTCCCGCCGCGGCGCCTACGTGGCGCTCGCGCTGCTCACGCTCCTCTGGGGCAACAACTGGCTCGTGATGAAGCTCGCACTGCGCCACGCGGATCCCGTCACCTACAACATCCACCGGACACTGGTCGCGATTGCCGTGCTGTTCGCGGTGCTGCTGTGGCAGCGGCGCAGGCTGCTGCCGGAATCGTGGCTGGCCGTGCTCGTTACCGGTTTTTTCCAGACGACGATCAACTTCGGGGCGACGACGATGGCGCTGTCCGGGGGCGGCGCAGGACGCACGTCGGTGCTCGTGTTCACGATGCCGTTCTGGACCATCCTCATCGCCTGGCCGGTGCTGCACGAGCGGTTGCGCGGCGGGCAGTGGCTCGCCGTCGGTAGTGCGTTCGCCGGGCTGACGCTGGTCGTCCAGCCGTGGAACTGGCAAGGCGCGCTCGCGCCCAAGCTATGGGCCGTGCTGTCAGGCTTCGGCTGGGCGGCGGGAACGGTCGCCATCAAGTACTTCCAGCGCGAGCGGCGTTTCGACATGCTGAATTTCATGGCGTGGCAGATGGTGCTGGGCCTCCCGGCGTTGCTGGTCGTTGCGCAGGTGTACCCGGTGACGACGACGCAGTGGGGCGTCGAATATGCGCTGCTGCTGCTCGCTACCGGCGGGATCGCGACGGCAATGGGATTCCTGCTGTGGGTCGCCGTCCTGCGCTTCCTTTCGGCAGGTGCTGCATCGCTTAACATGTTCGCCATCCCGGTGATCGCGCTCCTCTCGTCGATGGCCGTGTTCGGCGAGCGGTTGACGGCGCAGGAATGGGTCGGCATCGCGTGCCTTGGCGCCGGGCTCGTGATGATCTCCGCGCACGCCTACGCCGCCGGCCGCCGCGGCGATGCCGCGACCATCATTCCGACACCGGGCGAGGGCGGGTAGGCATTCGTCTTGGCCTGTAATTGATTTGCGGGATTCGTTGGTATATCGCGCCCGATTTGCGCGATGGATAGTGCCCCGAATTGCGCGATGGATAGTGCTCGGCAGCGGTCAGCGACGCGCGGGCGTCCGAGGGTCGCAACGCCATCCGATCGGTGCGCCCTGGCAGCGGTCAGGGTCGCGCGCGGCGCGCCGAGGGTCGCAAACGTCGGCCTGTGGGTCCCGGCGCGGACGCGGTCGGGCGACCGCCCGTACCCGCGTCCCGGCGCGCCGACACGCCTGCGCCGCACCGGCCACAGTCGCTTCTGCAGAACAGTCGGTTCGGCAAGGGTCGTTGCGCGGGTGAGATTTCGCGAACCGGTAGAATGACAACGCCGGCTCTCGCGCCGGCGACTTTTTGCCGCCCGCCGCCCATGACGCCGTCCGCGCCGACCGATCTCTCGAAGCTCACCATCGATCGTGAACGGGCACCCGTTCGCCGTGGCCGTCGCCGTCGTGCCCTCTGGCTCGGCGTTCTCGCGCTCATCGCGGCCGCCGGCGCGCTCTGGTATGCGCTGCAGCCGCATGCCGTCGCCGTGCAGACGACGCCGGTCGTCACCACTTATCCGGCCCAGCAATACGTGGTGCTGAACGCGACCGGTTACGTCGTCGCGCAGCGCAAGGCGGCGATTGCCTCGAAAGCGACCGGCCGGCTCGAATGGCTGGGGGTCGCCGAAGGCTCGCGGGTGAAGGCCGGCGAGATCATCGCCCGCATCGACAATCGCGATGTCGTCGCGCAGGAAGCGAGCGCGCAGGCCACGGCGCGGGCTTCCCGCGCGATGCTCGATCAGGCGGAGGCCGAGCTGCGCGATGCGGTGATGCAGCAGAAGCGCAGCGAGGACCTGCTCGCGAAGGGCTTCGTCTCGCAGGCGAGCGTCGACACCGCGAAATGGCGCACCGACCGCGCCAGGGCGGGCGTCGCCAATGCGAAGGCGACGATCGGCGTCGCCGAGGCCAATGCGCGCAACGCGCAGATTGCCGTCGATTTCACGCTGATCCGCGCGCCGTTCGACGGCGTGATCGTGTCGAAGAGCGCCAACGTCGGCGATCTCGTGACGCCGTTCTCGTCGGCGGTCGACTCGAAGGGCGCGGTGGTCAACATGGCCGACATGAGCACGCTCGAGGTCGAGGCCGATGTCTCCGAGTCGAGCCTTTCCCGGATCAAGGTCGGCCAGCCGTGCGAGATCAGCCTCGACGCGCTGCCCGAGACCCGGTTTCGCGGCCGCATCAGCCGCATCGTGCCGACCGTCGATCGCGCGAAGGCCACGGTGATGACCAAGGTGCAGTTCGAGCGGATCGATCCCCGGGTGCTGCCGGAGATGAGCGCGAAGGTGGCGTTCCTGTCGCAGGAGGTGACGCCCGACGAGGAGAAGCCGCTGACGGCGGTCAGTCCCGACGCGCTCGCCACCCGCGCGGGCAAGACCGTCGTGTTCGTGGTGCGGGAAGGAACGGCGGTCCTGGTGCCGGTGACGCCGGGCGCTCGCATGGGCGACCTGATGTCGATCTCGGGCGCGGCGCGGACCGGCGACAAAGCCGTGTTGAAGCCGGCACCGGATCTCGCCGACGGCGCGCTCGTCAAGATCGTGCCGAAGTGACCTCCGCGCCGCATCGACCACACGCGGATTGCCGCTGGCGCTGGCGATGAGCGACGGCGTTGCCGTCTCGCCCGGCGGGCCTTCCGCGAGCGCGGCTTCGCTGCCGCTGGTGGTGGTCCGCCGGCTGTCGAAGTTCTACGTTCGCGGCGAGCAGGTCATCCCCGTGCTGGTCGACATCAATCTCGACATCGCGTCCGGCGATTACATTGCGCTGATGGGTCCCTCCGGATCGGGCAAGTCGACGCTCCTCAACCTGATCGCCGGCATCGACAAGCCGAGCTCCGGTGAAATTCGCGTCGCGGGCATCGATATCGCGCAGCTGCGCGAGTCCGAGCTCGCCGCGTGGCGCGCGGCGCACGTCGGCTTCATCTTCCAGTTCTACAACCTGATGCCGGTGCTGTCGGCGTTCGACAACGTCGAGCTGCCGTTGCTGCTGACGCCGCTCTCGAGACGCGAGCGGCGCGAGCGCGTCGACCTGACGCTGGCGCTGGTCGGGCTGACCGACCGCAAGGACCACTACCCGAACGAGCTCTCCGGCGGGCAGCAGCAGCGGGTGGCCATCGCCCGCGCGCTGATCTCGGACCCGACGCTGATCGTCGCCGACGAACCGACGGGCGACCTCGACCGCACGACCGCCGAAGAGATTCTCGGGCTGCTCGATCGCCTCAACCGTGAGCTCGGCAAGACGATCGTCATGGTGACGCACGATCCCAAGGCCGCCGAGAAGGCGCACCGGTTGGCGCATCTCGAAAAAGGCGTGCTGGCCGACTGACGGCTGCCGCGCCCTCGCGCCGTCAGCCCTGCTTCGGCGGCTGCTTCGCCGGCCGCGGCGCGGACGTCGTCGCCGACGGGGCCTTGCCGGCCTCCAGCAACTCCTCGTCGAGCGCCAGCTCGAGGTCGAGCGTGGGCGGGCGTCGGGCCGTCGCGACGAGGGCGGCGGCGCTCGGTGCGGCGGCGCGGGGTGCGGGCGCGACCGCCGGTGGCAGTCGCACCGGTCGGGGGGCGCCGGCGTCACCGCTGACTGTATCCGCAAGCTGGCGCAGGAAGATGATGTCTTCGTAGGCGGTGAGCGAGAATCCCGTGCGCCGGCCATCGCGATTCTCGCGCAGCAGGTGGTCGAGGAATTCGCGGCATTCCGGCTTGCTCCATATCAGGACCAGCTGCCGGATGATGTGCGGAAACGCCTCGAGCCCGCGATCGCTTTCCGCCAGCGGCCGGTACGCATCCCACGCGGGCGCCTGCGCATTGAACTGCGCATGGAATTCTTGCGCGAGTTCCCGGAACTCCGGCTCGTTACCCTGCGCGTGATAGAGGTCGAGCAGCATCAGCCACGCCGCAGGCGCCGAACGCGGGGCCGCGCGGATGTGCTCGCGCAGGACTTCGATCGCGCGGTCCGGGCGATTGAACGCGAGATAGACGCCCGCCTCTTCCGTGGCGGGCGACAGTTCGGAGACGTCGACCGCGGTCGCCGTGGCCGGCGCCGCGGTGACTTGGGGTTTCGGCGACGACGCCTCGACCGATTTCAGCGGCGCGGCCGCCGCGACCGGGGCCGGCCGTGGCGCGCGTTGCGGTGATTCGGCCCCACCCTGGGCTGGCGGCTCCAGCCACCACTGGCCGCTCGCCGCGGCGCGGCGCCGCCGGTACGAGAGCACCGCGGCGATCAGCAACGCGAGGCCGACAATGCCGAAGAGGAGCGGCCAGCTCTCGTTCCACCAACGGCCAACCGTCGCTTGCGGGCTCGCTTTGGCCGCGTTCTCCGCCGCGATCCGCGCGCTCTGCGCCGCCTGCAGCGCCTCCGTCGCGCGCATTTCCTGCTGCATCCGGTCGACCATCCCGGTCAACTCGACAACGCGCTGCTGCAACGCGGCGGCTTCCGCGTCCAGCGCGGCCGACGATTTGCCCTGCGGGGAGGCGGCGCGCGCACCCGCAGCGGGAGCGCGACCGATCGGTGCGATGCCCCCCGGACCCCTGTTCGCGACGTCGGCCTCGACCACCGGCACGGCCGTCGACACGGTGAGTCTCGGGCGCGCGGCGGCGACGGTGGCGGCCTTCGGTGCGGCCTTGGCCATCGCGGTGCCCGATCTGGATGCGGGGGCAGCGCGCTTCGTCGCGGCGCGCCCGGCGCGGCGGCCGCCGCGGTCGCGCCGCGGCGCGGCAGCGCACGCGGTGCCGGTCCCACGGGCGTCGCGCTCGCCGCGCCGGCCGCGGGTCTGTCGCTGGCCGATGGGCGCGCGGTTTCCGCAACGCCCGCCGCCACGACAGCGCGTTGCCCACTGCCTTCCTGGGCGACGGGAACGTCGATCGGCAGCGGGTCCATCAGCAGCACGTATTCGCGGCGCACGACGCTCTCGCAACCCGCCTGCAACGTGAACTTCAGCACGGGGTCGGTGACCGTGCGCGGCGACATCACCACGATCCGCGCGCCGGTCGGCACCCGTTCCAGCGCGATCCGCGCGTTGCGCACTTCCGGAATCCCATCGCCGCTTTGCCGGGCGGACACGAGCTTGACGCATTCGCCGGCGAGCTCGTCGGCGCTGCCGGCAAGCACCGGCACGACGACCCGCAGCGACGTGCCGAACGCCGATTGCTCGGACACCTCGCCCAGGCCGAACGCCTGCGCGAAACCGGCAAATCCGGCGAGGGCGATGAGCAGACAGCGAGCGGCCGCCCGTCGGCGACCGCCGGGCAAGGGCGCGAGCCGGGCGTGGCAATACTCGACGGGCGGCAGCGGGCGTCTCATCATTGATCTTGTGGCTAGGCCGACGCGGTCCGCCGACGATGGGAATAGTGTAGCAGGAACCATGCCGCGCACCGGCACCGGGGCCGTCGCAATGCGCTAAACTCCTGATTCATCGATTCCCTGCGCCGCGGACCGCCTTTCCCGCCGCGCCTGACCCGCCCCTTGTTCCTGCCACTGCTCGTCGCCAAGAACGCATTTCGGCACACGCTGCGCACGACGCTGACGGTGGTGGGCATCATCGTGGCGATCACCGCCTTCGGCCTGCTGCGGACCATCGTCGACGCGTGGTACGCCGGCGCGAACGCGAGCTCCAGTGCCCGACTCGTGACCCGGAGCTCGGTCTCGCTCGTGTTTCCGCTGCCGCTCACGTACGCGCCGAAGCTGCGGCAGACCGCCGGCGTCGCCGGCGTGACCTGGGCCAACTGGTTCGGCGGCGTCTACATCAGCGAACGCAATTTCTTTCCGCAGTTCGCCGTCGATGCGCCGACCTACCTCGACATGTACCCGGAGATCATCCTTTCCGCGGAGGAGCGCAAGGCGTTCCTGGCGGATCGCAAGGGCGCCATCGTCGGCCGCAAGCTCGCCGACAAGTACGGCTGGAAGGTGGGCGACCAGGTCCCGCTGCGCGGCACGATCTACCCGGGCACCTGGGCGTTCACGCTGCGCGGCATCTACGACGGCGCCGACGCGACCACCGACACCTCGACGATGTATTTCCACTGGGGGCTGTTGAACGAGATGATCAAGCGGCTCTACCCGCGCCGCGCCGACCAGACCGGCGTGTTCATCGAGCAACTGCGCGACCCGCAACAGGCGGCCGAAGTGTCGCAGGCGATCGACGCGACCTTCCGCAACTCGCTCGCGGAGACCCTGACCGAGACCGAGAAGGCGTTCCAGCTGGGCTTCGTGGCGATGGCGGAAACGATCCTGCTCGCGATCCAGGCGGTGAGCTTTGTCGTCATCGTGATCATCATGGCGGTGATGGCCAACACGATGGCGATGACCACGCGCGAGCGCAGCGCCGAGTACGCGACCCTGAAGGCGCTGGGCTTCGGCGGTGAGTTCGTCGCGGCGCTGATCTTCGGTGAATCGATCGCCATCGCGCTCGTGGGCGGCGTCCTCGGCATCGCGCTGACGTTCCCGCTCGCCGACGCCTTCGCGGCGACCGTGGGGTCGATGTTGCCGTCGGTCGCCGTGGGCGGCGAGACCATCGTGCTGCAATTGTTCGCCGCGCTGCTGGTGGGCGTCGTCGCGGCGTCGATGCCGGCGTGGCGGGCGGCGCGCACGCGGATCGTCGACGGACTGCGGGCAGTCGCATGAGCCTTCCGCCGGGCCGCCGACGCGTGGCCGTCGACCTGGCGACATGGGCACAAGGAGGCGCGGTCGCATGAACGTCCCCTTTTCCTACATCGTCCGCAACCTGTACGCGCGCAAGCTGACGACGGCGCTGACCGCCGGCGGCATGGCGCTCGTCGTCTACGTTTTCGCGACGGTGCTGATGCTGGCGGCGGGGCTCGAGAAGACGCTCGTCACCACCGGTCAGGAGGACAACGTCGTCGTCATCCGGCGCGCGGCGCAGACCGAGGTGCAAAGCGGCATCGACCGGCGCCAGGCCGGTATCGTCGAGAGCCTGCCCGACATCGCCGTGGGCCAGGATGGGCACCCGCTCCTGTCGAAGGAACCGGTGGTGCTGATCAACCTGCCGAAGCGCGAGACCGGCAAGCCGGCGAACGTCGTGATCCGCGGGGTGACGGCCGCCGGGCTTGCGCTGCGACCGCAAGTGCAGCTGTCGGCCGGCCGGATGTTTCGCGCCGGAACCTCCGAGATCGTCGTCGGCCACGCCGTCGCCACCGGCTTCCGCGGCACCGCGATCGGCGAGACGCTGCGCTTTGCTTCGCGCGACTGGACCGTCGTCGGCGTGGTCGACGCCGGCCGCACCGGCTTCGATTCCGAGATCTGGGGCGACGCCGAGCAGATGCTGCAGGCGTTCCGGCGCCTCGGCTTCTCGTCGCTGATCTTCAAGCTCGCCGACAGCGGCCGCTTCGACGCGGTCAAGGCCGAAATCGAGTCGGATCCGCGGCTCACGCTCGAGGCCAAGCGCGAGCAGCGCTTCTACGCCGACCAGTCGGAGCAGCTCTCCCGTTTCATCAGCTACCTCGGCACGACGATTTCGGTCATCTTCTCGATCGGCGCGATCATCGGCGCGATGATCACGATGTACGCGAGCGTCGCCGCGCGCACTGCGGAAATCGGCACGCTGCGCGCGCTCGGATTCTCGCGCGCGGCGATTCTCGCGGCGTTTCTCACCGAGGCGCTGCTGCTCGGGCTCGCCGGCGGCGCGGTGGGGCTCGTGGCGGCGGCGTTCATGCAGGCGCTGTCGATTTCGACGACCAATTTCCAGACGTTCGCCGAACTGGCGTTCAGCTTCACGCTGACCCCGGCGATTGCCCTGATGTCGCTCGCGTTCGCGCTGGCGATGGGCTTCGTCGGCGGGTTTCTGCCCGCGGCCCGCGCGGCGCGGATGAAGATCGTCGACGCGCTGCGCGCGGCGTAGCCCGCCTACTCCAGCTGCAGGTTCGCCTCGGCGATGAGCTTTTTCCAGCTCCGGAGATCGGCCTCGATCAATGCGGCGAGCTTCTCCGGCGGACCGGGGATCAGCTCGGCGCCTTCCTTTTCGAGCCGTTCGCGGACGTCGGGCTGGGCCAGCACCCGCAGCGTCTCCCAGTTGAGCCGGACGACGATATCGTGCGGCGTCCCCGCCGGCGCGACGATGCCCCAGTAGTTGACGACATCGGCGTTGGTTACGCCGGCCTCCTCCCACGAGGGCACGTCCGGCAGCAGCCGCGCCCGCCGCGTCCCGGTCACCGCCAGCACCCGCACCTTGTTCTGCGCGAGATAGGGCAGCGTCGCCGGAATCGACGCGGTGATCGCCTGGATCTGGCCGGACAGGAGATCGAGCGTCGCCGGCGCGATGCCCTTGTACGGGACGTGCACGATGTCGGTACCGGTGCGGGCCATCAGCAGCACCAGCGCGAGATGGTTGATGCTGCCGTTGCCCGCGGAGCCGTAGTTGAGCATGCCCGGATGCTGTTTCGCCAGCGCGAGGAATTCCTTCATCGTCTTCGCCGGCACCGAGGGATTGACGACGAACGCGAGCGGGCCGGCGGCGATCGGCGCCACGGCGACGAACTGCTTTACCGGGTCGTAGCCCGGATTCTTCGACGCCGCCGCGACCGTCGTGAACGGGCCGGCGACGAACAGCAGCGTGTAGCCATCCGCTTCCGCCTTCGCCGCTTCGGCGGCACCGATCGCGCCGCCGGCGCCCACCTTGTTGTCGACGATGATCGGCACGCTCATCGCCTCGCCGAGCCGCTGCGCGACGAGCCGGGCCACGGTGTCGGTGCCGGCGCCAGGTGGAAAGGGAACGACCAGGCGGATCGGCCGGGCAGGATAAGCGGGTGCCTGGGCCGACGCGGCGAACGGCACGGCGACGAGCAGAGCGAACGCGGCGAGGCGGATGAGCGAGCGCATGAACGAGCGCATGAGTGGTGGGCGCGGGATCGGATGCGGGCGGACGCGAGGACGTGGCGGAAGCCCGGTGTCAGTCCTCGTGATGCCCCGGCACCACGTCGACGTTGTCGATGAGGCGCGTGTTCCCGAGGCCGGCGGCGCCCAGCACGATCAGCAGATTGGGATGGTCGTAGCCTTCCGGATGCGGGATGCGCAGGCCGAGCCCGTGGCGGATCGCCACGTAGTCGACCTTCCAGCCGCGTTGCGCGAGCTCGGCGCGCGCCGCGACTTCGAGGTTCGCGTAATCGTGGCGCCCGTGGGCGATCGCGTCGGCGACCCCGCGCAGGATCCGGTAGAGATTCGGCGCTTCGGCGCGTTCGCTTGGCGTAAGGTAATTGTTGCGCGACGAGAGCGCGAGCCCGTCGGGTGCGCGGATGGTTTCCGCGGGCACGATCCGGATCGGCATGTTGAACTGCTGGACCATCCCGCGCACGATCTTCAGCTGCTGGCGGTCCTTCTTGCCGAACACGGCGACGTCGGGCTGGACCAGGTTGAAGAGCTTCAGGACGACCGTGCATACGCCGTGGAAGAAGCCGGGTCGGGAGGCGCCTTCCAGCTCCTCGGCCAAGGGCGCCGGCTGTACGCGGTAGACCTGCGGCGTCGGATACATCTCCTGCTCGAGCGGGGCGAACAGCACGTCGACGCCGATCTTCTCGAGCCCCGCCCGGTCGGCATCGATCGTCCGCGGGTAGCGGTCGAAGTCCTCGTTGGGCCCGAACTGCAGCCGGTTGACGAAGATGCTGGCGACCACCGCATCGCCGTGTGCCCGCGCGATATCCATCAGCGACAGATGGCCCTGGTGCAGGTTGCCCATTGTCGGCACGAAGGCGACGCGTCTGGCCCCTTCGAGGTGCTGCGACAGTTCCGCTGCGGTTCTGACGATTTCCATGCGCTGGTCCGATCGGCCGTGGTTGTAAGGGGTCCTGCGCGTCGTGGCGGTCGACGGCGACCGCCGGCGGAGCGTTCAGAAGCAGTGCTCCGGCCCCGGGAACGAACCGTCCTTCACCGCCGCCGCATACCCGGCCAGCGCGGCCTCGACGCTGTCCTTCCCCAGGAGGAAGTTGCGGACGAAGCGCGCGGCGCGGCCCGGCTGAATTCCGAGGGCATCGTACAGTACCAGCACCTGCCCCGAACAGTGCGGCCCCGCGCCGATGCCGATGACCGGCACCGGGACCGCGCGCGTCAGCGCCTCGCCCAGCGCCTGCGGCACGCATTCGACGACGAGCAGCGATGCGCCCGCGGCGACGAGCGCGTGGGCATCGGCGAGCAGGGCCTCGGCGGCATCCGCCGTTTTCCCTTGCACGCGATAGCCGCCGAGCGCGTTCACCGACTGCGGCTGCAAGCCGACGTGGCCGCACACCGGCACGCTGCGCGTCACCAGGAACGACACCGTCGGCGCGAGCCACGCGCCGCCTTCCAGCTTGACCATCTGCGCCCCCGCCTGCAGCGCCGCGGCCGACGCGGCGTACGCCTGGCCCGGACTCCCCTGATAGCTGCCGAAGGGCAGGTCGGCGATGACGAGCGGCCGCGCGCAGCCGGTCGCGACACAGCGCGTGTGGTAGAGCACGTCGGCAAGGGTCACCGGCAGCGTCGAGTCGTGCCCCTGGATCACCATGCCGAGCGAATCGCCGACCAGCAGCACGTCGATCCCGGCCCGCTCGGCGAGGGCCGCGAAGCTCGCGTCGTACGCGGTCAGCATCGCGATCTTCGTGCCGTCGCGCGCCATCGTGGCGAGCGCGGGGACGGTGAGCCGCGCCGGGCGCGGTGCCGTGTTGCCTCCGGGGGTATAGGGCGCCACGCCGGGTCCTCCTGTCACGCTGTCTGGCCGAGGTTGAAGAATTCGCGCTGGCCGCGCATCGATCCGATCCGCGTCAGCAGCAGCGTCAGGTGTTCGGCCCTGGCGACGAAATTGAGCCGTTCGCTGTTGACGATGAGCAGGGGCGCTTCCACGTATTGGTAGAAATACCGCGTGTACGCGTCGGCGAGCCGGGCGAGGTAATGCGGCGAAATCGTCCGTTCATACTCGACCCCGCGCTCCCGCACGCGCTCGACCAGCGTTTCGACCGGCGCCTGCAGGTAGATGACGAGATCGGGCGTGGGCGCCTGGGGCTTCAGATGCGAATAGACCTTTTCGTACAGCCGGTATTCGGCGTCCGAAAGGTTGAGCCGCGCGAACAGCGGATCCTTGTCGAGCAGGAAATCGCCGACGGTCGCGCGGCGGAACATGTCGAGCTGGCCAACGCCGCGCAGCTGGTCGATCCGCTGGAACAGGAAGTTGAGCTGTGTGGGCAGCGCATAGCGCGCCATGTCCTCGTAGAAGCGGGCGAGGAACGGGTTGTCCTCCGGCCGCTCGAGCAGCGCGTCGCCGGCGAGGTGGGTCGCGATCTGTCGCGCGAGGCTCGTCTTGCCGGCGCCGATCGGCCCTTCGACGACGATGTAGCGGCACTTGTCGAGATCCATCGTGTGCGGCCGCTACAGGACGTGGGAACGGGTCCGCGAAACGCGCTGGTCGCGGACGGCGCGCAGAAAGCGCCGCGCGAGCCCGCGTCCGGGGATGGTCGCCGACGGGGACAGGTCGACCAGCGGGCGCAGCACGAAGGCGCGCTCGTGCATTCGCGGGTGCGGCAGCGTGAGGCCGGACAGCCGGACGCGGCGGCGGCCGTATAGTAGCAAATCGAGGTCGAGCGTTCGCGGCGCGTTGCGGCGCGGTTCGCGCGCGCGCCGGCGGCGCTGCCGCCGCTCGATCGCGTGCAGCGCCGCGAGCAGCGCGCGCGGCGGGAGCGTCGTGCGCACGGCGGCGACCGCGTTGACGTAGTCGGGCTGCGGAACCGTCGCAGCCGACCGGCGCGCTCGCGTAGTTGGGCGACACGGCGACCTCGTGGACGCCGGGCAGTTGCGCGATGGCGCGCACGGCCCGCGCAAGCTGGCGGCGCGGGTGGGCGAGGTTGCTGCCCAGCCCGAGGTACGCGAGCGTCGGCGTTCACTCCGCGCGTCGGCTCGGCATCCGGCGGCGGATCGCGCGCCGTCCTCGCGCCCGCCTGCGGCCGCGGCCGCGCGGGCGGCGCTTCTTCTTCGGCCCCTCGTCCGGGCGGAGCATCGCTTCGCGCTCGGCATGCGGCGCGTCGGCGAAGCGCTCCCACCACTCGGCGAGATCGGCCACGTCGCCTTCGAGTTCGCCGCTCGCGCAGCGCAGGCCGAGAAAGTCCCACGCGGCGCGATAGCGCGGATGCTCGAGCAGCCGAAACGGGCGCTGTCCCGGAACGCTGCAGGAAGCGCGGCTGCAGCGCCCAGATCTCCTTGATCGTGGCTTCGAAGCGGCGCGGGATCGCGAGCTGCTTCGCCTGCCGCTCGAGCACCTGGTCCATCGCCTCGAACAGCGCCGGGATCGGCTTGTCGCCGCGCGCCTTCGCGGCGTTCCACGTCGCCAGCACGTCGTGCCAGAGCAGCGTCGCGAACAGGAAGGCCGGGGACACGCCGCGGTCGTCGCGCACGCGGGCGTCGGTGTTGGCGAGCGCCAGGTCGATGAACCGCTGGCCGAGCGGCTGCTCCAGGATCACGTCGAGCAGCGGCAGGAGGCCGTGCGACAGCCCGTGCGTGCGCAGGCTCTTGACCGTCTCCACCGCGTGCCCGGAGAGCAGGAGCTTCTGCATCTCGTCGAACAGTCGCGCCGGCGGCACGTTTTGCATCAGCGAGGCGAGCTTCGGGATCGGCGCCGCGGTCTTCGGTTCGATCGCCACGCCGAGCTTGGCGGCGAGCCGGACGGCGCGCAGCATGCGCACCGGGTCCTCGCGGTAGCGGGTCGTCGGCGGGCCGATCAGCTTCAGGCGCCGGGCCCGGATATCGGCGACCCCGCCGACGAAGTCCCAGACTTCCTCGGTCGCCGGGTCGAAGTAGAGCGCGTTGATCGTGAAGTCGCGGCGCGCCGCGTCTTCGGCCTGGGTGCCGTAGACGTTGTCGGAGAGCAGCCGGCCGTGCTCGTCGGTCGCGTCGTCGCCGGTCTGCGCCGCGCGGAACGTCGCGACCTCGAGGGTTTCGGCGCCGACGTGCACGTGGACGAGCCGGAACCGGCGGCCGATCAGGTAGGCCCGGCGGAACAGTGGCTTGACCTGTTCCGGGAGGGCGTCGGTGGCGAGGTCGAAATCCTTGGGCTCGATGCCGAGCAGCAGGTCGCGCACGGCGCCGCCCACGATGAACGCCTTGAAGCCGGCTTCCTGCAACCGGCGCGTGACCTGCAGGGCGCCGGGACTGAGCGCGGTATGCCGGATCGGGTGGTCGCGGGGCCCGTACACGCGCGGCGCGCCGCCGGACTTGCCCTTGCCGGGCAGCAGGCGGGCGATCAGTCGGCGAATCATCGTAGGGGCGCGGCGTCGGGTGCGGCCGGGGCGGCGAGGGCGAAGACCAACGAGGTGGAACCGGTAGGGGCGCGGCGGGCGTAGGCGGCGGGTCGCAACGGCGGTCGCAGTGTGAAACGCTGGCCGCTCAACGGGCGGGAGGCGATGATACCACGCGCGTCGGCGCCGCTTCCGTGCGCGTGGCGCCCGGCGGGAGCCCTTCGAGACTCCACGCGCCGACCGCCCAGCGGATGAGGCGCAGCGTCGGCAATCCGACGGCCGCCGTCATCCGCCGCACCTGGCGGTTCCTGCCTTCGCGCAGCGTGAGCTCGAGCCAGCGGGTCGGTATCGCCCGGCGCACCCGGATCGGCGGATGACGCGGCCACAAGCCGTCGGGTTCGGCGATCTGCCGGACACGCGCCGGGGCGGTGACGAAGTCGCCCAGATCGACGCCGGCGGCGAGCGCGGCCAGCTGTTCCGGCGTCGGCACGCCCTCGACCTCGACCCGATAGACCTTGTCGACCTTGTGCCGCGGGTCGGTGATGCGCGCCTGCAACGCGCCGTCGGCGGTGAGGACGACGAGACCCTCGCTGTCCGCGTCGAGACGGCCCGCAGGATAGACGCCGGGAACGTGAACGAAGTCGGCGAGCGTCGGTTTGCCGCTGCCGTCGGCGGAGAACTGGCAGAGCACGCCGAACGGTTTGTTGAACAGGACGACCCGCGGTTCGCCGCCGGCGGGCCCTCGGGGACGGTGGTGGGGACTCGCGCGGCGCGGCGTGGCGGCGTTCATCGAAAGCGAGGATAATCGGCGATCTGCATCAGCCGTAGTTTGACCCCCCGCAAAGTCGAATGCGCGCAGGCCGTGGAAAATCGTGCCGGAGTCCGGCCGTGCCCGGCTACCATCCATGGAGAACCCGATGCCAAGCTATCAACACGTCAAGGTCCCGGCCGGAGGCCAGAAGATCACCGTCAACAAGGATTTCAGCCTCGCGGTTCCCGACCAGCCGATCATTCCGTACATCGAGGGCGACGGCACGGGTGTCGACATTACCCCGGTCATGATCAAGGTTGTCGATGCCGCGGTGGCGAAAGCCTACGGCGGCAAGCGCAAGATCCAGTGGATGGAGATCTACGCCGGCGAGAAGTCGACCAAGGTCTACGGCCCCGACGTCTGGCTGCCGGACGAGACGCTGTCGATCCTGCGCGACTACGTGGTGTCGATCAAAGGCCCGCTGACGACGCCCGTCGGCGGCGGCATCCGCTCGCTCAACGTCGCGCTGCGGCAGCAGCTCGACCTCTACGTCTGCCTGCGGCCCGTCCGCTACTTCACCGGCGTGCCGAGCCCGGTCAAGGCGCCCGAGAAGACCAACATGGTCATCTTCCGCGAGAACTCGGAAGACATCTATGCCGGGATCGAATGGGAGGCCGAATCGGAAAATGCCAAAAAACTGATCAACTTCCTGATCAGTGAGTTGAACGTCAAGAAGATCCGCTTCCCGGCGACGTCGGGAATCGGGATCAAGCCCGTGTCGCGCGAGGGCACCGAGCGGCTGATGCGCAAGGCGGTCCAGTACGCGATCGACAATGACCGGAAATCGGTCACGATCGTGCACAAGGGCAACATCATGAAGTTCACCGAGGGCGGCTTCCGCGACTGGGCGTACGCGCTGGCGCAGAAGGAGTTCGGCGCCGCGCCGATCGACGGCGGCCCGTGGTGCAAGTTCAAGAACCCCAGGACGGGCCGGGACATCGTCGTCAAGGACGCGATCGCGGATGCCTTTCTGCAGCAGATCCTGCTCCGCCCGGAGGAGTACGACGTCATCGCCACGCTCAACCTTAACGGCGACTACATTTCGGACGCGCTCGCCGCGCAGGTCGGCGGCATCGGCATCGCGCCGGGGGCGAACCTGTCGGACACCGTCGCGATGTTCGAGGCGACCCACGGCACCGCGCCGAAATACGCCGGCAAGGACTACGTCAATCCGGGCTCGGAAATCCTCTCCGCCGAAATGATGCTCGTGCACATGGGCTGGAAGGAAGCCGCCGCCCTGGTCGTGAAGAGCCTCGAAAAGGCGATCGCCGACAAGGTTGTAACCTACGACTTCGCGCGGCTGATGCCGGGCGCGACGCAGTTGTCGTGCTCCGGGTTCGGCAACGCCATGATCGAGCGGATGTAAGCCTTCGTCGCGCCGGGAGTGGCCGCGGGCCGCTCCCACCGACGTACGGGCGACCGGCATGTCCGGGGGATGGGGATCCCGGGGATGGCGGAATCCGACCCGCCACAAGCAGAGAGCCCGCCGGGTGGCGGGCTCTTCTTCGTCGCGAGGCGCCAGCGCCGACAGTGGCGCGCGGCGTCAGGCGGCCTGGATGTTGGACGCCTGCTTGCCTTTCGGCCCCTGGGTTACTTCGAAACTGACCTTCTGGCCCTCTTTCAACGTCTTGAATCCCGGCATGTTGATTGCCGAGAAATGGGCAAACAGGTCTTCACCGCCGCCGTCCGGCGTGATGAAGCCGAAGCCCTTTGCATCGTTGAACCACTTGACCGTGCCGGTTGCCATAGTGCTACGTCCTCAGAGAATGAACGGAAGTTTGTTGTTTGGACAGCAAGTACCATCTGCGGCAGACGCAAGCGACGATGCGCGGGCGGACCGGAACAGCAGACACTTTGGAGCCAAACAGGGTTTTTTTACGCGTCAGGCCGGACGCCGTCAAGCCGGGGTCGGGTATTTTTGCGGGCCCCTTGAAAAATGTGTTGCAATCATCAAACATAGATCGTAAATGGCCAACCAGCAGCGAGACGGCAGTATCCTCGAAGCCGAGAAGACCCGGCTCAAGCCGCCGCCGCTGTACAAGGTGCTGCTGCTGAACGACGACTACACGCCGATGGACTTTGTGGTTGTCGTGTTGCAGACTGTATTCGCGATGAGCCGGGAAAAGGCGACTCAGGTGATGCTGCAGGTGCACCGTGAAGGGATGGGCGTCTGCGGCACCTACACGCGGGAAGTGGCGACGGCGAAGGTGGAGCAGGTGATCGACATCGCGCGGAAGCACCAGCATCCGTTGCAGTGCACGATGGAGGAAGCTTGAGCGTTATGGCCGGCAGGGCCGTGGATGCCGCACCCCGCGGCATGGCGGATGTGGCCGCGAGAGGTTGAGACAATGATTGCGCAGGAACTGGAAGTTTCCCTCCACATGGCTTTTGTCGAGGCACGGCAGAAGCAGCATGAGTTCATCACGGTCGAGCACTTGCTGCTCGCGATGCTGGACAATCCGTCGGCGGCCGAGGTGCTGAAGGCCTGTGGCGTCGATCTCGAGGAGCTGCGCGGCGTTCTCGCCGATTTCATCAGCGAGCACACGCCGCGCCTGTCGCCGCATTCCGATTCCGACACCCAGCCGACGCAGGGCTTCCAGCGCGTGATCCAGCGCGCGATCCTGCACGTGCAGTCATCGGGCAAGAAGGAAGTCACCGGCGCCAACGTCCTGGTCGCGATCTTCGGCGAAAAGGAATCGCACGCCGTCTACTTTCTCAACCAGCGCGGCGTGACCCGTCTCGACGTTGTCAACTACATCGCGCACGGCATCGGCAAGGGCGCGCAGCAGAAGCCCGAGAAGAGCGAAGCCCGGGAAGAAACCGAAGGCTCGAGCGAGGGCCAAGGCGCGCTCGATGCCTACACGATCAACCTCAACCAGATGGCGAAGCAGGGCAAGACCGACCCGCTGATCGGGCGCGCGCTCGAGCTCGAGCGCGTGATCCAGGTGCTTTGCCGCCGCCGCAAGAACAACCCGCTTCTCGTCGGCGAGGCCGGCGTGGGCAAGACGGCGATTGCCGAAGGCCTCGCGCGCCGCATCAACGACCACGAAGTGCCGGAGCTCCTGTACGAATACCAGGTCCATTCGCTCGACATGGGCGCGCTGCTGGCGGGGACCAAGTATCGCGGCGATTTCGAGCAGCGCCTGAAGGCGGTGCTAAAGCAGCTCGCCGAGAATCCGAAGTCGATCCTGTTCATCGACGAGATCCACACTATCATCGGCGCCGGCGCGGCGTCGGGCGGGACGCTCGACGCGTCCAATCTGCTGAAGCCCGCGCTGTCCACTGGTGCGCTCAAGTGCATCGGCGCGACGACGTACAACGAGTACCGGCAGATCTTCGAGAAGGACCACGCGCTGTCGCGGCGCTTCCAGAAGGTGGACGTGCCGGAGCCGTCGATCGCCGAGACCATCGAAATCCTGAAGGGGCTGAAAACCCGCTTCGAGCAGCACCACGGGGTCAAGTATTCGCCGGCGGCGCTCACCACCGCCGCCGAGCTCTCGGCGCGCTTCATCAACGACCGCCATTTGCCGGACAAGGCGATCGACGTCATCGACGAAGCCGGTGCGGCGCAGAAGATCCTGCCCAAGTCGAAGCAGAAGAAGGTCATCAACAAGGCGGAAATCGAGGACATCGTCGCGAAGATCGCGCGCATTCCCGCAAAGAACGTGTCCTCCGACGATCGCAATGCGCTGAAGACGCTCGACCGCGACCTCAAGAACGTCGTGTTCGGGCAGGCGAACGCGATCGACGCGCTGACCGCGGCCATCCGGATGGCACGCTCGGGCCTCGGCAACCCGCAGAAGCCGATCGGCAACTTCCTCTTCAGCGGCCCCACGGGGGTCGGCAAGACCGAGGTCGCGCGCCAGCTCGCGTATTGCCTGGGCGTCGAGCTGATCCGCTTCGACATGTCCGAATACATGGAGCGGCACGCCGTGTCGCGGCTGATCGGCGCGCCGCCCGGCTACATCGGCTTCGACCAGGGCGGCCAGCTCACCGAGGCGATCACCAAGCATCCGTACAGCGTGCTGCTGCTGGACGAGATCGAGAAGGCGCATCCGGACATCTTCAACATCCTGTTGCAGGTGATGGACCACGGCACGCTGACCGACAACAACGGCCGCAAGGCGGACTTTCGCAATGTGACGGTCATCATGACCACCAATGCCGGCGCCGAGGCGCTCGCCAAGGGCACGATGGGCTTCACCAGCACCAAGGAAACCGGCGACGAAATGGGCGAGATCAAGCGGATGTTCACGCCGGAGTTCCGCAACCGGCTGGACGCGGTGATCTCGTTCGCCGCGCTCGACCACGAGGTGATTCTGATGGTGGTCGACAAGTTCCTGCTCGAGCTCGAGAACCAGCTCCACGAGAAGAAAGTCGACGCGTCGTTCACGCCGGCGTTGAAGGCGTTCCTCGCGAAGAAGGGCTTCGATCCGCAGATGGGCGCGCGGCCGATGGCGAGGCTCATCCAGGACACGATCCGCAAGGCGCTGGCCGACGAGCTGCTGTTCGGCAAGCTGGTCGGCGGCGGCAAGGTGACGATCGACATCGGTCCCGACGACAAGGTCCAGCTCGCGTTCGAGGAAAACAAGGAGGCCGAGCCGGTGGCATGAATTCTTCGCCGGCTCACGAAAAATGGCGCCTGCGGGCGCCATTTTTCGTTCATCGCCTAACCCAGTTGCGTCGTCGTGTGGAATTGTGCCTGGCAGCGGTCAGGGTCGCGCGCGGGCGCCCGAGGGTCGCAAACGTCGGCCTATGGGTCCCGGCGCGGCGTGAGCCGCTGGGCGCGGGCGCCTCAAGCCGCCGTACGCGCTCGCCCGACACGCTTGGCGGCACCCGAAGCCCGCGCCCAGCGGCTCACGCCGCGCCGCGCACGCGCGCCGCGCACGCCGCGCCGCGCACGACGCGCTTCGCACGACGCGCTTCGCACGACGCGCTTCGCACGACGCGATTCGCGCGATGCGGTGGCGTCAGGCGAGCGTGTCGGCCCAGATGTTCATCGCCCATCCGAACGCATACGCGCCTTCGACGGCGCTCATCGCCGGTGACACGCCGCCTGCGCCCTGCACGGGCAGGAAGGTCTTCTTTTCCGCGTCGTACTGGTGCACCGAGCAGACATGGACGACGTCGCTGGCGGTGAGGAAGCTGTAGCAGGTGTTGGTGAGCACGGGTGCCGGATTGGGCGGCTGCCCGGACAAGAGCGCGACCACCGCCGCCGCGCACACCTTCGCGTGCTGATTCGCCATGTGCGCCGACTTGGGCATTCCCGCCGCGATCTGGATCGCGTCGCCGAGAACGTGGACGTTCTTGACCTTGACCGATTCGAACGTCAGGAAATCGACGTCGCACCAGCGATCGTTCGCGGTGACCACGCCGGCGCTGCGCGCGATCGCCGCGGCGCGCTGCGGCGGCAGCACGTTGAGCACGCTCGCCTTGACGTCGTCGTGCGTTTCGAATTTGGCGGTGAGCGTGCGCGCGTCGACGTCGGTCAGCACGTAATTCGGCCGGTACTCGACGATGCCCTTGTACTCCTCCGCCCACGCCTTCTTGAACAGAGCGGCCTTCGACGTCACGTCACCGTTGCCGTCGAGGATCAGCACCTTCGATTTCGGCTTGGCCTGCTTGAAATACCACGCGACCTGACAGGCGCGCTCGTACGGGCCCGGCGGACACCGGTACGGCGCCACCGGTATCGAGATCGCGTAGACGCCGCCGTCGGCCATCGCCTCGAGCTGCTTGCGCAGCGCGACCGTCTGCGCGCCGGCCTTCCACGAGTGCAGGATCTTCGCCTGGGCATCGGCGTTGTTGAGCCCGGGCACCTTGTCCCACATGAAATCGATCGCCGGCGACAGGATCAGCCGATCGTACGGCAGCTCGCCGCCGCCGGCGAGCTTCACTGTGCGCTTGTCGGCGTCGACGCCGACGGCCGTGTCGCGGACCATCTTCACGCCATGGCGCTTGACGAGATTGTCGTAGCTGACGGTGACATCGGCGATCTGCTTCGAGCCCCCGAGGACGAGATTCGACAGCGGGCAGGAGATGAACTCGGTATTCGGCTCGATGACGGTGACGTCGACCGTCCCGTTGCTCCACATCCGGATGTATTTGGCCGCCGTCGCGCCGCCATAGCCGCCGCCGACGACCACGACCTTGCCCTGCGCGCCACCGCCCATGGTGGCGCAGCCGGAAACGGCCGCCGTGGTCGAAACCGCGCCGAGCGCTTTCAGGAATTCACGTCGTTCAATGCGCATGGTCATCTCCTCACTTCGCGGGCTTCTGCGCCGCGAACCAACCGGCGACGAGATCGATCTGGGCGTCCGTATAGCCCTTCGCGAGCTGGGGCATGATCGTTCCCGGTTTCGTCCCGGCCTTGTATTCCTTGAGCTTGCGGATCATGTCGTCCTTGCCCGCGCCCGCGAGGCTCTCGACCCCGCCCTGGCTCACGCCGTTGGTGCCATGACAGTTGGCGCACGTGGCCGCGAGATTGCGCGCGACGTTCGGATCCGGAGCCTGCGCCGCGGCCGTGCCGGCGCCGACGACCGCGGCGATGGCCGCGATGACGAGTGAACTGGAACGCATGAAATCCTCCTGTAGTCGGTCCCGCGGCGATGGGCACATCGCCGCGCGGTGACGTCCAGGCCGCGGGTCGCCTCACGCCCCGCTGCCTATCGGCGCGATGCGCGAAATCACGCGCTCTCCCATCACGCCGACACGCGACAGTTGCACCGACCTTCAACGATGTCAAGCCTGCGGACGCGCGTGGTCGTGGCAATCGATTCTCATTCGCCATATGCGCGGATTTTCGGCGTCGCGGCGCCTGATTTCCGCGGGCGAAATCGTCGACGAGATGAACGACACGATCGTTCGTGCGCGCGCTCGGACGTCACGTATTCGTCGATTCGCCGCTCGCGACGCGGGTGACGGAGATCACGGGTAAGCACCGGTGACGCGCTCAATCGCGACAGCCGCCGCACCCGCGTCGGATGCACGGCGGTGGAGGTGCCGCGGGCGGGGCGATCGCCTCCCGATCGACTGACGCGGAGCACGTTGTCGGCAGCGCAGCGGCGAGAACGGTCCGTCCATCGCCGCGCTCCTGGGGTCAAACGCGCACTGGCAGGCACAGCGTCAGCCGACGAGTCGCGTGCCGCAATGCAGCACCACCACCGCCCAAATAATTCCCAACAGCAGCGACACGATTTAACTCGCTGATTTCAAGAGTCTATTTTATTATTGCAGCGCAGTATTCCGCTTGTATTCGTGCGCCAACTTTGTTAATGTTGCGTCACCACGAACGGTCGACAGCCAACCTCGGCGGCGACCGGATCCAGGGCTTGGGTAGCGTTTACACCCCATCCATGCCCGCCAGACCGACGAGCGATCCTCGCCGATCCGTGCAGCGTTGCAATGGCGACTGGGTTCGCCTCCTGCAGCGCAACGCGGCAGCTCGCGCGCGCCGGTAAAAGCGCATAGCGGGCCCGCTGACCAAGGTTCCGGTCAGTCGATGTGCTCGAAAGAGTTCACGACGCCCGCCGGATTGGCCACGACGCACATGATGGGAGTACCACATGAACTACGATCTCGAAGCAGCACGGCTCAAGAAGGACTGGGCGGAAAACCCGCGTTGGAAGGGCATTGCGCGCAAGTATTCGGCGGAGGATGTCGTCCGCCTGCGCGGCTCGGTCCACATCGAGCACACGCTCGCGCGCCGCGGCGCCGAAAAGCTGTGGAAGCTCATGAACGAGCAACCGTTCGTCAATTCGCTCGGCGCCATGAGCGGCAACCAGGCGATGCAGCAGGTGAAAGCGGGCCTCAAGGCCGTCTACCTGTCCGGCTGGCAGGTCGCCGCCGACGCCAACATCGCCGGCGAGATGTACCCCGATCAATCGCTGTACCCGGTGAACTCGGTGCCCGAGGTCGTGCGCCGGATCAACCGGACGTTCATGCGCGCCGACCAGATCCAGCACATGGAAGGCAGCGATGATCTGGATTTCTTCGCGCCGATCGTCGCCGATGCCGAGGCCGGATTCGGCGGCGTGCTGAACGCCTTCGAGCTGATGAAGGCGATGATCGACGCGGGCGCCGCCGGTGTCCATTTCGAAGACCAGCTGGCGTCGGTCAAGAAGTGCGGCCACATGGGCGGCAAGGTGCTCGTGC
Organism: uncultured beta proteobacterium; assembly: GCA_963810845.1. GTDB lineage: Bacteria > Pseudomonadota > Gammaproteobacteria > Burkholderiales > Casimicrobiaceae > CAIWHR01. The sequence continues at coordinate 41,354 of CAWEOX010000017.1, read as the reverse complement.
CGACGCGCGAGGCGATCGACAAGCTGGTCGCGGCGCGGCTCGCGGCGGATTGCATGGGCGTGCCGACGATCATTCTCGCGCGCACCGACGCCGAGGCCGCCGATCTGCTCACGTCCGACGTCGACGCCAACGACAAGCCGTTCTGCACCGGCGAGCGCACGGTCGAGGGCTTCTACAAAACGAAGAACGGCATCGAGCAGGCGGTCGCGCGCGGACTTGCCTACGCGCCGTACGCCGACCTGATCTGGTGCGAAACGGGGCGGCCCGACCTCCAGTTCGCCAAGGATTTCGCCGACGCGATCCACGCGAAATTCCCGGGCAAGCTGCTCGCGTACAACTGTTCGCCGTCGTTCAACTGGAAGAAGAACCTCGACGACGCGACGGTCGCGGAGTTCCAGAAAGAGCTGGGCGCGATGGGTTACAAGTTCCAGTTCATCACGCTCGCCGGCTTCCACAGCCTCAACTACTCGATGTTCAACCTGGCCCACGGCTACGCGCACAATCACATGACCGCGTTCGTCGAGTTGCAGGAAGCCGAGTTCGCGGCGATGAGCAAGGGCTTCACCGCGATCAAGCACCAGCGCGAGGTCGGCACCGGTTACTTCGACGCCGTCACGACCACGGTCCAGGGCAACCAGACGTCGACCACGGCGCTGGCCCACTCGACCGAGGACGAGCAGTTCTTCGACAAGCCGAAAGAGGAGCTGCAGGTCATCAACGGCTGATCGCTGCCGCGCCGTCGGACGCCGGGCCGCGTTCCTCCACGAGGGCGCGGCCCTTTGTTTTGGCCGGCGCCGCGACCCCCATGCGCCAGCCGTTCCCCGCCTGCGCACGTCGACGTCGACAGCGACGCGCACCCGGATGCGCACGGCCATTCGGCCCGGCTCTTTTACGCGCTCGTTCCCGACTCCGGCGTTCGCCATGCGCTGGCGGAATTGGCGCGGAACGTCGCGCGCGAGACCGGCGGGCGCGCCGCGCGCGCGGAGAATCTGCACCTGACGCTCGCCTTTCTCGGGCATGTGGCGCCGGAGCGTTTCGGTGAGCTTGCCAACATCGGCCTCGCGGCGGCCGAGGCGGCGGCACCGTTCCTGCTGACGCTCGACGCGCTCGGCGTGTTTCGCGACGCCGGTGTCGCCTGGGCCGGCCCGCAGGCGATCCCCGCCGGGCTGCGGCAGATTTTCGAAGCGCTGCGCGCCGCGCTGCAGCACGCGGACCTGCCGACCGAGCGCCGCGGGTTCAACCCCCACGTCACGCTCGCCCGCCGTTGCCACCGCGGCCTGTCGACCCCGGCGATGGCGCCGTTCGCCTGGCACGTCGATTCGATCGCGCTGATGGCGTCGGAAACGCTGCCGGAGGGGGCACGCTATCGCGAGCTCGCGTCGTGGCCGCTGGCCGGCACTAGCCCGTTGCCGTAGAGTGGCTGTCTCGCGAAGACCGACGCACCGCGCCCTGACGTGCACGAGCCAGCCGCAGTCACGACCGTTCTGTTCACCGACATCGAGGGCAGCACCCGGCTGTGGGAGCAGGAGCCCGAGCGGATGCAGCCCGCGCTGGCGCGTCACGACGCGATCGCGCGAGCGGCCGTCGAGGCGCACCGCGGCCTGGTCGTGAAGACGACCGGGGATGGCATCCACGCCGTCTTCGACGACCCGCTCGATGCGGTCAAAGCGACGCTGCAACTGCAGCAGGCGCTGCAGGATCCCGCAGCCACCGCGGGGACGCTGCTGCGGGTGCGCTGCGGGCTGCACCTCGGCGTCGTCGAGCGCCGCGACAACGACTTCTACGGCACGCCCGTCAATCGCACCGCGCGCATCATGGCGGTGGCGCACGGCGGCCAGGTGCTGGTGTCGAAGGCGGTCGCCGACCTGATCGGCAATCGCCTGCCGGATGGCGTCGCGCTGAAGGACCTGGGCGCCGTCCGGCTGCGCGATCTCGCGAGCGCCGAGCGCGTCTATCAGGTCCTGCACCCGCAGCTGCGACAGGACTTTCCGGCGCTGCGCTCGCTGGAATCGACGCCGAACAACCTGCCGCAGCAGGTGACCTCGTTCATCGGCCGCGAGCGCGAGCTCGCGGAGGTCAAGGCGCTGCTCGGCGAAGACGCGGCTGCTCACGCTGCTCGGCATCGGCGGCCTCGGCAAGACGCGCCTGTCGCTGCAGGCGGCGGTCGACGTGATGGACGATTATCCCGACGGCGTCTGGTTCGTCGAGCTTGCGCCGCTCACCGATCCGCTGCTCGTGCCGCAGGCGGTGGCCTCGGTGCTCGGCGTCAAGGAAGAAGCGGGGCGCCCGGTCATCGAGGCGCTGGCGACGTACGGCAAGGACCGGCAGCTGCCTGCTGATCCTCGACAACTGCGAACACCTGGTCGCAGGCGTGCGCCGAGCTCGCCAAGGAGCTGCTGCAGTCGGGGCCGCAGGTCAAGATCCTCGCGTCCAGCCGCGAGCCGCTGCACACGCCGGGCGAGACGACGCTATCACGTCGCCGCCGCTCGCCGTCCCGACTGCGCAGGCAGGCGGTCACGCCGGAAGCGCTGACGCGATACGAGGCGGTGCGCCTGTTCGTCGACCGGGCAGTCGCGGCGCAGCCGGCATTTCGCGATCACGCCGCAGAACGCGCCGGCGGTGGCCGAGATCTGCCATCGCCTCGACGGCATCCCGCTGGCGCTCGAGCTCGCCGCGGCGCGCGTGCGCGCGCTGTCGGTCGAGAAGATCGCCGAGCGGCTGAGCGATCGCTTTCGGCTGCTCACCGGAGGCAGCCGGACCGCGCTGCCGCGGCAGCAGACGTTGCGTGCGCTGATCGACTGGAGCTACGACCTGCTCTCGGATTCCGAACGCGCGCTGCTGCGGCGGCTGGCGGTGTTCGCGGGCGGTTGGACGCTGGAAGCCGCGGAAGCCGTCGGCGCCGGCGGCGCGATCGACGAGCCGATGGTGCTCGACCTGCTCACGCATCTGGTCGAGAAATCGCTGGTGGTCGCTGGAAGCCGAAGGCGAGCGTTACGGACTGCTCGACACCGTGCGGCAGTACGCGCAGGAGCGGCTGGTCGAATCGGGCGAAGGCGACGACGCGCGCGCGCGCCATCTCGCCTTCTACCTGGCGCTCGCGGAAGAGGCGCGACCGGAACTGGTCGGGCCGCATCAGGCGGCATGGCTCGCGCGGCTCGATCTGGAGCGCGAGAATCTGCTGGCCGCGCATGCTTGGTGCGACGACGCGGACCAGGGGAGGCGAGCTGGGATTGCGGCTGGCCTCCTCGATGCGGCGCTACTGGATCGGCCGCGGCGTTCTCGGGCTGGGGCATCGGGTGACCGTGGAGGCGCTCGGGCGCGCAGGCGCGCAGGCGCGCAGCGCGGCACGTTGCCGCGCGCTGTTCGACGCCGGCCAGCTCGGCTGCTGGATGGGGCGCTATGCGGAGGCGCAGGGCTACCTGCAGGAGAGCCTCGCGATCGCCCGGGAGCTCGGCGACCTGACCAGGGTCGCCGCGGCGCTGCAGCCGCTCGGCGCTCGCCGTCGCTCGGGCTGCGGCGACATGGCGGCGGCGCGGGCGACATCTGGAAGAAGCGCTTGCCCTGGAGCGCGAGCATGGGAACACAGCGCGAGGTCGCGGCCGTGCTCAATGCGCTGGCGCAGATTCACCGGGTCGCAGGGCGAACTGGATGCCGCGGAGCCGCTCTACGAGAACGCGCTGGCGATCGCGCGTGAAATCTCGCGACCGCGAGATCATCGCCATCGGCCTTCTCAATCTGGCGATGGTCTCGATCGGTCGCGGGTCGGGAGATCGCGCCGCGGAGCATGCTGCTCGAAGTGCTGGCGATCGCCGTGGAGCTCGGCTGGAGGCCGGCGGGCCAGAGCGTGCTGGAAGTCTGCGCCGGGCTCGCCGCGTCGCGCGCCGAGTGGGAGCAGGCGGCGCGCTTCTTCGGCGCGGCGGAAGCGCAGACCGGAAAGACGGGACTCCATCGCGATCCCGCCGACGATGCATTCCTGGCGCCGTTGATCGCGCAGGCGCGCGAAGCGCTCGGCCCAGCCGCATTCGCCGCGGCCGATGCCGCCGGCCGCGCGCTGTCCTACGACGCAGGCGATGGCCGAGGCGCGCACGTGGCTGGCCGTACGGCTGAGTCACGGACCGGGTCGGCGCGCGCGACCACGATCTGCGTCGAGCCTACCGGTTGATGACCCACGGATCGAGCGGCCGGCGCGGCCGGCGCGCCATCGACCTTGACCCCGTATTCGAACGTGCCTTAGTCTTGTTGGGATCGGTACATCTGATCACAGTCTTGCTGGTGCCGTTCGGCCCGCACTTGAATTCCTGCTTGCCGGCCGACGACTTGAACTCGATGCCGTTTGTCGGGAAACGTGTACTTCTGCGTGCCGGTGTTGTCTGATTTCCCAGAAGATCACGTGATTCGGTCCCGTCACGGTCAATCTCGACACGTCGACGCTGATCTTGCGCCGCCCCGTCGCAGCCGTTGCCGACGGTGACCGTGACGCAATGCTCGATTCGGCTTCGTGCACAGGCCGGCTGCCGGTTGAGCTCGCCGCCCGGAGGCGGAGCCTGCGCGCCGCCTGCCAGTGCAGCCGCAATGAGAGACCGCGGAAATCGACATTCGACTTGCACATTTCTTCCCCCTGTTCGTTGTTGTGATCGGCGCGTCGGACGCATCTACACGAGCTCACGTCTAGTTGTTGACGACCCATGGGTCGAGCGGCGTGACCGCTTTGGCGCCGGTATTGTCGAAAATCGTGATCGTGTATTTGTAAACGTAGATTCCGTCGCGCTCCGTCTGATGTGAGTCCTCGCAGCTCGAACTTGCGATGCGTCCGTACCTTCGACTTGCAGTTCCGGAACACCGGCTGCTGTCGCCCGAGATGACGATCGCCTGTCGTGCGGCGAACTGGAAATTCGCTGGTGTCGGGAGGGTGAAGTCCGCCTGTTGGTCAGTTCCCAGGTGATATGTCGAGTCTTCGCTGGCTCCGACGGATGATCGGCGAATTCGCCGTCGATGCGCAATGGTGCATGCGGGTCGCCGGGCAATCGACCGAGACCTCGACCTTGCACGCACCGTCCCGTCGCAGTCGAGCCTTGGTGCCTTGTGCCCGTGTCGACCGGCTCGCATGCGCGGTGGCTCGCGCATCCGAGCAGCGCGACACGACAGCGATGGCCGCGGACTACAACGCTCTTGTTTCCATTTGGTCCTCTCCCTGGAATGTGATCGGCGCCAGCGACGCGCGTGGCATGCCTCGCCGCGACGCGGTCGCCGACGCGGCGACGCCGGATTCGCGTCTCGCAGGGCTGCCGTCGGCGTCTGCGGCATCATACGTGGCGAACCGAGGCTTGTCACCGGCAGTCGCAGCGCGATTGCGCCGACCGCGATCGCGGCCGGAGCCGCGTCGACACTCACCCGCCTCGCGCCACCGGCCGCGCCGGATCGGCGCACCACTCGCTCCACGAGCCAGGGTAGAGCCGCGTGCCCGAAAGGCCCGCGATCTCCATCGCCAGCAGGTTGTGACAGGCCGTTACGCCGGAGCCGCACTGGTGCACGACCTTGGCCGGCGGCTCGCCGTGCAGCAGTGCCTCGAACTCCGCGCGCAGCGTGGCCGCGGGCTTGAAGGTGCCGTCGGCACCCAGGTTCTGCGTGAACGGCCGGTTGACCGCGCCCGGGATGTGACCGGCGACGGGATCGAGCGGCTCGACGTCGCCGCGAAAGCGCTCCGCGCCGCGCGCATCGATCAGCAGCATCGATCCCCGGCCGAGCGTTGCCTCGACCTCGGCGGCAGTGACCGGTGTCACCGTGGGCCGCGCCGTGAACCTGACCGCGTGCGGGCGCGGAACGTCGGCATTGACCTCCCGGCCCTCGTGTATCCAGCGCGCGTAACCGCCGTCGAGCACCGCCGCCGCATCGTGCCCGAGCCAGCGCAGCATCCACCACAGGTGCGACGCGTACGCGCCGTTGCCTTGGTCGTAGGCGACGACCTGCTTTCCACCGTCGATGCCGAGACGGCCGAACACCGCGGCGCAGGCCTCGGGCGACGGGAGCGGGTGGCGGCCGTTGCGGCCCGTCTTGGGCGCCGACAGGTCGCGGTCGAGGTGGGCGAACACGGCCCCCGGAATGTGGCCTGCCCGGTACTGCGCCTCGCCCCACGTGTCGGGTTGCCCGAGATCGTGGCGGACATCGACGACGACGAGGTCGGGCGCTCCAAGGCGCGCCGCGAGATCGGCGGTGGAAATGAGCGTGGTGAACATGGCGATCGACCTCCGCGGTATCCGCGCCATCCCGCCCGCTAGCGCGGCGCGATGTGCGGGTCGAGTTGGCGCCGCAGGAATTCGTGGAAATGCTGCATCCCATCCTCCATCGGCGACTGGTAGGGTCCTTCCTCGCTGCGCCCGGCGCGGTAGAGCGCGTTGCGGCCGGCATCCATCCGCTCGGCGATGTCGTCGTCCTCGATCGCCGTTTCCATGTAGGCCGCCTGCTCGGCCTCGACGAACTCGCGTTCGAACAGCGCGATCTCCTCGGGGTAGTAGAACTCGACGATGTTGGTCGTGCGGTCGAGGGCGCGCGGAATCAGTGTGCTGACCACGAGCACGTGCGGGTACCACTCGACCATGATGTTCGGGTAGTAGATCATCCAGATCGCGCCGAACGGCGGCATTTCGCCGCGGTAGAACTCGAGCACCGCCTTGTGCCAGCGCTCGTAGGCCTTGCTGCCAGACTTGGCGAGCCCTTTGTTGATGCCGACCGATTGCACCGATTGCCAGTCGCCGAACTGCCACTTGAGGTCGTCGCAGGTGACGAAGTGGCCGAGGCCGGGATGGAACGGCACGACGTGGTAGTCCTCGAGGTAGACCTCGATGAAGCTCTTCCAGTTGTAATGGCACTCGTGGATCTCGACGCGGTCGAGCACGTGGCCGGAGAAATCGAGCCTGTCGAGCAGCGCGACGTCGGCCAGGTCGCGGGCGACGTCGCGCGGGCCGTCGAACAGCAGGCCGTTCCAGCGCTGCAGCGGCGTCTGCCGCAGGTTGAGGCACGGCTTGTCGGCAAAATGCGGCGCGCCGAGCAGCTGCCCGTGCAAGGTCGTAGGTCCAGCGGTGGATCGGGCAGACGATGTTGCGCGCGTTGCCGCGACCTTTCAGCATGATCGCCTGCCGGTGCCGGCAGATGTTCGAAAGGAGCTCGACCTTGTCGCCGTTGCGCACCAGCACCTGCGCGTTGTCGCGCCAGTCGAGGGCGTAATAGTCGCCGGGATTCGGGACCATCAGCTCGTGCCCGACGTACCCCGGCGCGTTCGCGAACAGCAGCCGCTGTTCGGCGTCCAACACCCGGGGATCGCAGTACCACGAGACCGGGAGCTGCGACGCGGTGCGCCGCAAATGCTCCGCAGTGGCGAGATTGGACATCAGCCCTCCGTTTCGTCGCGTATTGAGGTGTAAACCCAACCAACCCAACCCAACAACCCGGGACGATTACGGCTCTCGAATCCACTTCAGGCCGCCCCGGACCGCTCTGCCAAGTCGGCCGCGCGCGAAAGGTTCGCTGAGGCCGGATCAAGAAAAACAGAAAACGTGTTAGTATATAAGACCTGTCTATGCCGGGTCAACGTTCGGTACAAGATGCATTTTCGACGCTGTTGCGCGAAGTTGCCGTTTTTAGGCCCGTACAGCCCCTCGAGCTGAACCTGCTGGCGGCTTGCGGCCCGCCGCCGTCCGTCCCAACCTTCTCTCCTGCCGATGGCCCAGCCGAGCGTCGCCCCTGCCAGTTTCGAAGCCGCGCTTGCCGAACTCGAAGCGATCGTGGCTACGATGGAGGGCGGACAACTGCCGCTCGCGGAGTCGCTCGCCGCGTACCAGCGCGGCGCGGTGCTGCTCCAGTATTGCCAGACGACGCTGAAGGATGCGGAATTGCAGGTCGAGGTGCTCGAAAAAGGCGTGCTGAAGGCCTTCGAATCCGCGGGCCGCGACGGCCGCGCCGACGACGATGAATCCTGATCTCGCGTGGCAGGTCTGGTCGGAGGAGCGCCAGCGCCGGGTCGAGCACGTCCTCGACCAGCTGCTGCCCCCGGATGCCGGCGCCACCGCGCTCCATCGGGCGATGCGCTATGCCGTCCTCGATGGCGGCAAGCGCGTCCGGCCGTTGCTTGCGTACGCGGCCGGTGAGGTCCAGGGCGCGAACCCGGATACCGTCGACACGGCGGCCGCCGCGGTCGAATTGATTCACGCCTATTCGCTGGTCCACGACGATCTGCCGTGCATGGACAACGACACGCTGCGGCGCGGCAAGCCGACCTGCCATGTCGCGTATGGCGAGGCGATGGCGCTGCTCGCCGGCGACGCGCTGCAGGCGCAGGCGTTCGGCGTGCTCGCGCGCGGGCGCATGGCCGATCCGGGCGAGGCCTGCGCGCTGCTCGCGGAAGCCGCCGGCGTGCGCGGCATGGCCGGCGGGCAGGCGATCGACCTCGAGGCCGTCGGCACGACGCTCGGCATCGCGGCGCTCGAAACGATGCATCGGATGAAAACCGGGGCGTTGATCCGCGCCGCCGTGCGCTTAGGCGCCGCCTGCGGACGGCCGCCGTCGCCGGTCGAGACCGCGGCGCTCGACGCGTACGCGCAGGCCGCGGGGCTCGCCTTCCAGGTCGTCGACGACGTGCTCGATGTCGAGGGCTCCGCCGCCTCGCTGGGCAAGACCGCCGGCAAGGACGCCTTGCAAAGCAAGCCGACGTTCGTGTCGCTCTTGGGCCTTGCCGCGGCGAAGGCGCGGGCGGAGGCACTGCGGCGCGACGCCCATGCCGCGCTTGCCCCGTTTGCCGGCGCCGCCCGGCGCCTGGCCGAGCTCGCCGACTGGATCGTGTTGCGCCAGCGATGAAATTTCCTCTCCTCGAGCTGATCGACGACCCGGCGGCGCTGCGCAAGCTCGACCGCGCCGCGTTGCCGCAACTGGCGCGCGACTTGCGCGCGTTCGTGCTGACGTCGGTGGCGCAGACCGGCGGGCACCTGTCGTCGAATCTCGGCACCATCGAGCTCACGATCGCGCTGCATTACACGTTCAACACGCCGCACGACCGCATCGTCTGGGACGTGGGTCACCAGACCTACGCGCACAAGATCCTGACCGGCCGCCGGCAATTGATGAGCCGGCTGCGGATGGCCGACGGGCCGTCGGGCTTTCCGCGCCGGATCGAGAGCCCGTACGACACGTTCGGCACCGCGCATTCGTCGACGTCGATCTCGGCGGCGCTTGGCATGGCCATCGCCGCGCGGCTGAAGGGCGAGGAGCGCGCGGTGGTCGCGGTGATCGGCGACGGGGCGATGAGCGCCGGGATGGCCTTCGAGGCGCTCAACAATGCCGGCACCGCCGGCGCCGACATGCTGGTGATCCTCAACGACAACGACATGTCGATCTCGGAGCCGGTGGGGGCGTTCAACAACCACCTCGCGCGCCTGCTGTCCGGCCGCGCCTACAACTCCATCCGGCGCGGCGGCAAGGAAATGCTCTCCCGGCTGCCGCCGGTGCAGGAGCTCGCCAAGCGCTGGGAAGAGCACATGAAGGGCATGGTCCTTCCCGGCACGCTGTTCGAGGAGTTCGGCTTCAACTACATCGGGCCGATCGACGGCCACGATCTCGATACGCTCATCAAGACGCTCGCGAATGTCCGCGAGCTGAAGGGGCCGCAGCTGCTGCACGTCGTCACCCGCAAGGGCTACGGCTACGCGCGCGCCGAGGACGACCCCATTCTCTACCACGGCGTCCCGAAGTTCGACCTGGCCGCCGGCGTCATCGTCAAGCCGCCGAGCAAGCCCGCGTATACGCAGGTGTTCGGCGACTGGCTCTGCGACGTCGCGGCGCGCGACCGGCGCGTCGTCGCGATCACGCCGGCGATGCGCGAAGGCTCCGGACTCGTCCGCTTTTCGCGGGAATTCCCCGACCGCTATTTCGACGTCGGCATCGCCGAGCAGCACGCGGTGACGTTCGCCGGCGGCCTCGCCTGCGAAGGCCTGAAGCCGGTGGTCGCGATCTACTCGACCTTCCTGCAGCGAGGCTACGACCAGCTGATCCACGACGTCGCGCTGCAGAATCTGCCCGTGGTCTTCGCCATCGACCGCGCGGGCATCGTCGGCGCCGACGGCGCGACCCACGCCGGCGCATTCGATCTGTCGTATCTGCGCTGCCTGCCGAACATGATGGTGATGGCGCCGTCGGACGAGAACGAATGCCGGCAGCTCCTCTACACCGCGCACCTGCATGAGGGCCCGACCGCGGTCCGCTATCCGCGCGGCGCGGGGCCCGGCGTCGTGCCGTGCGCGGAGATGACGGCATTGCCGATCGGCAAGGGCGAAATCCGCCGCGAGGCGCGGCGGCGGACGAACCGCGTCGCGATCCTCGCGTTCGGCGGCGTGCTGCACCCGGCGCTGGCCGCCGCCGAGGAGATCGACGCGACGGTCGCCGACATGCGCTTCGTCAAGCCGCTCGACATCGCGCTGATCCAGCGCCTCGCCCGCGAACACGATGCGCTCGTGACGGTGGAGGAGAACGTGGTCGCGGGCGGCGCCGGCAGCGGCGTGTCCGAGGCGCTCGCCGCCGAGGGGATCGTGATTCCGGTGCTGCATCTCGGACTGCCGGACCGGTTCGTCGATCACGGCGACCCGGCGCAACTCCTGGCCGAGTGCGGACTCGACGCGCGCGGCATCGCGGCCTCGATTCTCGCCCGCTTCGGACAGCGCCGCGCGGATGCCCTGTCCAAGCCCGCGGCCTGACCCACGCGGCGTGGCGGGCAGGCGCCCGCACGGCCGAACCGTTCCCGATCTCGGTTAGAATTGCCCCGTGAACCGCCCCGACACCCCGCAGACGCTGTTCCCGATTGCCGACGTGCAATCCGGGAGCGACGAGCGCGAGCTCGCGATCGACCAGGTCGGCATCAAGGGCCTGCGCTACCCGCTGCTGTTCGCCGACCGTGACGGCGTCGCGCAGTCCACGATCGCCGATTGCAACGTGTACGTGGCGCTGCCGGCCGACCGCAAGGGCACGCACATGTCGCGCCTGGTCGCGCTGCTCGAATCGCGCACCGACCCGGGCCAGCCGCCGCTCACCCTGGCCAATTTCCACGGCTTGCTCGACGCGCTCGTCGTGCTGCTCGAGGCGCCGGGCGGCCGGATCGAGGTCGCGTTCCCGTTCTTCGTGCGCAAGACCGCGCCGGTCTCGGGTGTGGCGAGCCTGCTCGATTACGCCACCCGCCTCACCGGTGAGCTCGTCGACGGCCGGTACCGGCAGATCGTCTCGGTCGCGGTGCCGGTCACGTCGCTGTGCCCGTGCTCGAAGGAGATTTCCGAATACGGCGCGCACAATCAGCGCTCGACGGTGACGATCACGGTCGCGCCGCGCGCGTCGCTCTACCTCACCGACATCATTCGCGTTGCCGAAGAGGAAGCCTCCTGCGAGCTCTACGGCATCCTGAAGCGCGCCGATGAAAAATACGTCACCGAGCGCGCCTACGACAATCCGAAGTTCGTCGAGGACCTGGTCCGCGACATCGCGGCCCGGCTGCAGACCGACGCGCGCGTCGACGGATTCGTGGTGGAAGCGGAGAATTTCGAGTCCATCCACAACCATTCCGCGTACGCGCGGATCGCGCGCGGTCTTTGACGCGCCGTCCCGGTGATCCGGGAGGCGCAGGGCCTCCTCGTTCCATGCGCGACGTCGCCATCCTGCGTTTCTCCCCGACCGAAGGTCCCGCCTATTTCGCCGACTGGCTCGAGGCGCGCGGTTTCGCGTGGCGACTGGTTGCTCTCGACGAAGGTGCGGCCGTGCCGGCCGACGCCCGCGCGTTCGCCGGCATCGCGCTGATGGGCGGTCCGATGAGCGTCAATGATCCGCTGCCGTGGTCCTCCGCGGTGGATTCGCTGTTGCGCGACGCGGTTGCCGCGGACGTTCCCGTCATCGGCCACTGCCTTGGCGGACAGCTGCTGGCGAAGGCGCTGGGAGCCGAGGTCGGGCGCGCCCCCACGCCGGAGATCGGCTGGATCGACGTCGACGTCGACAAGGCGCGCGCCGGGCATGCTTGGTTCGGCGGCCGCGCGCGCTTCACGACGTTCCAGTGGCACTACGAGGCGTTCGCGTTGCCCGCCGGCGCGACGCGGGTGCTGACCAACCGCTTCAACGCCAACCAGGCGTACGTCGTGGCGGACCGCCACATCGGCATGCAAGGGCACGTCGAGATGACGTCCGCTCTCGTCGAAACGTGGCTCGCGACCGGCGCGAGCGAGCTGCCGCGGGCATCCGCGCCCGCGCTCTTTAGCGCCGCCGACGTTCGCGCGGGGCTCCCCGAGCGCATCGCCGCGCTCAACGCCGTGGCCGGCGACGTGTACGCGCGCTGGACGCAGGGACTAAAGCGCTGACGCGCGCGCCGCGATGCCGGGAATCCACGCGCTGCCCGATCACCTCATCAACCAGATCGCCGCCGGCGAGGTCGTCGAGCGCCCGGCGGCCGCGCTGAAGGAGCTGCTCGAGAACGCGCTCGATTCCGGCGCCACGCAGATCGACGTCGATCTCGCCGGCGGCGGCCGGACGCGGATCCGCGTCGCCGACAATGGCGCGGGCATCGAGCGCGACGAGCTCGCCCTCGCGGTCGCGCGGCACGCGACGTCGAAGCTCGCGACCGTCGACGATCTGGCGGCGATCGCCACGCTGGGCTTTCGCGGCGAGGCGCTGGCATCGATCGCGGCGGTGTCGCGCTTCGCCCTCGCTTCGCGCGCCGCGGGCCGCCCGCATGCGTGGCGGATCGAGGTGGACGGCGGCAGCGTCAGTGCGACAGAGCCGGCGGCGCTGGCCGGCGGCACCACGGTGACGGTGCAGGAGCTCTACTACAACACCCCGGCGCGCCGGAAGTTCCTGCGCGCCGAAGGCACCGAATGGGGCCACTGCGAGGAAGCCTTCCGCCGCATCGCGCTTGCGCATCCCGACGTCGGCTTCACGCTGCAGCACAACGGCCGCGTCGTGTTCCGGCTGCTGGCGCAAGGACGGCGCACGCGCGTCGACGCGCTGCTCGGTGAGGCCTTTGCCGCCGGCGCAGCGATCGTCGACGCGCAGGCCGGGCCGCTCCTGGTCGCGGGGCTCGCCGTCCGGCCCGCCTACGCGACGCAGGCCAATGCGCAATACGCGTTCGTCAACGGGCGCTTCGTGCGCGACCGCGTGATCGCGCACGCGGTGCGCGAGGCCTACCGCGACGTTCTGCACCACGATCGCCAGCCGGCGTACGCGCTGTGGCTCGCGCTCGATCCGCGGCTCGTCGACGTCAACGTCCATCCGCAGAAGATCGAGGTCCGCTTTCGCGATTCCGGCGCCGTGCACCAGGCGATCCGCCACGCGATCGAGCGCGCCCTGGCGGCGACCGGCGCCGAGCAGCCCGCGGTGTCCGCGGTTGAAAAGCTGGGCATGGCCGCGGCCCGAACGCCGCCCCTCGCGCCGGAGCCGGACATGCGCGCCGGCGGGCAGCGCGCGTGGCCTTCGTCGCCGGGGCTGTTCACGGCGCAGCGCCCGATGGCGTTGGCGACCACCGAGCCGGCAGCGTTTTACGCCACGCTTTTCGGGGCGCGCGCGGCGGGCCCGAGTGGGGGCCCGGACCTGCCCGTCACCGGCGATGACCATCCGCTCGGCTTTGCCCTGGCGCAACTGCACGGCATCTACGTGCTGGCGCAGAACCGTGCCGGCCTCGTGCTGGTCGACATGCATGCGGCGCATGAGCGCATCGTCTACGAGCGGCTCAAGTCCGCGCTCGCCACCCGGGTGCCGATCCAGCCGCTGCTGATCCCCGCGACGTTCGCGGCGTCGCCGCTCGAAGCCGCCGCCGCCGCCGAACATGCGGCGACCCTCGATCGCCTCGGATTTTCGATCACGGCGCTCGGCCCGGCGACGCTGGCCGTGCGCGGCATACCCGCGGCCCTGGGCGATGCCGACGCCGCCGCGCTCGCGCACGCGGTGCTCGCCGACCTCGCCGAATTCGGCGGCAGCGAGGTCCTGACCGCGCATCGCGACGAACTGCTCTCGACGATGGCGTGCCACGGTTCCGTGCGCGCGAACCGCAGCCTGACCATCCCCGAGATGAACGCGCTGCTGCGCGAGATGGAGGCGACCGAGCGCGCGGGACAGTGCAATCACGGCCGCCCGACGTGGTACCAGCTGGCCCTCGCCGACCTCGACCGGCTGTTCATGCGCGGACGGTGAGCGCGCTACCCGCGGTGCTGCTGATGGGCCCGACCGCGTCGGGCAAGAGCGCGCTCGCGCTGGCGCTCGCCGATCGCTTCCCGGTCGAAATCGTGAGTGTCGATTCGGCGCAGGTCTATCGCGGCATGGACGTCGGCACCGCCAAACCCGACGCCGCGACGCGGGCGCGCGTCGCCCATCACCTCGTCGACATCCTCGATCCGACGGAGGCCTATTCGGCCGCCCATTTCCGGACCGACGCGCTCGCGGCCATGACCGCGATCCGCGCCCGCGGCCGCGTGCCGTTGCTGGTCGGCGGCACGATGCTCTATTTCAAGGCACTCGCCGACGGCCTCAGCGCGCTGCCGCCCGCAGACGCGGCGCTGCGGGCGCGGCTCGACGCCCGGGCCGGCGAAATCGGCTGGCCGGCGATGCATGCCGACCTCGCGCGGATCGATCCCGTCATCGCGGCCCGCCTTGCGCCCGGCGACGCCCAGCGGATTCAACGCGCGCTCGAGGTGTTCGAGCTGACCGGCACGCCCCTGTCGCAGCTGCAAGGCGCGCGGGAAACCGGGGCCGCCGCGGGTCCGACGGTGCCGATCGCATTGCTGCCGCCCGATCGCGCACGGCTGCACGCGGCCATCGCGCGCCGCTTCGACGCGATGCTCGCGGCGGGCCTCGTCGCCGAATTGCGCGCGCTGCGGCTGCGCTTTGCGCTCTCCGCCGATCTCCCGTCGATGCGCTGCGTGGGCTACCGGCAAGCGTGGGAATTTCTCGACGGCGGGATCGACGCGGCGGCCATGCGGGCCAAGGGGATCGCCGCGACGCGCCAACTCGCCAAACGCCAGTTCACCTGGTTGCGGGCATGGGCGGCGACACCGTTCGATGCCGACGCGCCCGCCGTCGCCGACGCGGTGGCGGCCTTCCTCGCACGGCAAGGACTTCCGCGGCGCGGAGCGCTTCGATGACGGCGGCCGACGCGCGATCGCCGCTGCCGTGCCGCGCGTGCGTAGTGGACCCACTACCCGCGCGTGTCGCCGACTGACAGACAGCATGCTGCTATGCAATAATCCCAGGTTCGCAACGAACTGACCGGGCGTTTGCGCGCCCGAACCCCGATGGCCATGCTCGCCCGCACGCTGTACGACAAACTCTGGGACAGCCACGTGGTCCGCAGCGAGGCGGACGGCACGGCGCTGCTCTACATCGACCGCCATCTGGTGCACGAGGTGACGAGCCCGCAGGCGTACGAGGGACTCCGTCTCGCGGGACGCAAGCCGTGGCGCGCCGGATCGATCGTCGCCACCGCCGATCACAACACGCCGACCACGCATTGGGACCAGGGCATCCGCGATCCGATTTCGCGCACCCAGGTCGAGACGCTCGACGCCAACATCGGCGCCACCGGCGCGAAGGCGTATTTCCCGTTCCGCGACAAGCGCCAGGGGATCGTTCACGTGATCGGCCCGGAGCAGGGCGCGACGCTGCCGGGCATGACCGTCGTGTGCGGCGATTCGCACACCAGCACCCACGGCGCGTTCGCCGCGTTGGCCTTCGGCATCGGCACCTCCGAAGTGGAGCACGTGCTGGCCACGCAATGCCTGCTCACCAAGAAGGCGAAGGCGATGCTGGTCCGTGTCGACGGCCGCTTGCCGGTCGGCGTGACCGCGAAGGACCTGGCGCTCGCGGTGATCGGCAGGATCGGCACCGCCGGCGGCTCCGGACATGCGATCGAATTTGCCGGTGCGGCGATCGAGGCGCTGTCGATGGAAGGCAGGATGACGGTCTGCAACATGTCGATCGAGGCCGGCGCGCGCGCGGGGATGATCGCGGTCGACGACAAGACGATCGAATACCTTCGCGGGCGGCCGTTCGCGCCGTCGGCGCAACTGTGGGACCGCGCGGTCGCCCATTGGCGCACGTTGCGCAGCGACGATGGCGCGACGTTCGACACGGTGGTCGCGCTCGATGCTTCGACGCTGACGCCGCAGGTCACGTGGGGTACGTCGCCGGAGATGGTAGTGTCGATCGAGGGACGGGTGCCCGATCCCGACAAGGAAAAGGACGCCGCCCGCCGCGACGGCATCGAGCGCGCGCTCACGTACATGGGGCTCGCGCCGAACACGCCGATGGGCGACATCCGGATCGACAAGGTATTCATCGGCTCGTGCACCAACTCGCGGATCGAGGATCTGCGTGCCGCGGCGGCGATCGCGCGCGGTCGCCGCGTGGCCGCGAACGTCAAGCTCGCGCTGGTGGTTCCCGGTTCCGGGCTCGTCAAGACCCAGGCCGAGCGTGAGGGTCTCGACAAGGTCTTCCGCGACGCCGGCTTCGAATGGCGCGAGCCCGGCTGCTCGATGTGCCTCGCGATGAACGACGACCGGCTCGAGCCGGGCGAGCGCTGCGCCTCGACGTCGAACCGCAATTTCGAGGGTCGGCAGGGAGCGGGCGGGCGCACCCACCTCGTCAGTCCGGCGATGGCGGCCGCGGCCGCCATCGCGGGGCATTTCGTCGACGTGCGTCGGCTGTCGTGATTCGTCAAGGAGAAGAGAACATGGGCAAGAGACTGGTCGCACTGCTGGCGATCCTCGGCGTGGCGTCGATGGTGGCCGGCTGCAACACGATCGAGGGCGCGGGCAAGGACATCAAGGCCGCGGGCGGCGGCGTCGAGAAGGCGGCGGAAAAGGCGAAGACCTACTGATCCGGCCATGGAACCGTTCCGTCTCCTCACCGGGCTCGTCGCGCCGCTCGATCGCGCCAACGTCGACACCGACGCGATCATCCCGAAGCAGTTCCTGAAGTCGATCAAGCGGTCGGGCTTCGGGCCGAACCTGTTCGACGCGTGGCGCTATCTCGATCGCGGCGAGCCCGGGATGGACAACAGCACGCGGCGGGCCAATCCCGAATTCGTGCTCAACGAACCGCGTTACCAGGGTGCGCAGATCCTGCTCGCGCGGCGCAATTTCGGCTGCGGCAGCTCGCGCGAGCACGCGCCGTGGGCACTGGCGGATTACGGCTTTCGCGCGTTGATCGCGCCGTCGTATGCCGACATCTTTTTCAACAATTGCTACAAGAACGGCCTCCTGCCGATCGTGCTGCCCGAGTCGCAGGTCGACCGGCTGTTCGAGGCGGTGAAGGCCTTTCCCGGATTCAAGCTGACGATCGACCTCGAGCGGCAGCAGGTCGCGACGCCGGACGGGTCGATGACCTTCGCATTCGACGTCGAGCCGTTCCGCAAGCACTGCCTCATCCACGGCCTCGACGACATCGGCCTCACGCTGCAGCACGCCGAGGCCATCCGCGCGTTCGAGGCGAAGCGGCTGGCGGAGCAACCGTGGCTCGTCTAGCCTCCTTCCGCTGTCGGCGCCGCGCAAAACGACGTGTCGGCGGCTGGCGCCAATTCGCTCGGGTCGCATCTGCGCTCGTGGGGCCCCTGCTTCCAGGCTCACGTCGCTAGCGTGAAGATCGCGATTCTCCCCGGCGACGGCATCGGGCCGGAGATCGTGGGGGAGGCCGTGCGCATCCTCGACCTCCTGCGCCGCGACGGCCTGCCGATCGAAACCGAAACCGCGCCGATCGGCGGCGCCGGCTACGATGCGGCGGGCCACCCGCTGCCCGAAGCCACGCTGCGCCTCGCGCGCTCGGCCGACGCCGTGCTGCTGGGCGCCGTCGGCGGGCCGCAATACGACACGTTGCCCCGCGCCGTGCGGCCCGAGCAGGGGATCCTCGGCATCCGGAAGGCGCTCGGGCTGTTCGCCAACCTGCGCCCCGCGCTGCTCTATCCGGAGCTCGCCGCCGCGTCGACGATGAAGCCCGAGGTCGTCGCCGGGCTCGATCTCATGATCATCCGCGAGCTGACCGGCGACATCTATTTCGGCGAGCCGCGCGGACGGCGCACCAACGCCGCCGGCGAGGCCGAGGGCTTCGACACGATGCTCTACAGCGCAAGCGAGATTCGCCGCATCGCGGCGGTAGGCTTCGCGACGGCGCGCAAGCGCGGCAAGAAGCTGTGCTCGGTCGACAAGGCCAACGTCCTCGACACCAGCATCCTGTGGCGCGAGGTCGTCACCGCGATGGCCGCGGATCACCCGGACGTCGCGCTGTCGCACATGTACGTCGACAACGCGGCGATGCAGCTCGTGCGCAATCCGAAGCAGTTCGACGTGATCGTCACCGGCAACATCTTCGGCGACATTCTCTCGGACGAGGCGTCGATGCTGGCCGGCTCGATCGGCATGCTGCCCTCGGCGTCGCTCGACGCCGCCAACAAGGGACTCTACGAGCCGATCCACGGTTCGGCGCCCGACATCGCCGGGCAGGACAAGGCGAATCCGCTCGCCACGATCCTGTCGCTGGCGATGATGTTCCGGTACACGTTCGCCCGCGCGGACGTCGCCGACCGGATCGAGCACGCGGTGCGCGCGGTGCTGGCCGCGGGATGGCGCACCGGCGACATTGCCACGCCGGGCGAGCGCATCGTCGGCACGCGGGCCATGGGCGCGGCGGTGGTCGCGGCACTCCAGTCCGGCCGTTCGGGACAACACGGATAAATTTTCACAGTCGAGAGAGATCATGCGAGTCGGATTCGTCGGTTGGCGGGGAATGGTTGGTTCGGTGCTGTTGCAGCGGATGCGCGAAGAGAAGGATTTCGATCTCATCGAGTCCGAATTCTTTTCGACGTCGAAGGCGGGCGGCGAGGGTCCCGCGGTCGGCGGGCGCGCGAAGCCGCTGAAGAGCGCGCAGGACATCGCCGCGCTGGCGGCGCAGGACGTCATCGTGACGTGCCAGGGCGGCGACTACACGAACGACACGTTTCCGAAGCTGCGCGCCGCGGGCTGGACCGGCTACTGGATCGACGCCGCGTCCGCGCTGCGGATGAAGGACGACGCGGTGATCATCCTCGATCCCGTCAACCGCGAGGTGATCGATGCGGCGCTCGCGGCGGGCGTGAAGAACTACGTCGGCGGCAATTGCACCGTCAGCCTGATGATGATGGCGCTGGCCGGGCTCTTCCGCCACGATCTGATCGAGTGGATGACGTGCATGACCTACCAGGCGGCGTCGGGCGCCGGCGCGCAGAACATGCGCGAGCTGCTGCAGCAGATGGGCGAAGCGCATCTCGCCGCCAAGGAGCTGCTCGACGATCCGGAATCCGCGATCCTCGACATCGACCGCGAAGTCGCGGGCGTGCTGCGCGACGAGCGCTTTCCGACCGAGCATTTCGGCGTTCCGCTCGCGGGCAGCCTCATCCCGTGGATCGACAAGGATCTGGGCGGCGGCTTGAGTCGTGAAGAGTGGAAGGGCGGCGCCGAAACGAACAAGATCCTGGGGCGCGGCGGCCCCAAGGGCAAGCCGGCGATTCCCGTCGATTCGATCTGCGTGCGCATCGGCGCGATGCGCTGCCACAGCCAGGCGCTGACGATCAAGCTCAAGCGCGATCTGCCGCTGCCCGAGATCGAGCAGATCCTGGCCTCCGCCAACGACTGGGTGCGGGTGGTGCCCAACACCCGCGACGAAAGCATCCAGCGGCTCACGCCGGCGGCCGTCACCGGCCGGCTCGAGGTTCCGGTCGGCCGTTTGCGCAAACTGAACATGGGGGGCGAGTACCTCGGCGCGTTCACGGTCGGCGACCAGTTGCTGTGGGGCGCCGCCGAACCGCTGCGCCGGATGGTGCGGATCCTCCTCGCGCGCTGACCGTGTCGGCCAGCGACGGCGAACGCGGGGCCGAGCGGCAGAGGCGGGGGACGCGCCGGTGCTGTCGTTTTCGGGCGCCCGACTGACGGATGGCGCGCGAGCGCCGGTTTGCGCAACTTTTATGCACGCTCGCCGCCGCCGGCGCCGTGTCGAACCCCGCGCGATTGGGCGTGGTGTTCGGCGCCCCGCACAGCAGATCCCGCGGCGCCGTTCACGCCTAGGTGCGGCGCACTTGGCTACAATATGTTGTAATCGTGAGGCGGCGGCGCGCAAGGGTTAGCGATCGGCGTTACGATAGCGGCATGAACTTCGTTGATCTGCGGCAGACGCCGTCCAAAAAGACGAGCTAATACCGTGGTTTAGCTTGCGGCACTAAGCCCATGATGTTAAGTTAGCTTACAAAACCCGAGTTTCCGGACGAGGTCGGCATGAGAGCAAACCCCATTCTCGCGTTGGGCATGGTGGCAGGCGCGTTGGCGCTCCCGGGTGCGGCGGGTGCGCTCGGCCTGGGCAAGCTGACGGTACAGTCGTCGATCGGCCAGCCGCTGTCGGCGCAGATCGAGCTCAGCGCCGCGACCAGGGAAGAGCTCGATTCGCTGGCCGTGAGGATCGCGGACGCGAACCTCTACCGGCAGAACAACCTTGCGTATAACGGCGTGCTCGCGCGCGCAAGGATCACGCTCGAGCGCGGCACCGGCGCCCCTTACCTCAAGGTCGTCACGCAGGCGCCGGTGAACGAGCCCTATCTCGACTTGATGGTCGAGGTGAACTGGGCCGCGGGCCGCCTCGTGCGCGACTACACGTTCCTGCTCGATCCGCCCGGTGTCAGTCCGACCCCGGTGGAACCGAGCGCGCCCGTGCGCGTCGGCGCCGCGCCGGCAAGGCCTGTCGCCGCGCCTGCAGCCCCCGCGGCCACGACTGCGGCACCGGCGCCAGCGCCGCGCGCCGCGGCGGGTGGTGATCAATACCGGGTGCAACGCGGCGACACGCTGTCGAAGATCGCCAACGAGTACAAACCGCCGAGCGTCACGCTGGAGCAGATGCTGGTCGCGTTGTTCAACACGAACGAGGGCGCATTCGACGGCAACAACATCAATCGCCTGCGTGCCGGCTCGATCGTTTCCATCCCCAGCGCCGACGTCGCGGCCGCGACGACGCCGCCGGAAGCCACGAAGATCGTCCGGATGCAGGCGTCCGATTGGCGCGCGTACCGTGACCGTGTTGCGGCGACCGCACCGGCAAGCGAGGTGACCGCCGGACGTTCCGCCGGCGGCAGGATCGGTGCGGCCGTCGTCGAGTCGGTGCCCGCCGCGCCACCGGGGCGCGACCAGCTCAAGGTGTCGCGTGACGCCGGGCCGGGCAAGCGCGTCGGCGGCGCCACCGAAGAAATGGTCGCGCGCGAGCGCCAGATCAAGGAAGCACAGCTTCGCATCGCCGAGCTCGAAAAGACGCTGACCGAACTGCAGCGCGCCGTCGAGCTCAAGAATCAGACGATGGCGCAGCTCCAGGCGAAGGCCGAGGCGGCAAAACCTGCGGCGGAGCCCCCCAAGGCGCCGGACCTCAAGATCGCCGCGCCCGCGCAAACCGAGCCCGCGAAAGCGACGGAGCCACCCGCGGCGGCCCCGCCCGCGAAAGCCGAACCCGCGAAGGCTGAACCGGCGAAGGCCGAGGCGCCCAGTGCCGTGCCGCCCCCGGCTGCTGCAGCCCCTTCGGCCGAACCCCCCAAGCCGGCCCCGAAAGCCGCGCCGGCTGCCGCCGCGCCCAAACCGCAGCCCTCGTTCCTGGATGACCTGATGGCCAACACGCCGATGTGGGCGATCGGCGGCGGCGCGCTGGTGCTGCTCGCGGGCATCGCTGCCATCCTCGCGACGCGCCGGCGCAAGACCACCCATTTCGAAGACGGCATCATTGCCGACACCGACATCAAGACCAACACGGTGTTCGGCTCGACCGGCGGCGGGGTCGTCAACACCGGCGACAATTCGCTGGCGAGCGAATTCAGCCGTGAGGGCCTTGGCAACATCGACACCGACGAGGTCGATCCGATCGCCGAGGCCGAGGTGTACCTCGCCTACGGTCGCGACGCGCAGGCCGAGGAGATCCTGAAGCACGCGTTGCGCAAGGACCCGCGGCGGCAGGAGATCTATCTCAAGCTGCTCGAAATCCACGCCCAGCACAACAAGCCGTCGGCGTTCGATACCGTAGCGGCGGAGTTGTATTCGATATCGGGCGGGCAGGGCGAAACCTGGCAGAAGGCGGTCGCGCTCGGCCGGCAACTCGATCCCGCCAATCCGATGTTCGCGGGCGGCGACGGCGCGGCGGTCAGCATTGCCGGTGCGGCGGCGGGCGACGTGCCGCCGTCCGCGGCCGGTCTCAAGCCCGAGTTGGCCGTGGCCGGCGCGCCATCGCCGGAACCGTCGCGGCCGCCTGCGCTCGACACCGCGTTCGACGCCAAGCTCGACGAAGACCTGGCGTTCACCGCGCCCAGCACCCGGGCGAAATCGCCGGCCGACATTCTCGCGGGCGCGGAGAGCGAGCTCGAACGGACCGCCAGGAGCGCCGGGGGCGCGCTCACCGGCGGCGCCGTCGCGAAGGGGAGCGAGTCGGTCGCGGACAAGATCGACGCCGCGCGCATCGGCGCCGGCCTCGATTTCCAGTTCGACGAGGCGGCACCGCTGGCGCCGCTCAAGAAGGCGGGCCCCGCCGAGCAAATCGTGCGGCCGCAGTCGGCGATCGACCTCGACAAGCTCGATCTGTCGTTCGAACACGGCGCACCCGCGACCGAGGACTCGACCCCGTCCGTGCTCGACGGGCAGTGGCACGACGCCGCGACCAAGCTCGACCTCGCCAAGGCGTACCACGAAATGGGTGACGTCGAAGGCGCGCGCGAAATTCTGCAAGAGGTGCTGCGCGAAGGGGACGATCAGCAGCAAGCGGAAGCGCAGACGCTCATCAGCAAGCTCGGTTGACGCGGCAGGCACCCGGCGCGGACGCGGCGGGACGTTCGCCGCGCGCCGACCACGACCATGCGCATCGCGCTCGGAATCGAGTACGCGGGGACCCCGTTCACCGGCTGGCAGTCGCAAGCGGACGGGCGGGGCGCGCAGGATGCGCTCGAGCGCGCGCTGACCGCGGTCGCCGCTGAGCGCGTCGGCGTGATCGCCGCCGGCCGCACCGATGCGGGCGTCCACGCGACGCTGCAGATCGCGCACTTCGACACGGCGGCGGCGCGGCCGCTCACCGCCTGGGTTCGCGGCACCAACGCGCATCTGCCGGCGGAGTTCGCCGTCCTGTGGGCGACGCCCGTCGACGCCGCATTTCACGCGCGCTTCGGCGCGACGGCGCGCCATTACACGTACCTGCTCATGAACCGGCCGGTGCGACCCGCGGTGCTCGCGCGCCGCGTCGGCTGGTACCATCGTCCCCTGGACGTCGCCGCCATGCGCGAGGGTGCCGGGGCGCTCGTCGGCACGCACGATTTCAGCGCGTTCCGCGCCGCGCTGTGCCAGGCGAAATCGCCGGTGAAGACGCCTCGCCGTTGCGGAAGTTCACGCATCCGGCGAGTGCATTCGTTTCGATTTTTCGGCCAATGCCTTCCTGCATCACATGATTCGCAACATCGTCGGCGCGCTGATCCACGTGGGGGCGGGCAAGGCGCCGCCGGCATGGATCGGGGAGCTTCTCGCCGGGCGTGATCGCACGCGCGCGGCGGCGACGTTCGCCGCCGACGGCCTCTATTTCACCGGCGCCGACTACGACCCGAAATGGGGTTTGCCACCGACACGGCGCCCGCTGCGCCTGCCCCTCGCGGAAGCGTGATGACGGGGCCGCGCACGCGGGTCAAGATCTGCGGCATCACCGAGCGCGACCACGCGCTCGCGGCGGCCCGTGCGGGCGCCGACGCCATCGGCCTCGTGTTCTGGGCCGGAACGCCGCGCGAGGTGCCGGCCGAACGCGCTGCGGGAATCGCCGCCGCGATGCCGCCGTTCGTTGCCATCGTCGGCTTGTTCGTCGATCCGGACGCGGCGCACGTGCGGGCCATGCTGGCCGCCGTGCCGCTCGACGTGCTCCAGTTCCACGGTGCCGAGCCGCCCGATTTCTGCCGTTCGTTCGGCAGGCCCTATCTCAAGGCGATTGCCGTTGCCGCGGAGTCCGGCGAGAGCGGTTTGCTAGAATGCGCCAAGCGCTACGGCGACGCGGCCGGATTGCTGTTCGATGCGCCGCCGGCGGACGGCCTGCCGGGCGGCACCGGGCGGACGTTCGACTGGAACGCGCTGTCGCCACGGTTTTGCGAGCGGCTCGCGCGGCCGATCGTTCTTTCCGGGGGACTCCACCCGGGCAACGTCGGCGCCGCGATACGAGCGGTGCGGCCGTGGGCCGTCGACGTGTCGAGCGGCGTGGAAGCCGTCGGGCGGGACGGCCGGCCGTTGAAAGGCATCAAGGATCCCGCGCGGGTCAAAGCATTCATCGAGGAAGTGCGCAATGCAGATGTACGATCTGCCTGACTCCCGCGGCCATTTCGGGCCCTACGGCGGCGTGTTCGTCGCCGAGACGCTGATTCACGCGCTCACGGAGTTGCGCGAACAGTACGCGCGCTACCGGCATGATCCCGAATTCGTCGCCGAATTCGAAAACGAGCTCGCCCACTACGTCGGCCGCCCGTCGCCGGTCTATCACGCCCGCCGCTGGTCCGAGAAAGCGGGCGGCGCGCAGATCTGGCTGAAGCGCGAGGACTTGAATCACACCGGCGCGCACAAGATCAACAACTGCATCGGGCAGGCGCTGCTCGCGCGGCGCCTGGGCAAGCCGCGGGTGATCGCCGAGACCGGCGCCGGCCAGCACGGCGTCGCCACGGCGACGGTCGCCGCGCGCTTCGGCATGGAGTGCGTCGTCTACATGGGCTCGGAAGACGTGAAGCGCCAGGCGCAGAACGTGTTCCGGATGAAGCTTCTCGGCGCGACGGTGGTGCCGGTCGAATCGGGATCGAAGACGCTGAAGGATGCGCTGAACGAGGCGATGCGCGACTGGGTCACCAACGTCGAGTCGACGTTCTACATCATCGGCACGGTGGCGGGGCCGCATCCGTATCCGATGATGGTCCGCGATTTCCAGAGCGTCATCGGCCGTGAGTGCCTGACGCAGATGCCCGAAGCCGCCGGCCGGCAGCCCGATGCGGTGATCGCGTGCGTCGGCGGCGGCTCGAATGCGATGGGGATCTTCTACGCATACATCCCGCACGACGGCGTTCGCCTCATCGGCGTCGAAGCGGCCGGCGACGGCATTGCCACCGGCCGGCATTCGGCATCGCTGCTCGCCGG
Organism: uncultured beta proteobacterium; assembly: GCA_963810845.1. Lineage (GTDB taxonomy): Bacteria > Pseudomonadota > Gammaproteobacteria > Burkholderiales > Casimicrobiaceae > CAIWHR01. Next base: position 16,164 of record CAWEOX010000017.1, on the reverse strand, counting down.
GCACCCCGGCGTGCTGCACGGCAATCGCACCTACCTCCTGCAGGATGCGGATGGGCAGATCATCGAGACGCATTCGATCTCGGCCGGCCTCGACTATCCCGGCGTCGGCCCCGAGCACGCGTGGCTGAAGGACAGCGGCCGCGCCGAGTACGTGTCGATCACCGACGACGAAGCGATCACGGCGTTCCACGAGTGCTGCCGGATCGAGGGCATCATCCCGGCGCTCGAGTCCGCGCACGCGCTCGCGTACGCGGCGAAGCTGGCCGCGACGATGGCCAAGGACCGGATCCTGCTCGTCAACCTGTCCGGCCGCGGCGACAAGGACATGAACACGGTCGCGGAGCGCTCCGGCCTCAAGTTCTACTGCCGGCCCGAATGCGACCCGGCGCGGCGATGACGAGCGCACGCGGTGTCGCGGCATCGCGGTCCGCGGTGAGCCCATGAATCGAATCGACGCCACGTTCGCGAAGCTCCGCGCCGCCGGCCGCACGGCGCTCATCCCGTACATCACCGCCGGCGACCCGGCGCCGGCGATCACCGTGCCGATCATGAAGAGCCTGGTGGCCGCTGGCGCCGACATCGTCGAACTGGGCGTGCCGTTCTCCGACCCGATGGCCGACGGGCCCGTGATCCAGCGGGCGTCGGAGCGCGCGCTGGCGCAGCACGTCGGGCTCCACCAGGTGCTGGCGCTGGTCGCCGAATTTCGCGCGGGCGACACCGAGACGCCGGTGGTGCTCATGGGCTACGCCAATCCGATCGAAGCGATGGGTCCGCCGGCGTTCGCCGAGCGCGCGCTCGCGGCGGGCGTCGACGGCGTGCTCGTGGTCGATTATCCACCGGAGGAAGCGGCCGATTTCGCTGCGCTGCTCGGCGCGCGCGGCCTCGCGCCGATCTTCCTCGTTTCGCCGACGACTCCCGAAGAGCGGATCGCATCGATCGCCGCCATGGCCCGCGGGTATGTCTACTACGTCTCGCTTACGGGCGTGACCGGCGCCGGCAACCTCGATACCGCGGAGGTGGCGCGCAAGCTCGCGGCGATTCGCCGCCATGTCGCGCTGCCGGTCGGCGTGGGCTTCGGCATTCGCGATGCCGCGAGCGCGCAGGCGATCGCCGCGCACGCGGACGCCGTCGTCATCGGCAGCCGCATCATCCAGGAGATCGAGGCGGGGCCGGCGGGTGCGGCTGCGCAGCGCGCCGGGCTCTGGCTCTCGGGCATCCGCGCGGCACTCGATTCGATGCAAAAGCGCGCGGCGTAGCAGGACTGCCCGGTGCGCGCGCCGAACAGGGGGAAACGACGATGAGCTGGCTCCAGAAGCTGCTGCCGCCGCGGATCAAGGCGTCGTCGGGCATCAAGAAGACGGCGATGCCGGAAGGACTGTGGATCAAGTGCCCGGCCTGCGAGGCGGTGCTCTACCGGACCGACCTCGAGAACAATCTCCACGTGTGCCCGAAATGCGCGCACCACACGCGCGTCCACGCGCGGGCCCGCATCGACCAGTTGCTGGACCCCGAAGGCCGCTTCGAAATCGGCTCCGAAATCGTGCCGGTCGACAGCCTCAAGTTCAAGGACACCAAGAAATATCCTGACCGGCTCGCCGCCGCGCTCGAGGAGACCGGCGAAACCGACGCGCTCGTGGTGATGCAGGGCAGCATCAAGAGCGTGCCGCTGGTGCTGGCGGCGTTCGAATTCGATTTCATGGGCGGATCGATGGGGTCGGTGGTCGGCGAGCGCTTCGTCCGCGGCGTCCGGGTCGCCTACGAGAACCGCGTGCCGTTCGTCTGCATCGCGGCGTCCGGCGGCGCGCGCATGCAGGAGGGCGTCAACTCGCTCTTCCAGATGGCGAAAACGACGGCGGTGCTGCAGGAGCTGACGAAGGCACGGCTGCCGTTCGTTTCGATCCTGACCGATCCGACCATGGGCGGGGTGTCGGCGTCGTTCGCCTTTGTCGCCGACCTCGTGATCGCCGAGCCCGGCGCGCTGATCGGTTTCGCCGGACCGCGGGTGATCGAGCAGACGGTCCGCGAAAAGCTGCCCGAAGGATTCCAGCGCGCCGAATTCCTGATCGAGAAAGGCGCGATCGATCTCATCATCGATCGCCGCAAGCTGCGCGACGAACTGGCCGCGCTGCTGGTGCTGCTCACCAAACAGCCCGCGCCCACGAGTTGATTCGCCGGGAAGCCGCATCGTGAGCCGGCCGACGACGCTTGGCGCCTGGCTCGCGTACCTCGAAACGCTGCACCCCAAGGCGATCGCCATGGGGCTCGATCGCGTGCAGGCGGTGCACGCGCGGATGGGCACGGTGCTCGCGTGTCCCGCCATCACGGTGACCGGCACCAACGGCAAGGGTTCGACCTGCGCGATGCTGGAAGCGATCTACCGCGCCGCGGGATACCGGGTCGGCCTGTACGCGTCGCCGCATCTCGCGCGCTACAACGAACGGGTCCGGATCGGCGCGCAGGACGCGACCGACGCCATGATCGTCGCCGCGCTCAATGCGGTCGAGGACGCGCGCGCGGCGCCGGGCGGCGGGGACGGCGCCCCGACGCCGCTCACGTACTTCGAGTTCGGGACGCTGGCGGCGCTGTGGCTGTTCGCGCGGGCGAACCTCGACATCGTCATCCTCGAGGTGGGACTGGGCGGGCGCCTCGATGCCGTGAACATCGTCGATGCCGATGTCGCCGTCGTCACCAGCATCGACCTCGATCACATGGATTATCTCGGGCCGACGCGCGAGGACATCGGCCGCGAGAAGGCGGGCATCTTCCGGCCCGGCCACGCCGCGGTCTGCGCGGAGCCGCGGCCGCCGCAGTCGCTCGTCGACCACGCGGCGGCCCTCGGCGCGCCGGTCACGCTCATGGGCCGCGACTACGGGTTCGTTGCCGAGGCTGCGCAGTGGCGGTACTGGGGACCCGGCGGCAGCCGTTACGGCCTGCCGCACCCCGCGCTGCGCGGGGCGCACCAGCTCGCCAACGCGGCGACCGCGCTCGCCGCGCTCGATCTCATGAACGCGCGGTTGCCGGTAAGCGGCGGGGCGGTCCGCGACGGACTGCAGACGGTCGCGCTGCCCGGACGGTTTCAGGTGCTCCCCGGCCGACCCGCCGTCGTGCTCGACGTCGCGCACAACCCGCACGCGGCGCGCGTGCTGGCGGCGGCGGCGCGGGCGATGGGCTACTACCCGGAAACGCGCGCCGTGTTCGGCATGCTCGCCGACAAGGACATTGCCGGGGTCGTCGCGGCGATGAAAACGACCGTCGACCGCTGGTACGTCGCGACGTTGCCAGGGCCGCGCGGCGCGAGCGCGGCGGCGCTCGCGGCGGTGCTCGAAAACGCTGGCGTCGCCGCGTCCGCCGTCGGCACGTTCGCCGATGTCGCCGCCGCCTGCGGCGCGGCGCGGGAGGGCGCGAGCGAAGCTGATAGAATCATTGTTTTCGGATCGTTCCTGACGGTGGCCGCGGCACTCGCGGCGCTCGCGTCGGGGACGCCGCACGCGCCCCGGCATGGCTGATCCTGTTGCTGACAATGCGGATTTCGCGGTCGACGAACTGAAGCGCAAGGCGCGGCGGCGGCTCGTCGGCGCCATCGTCATCGCGCTGGCCGCGGCCACGATTCTGCCCCTCGTCCTCGAACAGGACCAGAAGCCGCTGGGCGACGACGTGTCGGTCCAGATCCCGGCCGTCGACAACGGCAAGTTCATCACCCGCCTCAAGGGCGACAAGGGCAAGGACGCGCCCCCGGCGGCCAAGCCCGAGGGCGGGCCGATCAGGGCCGCCGCCGACAGTGGCGCGGCAATGCCCGTCCCGGAGCCGGCCGGATCGACGACGGCCATTTCGGGTACTCCGGGGTCGGCGTCCGGTTCGGCCACGAACGCTGCGGAGGGCGGTTCGCCGACGGCACGCGACAACAGGAGCGACACCAGGGTTGCCGCACCGGAAGCGAAGCCCGCTGCGCCGGAGGCCAAGGCGGAAACCAAGGGCGCCGCCAAGCCTGCGCCAAAGGCCGACGCCAAGAGCCACCCCGGTGTCGAAACCGCGGCGCGGGCGCACGACGCAAAATCGGAGCCGAAGGCCGCGCTCGCGACAACGGCGCCGGCGGCGCCCGCGTCACCACCGCCTTCACCCGCCGATGCGGCACCGGCCGCGGAGGTCGCGATGGCGTCCCCGGTGCCCGCGGCGCCCGCGGCATCCGAAGCGCCGGCCATGCCCGCACCGCCGGCCGTTTCGCCGGCGGTCGAGCGATCCCGGGAAGGCTACGTCGTTCAGCTGGGTGCGTTCACCGACAACTACGGCGCCAACGCCCTCGCCAACAAGTTGAAGAAGGCCGGCTACCCGGCGTACACGGAGCCGGTCGAGACCAGCCGCGGGACGTTATGGCGGGTGCGCGTCGGCGGATACCCGTCGCGCCCGGCGGCGATCGGCGCGCGCAACAAGCTCAAGGGCGATGGCCACGACGGAGTCGTCACGGCCGCGAAGTGACGTCGGCGCGCTTCGCGTCGCGCCGCTGCGTGTCCGCCGCTCCCCGCCGCTCCGGATGACCGGCCTCGACATTGCCGTGCTCGCGGTGGTCGTCCTGTCCACGCTGCTCGCGTTTCTGCGCGGGGTCGTGCGCGAGTTGATCGCGCTCGTGAGCTGGGTCGCCGCGGTGGTGCTGGCGCTCGTTTTTGGCGGCGAGCTGGCCGCCGTGCTTCCCGGCCTTGAAGCGAGTCCCGCCGCCAGGCACGTGCTCGCGTTCGTGTTGATCTTCATCGGCGTCCTCGTCGCCGGAGCCGTGATCGCGCTGGTGCTGTCGAAGATGATTCGGGCCGTCGGCCTCGGCTTTCTCGATCGCTTTCTCGGCGCGTTCTTCGGGCTCGCGCGCGGCGTGGCGATCGTGCTGCTGTTTGTCCTCGTCGCCGGGGTGACCACGCTGCCGCGGTACGAATGGTGGCAGAATGCTTCGCTGGGGCCGCTGCTGGCGACGGCGGCGCTCGCGCTGCGCCCGTGGCTGCCCGGCGCGTGGGCCGGGCGGCTCGATTATTCGCCCGGAGGAAGGAAGCCCGCCCGCTTGACGGCCGCTGTCGCGGCAGGTCACAGGAGAGTCTGAACGATGTGTGGAATCGTAGGCGTCGTCGCGCACACGCCGGTAAACCAGCTTCTCTACGACGGGCTGCTGCTGCTCCAGCACCGCGGGCAGGACGCCGCCGGCATCGTCACCAGCGAAGGCGCGATGTTCCACATCCACAAGGGACCCGGCTACGTGCGCGACGTGTTCCGCACCCGGAACATGCGCGAGCTTTCGGGCAACCTCGGCATCGGCCATTGCCGTTACCCCACCGCCGGGTCGGCGGTCTCGGAGTTCGAGGCCCAGCCGTTCTACGTCAACTCCCCGTTCGGCATCACGCTCGCGCACAACGGCAACCTCACCAACAGCGAGGCGCTGAAGCGCGAGCTCTTCCAGCTCGACTTCCGCCACGTCAACACCAATTCCGATTCCGAAGTGCTGTTGAACGTGCTGGCGCTGGAGCTCGAGCGCGCCGCGCATCACGCGCGCCTCGATCCCAACGCGATCTTCAACGCGGTCGCCGGCGTGCACAAGCGCTGCCGCGGCGCGTATGCGATCGTGGCGCTGATCGCGGGATACGGGATGCTCGCGTTCCGCGATCCGTACGGGATCCGGCCGCTCATCATCGGGGTCGACGCGGCGATGGGCGGAACGGAGTACGTGGTGGCCAGCGAGTCGGTGGCGGTCGACGCGCTGGGCTTCGAGGTGCTGCGCGACGTCATGCCGGGCGAGGCGATCTTCATCGACCAGACCGGCGCGTTCCACGCGCGGCAGTGCGCCGCGAATCCGGTCCTGCGCCCGTGCATCTTCGAGTTCGTCTATCTCGCGCGGCCCGATTCCGTGATCGACGGCACGTCGGTGTACGAGGCGCGGCTGCGGATGGGCGAGCAGCTCGCGCGCAAGATCCGCGGCATCCCGGAGGCGCAGGACATCGACGTCGTGATCCCGATTCCCGATTCGAGCCGGCCTTCGGCGCTCGAGCTCGCGAACAACCTCGGGATCAAGTATCGCGAAGGCTTCGTCAAGAACCGCTATATCGGCCGCACGTTCATCATGCCGGGGCAGGCGATGCGCAAGAAGAGCGTGCGCCACAAGCTCAATCCCTGCGGCATCGAGTTCAAGGACAAGGTCGTGTTGCTGGTCGACGATTCCATCGTCCGCGGCACCACCTCGCGCGAGATCGTGCAGATGGCGCGCGAGGCCGGCGCGCGCAAGGTGTATTTCGCGTCGGCGAGTCCGCCGGTGCGCTATCCCAACGTGTACGGGATCGACATGCCCAATCAGCACGAGCTGGTCGCGACCGGCCGCACCGAAGCGGAGGTCGCGCGCGAGATCGGCGCCGACCTTCTCGTCTACCAGGACTTGGAAGCGCTGAAGACGGCGGTTCGCGGGGCGAGCCACGGGCTCACCGAATTCGAGGCGTCGTGCTTCGACGGCAAGTACATCACCGGCGACGTCACCGCGGATTACCTGTCGCACCTCGCCCTGGAACGCCACGCGTCGCGCGGCGAGCACGACGAGGACATGCTGGAAGCGATCGAGTCGGGCGCCGCGGGGGGGTGACGGCGTTGATGACGCGCGTGGCGCGCAGCCGGTGGTTATTTGCCGGCCGCGGCCAGGTAATCGACGGCCGCCTTGACGTCGGCGTCAGGCAACGCGGCGTTGCCGCCCTTGGCGGGCATGGCGCCCTTGCCTTTGAGCGCGCTCGTGTAGAGCGCGTCCATTCCGGTCTTGATGCGCGCGCCCCAGGCGGCCTTGTCGCCGAACTTCGGCGCCCCGGCGACGCCCGCGGCATGGCACACCGAGCAGACGGTGTCGTACACCTTCTTGCCGTCGGGTTTGCCCGCCGCCGCAGGGGCGGCCGCTGACGCGGCGGTCACGGCCGGCGTGGCGCCAACGGCCGGCGATGCGGGAGCGGTGGCGGCGGCAGGCGCAGCCTCGGCCTTGCCAAGCCCGGAGTTCAGCATGAATTCGACGGCGCGCTTGATCTCCCCGTCGGAGAGGTCGGCCATGCCGCCGCGGGCCGGCATGCCGCCGTGGCCCTTCAGCGCGGATTGCACGACCGCCGGGAAGCCCTTCTTGACCCGGGCGGTCCACGCCGCGCGATCGCCGATTTTCGGCGCGCCGTTTTCGCCCGTCTGGTGGCACCGGCCGCACGTGGCGGCAACGACTTGCTCGCCGGTGCGCTCGGACGCGGCAGCAGAAGGCGCCGGCGGATCCTTCCAGCTGGCGCCACCCTTGTTCGCCATGTAGACGACGGCGCGCTCCACCTCGATGTCGTCGAGGTCCGGATTGCCGCCCTTGGCCGGCATGGCGCGAATGCCTTTGAGCGCGTGCTCGACCGTGGTCGGCGAGCCTTGCGCGATCACCTTCGCCCACGCCGCGCGGTCGCCGAACTTGGGCGCGCCGGCGACGCCGGCTTCGTGGCAATTCTTGCACACCTGGTTGAACACCTGCTCGCCGGTAAGCTGGCCCTTGGGTCCGCTGGCCGCGGCGATGACGACGTCGCCCACGGGCTTGATCCGCTCCAGCACCGCGGTGTCGCTGTCCTTCACGCCTTTTTCGCCGCCGGTCACGAGCTGGGTGACGAGGATGATCAGCGCGATCGGAATCACGAACGCGAGCACGACGATGATGATGAGCTGCCTGGGGGTCTTGATCGGGGTTTCGTGCTGGTCGTCGCTCATGAGCGTTCCTGGTCCGATGGCGCGCGCGTGTGTGGAATGGGCGAGGCTGCGTTGGGCCGGCGGGTCGCGCCGATTCCGGTCGCGGGTTACTGCTGAAGCATGGCGCCGGCAAAACCAGTCAATTATACCGTGCCGGCCTCCCGCCCGGCCCCGCAACTGGACGCTCGTTCGACCGGCGCGCTAGAATGCACGTCTTCGCGCCCGTAGCTCAGCTGGATAGAGTGTTGGTTTCCGAAGCCAAAGGTCACAGGTTCGACTCCTGTCGGGCGCGCCATTCTGATACGAAGCTGGGCACCATTCCCTTGGTGTCCGGTTTCCACTTCGATGCGGCCTCCGCCAGCGCCGCTGGGCTGCCGGTTATGGTCGCCTTGTCCGTGGATACCCGGATTTCGGAAACGAGCACCCGCAGGTAGTTCTTTGCCGCCGGGCTGTCGGTGGAGAACAGTACCGCGCGAACCGCTTCAGAGAATGCCGCAATCTGGGTCGGCCCGACCTTCCACAACGGAACGGAACACGCCCGGCGAAGCTTTGCGGCCGTCGGGTCCGCCAAGCGCAGCTGCGCTACCGCGTACGGCCAGCTCAGATAGCTGAACTGGCCCTTCCTTTCGACGTGGTCGTTGACGTTGATCTGATTCAGACGTGCAAAGTAGTTGTCCATCGTGATACTCCTCAGTTGATGAAGCGGAAATGCGAAGCGCACCCGAGGTGCGCTTCAGGAAATGCCTACAGCAGGCCACGTTCAGCAAAGCTGACCGAGCCGGAGCCAGCGATGACGAAATGGTCAAGTACCTTCACATCGACCAGCGCCAGCGCCTGCTTCAGCGCTTGCGTGAGCAACTCGTCCGCTCTGCTCGGCTCCGTCACCCCGCTGGGGTGGTTGTGCGCGAAGATCACGGCGGCGGCGTTGTGAGTCAGCGTCGCCTTGACGACTTCGCGCGGGTACACGCTGGTCTGGCTCAACGTGCCGCGAAACAGCTCCTCGCTGGCAATGACGCGGTTCTGTGCGTCGAGGAATACGCAGACGAATACTTCGTGCCCGCGGTCATGAAGCAACAACCGAAGGTAATCGCGCACTGCGGCTGGGGATGTCAGCGCAGGTTCATTGCGCATCTGTGCGTCAAGAATCTTCAGCGCACGCCTGATGATCTGGTCCTGTGTCATGGTTTGCTCCGTTGGAATGAAAAGGCCACGGGGGTGAGCCGTGGCCTTTGTCGGGGTGGTGCGGGGGATTTCAGGCGGCTATGGCTTCCGCGCCAGTGATTTCGTCACTGCGGGCGAGCAGGAAGTCGGCAGCGTTTTGCGCCTTGGTGCCAGCGACGAAGATCGCCCGCTTGTCGTTGCGCAGTACGCGCAGCCAGTTGCCGATGTAAGCTGGCGTGCTGCAGCTGGCCGTCGATCCGGCAGTGCGCGCAGAGGAACGCTGAGCCCATCTCGGCGATCAGTTCCTCTGCCGCGTATGCGTCGTCGCCAAAGCGACCGCTAAGCTGCCGATCCAGCCGCGACGGGTGTGCCGTCCAGTGCACCAGTTCGTGCAGCGTCGTAGCGTAGTAGCCCGACGAGCTGGCGAACGCTTGCGCGGGGCGGCATCTGGATGTAGTCGTTGCCGGGCTGGTAGTAAGCCCGGAAGCCGCCGTGCCGGATGTCCGCACCGGACGCCTCGATCAGTGCCTCGGCAACCTCGTCGCTCGGCCATTCAGGTACGCTGGGCAGCGGCTCCGCCAGCGCGGCCGGCAGGCCGTCGATCTGCGCCGTGTTGAACACGGTGTAGCAGCGCAGCAGCGGGACGACACGCTGTTTGTCCTCATCGGGCCCGGCCTCGACCTCCCGCAGCTTCCAGAACACGACCGGCGTGCCGTGCTCACCCTTCCGGACGTGCGCGCCGAGGGCGGCGGCTTGGCGGTAGGTGAGCCAGCGGTTGCGGTGATAGCCGTGCGCCTGCGCTTCGATCGAGAGCGTCAGGAAATTGACGCCGCGGTACGGACGCCGTGTTTCGGCGTTCATGGGCGTGGGATCGGCTTCGCCGCCCCAAGGCCGGACCCACGGGGGTGTGCCTGCCTCCAGTGCGGCGATGATGCGGTCGGTGATCTCGGTGTAGATGTCGTGCATGTAGACCTCCAGAAATGCAGACGCCCCGGCCGGTATCCCGCGCCGGGGCGTGCTGGGGTGTGGTGCTGCTAGATGTCGAGTCGGTAGACGCCTGGGTAATACGAATTGCCCCGGATGTAGCCGAACAGGCGCTTGGCTGTCGACGTCGCGACGCTGGTCATCAGCCCGGCAACCGTCGCGGCCATAACGCCGCTGAAGGTGCCCAAGTGGATGACGAGCGTGACGGCTGTGACGACAACGTCAATCACAAGGTCGTGATCCAGCGCCTTAAGCATCCAGCGCCTGCGGAGCTTGGCGAGCAGCAGAGCTGCGCCACTGAAGATGGCGAGACCAGTGAAGAACATGGTGAACCTCCTGTGTGAATGAACGCTCAGAGCACCCCAAAACGCCCTTGGGTTAGCGGCGTTCGGGGATCAGTGGAACTCAGGACTTGGCGGAATCCTTCCACGCCTGCCCGACGTCGTCGGCCAGCCCTTTGATGATGTCTGGCGTTTGCTCGACAAGCGCGATGCCGCTGCGCACCCACCGGAAGACTTCGGTGGTGCAGGACTTGAACGTGGTCTCGTCGGCGTTGACAACGACGGGAACGGGCTGGCGGGGGAGCTTGTGTTGACCCATGGAATTCTCCTTTGCGTAGATACAAATGAAAACGGCGCCTCGCAGCGCCGTCGGTGGATCGCGCCCTGAATCAGCGCGACTTCACTTGATTACGCCCAACCAGACGTAAGCATGCTTCTGCTGCGTGGGAGAAACGAAAACCGAAGTGGGGGTGGGTGATGGAGGGATCGGGGGAGGGGCTAGGGCTCGCGGGGCTTCGCAAAAAAAATGCGAAATTTTCGGGCGAGACGAGTGGCCGCGACCGATCGGTCGAGCAGCGGCTGCTTACCTACCGGGTGCAGTCATTCCGATCAGCATCGTGACTGTCGCTGACCGGCCAGAACCGGCCATTCGCCGTCCGCGATGATTTCGCGCTTGGAGGCGTACGATGACCGGACTTCCCATGGACAATGAAGGTGGTCCGATGTCCGAAAACGTCATGCGGGCATTGCAATGAAGCGGCACCTATTGCGGGTCCTGCCTGTCCTTGCCGCCGGCCTTCTTCTGATTCCCGTCGATGCATTGGCTCAAACGTCGGTAAGGGTGTATCGGATCGGCGTGCTTGATATGGCGCCGCCAGACCTCAATTCGCCGAACCAGAGGGCTTTCTACGACGAACTGCGTCAGCGTGGCTACGTCGAGGGCCAGAACCTGAACGTCGAGCGTCGCAACGCAAACCGTCAGCCTGACCAGTTGCCGGCGCTCGCCAGGGAGCTGGTCGCGCTTCGACCTGACCTGATCGTCGCGTCGGGGCCGCAACCTAATCGCGCCGTCAAGGATGCTACGTCGACGATTCCGATCGTGATGATTGCCGTTGCCGACCCGGTCCAAGCCGGGCTCGTCACGAATCTCGCCCGGCCCGGTGGTAACCTGACGGGCGTGGCCACCGTCGTTCCGGGCGGCATCATGGCGAAGACTCTGGACCTGTTGCACCAGGTCGTGCCGAAGGCGACTCGCATCGGGATGCTGGTCAATCCGACCAACGCAATGCATCGAATCCTTGTCCCGCAGGAGATCCCGGAGGCGGCGCGGCGATTGGGCGTGCAGATAGTTACCGTCGAAGCGAGTACGCCAGACGAGATCGAGCCCGCCATCAACGCTGCGGTCGGCAAACGAGCTGAGGCCCTGTTCATCCATGGTGATGGGGTGTTCAACAACCCGCCGGAGCGGCTTCCGCAACTCGTGGCGCGCACGGGCCTTCCAGCAATCTACTATTTGCGCACGCAAGTGGAGGCCGGTGGGCTGATGTCGTACGGACCCGACTTCGTGGCGTTGTCACGTCGCGCCGCGAGCTACGTCGATCGCATCCTCAAAGGTGCGAAGCCCGGCGACTTGGCGATCGAGCAGCCGACGAAAATCGATGTGGTCATCAACCTTAAGACAGCGAAGGCGCTCGGCCTGACGATTCCACAATTGCTACAAGTGCAGGCTGAGTTAATAGAGTGAAGGCTCGTTGCGCATTGATCGCAGGATTCGCGCTGCTGACCGTCGTCGCCGACTGACCTCATCCCTCGCCCGGCAGCTTTAGAGAAGGCCGACCGGCTGCTGTGGGTCGGGTACGGTCGAGCTGGCCGCGGCGCCGAACGGCGGCACCACGATCCACACCGGCCCTTCGCGCCCACATGGCCGCTGCATGTCGGGCAGCAGCCGCCCGCGTCGGCACGGTAGGGGTCCCTGACCGGCCAAGCGTACTGCAAAGTCGCTGAGAGCGGTTATTCGATGGAGCTATCGACCCCGCGGTAGTCAAGCGTAGACTTCCTGGCGTATACCTCGGGGAGAAGGAGGAGCATCCGAACGCGGTCGCATTAGATCGACCGGTTCGTGCCAGAGGTGATCACATGGCAGCGAAGGACACGCGCCTCGAGCCCGACAACGAAGTCGCCCGCCTGCTCCGGGAGCTCGAATCGGCAGAGCTGTACGAGCAGCAGTTGCGCCAGACGATCGTCAGTGTCAGGGACGAACTTGCTGCGGGCCATGTCGAACGGGCGCTCTCCATGCTGAACGCAGCGCTAAACGACATCGACTCCGCGACCGACGTCGTCGTGCCGCACAAAAAGGCGTGACCCTGCTGCGCTCCGCGGCGGAAACGATCAGCAGCGCGGCGGTGCCCTGGCTGAGTATTGTCCCCGTTGCTCGCTTGTCCGAGCGGCAACGGTACCAGAAGCGCCGGGGAAGCCGTCGGAGTAGCATTGTCGCTCGATAAACGCGTGGCGGGTGGTCGTGCAGTCATCCATGCGCAGAACCGGCGGCCTCTGCGCCGCCTACGCTTCACCTCTGGCACTGATCGCGATCTCGCTGGCGATCCTGCTGCACGCGTCGCCGGTGCGGACCCAACCCGCGCTCTCGACCGAAACACCCTGGCGCGTCGTGATCCTTCATAACTCCGACTTCCTGCTGCCGGCGTCGACGATCATGGATGGGGCGCTGCGCGAGGCGCTGGTAAGCCTTTCGCCGCGGCAACTCGATCTCTACGGCGAAGTGCTCGACGTCCTTCGTTATCCGCAAGCCACCGAGGCCGAGCTCGTTGCGCTGATGCGCGCGAAGCACGCGCATCACCGCGTCGACCTGGTGCTGGCGCGTGCCCAAGGAGGCCTCGAGTTCGCGCTGAAGCACGGGGCGGAGCTGTGGCCCGGCGCGCCGATCGTGTTCTACAACAACGTCGGCGACACGCTGAAGGCCGGCTCGCGACCGTTTCGCGACGAGATCACCGGCGTCCTGATCGATCTCGATCCGGCGGGAACGCTCGACCTCCTGGCGCGGATTCATCCGGACGCGGGGCGCCTTTACATCGTCGGCGGCACGGCTCCTTACGACCTCTCCTGGAAGCGCCGCGTGCAGGCGCTACTGGCCGAACGGAAGAGCGCGGTCCCGGTCACGTGGCTCGACGGGCTGCCGTTGCCCGCGCTCCTCGACGCCGTCGGCCGGCTTCCCGGCGATTCGGTCGTTCTCTATACGTCGCTGTTGCGCGACGCCGATGGCGTGGAGCGCGTGAACCCGCAGGTCGCGGAATCGATCGCTCGTGCCGCGAACGTGCCGGTCTATGGCTTTCTCGACACGTACATCGGACGTGGAATCGTCGGCGGCCACATCCCGGATTTCGCGGCCGAGGGGCACGAAGCCGCGAAGCTCGCGCTGCGCGTGCTGCAAGGCGAGCCCGCGTCCTCGATTCCCATTCAGCCGGCGCCGCCGGCGCGCTGCGTCGTCGACGCGCGCGCGCTCGAGCGTTGGCGCATCGACGAGGCGAAGCTGCCTGCGGATTGCGAGGTGCGCTTCCGCCAGCCATCGATCTGGCGCGACCATCGCGATTTCGTCCTCAGCACGTTCGCTCTGCTCGTGCTGCAATCGCTGCTGATTGCCGGATTGCTGGCCCAGCACCGCCGGCTGCGCCAGGCGAAAGTCGTCGACGCCATGCGCCGCGCCGACGTCGAACGTGCGCTCGCGTTCGAACGCCTGCTCGTCGACATCTCGGCCGTATTGCTGCGCGCGAGGCTCAGCGATCCGGAATCCGCCGTCACCAGCGCCCTACGCCGAATCGGCGAGTTTCTCCACGTCGAGCGGACGTCGCTGTGGAGCTTTGCCGAGGATCGCCGCCACGCCGATCTCACGCACAGCTGGGTCGCCGACGGCGTGAAGGCGCCGCCGGCCAGCGCCGGGGCAGCCGAGATTCCGACCGTTTTCGAGCGCCTCGCGCGCCGGGAAGTCGTGGCGGTCTCGAATGTCGACGATCTTCCCGAGATCGACCGGCAGAGCTTGCGCGCCTACGGCACCCGTTCGATTCTGGCGGTACCGCTGATGGTCGACGGATATCTTGTCGGGGCGTTGTCGCTCGCCTCGGGTGGCGCCGAGCGGGTGTGGCCCGCCACGCTGATCCCGCGAGTGCAACTGATCGGAGAGGTATTCGCCAGCATGCTGTCGCGCCGGCGCTACGCGACCAAGATGCAGGAGGCGCAAAGCGAGACGGCGCAATACCGCGAGCGCCTGGCGCACCTGGCGCGGGTGCACACGATCGGCGAAATGTCCGCCGCGATCGCTCATGAAATCAACCAGCCGCTGGTGGCGATCGCGAACTATGCGCAGGCGGCGCGCCGCCGCCTGGGCGCGGGAAACGTCGTGGACAATGCGAAGGCCGTCGAACTGCTGGAGAAGATCGGACTGCAGGCGTCGCGCGCGGGCGATGTGCTGAAGCGGCTGCGCTCGATCGTCAAGAGGCACGAATCGGAAGCGACCGAGTTCGATCTCGGGAACCTCGTCGCCGAAACCGTCAGCCTGGTGGAGTTGGAGAGCCGGCTGAAGGACGTTCGCGTCGAGACGGTCGTGACCGAAGCCTTCCGCCGGTGCTCGCCGACGACGTGCAGATCCAGCAGGTCGTGCTGAACCTGGCGCGCAACGGCATGGAGGCGATGGACGAGGCTGGGGTTGCCGAGAAGGTGCTCCGCGTCGAGGTGACGAGCTCCGGGGATCACGAGCTGATGGTGCGAGTAGTCGATCGCGGCCGGGGCGTGAGCGCAACCGACTTCGGGCACATCTTCGAGGCGTTCTATTCGACCAAAGAGCAGGGTCTGGGCATTGGGCTGGCGATCTGCCGCTCGATCGTCGAAGCGCATGGCGGCAAGCTTTCGCACTCGGTCGATGCGGGGCGCACCGTCTTCCAGTTCACCTTGCCGATTGCCGACGAGAAGGCCGAACAATGACAGGACCTACGGTGTGCGTCGTCGACGACGACGAAGCGGTGCGCGACTCGATCGCGGAGCTGGTCGGCTCGGTCGGCATCGCCGCGCAGACGTTTCGATCCGCGCAGGAGTTCCTCGATGGCTACGACCCCCGGCGCCCCGGCTGTCTCGTGCTCGACGTTCGCATGGCGCACGTGAGCGGCCCGGCACTGCAGGAGAAGTTGCTGGCGATGGGCTCGAAGCTGCCGATCGTGTTCATCAGCGGCCATGCCGACATTCCGGTCGCGATCAAGACGATCAAGGCCGGCGCGGTCGACTTCGTGCAGAAGCCGTATCGCGATCAGCAGTTGCTCGACAGCATCAACGACGCCTTGCAACGCGACGCCGCCGAGCGCGCCGACGCCGACTCGAGCGGCTCCTTCGCCGAGCGCTTGGCGGCGCTTACCGACCGCGAGCGCGAAGTGATGAATCTCGTGATCAAGGGATGGTCGAGCAAGGCCATCGCCAAATCGCTCGGGATCAGTTACCGCACGGTCGAAGTGCACCGCAGCCACATCCTGGAGAAGGTCGGCGTGCGAACCGTCCCCGAGCTGATCCACCTGGCGAACCGATAGCGCCGCCGGGCGCGCGGCGCCGCCGAGCGCTTGCGTACGTGATTTTACTTATTGCCGATCCGGGACGCGGCGCACATCCTGTCGCGGAATTAAGGCGGACCGGCGATCAGACCGGGCGTTGCGTGTGTGCGCCGAGGGGAATTTCGCGCGCGAATACTGGCCGAGCGACCGTTGCGCGATATCGTCTACATCGTTGCACCTGTGCCGGAAGAGAGCGGCCGGATCAGGGATGCTCTGTCCGTCGAAGAGCTCGACATTCGCGTATTCGATTGCGCGGAAGGGCTGATGGCAGCGATCGCGGCGGACGCGTCCGGCTGCGTCGTCGTGCCGGTGGATCTCCCGGGCATCGGCGTGCGGCGGCTCATCGAGGAAATACGCCGTCGCGAGCTGCGCCTCGCGGTCGTGGTCCTCGGCCGCGAGGACGACCTGCGGGTGGCGGTCGACCTCGTGCG
>CAWEOX010000016.1:0-101654 GCA_963810845.1 uncultured beta proteobacterium | reverse complement strand
TCGTGTTCATGACGTCCCCATGGAAGACGATCGCACGGCGCACCTGGCCGACCTCGCCGGCGATGACCTCGCCCAGATGCAGGGCCGCACGCAGTTCCGGTTGCACGCCAAAGCCTTGGACAAACCGGTTCGCGTCCGCGGCGAGCGCCGCGCGCATCGCGAAGAAGCAGCGCAACGCCCGCGCATCCACGATGCCGTCTGCTTCGACCCAGGTGATGACGATCTCGTCACCCACATATTGGTAGATTTCGCCGCGGCACATCTCGATCGGTTCGGCGACTGCCGAAAACACCGCGGCGAGGAAGCGAGGCGCCTCCAGCGCCCCGAGTCGCTCTGGCCATCGTGGTTGAGCCCACCACGTCGAACGCAAAAAGGTAGACGCGTCGCTCGGCATGGGGCCGACGATACTTTCCAAGCAGAAGAGCCATGAACGTCCGGTAGCCGACGAGGCCCGCGGCCTGAAACATCATCACCAGGACGGCAACGGCCACGAGTGAGAGGCAAACCGCAATCAACCCCGTGCGGGCGTTATAGACGTTGACGACGCCCAGCAAGCGCTCTCCCGGCTGGCCGGCGAGGACCGCCCCTCGGCGATCGCGCCGTAGACAAGCGTCTTCAGGATGAACACCGCAGCGAACGGCAACGCGTCGAGCCGTCGCATCGAAGCGCGAGGCAGCAGGAAGATCTCGATGCCGGCGATCCACGCCGCCGTGAGCAGGGCGTCGATGACACCAATGGGTATGGAGATCAGCAGGGAAACGAAGAGCGAACGAGCGCCCGGTCCGGGCAATCGCGACGCCGTAGACTGCACCGACGCCCGCACCGATGACCGCCGCCATTCGCACGATGCGCATGAAGCGCCGCAGTCGTTCGCGAGTGACGGCGGGAAGCATAGCGATCATCTGCCCTCGACTCTAAGGGCACCACCGCGGACGCCTGCCTTGAGCCGCCCCGCCTCGATCGAGGAATCCGCTGAACTCCGAGTGGCTGAGCCGCGGCGATCGCAACAGGTCGGTCCGGAGTCCGCACTGGACACGCACGAAGCGGTCGATCACCGCGTCGTTGACTTTCAGCTCCACTGCGGGTGTCGCGGTGAACGACAATGGGATTCCGCAGGCTCTCTCGCACGCCAACCTCTACGTCGGTGCGCTTCCGGTTCCGGAACCGGAGACCTATGCCTTGATGATGGCCGGGCTGGTAGCGCTCGGGGCCGTCGCGCGTCGGCGCCGTTCGGCGTGAGTTCAGGCGGCTAGCGCCAGTGCCAAGGTGGCCTGGGATCGAAAGGGGCGCTTCAGCGGCCCCTTTTTCTATTGGCGTGGGTGCGACGTGCTTAGCCAACGCCCTGAATACGCGGCAAGGTACGCAGCAGCAGCCTCTCTCGCCTTTCCGTGGGCTCAAAATTTGCAGTCAGCTATCGCGGCCCGGCGCGGTAAGCGGCCGGGCGCACGCTATGGCTCAGTGCTTGTCCTTCTTGTCGTTGCCGTGGCCGTGGTCGTCGTGATCGCCGTGCCCGTCGTCCGTCGTGCTTGTCCCAGCCGCGATGGCGGCCGTTGTTCCAGCCCGGGTGCTCGTGCTCGTAGCGCTCGCGCACCCAGTCTTCGCGGACGAAGTAGACCGGCTGGCCGCAGGCATTGTATTGGCCGCAGTAGCGGCGCCAGTTCTGCTGATGCGCCGGCGGAACGTACAAATAGATCGGCCGGCGCTCGACGACGACGGGCGGCGGCGTGATGATGACCGGCTCCGGGTAGTAGAGCGCAGGACGCGGCCCGTCGCCGATGCTGATGCGGCCGTAGACGCCCGGCTGGTTGATCCCGATCGAGACGCTGGTCTGGGCAAGGGCCGAGCCGGCGATGCCGGCGACGAGCGCGAAAGCGAGAATCTTCTTCATGAGAGTGTCTCCAGGACGGTGTGTCCATGATTAACGCATCGCCGAACACGGCGCAGACGGGCTTCAGGCGCCGGCTGCGTGTCGGACTTCACGCCGTGAGCGCCGGGCGGTGGTGACCGGAGGCGACGCCATGGACCTGCCCCTTCGACGCTCGCGCCTCGCCTTGTGGCTCGACCTGATCCGCGGACCGGCCCGCGGGCTGGCTGCCGCTGCTCTGGTCCACGCTGTCGGCGCTCTGGATCGCCGCCGGCGGCTTTCCCGGCTGGCACCTCCTCGTCGTCTTCGTCGTCGGCACCTTCCTCATGCGCAGCGCGTTGCGCCGCCAGAAGAGCCGCCTTGCTACCACTCGGGCGGTCGTCACGAACGTAGACCCAGAGCCGCCCGGTGTGCACCTGCTCGCTGGCCTTTGCCGCCGAGCGCGCGGATCGGCGTGTCGTCGCCGTGGACCTTGTAGGCCTCGAGCACGTAGCGGCTTCAGGCGTATGACCGGCACCTGGACTTCGCATAAGAAGTCGCTTCTCCTGATGTGGCAACGCCACTTCAGGAGATCTTCATGGATGTCTTCGATGCCTTGACGCCGCTGGCCGCGAGCCGACTTCGCGCGAGCGTCGTGAGTCCGTTCGCGCAGGCGTACTGGGACCGCTTGTGCGATCAGGGGTACGCCCCGAGCACAGTGCGGCTGTACCTCAATTGCCTCGCGCACTTCGCGCATTGGGCAACTCGACAGCGGTTTGAACTCGCGGCTCTCGAGCGTCACGTCAATCGCTTTGTCGAGCAGCACTTGCCGCGCTGCCGCTGTATCGCTCCCGTTCAACGCAAGCCGCAATCCGTGCGCTCGGCACTTGAGCACTTCAAGACCGTCACCGTCGACGCTGGCGTGCGGCTCGACGCCAAGACGCGCAGCCCGGGAGACGAGCAGCTGCAACGGTTCGATCGGCACCTCTTGCAGATGAAGGGGCTGACCGCCAGCACTCGTCGTCGCAGGCTGGCCATCGTACGACCTCTGGCATCGACGGTGAGCGACGCCGGGGTGCCGACACCAGACCAACTCAGACAGTTCTTGCGCCGGGAACTGGCGCGTCAGCGCTGCCAGTGCCGGCGTCACGACGACGGCCGTGCGCAGCTATCTTCGCTTCCGTGCGTTCGAAGGCGTCTGCGTCGAACATCTGCTGCCGATCGTCGCCTCTCCCGCAAGCTGGCGCTTGGCACCACTGCCCCAGATCCTCACGCCGTCCGAGGTCGAACGCTTGCTCGACGCCTTCCCACCGGGCCTTCCCTCGCGCCTGCGTTGCTACGCGATCGTGCGATGCCTGGTCGATCTGGGTCTTCGCAGCAGCGAGGTGATCGCCCTGGGGCTCGACGACGTCGACTGGACGGCCGGCACCGTTCGCATCTGCAAGGCCAAGTCACGGCGAGTCGACATCCTTCCGTTGCCGCAGACTACCGGGCGCCGTCGCCGAGTACATCCGTTCGGAGCGACCGCCGACCTCAAGCCGGCGGATCTTCGTGCGGCATCTGGCACCGGTGGAGGTGCCGGTTGGCGCCGGCGTCGTTCGGCGGGCCGTTCGCGAGGCCTATCGGCGCGCCGGCTTGCCGCACACGCGCGTGCACATCCTTCGTCACACGCTGGCGGGGCGGCTACTCAACACCGGCGGCACGCTCAAGGAGGTCGCCGATTCTTGAGACACCGTGAGTTGGACACCTCGCTGATCTACGCCAAGGTCGACTTCGTCCGTCTGGGCGCGGTTGCCATGCCCTGGCCTGGGAGCCCGGCATGAGCGGCGCCATCTCCATGATCGTGGCCGTGCAGCAGTACTTGGAGGAACGTCGTCAACTTGGCTTCGACCTGATCGCGCCGGGTACCGAACTTATGCGGTTCGCCCGCTTCGCCGACGCACGCGACCATCGCGGGCCCTTGACCCAAGCCCTGATCGTTGGATGGGCGCGAGAACATGTGAAGCGCACGAGCGTTGTCACGGCTGCACGAAGGCTTGAGATCGTTCGGCCCTTCGCGGCGTACTACCGTCAGTTCGAGCCGGCCACCGAGGTCCCACCGCTGGGGATCCTTGGCCGGGGCCACCGACGTCTGGCGCCGCACATCTATACCGACGAGGAACTCATGCAGCTCCTGCGGGCCACGATTGCCTCACCCCGCAAGACGGTCTTCGGCCGATGGCCTATCGCACGCTGTTCGGCCTCATCGCAGCGGCGGGACTGCGTCTGTCCGAGGCGCTGAACTTACATCAGCGATGTTGATTTGCATGGCGGGACAATCACCATCCGGCAGACCAAATTCCAAAGTCCCGATGCCTGCCACTGCACGCAGTGTGGTGCAGGCGTTGGACTTTTACGGCCGATCCCGCAATCGCTGTCATGCCACCGACCTCGGCGCGCCGTTCTTCGTCTCGCACACAGGCGCCACGCTTGCGAATAGGACGGTCCAGAACGTCTTCCGCCGCATGCAGCCGCAGCTTGAGTGGCACGCCCGCGGGGACCACCCGGTCCCCGCATCCACGACCTGCGGCATAACTCCGAGTCCCGGATTATTCCGAGTACGGCATCGGTAGTCGTCGGCAAGCCGTGCCGCTGCTTGACGTCGCGCCAGAAGCGGCGCTTGATTTCTCGGCATTATTCGGCTGTCGTCTCCAACCGGGAATCCTCCCGGATCTTCAAGGAGACGGACGATGACGCTCACTCTGCCATGGTGCGGCAACCGCACCAGATGGACAGTCCTGCACTGGGCCGCTGGCCTCCCACGTCGAGGCCTTTGCGGCGCAACTCTTGCGCAAGGGGTACGCGCAGAACACGGTTCGCGCAAAGTGTGACCTGCTGGCCGATCTCAGCCGCTGGCTCGAGCGGCGCCGACTGCCTCTGGCAGCGCTTGATGAGGGTCGGCTGACGCAGTTCCTGGCAACCCGTCGCCGCCGGAGCAAGACGCGACGAGGCGATCGGGCCACGGGTCAGCAGCTTCTCGAGTATCTGCGCGACCGTGACGACATCGCGGCGGCAGCACAGAGGATCGATCGAACTGCCGGCGGCCTGCCTCACGCGCGATTTCGAGGAGTTCCTCCACTCCGAGCGAGGCCTGTCACGGTCAACGGTGGTCTCGACTACTTGCCCATCGCGCGCGGATTTCCTTGAGGAGCGGTTCGGGCGCAAGGCGCTGCGCCTCGAGCAGTTGCGAGCCGCAGGACTTGCACGGCTTCATTCTTCGCGAGATCCAGCGTGTGAGTCGCAGCCATGGCAAGGGAGTCGTCACCGCGCTGCGCTCGTTCCTGCGCTTTTTGCTGCAGCGTGGCGCCATTCAGACCGACTTGGCCCGCACGCTGCCTGGGGTGGCGAGCTGGAGACTGTCGCATCTGCCCAAGTCGCTGCCTCCCGAGCAAGTCGAGCGATTGCTCGCGTGCTGCGATCGCAGCACACCGACGGGCAAGCGCGACTACGCGATCCTGCTGCTGCTGGCCCGGCTCGGGTTGCGTGGCGGCGAGGTGCTGGCCATGACCTTGGAGGATCTGGACTGGGAGCGCGGCGAGATTGTCGTGCGGGGCAAGGGCCAGCGGCTGGAGCGCTTGCCGCTGCCCGCCGAAGTTGGCGCGGCGCTGGCTTGCTATCTCTGTGACGTCCGACCCGCGTGCGCGACGCGGCGCGTGTTCATCCGGATGAAGGCGCCGCTGCAGGGTCTTGCGGGCCCAAGTGCCATTTGCTGCATCGTTCGGCGCGCGCTCCGACGCGCCGGGTTGAACCCCGAGTTCAAAGGGGCTCACCTGTTGCGGCACTCCCTTGCCACCAATCTGCTTCGCCGCGGTGCGTCCCTGGGCGAGATCGGTCAACTGCTGCGTCACCGACAGCCGACGACCACACAGATCTACGCCAAGGTGGACATCGCGGCCCTGCGCGGCATTGCACTGCCGTGGCCGGGAGGTGCGTCATGAGCAAGCTGCAAGCCGCACTCGATGAGTATCTGGCGGTGCATCGCGCCCTCGGCTACAAGCTGCGCCTGTCCGGCCGCCTGCTGCAGCGCTTTGTCGACTTCGCCGATCGCCAGGGCGCCGCGTACATCACCACCGAGCTCGCATTGGCCTGGGCGACGCAGCCCGCCGCCGCGCAGCCCGCCCAGTGGGCGAACCGCCTTGGGATGGTGCGTCGCTTCGCGCTGTATTGCAGCGCGAACGATCCGCGTACCACCGTGCCGCCGTCGGACTTGCTTCCCCACCGCTACCATCGTCCCGACCCTTACCTCTATCGCGACGAGGAGATCACGCGCCTGCTCGAGGCCGCCCGGCGCCTACCGTCTGCCACCGGTCTGCGCCCGCATACCTTCGCCACGCTCTTCGGCCTGTACGTGGCCACCGGACTGCGGGCCAACGAGCCGTTGCGACTCGACCGCGATGACGTCGATCTCGTCAACGGAGTGCTGACGATTCGCGACACGAAGTTCGGCAAGTCGCGCTACGTGCCGCTGCACGCCTCCACGCAACGCGCATTGCAACGCTACGCCGCACGCCGGGATCGATGGTGCCACGACCTCGAGACGCCGAGCTTCTTTGTCTCGGACCGCGGAACCCGGCTGACGGAGTGGTGCGTGCGGTGGACCTTCGTCAAGCTGTCGCATGAGATCGGCTTGCGCGGCGACGGCGACTCCCGAGGACCCCGCCTGCACGATCTACGCCATCGACTGGCCATCAATACGCTGCTCAGGTGGTATCAACACGGCGTCGACGTCGAGCGGCACCTGCCGGAGTTGTCGACCTACCTCGGGCACGCGCACGTCACCGACACGTACTGGTATTTGACCGCGACGCCGAAGCTGCTGCACTACGCGCTGAGACAGGTGGAGCGCTCCAGGCAAGGACAACGGCCATGAACGCCATCAGTACGCTGCCCGCACTTGTGCAGGCGTTCTTCATGGATCGGCTCATGCAGCAGCGTCAGGCGAGCCCTCATACCGTCGCGAGCTACCGCGACACCTTTCGCCTGCTCCTTCAGTACGCACAGCAGCGCCTGGGCAAGGCCCCCTCGAATCTCACGGTGCCCGACCTCGACACGCCGCTGCTGGCGGCGTTCCTCGAGCATCTGGAGCGCGAACGCAAGAACAGCGCCCGCAGTCGCAACGTGCGCCTCGCTGCGATCCACTCCTTCTTCCGCTACGTGGCACTGCATGCACCGGAGCACAGCGCGGTGGCGCAGCGCGTGCTGGCCATGCCGAGCAAGCGATACCTGCGCTGTCCCATCGGCTTTCTGACGTCGGTCGAAGTCGACGCGCTGCTCGCCGCGCCTGACCTCACGACCTGGTCGGGGCGCCGTGATCGGGCTCTTCTGACGCTGGCCGTCCAGACGGGGCTGCGGGCGGCGGAACTCACTGGCCTTCGCTGTGAGGACATCGTGCTCGGCTCCGGCGCGCACGTGCGCTGCGAGGGCAAGGGCCGCAAGAGCCGTTGCACGCCGCTGCGCAAAGACACCGTCGTCGTGTTGCGCAGTTGGTTGCGCGAGCGTCAAGGCGAGCCTGGCGAGCCGGCATTTCCAACCACGCGCGGAACCGCGTTGAGCCACGATGCTCTGCAATACATGCTCGACAAGCATCTCCCCGCCGCGCGTCGGCAATGCCCATCGCTCGCGCGCAAGCGCGTAACTCCTCACGTGCTTCGACACACGCCTGGCGATGGACCTGCTTCACCACGGCGCCGGCCAGGCCGTGATCGCACTGTGGCTCGGGCACGAATCACCGGAGACCACATCCATCTACCTGCACGCAGACATGCAACTGAAGGAGCGTGCGCTTGCCAATACAACTTCGAGGAAAGTCCCGATAGCTCGATTCAGGCCCAGCGACCGCCTTATGGACTTCCTGAAGGGCCTCTGATTATTCCGAGCATCGTTCGCTGCCTTCCGAGCCAGTCACCTCCGACAGTGCGGCGTCAATTGACGCCGTACTCGGAATAATCCGGGACTCGGAATAATGATGTGTAAGGTGAATTGTGCCGCACATGTAAAGCAATTGACGCCGCTGACGCATCATTGGAATGGAATGGCTTCCATTCGACCGCCCTGCAATCGTGGTGAGGCTGTAGCGCCGCCTCGTTCGCCGGGGCTTGACAAGAGTTTCATGTGCGGCATAATTATAATTACGTTTATCTCCTCTTCAACTTCTCGGAGCTCGAAGTGCCCGCAAAGAACGACGGCACGCGCTCGAAGGTCGACGCCCTCCTCGAAGAGGGCACGTTGAACCCGGCGCCCGAGAAGGTCAGCGATCCGAAGTTCCAGGAGAGCGAGTTCTTCGATCCGCGCGACGCCGTGCAGGTCAAGTACGAGATGTTGCGCCGCGTCTCGGTCGAGAACGCGTCGGTGACGGACGCCGTCCGACGAGTACGGCGTCTCGCGGCCGACCTACTACCAGGCCAAGGCGAACTTCGACGAGGCAGGCATTGCGGGGCTGGTGCCCAAGAAGCGGGGCCCGCGCGGTCCGCACAAGCTCCAGCGGCGAGGTGCTGGCGTTCCTCGAGACGCACAGCTCGTCCCGGGCGAGCCGATCCGGGCGCGCGAGCTGGCGACGTTGATCCGGCAGCGAGTTCGGCCTCGACGTGCATCCGAGGACGATCGAGCGCGCGGTCAGTGGAAAAAAAACTGCCCGATGACGCCGGGTGCCGCGGAGACGTGTTCGCCCGCAGCCATCGACCGTCGCCGCCCAGTACGAGACGCTGCGCATGGCCGCGCTTGGTGAGGCGCTGCCGCCCGAGGCCCGCAGCGGGCTCGCGCTCTTTCTTCGTCGAGGCATGTGGGGCTGGGCGCGGGCGCTGGCCGCCGCGACGCGCCACGGCGGGCAGCCGATTCGCTGCGCCATCGTCGAGTCCGACAGCGCCATGCGAACGCAGCGCCGTCATTCACGTCTTCGCCGCAATGGCGATGAAGACCACTGACCGGAGAGCACCATGAACGAGTCGCTCAAAGTCCAGCCGCACCACCTCGAGCGCGGCGCCTACCTGTACATCCGGCAGTCGTCGATGAGAGCAGGTCATCGAGAACGTCGAGAGCACGAAGCGCCAATACGCGCTTCGCGGCGCGCGCCACCGCGCTCGGCTGGCGCGACGATCGGATCATCGTCATCGACAGCGACCAGGGCGAGTCCGGCGCGTCGGCGGCGTGGCGCGAGGGCTTCCAGCGCCTGGTCACCGACGTGGGCATGGGCCGCGCCGGCATCGTCATGGGGCTCGAGGTCTCGCGCCTGGCGAGGAACAACGCCGACTGGCATCGCCTGCTGGAGATCTGCGCGCTGGCCGACACGCTGATCCTCGACGAGGACGGCGTGTACGATCCCGCGAGCTTCAACGACCGGCTCCTGCTCGGCCTCAAGGGAACGATGAGCGAGGCCGAGCTGCATGTCCTCAAGGCCAGACTGCGCGGCGGGATCCTGAACAAGGTGCGGCGAGGCGAGTATCGCTGCGTCGCTGCCCACCGGCTTCGTGTACGACGAGGCCGGCAACGTGGTCCTCGACCCCGACGCGCAGATCCGGGAGACGATCGCCTACTTCTTCGAGACGTTCTCGCGCGTGGGCTCCGCCTGCCAGACGGTCAAGGTGTTTCGAGACGAGGGGCTTCGCTTCCCCTCTCGTCTGCGCAACCGCGACGGCGACGATCTTCCGGCCGCTGACCGCATCGACGGCGATGCGCACGCTGCACAACCCGCGCTACGCGGGCGCCTACGCGTACGGCCGCCGGCGCTATCGGCGAGCCGCCGACGGGAAGAAGAGTGCAGCGAAAGCGCGCAACTGCAGCGACTGGCTCGCCTGCATCCCGAACGCTCATCCCGGCTACATCACCTGGGAGCGATTCCAGCAGAACCTCAAGCTCCTCGAGACCAACGGCCGAGGCTACGACGCCGCGCGCGCCTCGCCGCCGCGAGAGGGTGCGGCGCTGCTGCAGGGGCGCGCGGTGTGCGGGCGATGCGGCAGACATTTCCGCGTCGCGATACGCCGCGCGGCGCGGAAGGCTGGAGGCATGGTACGTCTGCGACCGCGCGCACGGCACTCGCGGCCGAGCCGAACTGCCAGTCGATCGCAGGGCCGCCCATCGACGAGGCGATCGGAGCGCTGGTCGCCGAGAAGATGACGCCGGCCGCCGTCGAGTTGGCGCTCGAGATCCGACGAGAGATCGAAGCTCGGTACGAGGAGGCCGATCAGCTGCGGCGTCGCGCGGTCGAGCGCGCCCAGATCGAAGCCGATCTCGCGCAGCGTCGCTTCATGCTGGTCGATCCCGAGCAACCGCCTCGTCGCCGACACGCTCGAGGCGCGAATGGAACGACAAGCTGCGCGCATTGGCCAAGGCGCGAGAGGAACGAGAGCGCGAGCGGCAGGAGGACCGAGCTCGTCCTCGACGACGCGATCCGCGAGCGGCTCGTCGCGATGACCACGGACTTCAAGCGACTGTGGGCTGACCCGGGCACGCCGAACCGCGAGCGCAAGCGAATGCTCGCCTACATCATCGAGGATGTCACGCTCGTCAAGCTCCCGGCCGAAGGAACCACGAAGGTCCATGTCCGCTTCAAGGGCGGCAAGACCGAGACGCTCACGACGCTGAACCCCAAGTCCTCGGCGCAGCAGGTGAAGACGCAGCCGCGAAGTCGTCGAGCTCGTCGACAAGCTGCTCGACGACCACATCTACGCCGAGATCGCCGACCTACTCAACGAGCGAGGAATCCGCCCCGGCGGATCGGCGCGGCGCGGCCGAGGCGACGCCCGGTTCACCGCCTTGCGGGTCGCCTATCTCGTCCACCACTATGGCCTCCGCTCGCGCTACGACCGACTGCGGGACCGGGGAATGCTGACGAAGACGAGAAGCGGCAGCTCGCTTCGGAATCCACGAGGACACGCTCATCCGATGGGCGGAGCACGGCCTCGTCACAAGGCACGCCTACAATGCCCACGCGTACCTGTACGAGGCAGCCAGGACCGAATCCGCCGATCAAGCACTGCAGTCGATGGGACCGGCTCGTCGATCGAGCGGCGGCCATCAAGACAGCGAAGGCATCAAAGTCCTCGCATCAGAGAAGGAGGTGCAGTATGAAGACAGTTGGTTCGCGTACAGGTTCATGCCATCGCCGCTCCACCACAGCAGCTTGACCAGATCGCCGCGCTTGCCGCGAAATACAAAAACGTGTCCCGCGAACGGATTCTCGGCGAGGGTGGTCTGCACCAATGCCGCCAACCCGTCGAACCCGCGCCGCATATCGGTGACTCCAGCCGCGAGCCAGACGCGCGTGCCCATCGGCAGGCCGATCATCGCAGCAGGTGCTTAAGCACCACCCGCAGCGCCTGCGGATCCGGGCTGCCTTCGATGATGAGGTGGGCATGGGCGCATTCGACGCGCAGCCGGCCGCTATACGGTTTCCCTTGAAGACCGGGTTCCTCAGGCTTCGCGCTGCGGCCTTTGTTGGAGCAACTACGTTCACCGGGAGCAATCGCGCTTCATCCAAATCGGTCGAACCCAGCCGCCCCTCGCGGTGGAGCTTGCGCCACGAGAACACCTGGTTGGCATTGACCCCGTGCTCGCGCGCAATGCGTGCAACCGACGCCCCAGGCGCCAGCGTCAGCGTGACCAGCTTCCGCTTGAAGTTCAGCGCGTGTCGTCGATATGAGAGCCGGTCAGCCCCCGCGATGATCGGTCGAATTGTTGTGTCCATGATCGAAGTCCTGGACACGTTCCAGTCGCATCCGCCCCGCGATCATCTCCGGCCACTTGCGGCCCGTCCAGACGGTATTGCCCGGACGCTTACCCCTGAGCGGTCATGCGAACAGCTAAGCAGCAGACGGTCGGGTCGCTGGCGCGACGCGCTACGAGCGAGCGCTGTCTGCACTGCCACCGTTCTCGCGCCGTAACAACGGGTAGAAGTCCGTATCGATTTTTAGGAGATGGAAGACGATGACGTCGTTGACGAGGAAGTTGACCAGATCGCCCAGTGTGGCATCTCCAACTTCGACGGCGACCTTGAGCTCGTCGGCGCGGTTCAAAAGAGCGGCGTGGGCACGCTGGTGTTCGGCGAATCGCGCATAGCGGTGCTGGGCCAGCACCGTTTCCTCGTTCCTGAAGTGCAGCGCCACATGCGCCAGCATCGAATCCGGCGCCGGCCGCCACAACCCTGACTCCACGTGCTGCCCGATCGCCACGGCGATCAGCGCGTTGCCAAGGTCGAATAGTTCGCGATGCTGCGAGTCGATCGTCGGTCACCGCACTCGTAGGCTTCTTGCCAGTTGAGCCGGAGCACTCCTATGCCGGTCCGATGGGCAACGAATCCGAGCTACCCTGCCGGTCGATGTGCACCCGGTTTCGACCTGCCGACTTCGCTGTACAACGCTTGGTCGGTTCGCAGGAACCAACTGTCCACGCTTTCGCCGTCCAGGTGCTCGGTTACGCCCAGACTGGCGGTGAGCGGCCCGACGTTCGCGAACGGCGCGGGGTCGATGGTCGTGCGCAAGCGCTCGGCCAGAACGGCACCGCCTTGGTATCCGATGGACGGGGCCAGTACGACGAACTCATCGCCTCCCCACCGGAACAGTGAGTCAATGTCGCGCATGTGCTCCCGAATGCGGCCAACAAATTCCCTCAGGACGGCGTCGCCGGCGAGGTGCCCGTATACATCGTTGACTGGCTTGAAATGGTCGATGTCGAGCAAGATCAACGTGACCGGCTGACCGGAGCGCTTGGCCCGGTTGATTTCCGCATTGACCATGCGCTCGAGCTGCACGCGGTTCCAAGCGCCGGTAAGACGGTCCGTCGCGCTCAGGCTTTCAAGTTCGGCGATACGCTGTCGCAAGCGAGCGTTTTCCTGCGTCCACATCGGGCCGCCGGCCTACCCCGCCTTGATGTGGTCGCGCATCCCCTTCAGCCACTCAAGGTTGCCGGCGCGCGCCGGCCTCCACGAATACCGCGTCACGAACGGCCGCGACCGAGCCGACGATCTCGACAGGGAATGCTGCGCCGGCCCCCAAAAGCCATATCGCAAACACAAGAAAGGGGCGGCGCAGGCATTTCATCGAGGCATGGCCCCCTACTTCGTCTGCTGGATCGAAAAAGTTTTCCGGCGATCGTCATGCGTTCCGTTCCGCTTTTTCGACGGACCTCCATACGGGCCGACCGAATAGGCGACTGCTCCGTTGCCGCTGCCGCTCGCCCCGCTCGTAATCGTAATCCAACTGTCGTTGCTGACGCAGTCCAGTTGCAGCCCGCCGGCGCTGTGACCGTAACGCTGCCGCTGCCGCCAGTCCTGGTATACGACGCCGACGTGGGCGCGATCGCGTAAGTGCATGTGACGGCGCCACTTTGGGTGACGGTGAAGGTCCTGCCGGCGATCGTCAAGGTGCCCGAACGCTGCGACGACGACGTATTCGCGTCGACGCTATAGCCGACGCTGCCGTTGCCGCTGCCGCTCGCGCCCGAGGTCACGTGAATCCACGTGGCGTTGGTGACTGCCGTCCAGGGCATCCGCTTCCGGCGGTCACGGCAACGGTGCCGGTGCCGGCGCTGGCGCTGAAGTTCTGGCTGGTGGGTGTGATGCCGTATGTGCACGCCGCACCCGCCTGGGTCACGGTGAAGGTCTTGCCGGCGATCGTCAGGTTGGTCGACCGCGACGAAGTAGACGTGTTGGCATCGACGCTATAGCCGACGGTGCCGTTGCCGCTGCCGCTCGCGCCCGACGTGATGTGAACCCATGGCGCGTTCGGCCACGCGCGGTCCAGCCGCATCCGGCGCCGGCGGTCACGTTGACCGTGCCGGTGCCGCCGCTTGCAGCGAAGCTCTGGCTCGTGGGGAAGATATCGTACGTGCAGGCGACGCCACGATCTTGCTCACCGTGCCGCCGAGGTTGACGACGTATAGCTCGCCCGCCTCGTCCTCGCCGAACGACGAGATGTTCATCGTGGTATCGAGCAGGACGCTCTGAGTCGAGCCGTCCCACGCGAAAATCTCGCCCGAGCAGTAATCGCCGTAGACGTACGTCCCTTGCGGCAGCGCGCCCGCGGTGCCGCGATAGACATAGCCGCCGGTGATCGAGCAGCGGCCACCAGTGTGCGTGTAGTCGAAGATCGGAAAGATATAGTTCGCGGGATTGCACAGCGATGGATCGTTGCCCGTGCAGTTGAACCCTTCGTAAACCCGCCAACCGTAGTTGCCTCCCTTCACGACGGGCGTGTCGACCTCCTCGCGCGTGCCTTGGCCGACGTCCGCAACCCATTGCTGGTGCGTGAGACGATCGAAGCTGAAGCGCCACGGATTGCGCCAGCCGATCGAAAAGATCTCGTCGCGTCCCGCTTTGCCCGAAGTACGGGTTGTCGGGCGGCGACGAATAGGGCGTGCCTGGCGTCGATGATCGACGTCGATGCGGAGAATCTTGCCGAGCAGAACGTTGATGTTCTGCGCATTGTTCGGCGGGTCGTTGCCGGAGCCGCCGTCGCCGACGCCGACATAAAGATATCCGTCCGGTCCGAACGCAAGCATGCCGCCGTTATGGTTGGTGTTCGTGGGATGTGGAATCGTCAACATAATGGTCTCGGTGGTGTTGGCGACGTTCGGGTCGCCGGACACGCCGGTATTCCGCGATGACGATCGTGCCATCCTGCGGACGCGTGTAATAGACGAAGAACCGCCCGTTGCTCGCGTATTGCGGATGGAAGGCGAGGCCCAGCAGTCCGCGCTCGCCGCCGGAAACGACTTTGTGTGGATGTCGAGAAAGACTGTTGGCAGGGAGGCGCCCGGTTGCAGGACGCGAATGACCCCACCTTGTTCCTCGATGAAAAGCCGGTTGGTTCCATCGCCGGCGTGCCCGACGAAGATCGGGCTTGACAAGCCGCTCGACACGACGGGTGTCAACTGGATCGCGGCAAGCAAAGGTGCTGAAAGGCAGAGGAACGCAACGGCAACCAGACTCCGCAGGGCTTGTAAATATTGCATGGCGCGAACTCCTCTTCTGCTGCGAAAAGGCCCCATGTCTCGAGCCCCACATCAATGGACTGTCTGAGACCGCCGGATGGGGCAGAATTCCCGCGCAATTGGATGTCTTTTTCTTGTTTTGGTTCACCGAGCGGAATCTGCGGGTGCCCCGCCACCCCATCGCCGAGGGCATTCCTCCCTCGTTTCGCTTTTGTATTTTACGTAGGCATCGCGGCCCCATATGGATCGTTGACGCGATTCAGGTCGGCGCGCGGAAATGCGGCCCGCTCATCAGATCCTGCCCCAGGTAGCGCTGACGATGGATTTCGAACGGGACGGTGTCCGCCGCCTCGACCTTGCGCTGTAGCGCCAGCGATTCTTCGGCCATCTGCCGGTAACGCGCGGCCACCGCGCCGTCGAGCGGAAGGTCCAGCAGCGCGCGCCGATGACGCTGCGAGTAGTCGAGGGCGAAGCGCGGGAACGACTTGCCATAGTCGTGCTCGGCCTCGCGCAGCACCCTGGCCGAGGGCAGCGTGGCCGTGTCCGCCAAGGCATCGACGGCGGCGGACAGCACGTCCCGATAGGCGTGCCCGCCGTGCGCACCATCGAGCGCCGCGGCGATCGGCGCGCATTCGCGAAGCAGTTCGGCGCCCCATTCGGACGGGGCGACCGGCTGGCCGTCGCGATCGAGGCGCAGGGCCGGGTCGCGGCCGCGTTCGGCGGCGAGGTGCTGATTGCGCGAGATGGCGGCGATCTCCCGCGGCGAATCGTTCGGGCTGTCGTGCAGCAGGCAATGGAGCAGAAAGATGTCCATGAAGCGGATCTCGTCGGCGCCGATGCCGATCGGGTGGAACGGATTGACGTCGACGCAGCGGACCTCGACGTATTCGACGCCGCGCTCGCCCAGGGCGCGCAGCGCGCGCTCGCCGCGGCGAATGCGCCGTTTCGGCCGGATCGTTCCGTAGAACTCGTTTTCGATTTGCAGCAGCGTCGTGGCGAGCTGCCGGTAGTTGTCGCCGTCCGCGATGCCGATGGCCTCGTACGGCGGATAGACTTCGGTGAGCGAGCGATTAAGCGACGCCGCGTAACCGCCGAGACTGTTGAAACTGACCGCCAGCGACGCCTGGGCATCGCTCTGGTATCCCAGTCGCCCCATGCGCAGCGACGTCCCGTAGGGTGCGATGAAGGTTCCGGTCTCCCACGCCGTCAGCGTATGCGGGTGCGCGCCGAGAAACGAGCCGCACACCGCCGGGGACGATCCGTGCAGGATCAGCAGCAGCCACGAATGCCGCCGGAAGTTGCGGATCAGCGCGAAGTAACCGCGGTCCTGGTAGGCGTCCGCGGGACCGTCGTCCTGATCCGCTGCCTTCAGCATCGGCCAGGCTTCCTCCGGCAGCGAGAAGTTGTAGTGGATGCCGGAAATGGTCTGCATCCGCCGGCCGTACCGATGCGCGAGGCCCTGCCGATACACGGATTTCATCCGGCCGACATTGGCGGTTCCGTACTGGCCGATCGGGATGTCGTCGTCGTCCGGCAGCTTGCACGGCATGCTCGCGCACCATAGCAATTCGTCGCCGATTTCCCGGTAGACGACCTGATGGAGCTCGGTCAACTCGGCGAGGCATGCGTCGATGCCGGGATGAACGCCGGTGATCAACTCCACCTGCGACTCGCTGAAATCGGTGGTGATGTGCGGATGGGTCAGCGCCGACCCGAGCCCTCGCGGATGCGGGGTATCGGCCAGCATGCCATCCGGCTTCACGCGCAGGCTTTCCTTCTCGATGCCCCGCCGCAGCGTTGCGAGAACGCCGGGCGCGAGCGCGCGCAGGCGCTTTTCTATCTGGTTCAAGCGGGCTCCCCGAAATGGCGACAGGATACGACATCGGCAAAACGGCCGCCGGCGACGGAACTATTGAACGGCAAATGTTATCCGATCCGGACGGATTCCGACCTGGAGGCGACATGAACTCGCGCAATACCGCCCCCAACAGGGCTTTGCACGGCTCACGGCGATCGGCACTGCGTTCATGGGCCCGGATCGCGCTCTGCGGCGCCCTCGTGGGGGTCGCATTGGCGGCATCGGCGGCGGCGACCTTCCCCGTGCCGCCGCTCCCGCCCGGGCCGTACCCGGTTGCCTGCAGCAACGTGACGCAGGACTTCGGCCGGCTCCTGCCCGGCGAAGACGTGCAGGCCTATTGGGAAGGCCTGGCGCGCGGCGACGGCACCCCGCGTTACGCGACCGACCTCCTGAGCGACGCCGCGAACACGCTGGCGGTGACCGTAACCGCGCCCAATGACAGCAGCGTGTTCGGCTCGTTCGCCGGGCGCGCGGTGACGGATGTCGTGCTGGTATGCCATCCGACGGCGGCGGACGATCCGCGCCCCAACTATGCGCTGCCCACCGGCCGGATCGTGCCGCACATGCAGCGCGGCGCCGACGCACCGTTGTGGCCGGACGCGACCAGCCGCTTCCCGGTGCTGCTGTTTTCCCACGGCTATGGCGGGAGCCCGATCTCCAACGACTACATCGCGGCGGTGGGCATCTTCGCCAGCTACGGGTACGTGGTGGCGGCGCCGTTTCACGGTGACTTCCGCATCTCCGACCTCTCGCTCGACGACTTCGCGGACGTCGTGCAGATCGTGACCCACGCAAAGGACTTCCTCGCCCTGCAGGCATTGCGGCCGCTGTCGCTGTCGGCCACGATCGACCTGCTGCTCGCGCACCCGCAATGGCGCGACCGGATCGACGCGGGCCGCATCGGCGGCTTCGGCGCGAGCCTCGGCGGCGAGTCGATCATGCTCATGGCCGGCGCGGGAATGACGACGTCGTTCGGGCAGTCGTGGACGCAGGTGACGAACGATCCGCGCCTCAAGGCCGCGGTCGGCTACGTCCCGTATTTCGGGCAGGTGTTCTTTCCGGCATTCGGCCGCGACCAGCATGGGCTCGACGGCATCGCGCTGCCCTATCTCGCCATCGCCGGCACCGCCGACACCACGGCGCCGATCGCCGAGACGTTCGAGGGCATCGGCCGCCTTTCGGGTCCGCGCGAACTGGTCGCGCTCCAGGGCGTGGAGCACGGCTTCGACGTCCCCTCGACCAACGACATCTTCACGTGGTCGGTCACGTTCCTCGACGCCCACGTGCGCGGGGATCCGGTCGCCCGCGCCCGCCTGGCGCGCATGGCGAGCGTCGCGGGCGGTGGCGACGATGTGGTCGTCATTCCGTATAACGTGCCCCCGGCACCCAACTACGGCGGCCTGTGGTGGAACGCCCCGGCGTTCTCGGAGCCCGGCTGGGGCATTGGCATCGCGCACCAGGGCGATACCGTCTTTGCCTCGTGGTTCACCTACGACCTCGACGGTTCGCCGCTCTGGATGGTCGTCGCGGCGACGCCGACGGCGCCGAACGTCTACGCGGGAACGCTCTACCGGGCCACTGGTCCAGCGTTCAGCGCGATGCCGTTCGACCCCGCGCAGGTAAAGGGCACGGCGGTCGGGACCGCCACCTTCACCTTCACCGACAGCGATAACGCCATTTTCGCCTACACCATCGGCGGCCCGACGCAGACCAAGAACATCACGCGCGAAGTCTTCGCCGCACCCGTCCCCGTCTGCACGTGGGGCGCGCAGCCCGACCTCGCGCTGGCGAGCCACTTCCAGGACCTGTGGTGGGCTGCCCCGGCGGGCGCCGAATCGGGCTGGGGCGTCAACCTCACGCACCAGGGCGACGTCATCTTCGCGACCTGGTTCACGTACGGGCAGGACGGCAAGCCGCTGTGGCTCGTGGTGAGGGCGGAAAAGACCGCTGCGAGTGCCTATTCCGGAAGGCTGTTCACGGCCCGGGGGCCGCCGTTCAACGTGCTGCCGTTCGACCCGGCCAAAGTGGTCGCGACGGAAGTGGGCACCGCGAGCTTCGTCTTCGCCGACGGCAACCACGCCACCTTCGCCTATACGGTGAACGGGGTGGAGCAAACCAAACTCATCACGCGCGAGGTCTTCGCCCCGCCGGGCACCGTGTGCGAATGAAACGCGCCGCCGCCGGGGGCGCCGTCACGCGAGCGGCGCGACCTTGATCACTTCCTCGGCGGTGGTGATGCCCGCGGCGACCTTCATCGCGCCGGACACGCGCAGCGGCTTCATGCCGTCCTTGAAAGCCTGGTCGCGGATCTTCGCGTCGTCGTAGTCGCCGACGACGATCTTGCGGATGGCGGGCGACATCAACATGATCTCGTAGAGCCCGATCCGCCCGAGGAAGCCGGTCATCCGGCATTCGAGGCAGCCGACCGGCCCCATGACCTGCGCGGGCTTTTCCGCGCGCCACGGCGCGGTGATCGCCCGCCAGGTGTCGTCGTCGGGCGGCTCGACCGGCGCCTTGCAGTGCGGGCACAGCGTGCGCACGAGCCGCTGCGCCATCACGCCGAGCAGCGTCGAGTTGATGAGATAACGCGGCACGCCGAGATCGATCATCCGCGTGACCGCGGTCGGCGAGTCGTTGGTGTGCAGCGTGGAGAGCACGAGGTGACCGGTCAGCGCCGCCTGCACCGCCATGTCGGCGGTCTCGCGGTCGCGGACCTCGCCGACCATGATGATGTCCGGGTCCTGCCGCAGCAGCGTGCGCACGCCGTGCGCGAAATCGACGCCGATGATCGGCTGCACCTGCATCTGGTTGAATGCCGGCTCGATCATTTCGATCGGGTCCTCGATCGTGCAGACGTTCACTTCCGGCGTCGCGAGCAGCTTCAGCGTCGAATAAAGCGTCGTCGTCTTGCCGGAGCCGGTGGGGCCGGTCACCAGGATGACGCCGTTGGGCTCCTTGGTCATCTGCTCCCAGCGGTCCCAGTCGTCGCCGGAGAAGCCCAGGTCACTGAAATCGCGAACCAGCACCTCGCGGCTGAAAATGCGCATCACGAGCTTTTCGCCGAACGCGGTCGGCATCGTCGAGATCCGCAGCTCGACCTCGTCGCCGCCCGGGCGTCACCGTCTTGATCCGTCCGTCCTGCGGCCGGCGCTTCTCGACGATCTCCATCCGCGCGAGCAGCTTGATCCGCGACGTCATCGCGATCAGCACCGGCGTCGGGATCGTGTACACCTGGTGCAGGATGCCGTCGATCCGGAAGCGCACCACGCCGACGTCGCGGCGCGGCTCGATGTGGATGTCGGAGGCGCGCTGCTCGAACGCGTACTGCCACAGCCAGTCGACGATGTGGATGACGTGGCTGTCGTTGGCGTCGAGCTGACCGCCGAGCGCCACCAGCTGCTCGAAGTTGCGGGCGAGCGACACCTCGCCGGGCGCGTTCTCCTGCGCCTTTTTCATCGACCGGGCGAGGTTGTAGAACTCGCCGAGGTAGCGCCTTATGTCCGCGGGATTGGCGAACACGAGCTCGACCTTCGTGCGCAGCATCTGCGAAAGCTCGTCGGCCCACGAGCGGACGAACGGCTCGGCCGTCGCGACGGTGAGCCGGTCGCGCGTCACCGCCACCGGCAGGATGCGGTAGCGCTCGGCGTAGGCGTTCGACATCGACTGCGTGACCGCGCTCAAGTCGATCTTCAGCGGGTCGATGTGCAGGTAGCGGACGCCGAGCTTGTCGGCGAGCCACTCGACCAGCCCTTCGAGCCCCAGCAGCCGATGCGGCGGCACGAGCGACTTCCATTTCTGCTCGGCGATCAACTCGAGCGGATGCTCGATGCGGCTCGAGCGCAGCTTGGCCAGCTTCTCGGCATCGACCGGCGCGACGAGGCCGTCGGCGACCATCAGACTCAGGATTTCGTCGAGGCGCAGACGGCGATCCTGTCGCCGCTGCGCGGCGCCCGTCGGCGGAGCCACCGACTCGGCGGCGGGGGAATCGGTGGTCGGGTTAGCCATCGGATAACTTTACACGAACAAGGGGCATCTGCAGCGGCCGCGCCGGGTGCCGCGGCCCTAGGCGCCTCCCTCGCGCACGGGCCCCTCGGCGGCGACCGGCACCTGGAAGACCTCGCGCAGGTAGGCAACGTACGACGGATCGTAGTCCATCGCCTTCGACGGCTCGTCGCTGATCTTGGCGACCGGCTGGCCGTTGCAGCGGGTCATCTTGACGACGATCTGCAGGGGCTCGACGCCGACGTCGTTGGTGAGGTTGGTGCCGATGCCGAACGCCGTGTGCATCCGGCCGCGGAAGTAGTCGAACAGGCGGATCGCGAGCGGGACGTTGAGGCTGTCGGAGAACACCATCGTCTTGCCATGCGGGTCGATGCGCATTTTCTGATAATGCGCGATCAGCTTTTCGCCCCACTCGAACGGGTCGCCGGAATCATGGCGGACGCCGTCGAACAGCTTGCAGAAGAAGAGATCGAAATCGCGCAGGAACGCATCCATTCCACAGACGTCGGACAGCGCGATCCCGAGGTCACCGCGGTATTCGCGCGCCCAGGTGTTGAACGCGAACACCTGCGAATCCCGCAGCCGCGGCCCGACGGCCTGGCAAGCCTGCAGGTATTCGTGCGCCATCGTCCCGAGAGGCGTGAGCCCATGCCGCATCGCGAGGAGGACGTTGCTCGTGCCCACGAATTTCTGGCCGATGCCCTTTTGCAGCGTCCGCACGACCTCGTCCTGCCACGCCGCCGAGAATCGCCGCCGCGTGCCGTAGTCGGCGATGCGGAACTCGGGATCCGGAACGCCGTTGATCAAGTCGATCTTCGCCGCCAGCCGGCGTCTTCCCTCGGCCAGGTCCAGATCCGCGCAGGCGTTGCGGAAGTGGACTTCGCTGACGATGGCGAGCAGCGGCACCTCGAACAGGATCGTGTGCAGCCACGGCCCCTTGATCGTGATGTCGATTTCACCGTCGCTCCCCGGCAGGCGATCGACGGCGATGAAGCGCTCGTCGAGCTGGAAGAGCCCGAGCAGATCGACGAAATCGCTCTTGAAAAAGCGCCAGCCGCGCAGGTACGCAAGCTCGTCGCCGGTGAAGCGCAGGCGGGTGAGCGCGCGGACCTCGTCGCGGATCTCGTCGACGTAGGGCGTGAGATCGACCGTCGGGTTGCGGCACCGGAACCGGTACTCGACCTGGGCGCCCGGAAAGTGATGCAGCACGACCTGCATCATCGTGAACTTGTAGAGATCGGTGTCGAGCAGCGACCGGATGATCATCGCGAGGGAACCGTGGGCGCGCTGGCGTCGCGGCGCGCGAATTGGCGGACGAGGCGTGAGATGTTACCCGGTCGGACGGGCCACGGCCACGGCCACGGGCGCAGCCGCGGCCGCTTGCCCTCGCCGCGCCCATGTGCCGGCGCCCGGCGCACCGAGCCCGCCGCGCGGGGTGGCATGGCGGCAATGCTCCGGGCTCGCTATCATCGCGGCAGCCCCCCTCCTCTGCCCCGATCATGCTCGTCAACTGCGTCGCCTACCAGGATGGCAAGAAACTCGCCAACATCTCGGTCGAGGACATCAGCGAGTATCTGCGCCGCCCGGACTGCTTCGTCTGGGTGGCGCTGTATCAGCCGACGCCCGAGGATCTCGACAAGATGGCGGAGGAATTCAACCTCCACCCGCTCGCCATCGAGGACGCGCACAAGGGCCACCAGCGGCCGAAGATCGAGGAGTACGAAGACTCGCTGTTCGTCGTCGTGCAGACGATCGAGCCCGCGCCCGAAGGCTCCGCCGAGGCCTTGCTGGTCGGCGAGATCGACGTCTTCGCCGGCAAGAACTACATCCTGTCGGTCCGGCACCGGACCCAGAAGGGATTCGTCGACGTGCGCGCGCGCTGCGAGCGCGAGCCGGAGCTGCTGCGTATCGGTTCGGGCTTTGTCCTGTACGCGATCATGGACGCCATCGTCGACCGCTATTTCCCCGTCCTGGACGACCTCGAGTCGTCGCTGGAGGACGCCGAAAGCCGGTTGTTCGACGGCTCCTCGACCAAGAGCCGGATCGAGGAGCTCTATGCGTTGAAACGCCGCCTGATGACGCTGAAGCATGCGACGGCGCCGCTGATGGAGGCGGTCGGCAAGCTCTACGGCGGGCGGGTGCCGCAATTGGTGGTCGGCGCGCAGGAGTATTTCCGCGACGTCTACGACCACCTGTCGCGGATCAACGCGGCCATCGAGAACATCCGGGAAATGCTCGCCACCGCGATCACCGTCAACATCGCGATGATCAGCCTGTCCGAGAGCGAAGTGACCAAGCGCCTCGCGGCGTGGGGCGCGCTCATCACGGTCCCGACGCTGATCGCCGGCATCTACGGGATGAACTTCAGGCACATGCCCGAGCTCGAGTGGGCGACGGGTTATCCTTTCGCGCTGCTGGTGATGCTGGTCATCGACGCCGTCCTCTTCTGGCGCTTCCGCCGGGCGCAGTGGCTGTAGCCCGGGTTGTGCGCAGCGAAACCCGGGTCGGCGCTGCGCAGGATTGTCTGCCCCGGGTTTCGCTGCGCTCAACGCCGGGCTACTCCGCAACGAGTCGACCCGGTTCAGTGCAAACGCGGCTCGGGCTCCGTACCGGCGGCCGGCGCGACCGGGATGACCCGCCGGTCGGGCGGCGGCGCCGGCCACGACGGCTGCAGCGTGACGTGGTCGATGCCGAAATCGCGGGCGAGCAACCGCTGGGCCGCGGCCAGCGTTCGCAGCCAGGCCTCGCCATCGGCCAGCGCGACGTGCGCGGACAACGCGACCCGTTGCGCGCTCATGGTCCAGACGTGCAGGTCGTGGACGCCGGCCACCCCCGGCAAGGCGGCCAGCGCCCGGCCGATCGCCTCGTAGGACAAGTGGCGCGGCACGCGCTCCATCAGCACGCCGGTTGACTCCCGGAGCAACTCCCACGTCGAGCGCAGGATGAGGAGCGCGACGACGACCGACAGCAGCGGATCGACCGGGGTCCAGCCGGTGAAATGGATGACCGCGCCGGCAACCAGCGCCGCCACCGATCCCAGCAGATCCCCGAACACGTGCAGCAGCGCGCCGCGCGCATTCATGCTCCCGCCCGCGCGCGACAACAACCAGGCGACGATGCCGTTGACCGCGAGACCTCCGGCGGCAACCACCATCACCAGCGAGCCCGCGACCGGCGTGGGCACGAGCAGGCGCGAAACCGCCTCCACCGCAATCCAGACGACCAGTGCCAGCATCGCCAGCGCATTGATGAACGCGGCGAGGACTTCGGCGCGCGCGTAGCCGTACGAGGCGCGGCGCGACGGCGGGCGATTGGCAACGACCTGGGCGATCAGCGCGACCACGAGCCCCGCCGCGTCCGTCGCCATGTGCCCGGCATCCGAAATCAGCGCGAGCGAGCCCGCAAGGAAGCCACCGATCGCCTCCACGATACCGAAGGCGGCGGTAAGGCCGAGCGCGATGGCGAGCGTGCCCATCACGCCGGACGCCGCGACCCGATGCGGTGGGCCATGCCCGTGCGGCGGGCCATGTCCTTCGCCGTGACCGTGCCCTTCGCCGTGACCATGACCCATGACGATGGCCGTGATCCTGCGCGCGGCGATCGTCGCCACCGGATTCAGGCGGAGGTGCGGGAGCGATGCGCATCGGCGTGGCGATTGTCAGGGCCGCAGGCGCCCATTGTCGGCTCGGCGGCGATGCGCTGCAAACCCCGGCTGCCCCGCGGCAGTCGCCGCTAGCGGGCCTCGGTGCTGGCGAATTGCACCGGTCCCTGCCGCTCTGGCCGCCGTCCGGTCTTGTCCGCGTAGAAGTCGGCGATCCGCGTCATGTCGACGCGCGCGTCGCCGGTCAATTCGACGCACCCGCCAAACCCGACCTCGCGCCGCGGGTAATCGATGAAGGCCAGGGCGATCGGTACCCGCGCCGCCCGGGCGATGTGGTAGAAGCCCGACTTCCAGCCCTCGGTTCGCCCGCGCGTGCCCTCGGGAGCGATGGCAAGGTGGAAGGCGTCCCGGCGCGCGAATTCCTGTGCCAGCCGCTCGGTGAATCCCGTGCGCTCCCGCCGATTGACGGGGATGCCGCCCCAACGCCGGAAGATCGCACCAGCCGGCCACCAGCGGAACAGCGAATCCTTGCCGACCCAGCGGATGCGAAGATCCAGTGCCCATTTCCCCAACAGGCCAATCGGGAAATCCCAGTTCGACGTATGCGGATAGAACACGATCACGCACCGCGCCGGCACGCGCTCGGGCAGCACGATGCGCCACCCGCGCAGCGCAAGCAGGCGCGACGCGACGCGGGCGAGGAGCCCCGCATCGGGTGGTTGGCGGAAATAGGCAGAAGGCACGAAGTCGGAGCGACGGAGCGTCAATGGAGTCTAGCAAACGCGCGGGCGTTCCCCGCTCCTGGCGCTAGAATTGCGCCTGATGAACGCCATCGCCATCGCCCTCCTCGCCGATCAGCTCGACGCCGCGTTGCCGCAGATGCAATGCCGGCGCTGCGGCTACGTCGCCTGCCGTCCCTATGCGGAGGCGATCGCCTGCGGCGACGCCATCAACCGCTGCCCGCCCGGCGGCGACGCGACCATCGCGGCGCTCGCGGCGCTGACGGCGCGACCGCGCGTCCCGCTCGATCCGGCCCATGGCCGCCACCAACCGTTGATGGTCGCCCGCATCGACGAGGCGCGCTGCATCGGCTGCACGCTGTGCCGGGAGGCCTGTCCGGTCGACGCGATCGTCGGCGCCGCCAAGCGCATGCATACGGTGCTTCCGGCGCTGTGCACCGGCTGCGACCTGTGCGTCGCGCCATGTCCCGTCGATTGCATCGCGATCGTCGTCGCCGGCCGGATCTGGAGCGACGACGACGCCAAACGGGCACGCGCCCGCTTCGACGCGCGGGCGCACCGGCTCGCCGCCGCCGCGGCCGACGCCGCCGTCCCCGCTGTGAATCCGGATGCGCCCGCCGACGTCGACCCCGAACGCGCCCATCGCCGGCAGGCCGTCGCCGCGGCGCTCATCCGGGCCCGCGCGCGGCGCGCCGCCGGGCCGGGCGGACGATCGGCGGCGTGATGCCCGCGCGAGTCCTTGTTCTTCTTCTGGCGTTTGCCGCCTGTCCGCTCATGCCCGCCGCCGCCGCAACGCCGACCCTCGCCGTGTTCTCCGCCACGCTCGACCAGCAATGGGATTACGACAAGCCCGCCCTATCCGAGCAGCGGTTCCGGGCGGAACTCGCGCGGTGGCCTACCGGAGACCCGCAGGCGCTGATCGTCGCCACCCAGATCGCGCGGACGCAGGGGCTGCGCCGCCAGTTCGCCGAAGCGCACGCGACGCTCGACGCGGTGGCCGCGCGGCTCGACGGCGCGCCCTCGCTCGTGCGCGTGCGCTACCTGCTCGAGCGCGGCCGCACCTTCAATTCGGCAGGCGCGCCGGAGCGCGCCGTGCCGCTGTTCGTCGAGGCGCTCGCGCTCGCCGAATGCAACGACGACGCGTTCTACGCCGTCGACGCGGCGCACATGCTCGGCATCGCGGCACCGGTCACGGAGCGCCTCGAGTGGAACCTCAAAGCGGTGGCAATGACCGAGCGCAGCACCGACGTCCGCACCCGGCGCTGGCTCGCCTCGCTGTACAACAACATCGGCCAGACGTACCTCGAACAGACCGACTACGCGCAGGCGCTCGACTACTTCAAGAAGGCGCTGCCGGCCTGGGAGGACCGCGGCGACGCCGCCGGTATCCGCGTCGCGAAGTGGATGATCGCGCGCGCGCAGCGTTCGCTCGGCCTCCTCGACGACGCCGAAAAGACCCAGCGGGCGCTGCTCGCCGAATACGACCGGCTTGGCGAGACCGATGGCTACGTCTACGAGGAACTGGCCGAGATCGCGCTGGCGCGCAACGACGCCGCCGGCGCGAAGCCATGGGCGGCCAAGGCGCATGCGGCGTTGAAGGACGACCCGGGAATCAAGGCCGGCGAGCCGGCACGCCTCGCGCGGCTCGCGCAACTCGCGGCCGGCGCGACGCCCGCTACCTCGGCAAAGCCGTGAACGCGCAGAAGCGCCACGCGATCTTCGCGCGCCTGCGCGCCGCCAATCCGCACCCGACTTCCGAGCTTGAGTTCCGGACGCCGTTCGAGCTTCTCGTCG
This sequence comes from uncultured beta proteobacterium, assembly GCA_963810845.1. GTDB lineage: Bacteria > Pseudomonadota > Gammaproteobacteria > Burkholderiales > Casimicrobiaceae > CAIWHR01. The sequence goes on along the minus strand of CAWEOX010000016.1, from coordinate 74,856 downwards.
CCGTGGTGCTGTCCGCGCAGGCGACCGACAAGGGTGTCAACAAGGCCACGGCGACGCTGTTTCCCGTCGCCAACACGCCGGCCGCGATCGCCAGGCTCGGCGTCGACGGCCTCATCCCCTACGTGCAATCGATCGGCCTGTTTCGCAACAAGGCAAAGAACCTCGTCGCCTTGTCGGAACTGCTGCTGCGCGAGTACGGCGGGGAAGTTCCGGCGAACCGCGACGCCCTCGAACAGCTTCCCGGTGTCGGCCGCAAGACCGCGAACGTGATCCTCAACACCGCGTTCGGGCAGCCGACGATCGCGGTGGACACGCACATCTTTCGCATCGCCAACCGCACCGGCCTCGCGCCGGGCAAGAACGTCGACGAGGTCGAGCGGAAGCTGATGAAGTTCGTCCCCGACGAGTTCAGGCAGGACGCGCATCACTGGCTCATCCTGCACGGGCGCTACATATGCGTCGCGCGGTCGCCGAAATGCGGCGAGTGCATCATTCGCGATCTCTGCGAATTCCGCCACAAGACGGCGTAGCCGATGTTCACGCCATCGCGCGACGAGGCGCGCCGTTTTCTCGTCGGCGCCTGGAGCAAGTACCGGGCAGGCGCGCCGCTCACCGGCCTCGAAAGCATGGCGGCCGGCATCGTCGCGCTGCACCCCGAGTATCACGCGATCGTCGAAAACGCCGATCGCCATCTCGACCGCGACTACCGTCCCGAGGAAGGCGACATCAACCCGTTCCTGCACCTGTCGCTGCATCTCGCGGTCGCCGAGCAGCTCGGCATCGATCAGCCGCAGGGCATTCGCGCCCATTTCGAGCGCCTCACGATCGCCAAGGGCGACGAGCACGCCGCGCTGCATGCGCTCCTCGATTGCCTGGGCGAAGTCCTGTGGCACGCGCAGCGCCACGGCACGCCGCCCGATGCGGCGATATACCTCGGCTGCCTCGAGCGGCAACACTAATGCACGCGAAGAGGTTGTGGCCATCGCGGCGCGGCATGAGCCGCCGGGCGCGGGCTTCGGTGCCGCCAAGCGTGTCGGGCGGGCGCGTGGGACGGCGGCTCACGCCTTGCCGCCGCACGCGCAGCGCCACGGCGGCTGAGGCGCCCGCGCCCGGCGGCTCATGCCGCGCCGAGACCGCGCCAATGCGTAAGAAGAACCGCATCCATCATCGATATGTCGTGGGCGGCGCAATCTTGCATCGGGTTTGCCTTGCATCGGCACCACGCTTCGCGGCAGCGGTCAGGGTCGCGCGCGGGCGCCCGTGGGTCGCGCCGTCCGTGATGGGTGGCGCGGACGCGGTCGGCGTGTGTTGCCGGCCGCGTCCGCGCCGGGCACCCATAGGACGGTGTTTGCGACCCTCGGGCGCCCGCGCGCGACCCTGACCGCTGCCGGGCACCATCCCCGATCCCCGCCGCAAAGAACGGCGAAGCACCCAGTGGCGAAGAACCAGCAAAAAAGGGCGCCGACGAGGCGCCCTTTTCATGATTGGTTGCGCGTCAGAAGTGCGACTTCAACGCCGCCGGCTGCGCGTTGAACCACGCCGCGAGATTCACGATGTCCTCTTTCGACAGCGCACCCGCAAAGCCGGCCATGATCGGATTCTTGCGCGCTCCCGACTTGTAGTCGCGCAATGCCTTTTCGAGATAGTCGCGATGCTGTCCGGCGAGCTTCGGGTAATCGGGCGACGGGCTGTTGCCGTCGGCGCCGTGACACGCGGCGCAGACCTCCTTGGCCTTGGCCTGCCCTGCCGCGAGGTTCGCCGCCTTGCACCGGGGCGGTCGCGACGACGGCCGCGGCGACGGCGATGACCATCAAACTGTGTTTGGTCATGGTCATTTCACCGCGGCCCGGAGGCCGGACTGCGCATAATAGGCGGCGAGGTCGGCCATGTCCTTGTCGGAAAGCGACGCCGCGATGGCGCGCATCGACGGATGGCTGCGCTCGCCGCTCTTGTAGGCCTGCAGCGCCTTCACGATGTAAGCCGGGTGCTGCCCGCCGATCTTCGGCACCTGATAGACCTCGGGAAAGGCCGTGCGCCAGCCTTCGATGCCGTGACATCCGGCGCACATCTGCGTCTTCTGGGCGCCCGCGGCAGCGTCGCCGGCAGGTGCCTGCGCGACCGCGTCGAGGGAGCCTACGGCCAGCGCAGCCGCCGCCGCGAACAGGATCAGTTTGGTCATTGGGGATGGGAGACTTGGGGAAACTCGGCGCCGCAAACCGGCAAAGCGGTTGATTTTAGGGGCTCTTGGATGGCCCGGTCAAACTCGGGAAAGGCGGCCGGTGCACGAAACCGCGGGCTGCCCGCACCGCGACCGTCGCGTCACCGCTCCAGCAACTTGAGCTTGTCCTTGACGCCTTTCCACTCGTCCGCGTCCGCCGGCGCGGGCTTGCGCTCGATGATCGGCTTCCATGCCTTGGCAAGATCGGCGTTGAGCGCCTTGAACGCCTCCTGATCCGGCGGAACGTCGTCCTCGGCGAAGATCGCGTCGACCGGGCATTCCGCCACGCACAGCGTGCAATCGATGCATTCGTCCGGATCGATGACGAGGAAATTCGGCCCTTCGCGGAAGCAGTCCACGGGGCAGACATCGACGCAGTCGGTGTACTTGCAGCGGATGCAACTCTCGGTGACGACATAGGTCATTGCACGGCTCCGCGCGAAAAAGGGGTTGATTTTACCAAATTCAGCCTCATGCTGCGGATACACGGCGCGAATCTTCGTGCCGGCGCTTGCACCGGAGGCACGCTTCGGCTAACGTCAACGCTAGCCGGATCCTTCGCCGGCGCCGGAACGACTGGCGCCGCACGCGGACCTCCGCTGCCGCCGGCCCCGGGCGCCGCACCTTCCGACGAGGCATTAATGAGCGAGCACATCAAACACGTTTCCGACGCCACCTTCGACACCGAGGTCATCAAATCCGCGACGCCGGTCCTGGTGGACTACTGGGCCGAATGGTGCGGGCCGTGCAAGATGATCGCCCCGGTGCTGGAGGACGTGGCCAAGACCTACGCCGGGCGGCTGACGGTCGCCAAGCTCGACATCGACGCCAACCCGGCCGTGACGACCAAGTACGGCATTCGCGGGATCCCGACGCTGATCCTGTTCAAGGACGGGCAGGTGCATGCGCAGAAGGTGGGCGCCCTGTCCAAGTCGCAACTAACGGCCTTTGTTGACAGCAATCTCTGAACCCGATACGCTGACCCTTGTGTTTGCGGCATTCTCCTCGGTCTGAGGGGTGCCGGCACAGCACCGCTCGCCGCGCCCCCTCGTTTCTTCCCGGGCGCCACGCTCCCGAGACCTTCCCTGCGGCACCCCGCCGCCTTCGTCCGTTTCGCACGCTCCCACGCGCCATGCAACTGTCTGAACTCAAAGCCAAGCACGTCACCGAACTGGTCGACATCGCCAACTCGATGGAACTCGAGGGCGCGAACCGGATGCGCAAGCACGATCTCATCTTCGCGATGCTGAAGCAGCAGGCGAAGAAGGGCGAAAGCATCTTCGGCGACGGCACGCTCGAAGTGCTGCCCGACGGCTTCGGCTTCCTCCGCTCGCCCGACACCTCGTACCTCGCCGGCACCGACGACATCTACATCTCGCCGTCGCAGATCCGCCGCTTCAATCTGCACACCGGCGACACGATCGAGGGCGAGATCCGCACGCCGAAGGACGGCGAGCGCTACTTCGCGCTGGTCAAGGTCGACCGCGTCAACGGCGAGCCGCCCGAGAACGCCAAGAACAAGATCCTGTTCGAGAACCTGACGCCGCTCTTCCCCGACGAGCCGCTCGTCCTCGAGCGCGACATCAAGGCCGAGGAGAACATCAGCGGCCGGATCATCGACATCGTCGCCCCGATCGGCAAGGGGCAGCGGGGCTTGCTGGTGTCGTCCCCCAAGTCCGGCAAGACGGTGCTGCTGCAGCACGTGGCCCATTCGATCGCCGCCAATCACCCGGACGTGATCCTGATCGTGCTGCTGATCGACGAGCGCCCGGAGGAAGTGACCGAGATGCAGCGCACCGTGCGCGGCGAGGTCGTGTCGTCGACGTTCGACGAGCCCGCGACGCGGCACGTGCAGGTGGCGGAAATGGTGATCGAAAAGGCCAAGCGCTTGGTCGAGCACAAGAAGGACGTCGTGATCCTGCTCGACTCGATCACCCGCCTCGCCCGCGCCTACAACACGGTGGTGCCGGCGTCGGGCAAGGTGCTGACCGGCGGCGTCGACGCCAACGCGCTGCAGCGGCCGAAGCGCTTCTTCGGCGCCGCGCGCAACATCGAGGAAGGCGGCTCGCTCACGATCATCGCCTCGGCGCTGATCGACACCGGGTCGCGGATGGACGACGTGATCTACGAGGAATTCAAAGGCACCGGCAACATGGAAATCCACCTCGACCGGCGCATGGCCGAGAAGCGGATCTACCCGGCCATCAACGTCAATCGCTCGGGCACCCGGCGCGAGGAGCTGCTGCTCAAGCCCGACGTCCTGCAGAAGGTGTGGGTGCTGCGCAAGCTGCTCTACCCGATGGACGAGCTCGACGCGATGGAATTCCTGCTGGACAAGGTCAAGGCGACCAAGAACAACGCCGATTTCTTCGATTCGATGCGCCGCGGCTGACGCGGCGAAAGCCACGGGCGCCCCACGGGGATTGAATCTCGCCCATTCCGGCCCAATCTCGTGTATCCGCGCCGAGGTTTGCATTCGGACGCGAAAAAAGGCATAATTTCCTATTGTCGAACAGCGGCTTCCCTCGTCTCGGGACGCTCGCCCCCGGCCCGCCGGGACGCAATCGAGGACATCATGAAGACTGGAATCCACCCCAAGTACCAAGAGATCCACGTCACGTGCAGCTGCGGCAACACGTTCACGACCGGCTCGACGGTCGGCAAGCCGCTGCATGTGGAAGTCTGTTCGTCCTGCCACCCGTTCTACACGGGCAAGCAGAAGGTGATGGACACCGCGGGCCGGGTGGAGAAATTCCGCCAACGCTACGCGTCGAAGACCCCTGCGGCCGCGGCGTAGGCGATTCGCGACTTGCACGAGAAAGGCAGCTTCGGCTGCCTTTTTCTTTCCGACCTCGCCTCGCGCACGACCTGATTCCCCCACCGGCCCGCCGCATGCCCCTCGCGCCCCCCGCCGCCGACCCCGCCGCGTTGAGCCCCTCCGGACCTTACCGGTGGCTGAAGCAGATGGGCCTCGTCGTCCTGTGCGGTGCGTGGGTCGCGCTCGGCCTCGTCGGGCACGATCCGTGGAAAACCGAGGACGCGACGGCGTTCGGTGTCGCGTGGGGGATGATGCAGTCCGGCGACTGGCTCGCCCCCACGCTCGCCGGCGAGCCGTACGTCGATCGTCCGCCGCTCGTCTACGCGACCGGCGCGCTGTTCGGCAAGGCCCTGGCGCCGATGCTCCCGCCCCACGACGCGGCGCGCATTGCGGTCGGGGTCATGCTGGCATTGACGCTGATGCTGCTGGCCGCGACCGCCCGCGAGCTCTACGGGCGCGCTTACCGATGGATTCCTGTCCTGCTGTTCGTCGGCACGGTCGGGCTGTGGGATCGCGCGCATCAACTGTCTCCGGAAATGGGCCTGTTGCTGGGCATCGCGCTCGCCCTCTATGGCTTTGCCCTGGCCATGCGCCGGCCGGCCGTGGGCGGCGTCGTCTTGGGTCTCGGGACGGCCGTCGCCTTTCTCGCGCGCGGTTTCATGGGTCCGCAATGGCTGGGGCTGACGGCGCTGTTGCTGCCGGCGGCGCTTCCGGCCTGGCGAACCCGCGGCTACGCGCTCACCGTCGCGCTCGCGCTCGCCATCGCGATGCCGCTCGGGGCCGCGTGGCCGCTCTCGCTCGCGACGCGCGCGCCGGCGCACCTCGAGGCGTGGTGGGCCGCGCAGTCGATCGGCGATTATTTCGCGCCGCTCGCGGCCGCAACCTCCGGCGATCCGCTCTATCTCGCGAAGAACCTGCCGTGGCTCGCGTGGCCCGCGTTGGCACTCGTGCTGTGGACGCTCGCCACGCGCGGGCGCGGCTTCAACGGCGGTCTCGCGACGCCCGGGGTCGTGCTTCCGGGCACGCTGGCCCTGGTGATCATCGCCTGCGTGATGGCCATGGCCGAGCCGCGCGCGATCTACGCGATGCCGCTGATGCTGCCGCTGTGCCTCATCGCCGCACTCGAAGTCGACACGCTGCCGCGCGGCTTCTCGGGAGCGCTCGACTGGTTCGGCATCCTGACCTTCGGTCTGCTGGCGGCGCTCGTGTGGTGGGTGTGGGCCGACGCGGTCGCCTACGGCATCCCGCCGGCCGTCGCCCGCATCCTTCGCGACACCGAGCCCGGCTTTCAACCGCCGTTCCAGTGGCTCGCGGTCGCGGTCTCGGCGTTCTTGTCGGTGCTCTGGCTGGCACTCGTGCGCCCGGCGCGGCGGACCAACCGCCGCGCGGTGCTGAACTGGGCTGCCGGAATGACGCTGGTGTGGGGGCTCTACATGTCGATCTGGCTGCCCTATCTCGATTCGCGGCGGAGCTACCGGCCGGTCGCCGAGACGCTGGCGCGGGAACTGCCGGCACAGGGCTGTCTCGCGAGCCGCAATCTCGGCGAGCCGCAGCGCGCGCTCCTCCATTATTTCGCGAACATCGTCACCGTGCGCGAGGAAAAGTCGCCTGACCACGACTGCGCGCTGGTGCTGGTCCAGTACGGCCGCCACGACGGCGAGCCGATCGTGCGCCTCGGATGGGAAATCGTCTGGCAGGGCGGCCGCCGCGGCGACGATACCGAACGCTTCGTCCTCTTCCGGAAAACATCATGAAGTTCATCGACGAAGCGCGCATCGAGGTCATCGCCGGTGACGGCGGCAACGGCTCGGCCTCGTTCCGGCGCGAAAAATTCGTCCCGCGCGGCGGGCCCGACGGCGGGGACGGCGGCCGCGGCGGCAGCATCTGGCTCGTCGCCGACCGCAACATCAATACGCTGATCGATTACCGCTTTGCCCGCATTCATCGCGCCAGGCGCGGCGAGAACGGCCGCGGCGCCGACCAGTACGGCAAGGGCGCCGAGGACATCGTTCTGCGCGTCCCGGTCGGCACCGTGATCACCGATGCCGATACCGGCGAACGCCTCGCCGACCTGGCCGTCAACGGGCAGCGCGCCGAGGTCGCGCGCGGCGGCAAGGGCGGCCTCGGCAACCTGCACTTCAAGTCGAGCACCAATCGCGCGCCGCGGCAGTTCACGCCGGGCGAGGAAGGCGAGAAGCGCAACCTGCATCTGGAGCTCAAGGTGCTGGCCGACATCGGCCTTCTCGGGATGCCCAATGCCGGCAAGAGCACGTTCATCCGGGCCATTTCGGCCGCGCGGCCGAAAGTCGCCGATTACCCGTTCACCACGCTGGCGCCGAACCTCGGCGTCGTGCGCACCGACACGTCGCGCAGCTTTGTGGTGGCCGACATTCCCGGGCTGATCGAAGGCGCCGCCGATGGTGCGGGCCTCGGCGTCCAATTTCTGCGCCATCTGCAGCGCACGCGTCTCCTGCTCCACATCGTCGATCTCGCGCCATTCGATCCCGAAAGCGACCCGGTCCACGATGCGGCGGCGATCGTGCGCGAATTGCAGCGGCATGACGAAGCGCTCTTCGCCAAGCCGCGCTGGCTCGTGCTGAACAAGCTCGATCTCATCCCGGCCGCGGAGCGCGCCGCGCGGGTGAAGGCGTTCGTGAAAGCGTACCGCTGGAAAGGCCCGGTGTTCGCGATCACCGCGATCACCGGCGAGGGGTGCCGCGAGCTCGTGTACAAGATCCAGGAGTGGCTCGACGCGAATCCATCGACGCCGGCCGAGCTTGCCGGCGATGCCGCCGCCACCTGAGCCCGCATCCATGGCCACACCCGTCGCCGCCGCCGCGTGCCTCGTCGTCAAGGTCGGCTCCAGCCTCGTGACCGACGACGGCCGCGGCCTCGATCACGCCGCCGTTGCCCGCTGGGCCGAGCAGATTGCCGGCTTGCGCCGCGCCGGCAAGAGCGTCGTGCTGGTGTCGTCGGGCGCCATTGCCGAAGGCGTCAAGCGCCTGGGCTGGAGCGCCCGTCCGTCGGCCGTGCACGAGCTGCAGGCGGCGGCGGCCGTCGGCCAGATGGGGCTGGTGCAGGCCTACGAAACCGCCTTCGCCAGGTTCGGCCTCAAGACCGCGCAGATCCTGCTCACCCATGACGACCTCGCGGATCGCCGGCGCTATCTCAACGCGCGCTCGACGCTGCGCACGCTGCTCGCGCTGTCGGTGATTCCGATCATCAACGAAAACGACACGGTGACGACCGACGAGATCCGCTTCGGCGACAACGATACGCTGGGCGCGCTGGTCGCCAATCTCATCGAAGCCGACGTGCTGGTGCTGCTCACCGACCAGGCCGGCCTCTACACCGCGGATCCGCGCAAGGATCCCGCGGCGACGCTGGTGCGCACCGCGCGCGCCGGCGATCCGCGCCTCGAAGCGATGGCCGGCGGGGCGGGCACCGCCCACGGGAGCGGCGGCATGCTGTCCAAGGTGCAGGCGGCCAAGCGCGCCGCGCGGTCGGGCGCGTCAACGGTGATCGCGTCCGGGCGCGAACCCGATGTGCTGACGCGGCTTGCCGCCGGCGAGGACATCGGCTCGTCGCTGATCGCCGAGGCCGTTTCGCTCGCGGCCAGGAAGCAGTGGCTCGCCGATCACGTTCAGCTCGCCGGCCGGCTGAAGCTCGATGCCGGCGCGGCGCGCGCGCTGGCCCGGGACGGCAAGAGCCTGCTGCCGATCGGCGTGGTCGCGGTCGAGGGCGAATTCGAACGCGGCGAGATCGTCGGCTGTTTCGACCCCGACGGCCGCGAAATCGCGCGCGGCCTCGTCAACTACAACGCCGGCGAAGCGGCGCGCATCCTGCGCCACCCGTCATCCGAAATCGAAGCGATCCTGGGATACGTCGACGAACCCGAGCTCATTCATCGGGACAACATGGTGCTGCTGCGCTGAGGGTCGCAGGCGGCGCCCGTCAATTCGACGTCGAGGGATCGGCGTATGACGGCGGCATCGCCGGGTGCACCCAGCCGTAGAGACGGTCGCGGCGGGTCTGGGGGCGCGCGTGCAGGTGGCGCTCGAGTTCGGTCAGCGCGCGCCGGTACACTTCGCGCTTGAACTCGATCACGGCGTCTAGCGGGACCCAGTAGTCATTCCACCGCCACGCGTCGAACTCGGGGTGGTCGCTCGCGCGCAACGACACGTCGCTGTCGCGGCCAACGAGCCGGAGCAGGTACCAGATCTGTTTTTGCCCGCGATAGCTGCCACGCCACTCGCGTCTCACCCAATGCTGCGGCACCTCGTAACGCAGCCAGTCGCGGGTGCGGCCCAGAATCCGGACGTGAGGGGGTTGCAGCCCGACTTCCTCATGCAGCTCCCGATACATCGCCTGTTCGGGCGTTTCGCCGGGATTGATGCCGCCTTGTGGAAATTGCCACGAGTGTTCGCGAACCCTCTTCCCCCAGAAGACCTGATTCCTGGCGTTGACGACGACGATGGCGACGTTCGGGCGATAACCGTCGCGATCCAACATGGCGGTCACCCTGGAACGATAAGTTGCAAATATTGTTCCACAACTCGATGCCGAAGGCCAGCGCCCGCCCGGCGTAAACCCAATCCGCAAATCGCGGTCGAATGCCTCTTGGGGCATCACCGCGCGCACCGCGCAATTCGTTCACGGTGGCGGACGCTGCCGCCGGGCGTGACCCACGGTTGAGGCGGGTCAAGGACATCCGGCCGGCCGCAGCGCATTCTTGAAGGAACAGGGTGTGTTCCTTCGCCCAGGGTTCCCGCCGGATGGTTACACGTCCGGCCGAGGGTCCATCGCCCGTATCGAGGAAGCCGCGCCCGGCGCGGCCAAGGAGTCGTCCATGGATGCGCACCGTTCTACCCGCAGAACCGCCAAACCGCGAAGCGCCCGACCCGCAACAGGGGGAACGCTGGTTGCGTTCCCCCACCACAAGTCGACGCCGCCCAAAGTCGCCCTGCCGCCGATCCCGCCCCCGGATCCGTCGTTCATTCGCGATTCGTACGCCTCGACGGCGCTGGCCGAAATCGTCGACCGGTCGGTGCACGCCGCGACCGCGCGCTTCACCGTCGGGCTGTCGCCGATGGCGCTAATGGGGTCCTACATGGACTGGGCGGCGCACCTGGCGTTTGCCCCGGGCAAGAAGGCGCAACTCGCCGAGAAGGCGTTCAAGAAATGGATGCGGCTCGCCAATTATGCCGGGCGCTCCCTCGTCCACGCCGATGGCAACGAACCATGCATTCAGCCATTGCCGCAGGATCACCGTTTCACCGCCGACGCCTGGCGGATGCCTCCGTACGATGTCATGTACCAGGCATTCCTGCTCGGCCAGCAATGGTGGCACAACGCGATGACCGGCGTGCGCGGCGTGAACAAGCGCAACGAGGACATGGTGGCGTTCGCGACGCGGCAATTCCTCGACGTCTGGAGCCCGTCGAACTCGGTGTTCACCAATCCCGAGGTGCTCGCGCGCACCCAGCAGGAAGGGGGGATGAACCTGCTTCGCGGCTGGCAGAATTTCGTCGAGGACCAGGAGCGGGCGCTAGGCGGCAAGAAACCCGTCGGCGTCGAGGCCTTCGAAGTCGGCCGCAACGTGGCGATCACGCCGGGCAAGGTCGTCTATCGCAACCGGCTGATCGAGCTGATCCAGTACGCGCCGACCACGGACAAAGTGCGGCCCGAGCCGGTGCTGATCGTGCCCGCGTGGATCATGAAGTACTACATCCTCGACCTGAGTCCCGAGAATTCGCTGGTCCGCTATCTGACCGCGCAGGGTCACACGGTGTTCATGATCTCGTGGAAGAACCCGGGTCCCGAGGATCGCGACCTGGCGCTGGAGGACTACGGGAGGCTGGGCGCGATGGCTGCGTTGGACGCGGTCACCGCGATCGTGCCCGGCGAGCAGGTGCACGCCGTCGGTTACTGCCTCGGCGGCACGCTGCTCTCGATCGTCGCGGCCGCGATGGCGCGCGACGGCGACCAGCGGTTCAAGACCGTGAGCCTCTTCGCCGCGCAGGCCGACTTCAAGGAAGCGGGCGAGCTCACGCTCTTCATCAACGAGAGCCAGCTTTCCTTCCTCGAGGACATGATGTGGGAACAGGGCTTCCTCGACACCAAGCAAATGGCCGGCGCGTTCCAGATCCTGAGGTCCAACGACCTCGTCTGGTCGCGCGCGGTGCGCGACTACCTGATGGGCGAGCGCCAGCCGATGACCGACCTCATGGCGTGGAACGCCGATGCCACGCGGATGCCCTACCGGATGCACACCGAGTATCTGCGCCACCTGTTTCTCGACAACGATCTCGCCGAAGGCCGGTTCCCTGCGGGCGGCAAGCCCGTGGCGCTGACCGACATTCGCGCGCCGCTGTTCGCCGTCGGCACCGAGCTCGACCACGTGGCGCCGTGGCACTCCGTCTACAAGTTCCACCTGCTGACCGACACCGAGATCACCTTCCTGCTGACCAAGGGCGGGCACAACGCCGGCATCGTGTCCGAGCCCGGCCATCCGCATCGCCATTACCGGGTGTCGACCAAACCGTCGAACGCTCACTACGTCGATCCCGACGTCTGGCTCGCCGAAACGCCGAGGAAGGAAGGATCGTGGTGGCCGGAGTGGTCGGGGTGGCTCGATGCCCATTCGGGCAAGCCCGTCGCGCCGCCGGCGATGGGCGCGCCGAAGGCCGGATACGCGGCCGTTTGCGACGCACCCGGGGTATACGTGCATCAGCAATGACGGTTGAGGTAGCCCGGCGTCGCGTTAGCCCGGCGCTAAGGTAGCCCGGCGTTGAGCGGAGCGCAACCCGGGCGGACGTCGAATCGGGCGCGATACGGCCCTGCCGCGAACCACCCAGGTTTCACCTTCGTTCAACCCGGGCTACACCCGGCCACCACCTCGAGCAGCGACATCCCGTAGCGGGCGAGCTTGGTCGCGCCGATTCCGCTGACGGCGGACAGGCTGTCGAGATCTCGCGGGCGCCGGCGCGCGATCTCCTTGATCGTGCTGTCGTGCAGGATCACGTAGGCAGGCACGCCCTGCGTACGCGCCTCGGCAAGACGCCACGCTTTCAGTTGCGCGAGCAAGTCCGCATCGGCTGGAGGAAGATCGACTACCGTACCGGCGCGCGTCGCCGGCGGGCGGCGTCTGCCGGCCACCACGCGGCGCATGTCGACACGCCGTTCGCCGCGCAGCACCACCCGGCTCGACTCGGCCAGCTTGAGCGCCCCATGCGCTTCGTGATCGACTCGCGCCAGGCCGAGCGCGACCAGCTGGCGGAAGACGCCGCGCCACGCGGCCTCGTCCAGATCTTCGCCGATTCCGAATACCGGGAGCTGGTCGTGGCGCAAGCGACCGGTGCGCTCGTTCTCCTTGCCGCGCAGGACGTCGATCAAGTGCACGGCGCCGAACCGCTGCCCGGTCCGGTAGATGGCCGACAGCGCCTTCTGCGCCGCGACCGTCGCGTCCCAGGTCTCCGGCGGCTCGAGGCAGGTGTCGCAATTGCCGCACGGCGCGCTGTCTTCGCCGAAGTACGCGAGGAGGCGCACGCGGCGGCAGCCGGCGGTCTCGCACAGGCCGAGCAGCGCATCGAGCTTGGCCGTCGAGACCCGCTTGTACTCGTCGGTCGCCTCCGACAGGTCGATCAGGCGCCGCTGCTGGACGAGATCGGCGAGTCCGTAGGTCATCCACGCGTCGGCCGGCTCCCCGTCGCGGCCCGCGCGTCCGGTTTCCTGGTAATAGCCCTCGATGCTCTTCGGCAGGTCGAGGTGCGCGACGAAGCGCACGTCGGGCTTGTCGATGCCCATGCCGAAGGCGATCGTCGCGACGATCACGATGCCCTCTTCGCGCTGGAAGCGGTCCTGGTGCAGCGTGCGGGTGGCGGTGTCGAGGCCGGCATGATACGGCAGCGCCGACACGCCCTTGGTCGCGAGCCAGGCGGCGGTCTCGTCGACCTTGCGCCGGGAGAGGCAGTAGACGATCCCGGCGTCGCCCGCGTGCTCGTCGCGGAGGAAGCGCAGCAACTGCGCGCGCGGGTCGTCCTTGTCGACGATCGTGTAACGGATGTTCGGGCGGTCGAAGCTCGACACGAAAACGCGCGCGCGGTCGAGGGCGAGCCGGGTCGCGATTTCCGCGCGCGTCTGCGGGTCGGCGGTGGCGGTGAGGGCGATGCGCGGCACCGCCGGAAAGCGTTCGTGCAGCACCGACAGCTGCAGATACTCCGGCCGGAAATCGTGACCCCATTGCGAGACGCAGTGCGCCTCGTCGATCGCGAACAACGCGACCTTGGCCGCGCCGATCAGGTCGAGGCAGCGGGGCGTGAGCAGGCGCTCGGGCGCGACATAGAGGACGTCGAGGTCGCCGGCCTGCAATTGCCGCTCGACGGTGCGGGACTCGCTTGCGCTTTGCGACGAATTGAGAAACGCCGCGCGCACGCCGGCCTGCCGCAGCGCCGCGACCTGATCCCGCATCAGCGCGATCAGCGGCGAGACGACGATGCCGGTGCCGTCGCGCAGCAGCGAGGGGAGCTGGTAGCAAAGGGACTTGCCGCCCCCGGTGGGCATCAGCACCAGCGCGTCGCCGCCGCCGGCGACGTGGCGGACGATCTCGCCCTGCGCGCCACGAAACGCGGTGTGCCCGAAGATAGCGGTGAGCAGCGCCAGCGCGCGCGCGGAAAGATCGAGGGAAGGGGCGGTCACGGCTCGGTGTTGCGGGTGGCGTGCGCGGCACGCCATCGGTTTGGGAACCCGATTGTGCCGGAAGTTCGCCGCGGCGGCGCGGCCGGCGCCTCGGCCGAACGGATGGCGACGATCGCGGGAGGCCCGGGCCCGCTTTCGGCGCCGCGCTAGCCGCCGATCGTCGCTGCGTGAACCACCAGGAGCCCCACTGCCCCCGCGATCAGCGCCAGCCCCAGCGGTGTGCGCAGGCGCTTTCCGCCGGGCAGATTCTTTTCGGCCGCCATCACCGCGGCGAGGCCCAGCATCCACGCGAGGCTGCCGGTTCCGACGACGAACATCAGCAGCATCAGCGCCCAGCAGCAGCCGACGCAGAAGAGCCCGTGATCGACGCCGAGCACGAGCGCCTCGCGTCCCGGGCGCCGCCCATGCCAGCGCTCGATGATGAAGGCGAGCGGCGTGTGGCATTTGTCGAGGCACCGGTACTTGAGGGCGCTGAACTGGAACAGCCCGGCGGTGCCCAGCACCGCCACGCCCACGACCCACCCGTTCAGGGCGAGCCAGGGCGCGCGTGCCGCGAGCGCGTGAATCGTCCAGTCGACGACGTGCGCCGCGAGGCCGAAGCCGAGCCAGACGCCGAGATAGCCCGCCACCACGAGACCCAGCAGGCGGCCGGCATCCGGCCGCGACGCCGTCATCCGCCGGAACATTTCGAGGATCGGCAGCGTCGTCGGCAGCATCATCGCGGCGATCATCAGCACCCAGCCCGCCGCGTAGAGGAATGCCGGGACGACGACGTCGCCGTCGGGCACCGCCCGGCAGATGGCCGCGAGCACGCCGGCGTCGGTCCAGCGCCCGTGGTCGAGATAGCGGCCGTACGGGCTCGCCGACCAGAGCCACAGCACAAGCCATGCCGTCACGATCAGGGCACCCATCAACGCGCGAAAGGCCACGCCGCGGATGTCGGCAGCGTGGCCGTTACCCGTGGGCGATCGCGTGCTGGGCGCGCGCACCGTCATGATGGGAAAGGCGGGAACGCGTCCGGCATGACCGAACACGCGCCCGCATCACCACGTGTCAGGAATTGAAGACGAACGTGCTCTGCAGCGCGTTGTAGCCCTTGATGTCGAGATCGATGCCGAGCTTGGCGTTCTTCGACCGGTAGCGCGGCGCCTTGCCGACGTACACGGGCGCGCCGGGCACCGTCGAAAACACGGTATCGGTGAGCGTCGTCGTCGCGCCGGTGGCGTTGGTGTACGGCTCGAGCTCCGCATACGCCGCCGTGCCGATCGACAGCGTCCCTTTGCCGCCGTGAACGTCGAACTTGATCGGCGCGCGCTCGACCGACACCACTTCGCCAATGAGCTTGACGAGCTCGGCGACCGGCCCGCCCTTCTTCCCCGTGTACACGCCCAGTATCGCTTCCTCCTGCTGCGGCGTCGTGTTGTCGGAGAGATAGACGGCGGCCCTCCAGTTGCCTTCCAGGATGTTCCCCGGCACGTGCGCGATCAGCGCGATGGTCGCGCCGGCAACGTCGACGCCATCGACCGTGCCCTTGTCGAAATGCCAGCCGATGACCGTGTCGCAGGTGCCGAAATCGGGATCCTCCCCGATCCAGCACGGGCACAGCACCTTGCAGTTGCAGACTTCGAGCAAGCGTCCTTCGAGGTGATAAGCCATTGGCGCCTCCTGGTGGTGGGTGCGACTAGCCGTCCGGACCTGCGGGTTTGAAATCCGGGCAGAAAGCGTACTCCTCGCCGATGGCGGATGCCACCCCCCGAACCGCGACGGTCAGCGGCGCCCGCCGGCGAGCCGGACGGAGGCGGGATGCTGGCGCAGCCGCGCCATGGCGGCGATGCCGAACACCGGCCCGAGGGCAAGCGGCGCGAACGCGTACCGCCAGCCCAGCGCGTCGACGAGGTAGGGCATCAGGTGGATCGTGACGAGCGTCAACGTGAAACCCAGCGCCGTTTGCAGGCTCAGCATCGTCCCCACCCATGGCGGGGCGGACAATTCGGCGATGGATGCCGAGAACTGTGCCGAGTCGGCGACGATGGTGATGCCCCAGACGATGCACAGCGCGATGCACGAGCGCGGGGGATCCGCCATAGAGAAAGCCGATGGTCGCGGCGCAGCTTCCGCTGATTGCCATCGCGGCGATCGTGATCGTCGTGCGGCCGAGGCGGTCGGCCAGAAAGCCCGCGGCGACCGCGCCCAAGGCGCCGGCGCCGATGGTCGCGAACGCGGCCAGCTTGGCGGCGACCGGTGCGATCCCGGGCGGCAGCGCCAGCGCGAAGCTTGCGTGCAAGAAGACCCCGATCCACGCCCACATCGCGTAGAGCTCCCACATGTGCCCGAGGTAGCCGAAATTCGCGAGACGCAGCGGCACCTCGCGCCAGGCGGCGAGCACGAAACGCGGCTCGAAACGCGGCGTCGCCGTGCGATTCGGGCCGAGGCGCACCAGCGCGATAAGGGCGGCCGCCGCGAACGCGCTCGCCGACGCCGCGGCGAGCGTGATGCGCCAGTCGATTCCGCCCAGCGCGCTCATCAGATAGGGCGACGCGGACCCCAGCGTCAGCGCGCCGACGAGGATGCCGACCATCAGGCCCATGTCGCCCTTCGCCCAGGTCGACGCGAGCTTCATCCCGACCGGGTAGACGCCGGCCATGCACGCGCCGGTGACAAACCGCAGCAAGCGGCGCGACCCAGGACGCCGGATCGACGACGAGCAGCAGCGCGTTGGCGAGCGCCGCGACGAGCGCGGCGAACGCGAACAGCCGGCGCGGATCGACGCGGTCCGCGAGCCCCAGTGCCGCGCTGGCGAGGCAGCCGGCGACGAAGCCCGCCTGCACGCTGCTCGTGAGCGCGGCCTGCATGAAGCTCGACAGGCGGAACTCGGCCGCGAGCGCCGGGATCACCGCCGACGCGGAAAACCACAGCGCCATCGCCGCCACCTGGCACAGCGCGATCAGCGCGACCGCGGCCCGCTTCGAGTCGAGCACGCCGCGTCAGCGCCGCGCGCGCGCCGGCGGATACACGCCCGCAAGCCGCGCGATGAGGATCGCGAGAAACAGCGCGCCGGTCAGCTGTTCGACGATGCAGATCGCGCGCGCCTGGCGCGCCAGCGGCACGATGTCGCCGAAGCCGGTGCTGGTCAGCACCGTGAAGCTGAAGTAAAGCGAGTCGATGGGCGGCAACGGCGCCGGCTGGCCGCCGACGGAAAAGGATTGCGGGTAGACATAGTCGACGATCGAATACACGTACGCCCACAGCACGCCGAGCATCAGGTAGGCCGCGGCCGCGCCGTAGAGCTTGTCGGCCGTCATGACCTCCGGCTGAAACACGTAGCGCAGCAGGTAGGTGACCGTCGCCGTGTACAGCGCGGCACCGAATCCCCAGGCCATGGCGAGCGGCTCCGGATCGCCGGTGGTAATGCCCAGGTATTGGAATGCGACCGCGGGCACCGCGAGCAGCAACACGATCACGAACGACAGCACGGTGCGACCCACCGTCGCGACGGTGGCGACGACGAGGAACGCGTTGATGCCGCCGATGAGAAGACGGCCGCTTGGCGTCGGTTCGATGAACGGAACCACCGCCACCAGCGCCAGCAACAGCACGAAAAGATAGAAACAGCGCTGGAAAAAAACGCGGCCAAGCTGCTCGCGCGCATTGCGGATCGCCACTGTGCATCCTCCCGAAGCGACCCCGCGCCGCGCGCCGGCCGTCGCCGTGTCACTTCTCCAGGACGACCTCGCCCGACACCGGGTCGGTCACGCCGAGCCCGCCACCCAGGTCTTCCAGCATGTCGCGAAACGTGTCCAGCATCGCGATCATCTTCGGCCGCGCCGCCTTGAGGCTCTCGAAGCTGTCCCATTCGCCGACGACGCAGTACGTGCGATCGCCGGTCTTCACCAGCGAAAAACGCTTGAAGCCGGCGTAGTCCCGGCTCGATTTGCGGTGGGCTTCGAGCAAATCGTTTTCACGACCCGGCTTGACCCGGAATCGCACGACGTTGAATGCCGTCATCACGTGCCTCCTTGTCGTTGGGCCGCCCGCGAGGCAGGGCGCGTCCGCGCCCGCGCCGCAGGCCGGCGTCAGGGGACGCCTATCATGCCGCCCACGGGCCGAACAGGCAACGGGTCGGCGCGGCGGCCGATCCCGGGCGCGGGCCCCCAATGCGCGTAGCCCGGCGTTGAGCGAGGCGAAACCCGGGTGGGCGTTCCAATCGAGACGCGTCACCCGGGTTTCGCTTCCGCTCAACCCGGGCTACTCATACGTGAAGCGGTCGGTGAATTCCTCGATCCGGCGCAGTTCGTCGTCGTCGATGTCGCCGAGGCGCCATTGCAGGCGCGCGATTTCGCGTATGGCCTCGGCACGCGCCTGCTTGTTGGTGAGCACGTCGAGCTTGCGGCACATGACGTCGAGGCGCTGGCGCAACGCCGCGACGTCCTCGGGTTCGCGTCCGGCCGTCATGCGCCGGATCCCGGAGCCGCCGCAGCAGCGGCGCCCGGCGCGCGCAATACCACGGGCGCCGCGCCGCGGTTCGCGAGCGCGCGCATCTTGAGCAGGTAGCTTTCGCGGGCCGGCGTGCAGGCGTTCACCGGGCACACCGACTTGCAGCGCGGCACCGTGAAGTAGCCGTCGCATTCGACGCAGACCGCGGCATCGATCGCGAACTGGCTCGGGCCGGGCGCGATCGCGCGCACCGGGCACTCGTACTCGCAGGCGCTGCAATTGATGCACTCGCAGGTGATCATGTACGCCACGATCGCGACCTCACGCCACCGGCTCGGCGAACACGCCGGCCAGGCCCGTCGCCGCCACGCGCGCTTCGATCGCCGCGTTGTCGGTCGTGTACAGGCCGAGCTCCTTCATCCGCTTGAAATAGCCCGCGCCCGAGAACGTGTACTTCTCGCGCATGCCCTCGTCGTTCTCCATGCGCCGGCGCACATGCGCGATCGCGTCGCCGACCGCGAGCGCGTCGGGCAGCGTCAGCAGCGGCTTGCCCGCGGCCCGGCGCACCGCGTTGTGGCCGCCGAGGGTGCCGGTGACGATCGCTTCGGTGTGACCGACGAGAAGCCCCGCCTTCTCGCCGCCGCAGAACAGGTTGTCGACGTCGCCTTGCACCTGCATCGCATCGTCGCGCGGCGACAGCGCCGCGAAGCGCATCGAGTTGCCGACGGTGCCGGCATAAGGATCGTCGTAGCGGACGTTCTCGAGGCCCGGCACTTCGCGCAGCGCTTCCAGCGGCATGTGCGACGTCATCAGCTTGACGCGCCCGGTGTCGAGCAGGATCACATTGAGCGCGTAATCGTCCGACGCGTACTGCTGGCAGCACTTGGCGGCAAGCTTGTCGGCATTGACGAGGTGCGGCGGCAGCGGGATCACCAGCACGCCGCGCCGCTCGAGCTCGCGGACCAACTCCGGCGCCATCGACTCCTTCGAAAACTCGCACGATCCGCTCATCGCGCCGATCGAGTTGTCGGCCTTGCGGCCCTGCTTTTCGGCGATGCCCGCGAGGCCCGTGAGGCTCACCCGCGGGCCGAACGTCGGACAGCGCATGATGCACATCACGCAACCGTTGCCGGTCTCCGTGCAGAAGCTCTGCGGCCCGAACGAGCCCGTCGTATCGACGAAAGCATCGCCGTCGATCGTCATCGCGTTTTCGAGGCTCACCGCGGCGATCGATCCGTTGCGCCGCGTGATGCCGGCAACCCGCGAGAGCAGCCAGATCTCGACGCCGGCCGCGAGCAGGCGCTTTTTCACGGCGCTCTCGATCCAGGCCACGTCGTAGATCGACGCGTGCCGGTGTCCGGGAAAGTCGAGATTGCGGTGGCGCGTGGTCGCGTCGCACACCTCGAACAGCGCGCCGCCGCCCAAGGCCAGCATTTCCTCGGCGGCCGTGTAGCGGCCGTTGTTGCGCATGATGCCGCCGACAAGCCCGGTGCCGAGCAGGCTGTCGGAGCGCTCGAGCAGGACCACTTCGGCGGCGCCGGCAGCCCGCGCGGCGAGCGCCGCCGCGCAGCCGGACCAACCGCCGCCGACGACGACGACTCTAGCCATGGCGTCCTCCCGTCAACGCCGCGCGCGTCGCGGCAAATCCGGCGGCGCAGGCGGCGATATTGCCGGCAACGAGCGCGCGCGGCACGTTGCAGGCGAGGCTTTCGTTCAGCGCATCCGGCGACACCGCGTCGCAGAGCGCGGCCACGCAGCCCAGCGCCACCACGCCGGCCGCGAGCGGCTTGCCGGTGTGCTCGCGCGCGAGCGCCGTGATCGGCACCGCAATCGCGCCTCGCGGCAGCGTCCCCACCTCGGCCGGATCGGCGATGACGCGCGCGCCGGGTTTCAGGTCGCGCGCGTAGCGGTCGGCCGCGCGCTGGCTCAGCACCACCAGCACGTCCGGATGGTCGGCGCCGGGGTAGGTGATGGCGTCGCTCCCGAGCACCACGTCGACCATGCTGGGCCCGCCGCGCGTCGCGGAACCGTATTCGCCGCGCTGCGTCGCCCGCAGGCCTTCGTGAAAGCCGGCCGCCTCGCTCAGCACCGTGCCCGCGAGCTTGACGCCGTGGCCGCCGAGGCCGGCGATGCGCACTTCGCAGCGCGGCACCGCCCGCTTCGTCGCGTGGACCGGGGACCGGTGCACCGGCACGGCGGCGCAACCCGCGGCTGCCAGCGGCGCCGCCCATTCGCGATAGACGTCGAAGTACTCGGGCCACGGGTTCTCGGTCAGCACGCCGGTCGCCAATGACGGCTCGGTGGTGACGCCGATCACCGAGAAGCCCGGGCGTGGCGAGCGCCCGCCGGATGAGGCGCGCAAGCTCGTCCGGATCGTCGAGATTGCCGCGTCCCACCAGCGATGCGCCGAGCGCCGATACCCAGTCGAGGGGGCGCGACGGCGACTCGAGGTCGCGCTGATACGCGGGGAGGTCCCAGCCGGCACGATCCATCGTGCTCTTCTGCACGCCGCGGGTAAGCTCCGCGCGCAGGATCAGCAGCGTCATGCCGATGTTGCGCCGGGCGGCATGGATCAGGTGATTGGTGCCGAGCGTGACGCTGTCGGCGCTCATCACCAGCACCAGCGGCACGCGCGGCTTGGCGGCGCGCAGGCCGATCGCGAGCGCGATGTTGCGCCCCGGCGGCCCATGGATGAACGACAGCGGCGCCGGGCCGTCGCGCCCGCCGCGCGCGTACGGCAGGTCCGGCAGGCTCGACAGGATGATCGGCGGCTCGCGCGGATCCACGCTCCCCATCACCGTGCAGATGCTGTCGAGCAGCAGCTGCCAGGTGCTCGCGAAGCGCCGGTCGTAGGTCATGCAGGAGTCTCCGCGCTTGCGCTCATGGGACGGCCGGTTGCCCAGCACAAGCGCCGCGAGGATCTGTTCCGGCGCGATGCCGAGCCCGTCGGCACGATGCACGCCCACGACTTCGGCGCCGCGGCCGGCGAGGCGCTCGACCTCGAGCCGGATCTGTCCCAGATTCATCTCGGCGACGACGATCCGCGCGCACGCGGCCGGCAAGCGCGCGCACCGGCGCTTCGGGAAACGGCCACAGCGTCAGCGGCTTGAAGAGGCCCGCCTTGATCCCCTGGGCGCGCGCCATCGTGACCGCATGCGCCGCGGCGCGCGCGGTGCCGCCGTAGGCGAGGACCGCGACCTCGGCGTCGTCGAGCGCCGATTTCATCCCACTGCAGGATGTCGTCGAGATTCGCGCCGAGCTTGGAGTTCATGTGCTGCCACCAGCGCGCGACCACCTCCGGATCCTCGGTCGGAAATCCGTGCTCGTCGTGCAGGAGCCCGGTGACGTGATAGCGATACTCGGCGCCGAACGGCGCCAGCGGGACCACGCCACCCTCGGTGAACGCGAACGGCTTGTACGTCGCCGGCGGCTCCGCGGGGCGCGCCCTTGCGACGACCTTGGGCGACTCGGGCAGCTCGACCATTCTCCTTCAACTGCGCGACCAGCGCGTCCATCAGCAGCACCACCGGCGTGCGGTAGCGCTCGGCGAGCTCGAACGCGCGCATGCACAGCGTGTAGGCTTCCTGGACGGTGGAGGGCGTGAGCACGATGATCGGATGGTCGCCGTGCGTGCCCCAGCGCGCCTGCATCACGTCGCCCTGCGCGGCCTTGGTGGGAAGCCCGGTGCTGGGGCCGACGCGCTGCACGTTGATGATCACGCACGGGATCTCGCTCGCGACCGCGAAGCCCAGGTTTTCCTGCATCAGCGAAAAGCCGGGACCGCTGGTCGCGGTGGCGCTCTTCATGCCGCCGAGCGACGCGCCGATCACCGCGGCAATGCTCGCGATCTCGTCCTCCATCTGGATGAAGACGCCGCCGACTTCCGGCAGCCGTCCCGACAGGATCTCGGCGATCTCCGTCGACGGCGTGATCGGATAGCCCGCGTAGAAGCGGCAGCCGGCGGCGATGGCGCCTTCGGCCGCCGCCTCGTTACCGTGCATGAAGGAGATGTTCGACATCGGCGGTCGCACAATCCGGATGGGGAGGAACGACTTCGATCGCGAAGTCGGGACAATGGCGCTCGCACGCCTTGCAGTTGACGCAGCGCTCGGGATGCGTCACCACCGGATACGCTTCGGCATCGGGCGAGAGCACCTGCTGCGGGCACCAGGCGACGCACAGCCCGCAGGCCTTGCACAGGTCGCGGTACAGGAGGATCCGGTAGATCCCGCGCACGACGACGTCCATGGGCGCAGCTCCGCCGTCAGGCCCGCAACCGGTCGAGCATCGCGTAGTAGCGGCTGCCGTAATCGACCGACCCGTGGCGCTCGAAGATCACGCCGCGCGGCACCCGCGGGTCGGCCCGCAGGGACGTCGCCGGCGGCGGCGCCGATGACGGCCGAAGCGCGCGACGCGCGTCGGCAGCGCCGCCCGCTTCAGCAGCACCGGGTTCACGCGCCGCGTGTCGGTCTCCATGCCCTTCATCATCTGCGCCGCGTCGCCCAGGTCGTTCATGCGGCCGTAGAGCACGTGGCAGTTGCTCACCACCTCGACCAGCGCGAAGCCGGGCACGGCGAGCGCGCGCTCGATCAGCTTCACGAGCGCCGCCGTGTGGTTGACCGTCGCCCGCGCGTAGAACGCGGCGCCCGACGCGCGCGCCAGCGTCTCGAGGTTCATCGGCCGCTCGAACGCGCCGGCCTGCGAGGTCGTGGTGCGCCCGCCCACCGGCGTGGTCGGCGACGCCTGGCCGCCGGTGAGGCCATAGACGGAGTTGTTGACGACGACGGCGGTGAGCCCCATGTTGCGCCGCATCGCGTGGATCAGGTGATTGCCGCCGATCGACATCGAGTCGCCGTCGCCCATCACCACGATCACCGACATGTCCGGCCGCGCGAGCTTCAGGCCGGTGGCAAACGCGGGCGCGCGGCCATGCGTCGTGTGCAGCGTGTTGAAATCGACGTAGCCCGACATGCGGCCGGTGCAGCCGATGCCCGAGACCATCGCCACGTCGTCCTTCGCGAGGCCGCGAAAATGCACGGCCTGGGCGATCGAGCTCATGATGATGCCGAGGCCGCACCCGGGACACCAGGTGGTCGGCAGCGACTGCGGGCGCAGGTATTCGCGCAGGATGAAGGAATTCTGCAGTTTCATGACATCGCCGCCGCCAGGTCGGGAACGACCTCCGCCGCGGCCTGCCCTGCCCTGCGCACATGGCGCGTCGCGAGCAGCGCCGCCAATTCCTCGTCGCCGTCGATCACGGCGGCGAGGATGTCCGCGTGCTCGTCCCAATCCAGCACCGCGCGCGCCGCCGTGTTGCGCGCGAACACGAGGCCCGTGCGCTCGCGCAGCGTGCGCATGATGTCCCACAGGATCGCGTTGCGGCTGCGCTTCGGCGAGCTTGTCGTGGAACTCGCCATTGAGGCGCACGAGGTCGGCGACGTTGCCCGACACCGCGGCGGCATTGCCCGCCGCGAGCACCCGCTTGAGCTCGGCGATGATGTGCGCCTGCTGGTGCCGCGCGGCGAGCCGGGCATTGAGACCCTCGAGCATCGCGCGCACTTCGACCAGGTCGCGCGCCATCGTCGGCCGAGATCACCGCGACCGTCGCGCCGCGATTCGGCCGAACCTCGACCAGGCCGTCACCGGCCAGCGTGCGCAGCGCTTCGCGGATCGGCACGCGCGAGATGCCGAGCTCGGCCGACAGCCGATCCTCGACCAGGCGCTCGCCCGGCTTGTAGCGCCCGATGAGGATCGCGCGGCGCAGCTCGTCGGCCGCCCGCTTGCCGAGCGGGATCTTCTTGCGGCGGGTGACGGTGCGCGACTGCCGGCGCGTCCGCCGCGGCGTCGGCCCGTTTGGGGCTCATCGCTCACTCCGCCGTAATGCCCGCCTGCGAAATGACCTTGGTCCAGCGGTCGCGATTCTCGGCGAGCCACGCCGCCGACTGCTTCGGATCGAGGTTGGTCGGCACGTAGTCGGCGGCGCGGTTCTTTTCCTGGACGTCGGGCTTGCGCGAGCGCGTTGCGCACCTCGCGGGCCAGCAGCTGGACGATCTCGTCGGGCGTGCCCGGCGGGCGCCATCAGCGCATAGGCGAACGACACGTCGAAGCCGGGGTAGCCCGATTCGGCGATGGTCGGCACGTCGGGCGCGAGCGGCGAGCGCTTCGCCGTCGACACCGCCAGCGCGCGCAGCTTGCCGTCCTTCACGTGCGGCAGCACGCCGGTGTTCACCGCGAACAGCACGTCGACCCGCCCGGCCAGCACGTCGATCACCGACTGGCCGGTGCCCTTGTACGGGATGTGCGTCATGTTCGTGCCGGTGGTGGCGAGAAAGAGCGCGCCCGAGAGGTGGCTGGGCGAGCCGTTGCCGCCGGACGCGTAGGTGAGCGGCTTCTCCTTCGCGAGCGCCACGAGCTCGGCGACGGACTTCGCCGGCACCGACGGGTGCACGGTCAGCATCTGCCCGTAGGTCACGGGAACGGAAATCGTGGCGAAGTCCTTCGCCGGATCGAACGGCAGCTTCTTGTAGAGCGCCGGATTGACGGTGAACGTCGTGTCGATCGCGAACAGGAGCGTGTAGCCGTCGGGCGGCGCCTTGGCGACGATGTCGGCGGCGATGTTGCCGCCGGCGCCGGCCTTGTTCTCGATGACGAACGGCTGCTTCAGCGCCGCCGAGAGCCGTTCGGCGATGATCCGGGCGAAGGTGTCGAGCGGGCCTGGCACGGTGCTCACGATCACCTTGACCGGCCGGTTGGGATAGCCGGATTGCGCCGCGGCGGACAGCGGCAGCAACGCGGACAAGGCAAGCACGAGCAGGGACAACAGGGCCTTCATCGACAGTTTCCTCCGGGCGGATGCCGCGTCATGAGCGGCAGGATTGAAAATCTTCAGCAGCGTGCGGCACTCCATCAGGCGGGCGCCGACCTGCGCGTTCGCGACGCTGCCGCTGGCGCAGGCGATCATCATTTGCCGAGATGCTTCATCAGCGCGGCGATGCCCGCCTCGCACACGGCGATGTCCTGCTCGCCGTTGCCGCCGGAGGCCGAGACCGCGCCGACGCATTCGCCGTCGACGAAGATCGGAAAGCCGCCGACGAAAACCGTGAAGCGGCCCTCGTGCTGGGTGAAGATGCCGAAGGCCTCCTCGCCGGGCAGCGCATTCTTGTAGTTGTGCGTCGGCTTGCGGTGCCCGGCGGCCGTGAAGGCCTTGTTCATCGCGATCTGGACGCTCGTCACCTTGCCGCCCTTGAGGCGCCGCAGCGCGATCGGATAGCCCGCATTGTCGGCGACGCACAGCACTTCCGGCACGCCGATCTCCTCGGCCTTTTTCTGCGCGGCGTCGAGGATGAGGTTCGCTTCTTCGAGCGTCAGCGTGTGGAAAGTGTGCATCGTCTCAGGCCGCCTTCTTCTGCTCGGCCTGCCCGCCCCAGAAACTTGCGGTGGAGCCCATCGAGGTACAGGCGGCGCATCATCGCCGCCTCGCGCACCAGACCGACGCAGACCTTCTGCTGCTCCGGCGTGGTCGCGTACTTCTCGACGATCTCGTAACCGCGGTCGCCGTGCTCCTGGTCGGCCACGATGTGCAGCGTGAAGAACGTCACCTCGTCCTCGGTGAAGCCGTATTTCTCGAGCAGCGGCGGCGTCGTCTTGCTGTAGATCACCGGCACCTGCGATTCGAGCCCGACGAGCAGGCCCGACAGCGCCTCGACGAACGGCCGCAGCGACTGCCGGTGACACCAGCTTTGCAGCCCCAGCGTTTCGGGCAGGAGTTCGCCGTTGATCTGCGCATCGAGCACCTCGCGCTTCTTCATGCCGCAGGTCTCGGCAAATTCGAGCAGAAGCTCCGAATGGCGCACCGGCTTGAAATCCGCGCTGCCGACGAAGCCTTCCTCCTCGGTCATGTTCTCGAGCAGGAAATGCTGGACGTCCCAATGCGGACAGTTGGCATACACTGTGCCGAGCCATTCCGAGAAATGGCTGACGTAGTGATAATGCTGCTTCACCCATTCGCCGAGGAGCGCGGCGATCGAGCTTGCCGCTCGTCCACGCCTCGCTCCACGGATGCACGGCGGAATGGCGCTGGTTGATCGCATCTTCGAGGGCGAGACGAAACGCACTCTTGGCCATGGAGACCTCCTGGGTGTGGGACGTTTGACGCCATGCGGACGCGGGCAAGACGCGAAGGCGCCGCGCGCCGAGCCATTTTGTATACTATTTTGCCCTGAATGGAAAACGCAACCCTGTCAGATGACGCGCCCGCTGCAGCCGGAAGGCTGGCAGGAATAAAGCGTAAATCAATGATTTTTAATACTTTAATCATTTCTGTCGCGGATGCTGACGCGTCGTGATCTATCGGCGATGGAACGTCGTGGCGCCGCCCGACGTATACAATTTCTGAACCGATCGACGGCGTGATGACCCTCGCCCATCCACCGCCTACTTCGAAGGCGATGCGTTCCAGGTCGAAAAGCGCACGGTGTTCGCCACCGAGTGGCTGCCGATCGCCTTCGGCAGCCAGATACCGGAAGTCGGCGACTACACCGCCAACGCGGTCGGCGGCTGGCCGGTATTCGCGCTCCGCGGCGCCGACGCCGCCGTGCGCACGTTCCGCAATGCCTGCCGCCACCAGAACATGCAGGTCGTGGAAAAGCCCGGCGGACGTTGCACCGAGCTGCGCTGCCGCTATCACGGCTGGACCTACGATCTGGCGGGACGCTTCGTCACCGCGCCCGCGCCGGTGGCACCCGCGGATCCGACGTCGCCCAGCGTCCACCTGCGCGAGGTCGGCACCGCGATCCTGCGCGACATCGTGCTCTTCACGCTCGCGCCGGCGCCGCCGCCCGCTTCGCTCGGCGAGGTCGACGAGGTCTTTGCCCGCGAGCTGGGTGCCGCGACGCCCCGCTACGCCGGCTCTGCGATGAGCGAAATCGGCTGCAACTGGAAGACCTACATCGAGCACGCGCTCTCCGCCTTCGACGACCCGCCGGCGTGGCGCTGGCCGCTCCTGCTCTCGCGCCCGCACCCGGCCGGGGTGGTGGTCGAGCAGGTCGTGCCGCGCACGTTCCTGCGCACGCGCGTGGTGCGGCATCTGCTCGTCCCGGCCTGCAACGCCGAGAGCGCCGTGGAGCTCCTGCAGCCGGCCGCGGACGACACCAAGGCGGCGTGCGAGGCGCTGCAGGCCGAGCGCGTCGCCGGCAGGTCTTCGCCGGAGCATGCGTCGATCGCCGCTTTCCACGAGCGGCTTGCCGCCGCGTATGCCGCCGATTCCAGCGCCTGAAGCGATCCGATGGACATCTACGACATCACGCTGATCGACAGCGAGGAGGTCGCCGCGGATACGCGCGCGTTCCGCTTCACCAAGCCGGCGGATTCACGTTCGTTCCCGGCCAGTTCGCGAACTTCAGCCTCATCGACCCGCCCGCGAGCGATGCAGCCGGCCCGCTGCGCTCGTTCTCGATCGCGAGCGCGCCGCACGAGCACGAGATCATGATCGCCACGCGGATGCGCAGAGCGCGTTCAAGCGGACGCTCGCCACGCTCCCGATGGGCGCCCGCCTCGAGATGGAAGGTCCGTACGGGTGCTCGTGCTCGAGGACGACGGTCGGCCCGCCGTATTCGTTGCCGGCGGCATCGGCATCACGCCGTTTCGCAGCATCCTGTGCGACGCCGCGCACCGGGCCATCCGCCGGAATATCACGCTGGTCTATGGCAATCGCACGCCGGAGGGCGCGGCTTTCCTGAGCGAGCTCGATGCGCTGGCGCAGCGCCTGCCGGGACTCTCGCTCGTCCACCGCATGGCGGAAGCGGGGACGGCGGCCCGCCCGTGGCCCGGGGATACGGGCTTCATCGACGAGCAATTCCTGGCGCGACACGTCAGCGACGTGTCCGTGCCGACATGGTACGTCGTCGGCTCGCCCGCAATGACCACCGCCGTGCGCGAGGTGCTGTCCAATCTCGGCGTGGACGATGGCGCGGTGCGGGTCGAGGACTTCGCGGGCTATTGATGGGCGAGGGGACTTCGATGGCGGACAAGATTCTGGTCGTGGACGACGAACCGTCGAACGTCAGCCTGCTGTCCGACATCCTGTCGGTGGAGGGCTACGAGGTCGAGACCGCGAGCGACGGCGAGCAGGCGCTTCGCGCCGTCGAGCGGCAAGAGCCCGATCTCGTGCTGCTCGATGTCGTGATGCCGGGCCTGTCGGGCTTCGACGTCTGCCGGCGCCTGCGCGCCGACGAGCGGCATGCCTCGCTGCCGATCGTGCTGGTGACGGCGCTCGACCCTGACTCGGAGCGCATGAACGGGCTCTCCGCGGGGGCCGACGATTTTCTCGGCAAGCCGGTGAACGTCTCCGAGCTGCTCGGCCGGGTCCGCTCGCTCGTCCGCGTCAAGCATCTGTTCGATCGCAACGAGGCGCAGGCCGCGCGCTTGCGCCAGCTGAACGAGAATCTGGAGCAGATGGTCGCGGCCAAAGTCCGCGAGGTCGAGCGGCTGTCGCGGCTCAAACGCTTCGTCTCGCCGCAGCTCGCGCGGCGGATCCTCGACGGTGAAACCGACGATCCGCTGGTCTCGCACCGCGCCGACGTCGCCGTGGTTTTTTTCGACCTCCGCGGCTTCACGGCCTTTTCCGAGCGCTCCGCGCCCGAGGACGTGATGGCGGTATTGCGCGAATTCCACGGCCTGGTCGGGACGCAGACGGTGCAGCACGGCGGCACCATCGAGCGCTACAACGGCGATGGCGCCATGGTCCTCTTCAACGATCCGGAGCCCGTTCCGGACCCGTGCGCCCGCTCGGCGCGCTTCGCGCACGCCGTGCGGGAAGCAGGCCGTCCGCTGGTGGCGCAATGGCGAAGCAAGGGCTTCGACGTGGATTTCGGCGCCGGCCTCGCCTACGGCTACGCGACGCTCGGGGCGATCGGGTTCGCCGATCGGATCGAATACGGCGCCATCGGTTCCGCCGTCAATCTCGCGGCGCGGCTGTGCGCCGAAGCGCGCGGCGGCGAGATCCTCGTCAGCGCGCGCGCCGCATCGGCCTTGACGCCCGGCTTCGTCACCCAGCCCGTCGCGCCGTTCTCGCTCAAGGGTTTTCGCGATCCGATGCCGGCCTGCCTGCTGGTGGGTGCCGACGACTGAACCGCCGGCTCACGGCCAGCGACGTCCGTTCGTGCCCGATAGCGCGACGACCGCGGCCACCAGCCGATCGCGCTCGACGGGCTTGGCGAGACACCCCGCGGCCCCCATGCGGCGCGCCTTGTCGTGGTCGTCGACCGGCGCCATCACCACGACCGGGATCGACGCGAGATCGGGATCGCTCTTGACGGCGGCGAGCACCGACCATCCGCTCAAGTCCGGCAGAATCGAATCGAGCACGATGGCGGTCGGACGAAAATCGCGCACCGCCTGCAGGCCCTCGATGCCGCCATTGGCGTTGGCGATGCGCATCCCGACCGAGGCGAGATAGCTGCGGATCGCGACCCGCTCGATCGGATCGGCGTCGATGATGAGCACGGCGTCCTTGGCATCCGCCATCCGTTCGGGGCTGCCGCCCGAAACATCGCCGGCCGCCGCCTCCACGGCATCGGCGCCTGCCGGAAGGCGCAAGGTGAAGGTCGAGCCTCTGCCGGTTTCGCTCACCGCGGTCAGCGATCCCCCCATCATCCGGCAGAGCCGGCGGCTGATCGCAAGGCCCAGGCCCGTGCCGCCGAATTTCTGTTGCGTCGCGGCGTCGCCCTGGGTGAAGTCCTGAAAGATGCTGGTGATCTGCTCGGGCGCGATGCCGATCCCGGTGTCGGACACCGCGATTTCCAGCCACCGCTGTCCGCCCTCCTCCGCCAGGGACACGGTCAGGTCGACGCGCCCGTCCTTGGTGAACTTGCAGGCGTTGGACACGAGATTGAGCAGCACCTGGAACAGGCGCTTGCGATCGGTACGGACAGGCGCGAGGTCGGGTGCGCACGTCGTCGACACGACGAGACGGTTCTGCTCGGCCATGCCTTTGGTCGTCTCGACCACCTCCTCCAGCACCGGCGGAATGGCCACGCTGCCGTAGACGAGGCTCAGCTTGCCCGCTTCGATCTTGGCGACGTCGAGCAGGTCGTTGATGATGTTGAGCAGGTGGCGGCCCGCGCGCAGCACCCGCGCCAGCGGCTCCTGCGCGGACGCCGTCTGGAACCGGGCCGGATAGCGCGTCATCAGCTCCGAGTAACCGATGATGGCGTTGAGCGGCGTGCGCAGCTCGTGGCTCATCATCGCCAGGAACTGCGATTTCGCGCGACTGCCGGCCTCGGCCTCGCCGCGCGCCTGCTCGGCGATCGCGATCAGATTGAGATTGTCGAACCGGCGCCTGATCGACTCGTCGACCATGCGATTGAGCCGGTGCCCGAAGGTGATCGCCGCGACGAGGACGATGATCAGCGGAATGGCGAGCCCCGCCTGATGCGGGTCTCCGCTCGCGAATGCCTTGACGATGAACGGCGTGAGCGCGAGCACGACCATCGGGTAGAAAGCGACGGCGAAGATCGACAGCGTCGGAATGGTGAGCGACGCGATGCCAAAAAGAATCAGGCACAGATAGGCCTGGTGGAGCGACGAATCGGGCACGTAGAACAGAATGCCCGCGCTGCCCCAGATGCAGCCGGCGACGACTGTCGCCGCGATATAGAGACGGCCCCAGCGAGGCGACGCCGCGGGACCGGGATTCGCGCGCAGGTATCGCCGGTAATGCATGATCCGGACCGCCTGGTGGACGAGCAGGAAAGCGCTCCAGAGGTAAGCCGACGATCGCGGCACGACATCCCACATCACCCAGACCAGGAACGCGCCGGCGAACAGCGACGCGCCGGTCGTCGTCGGCGAATAGAGATAGACCATGCGGATCTGCTCGGCCCGCACCCGCCGATCGAGGTCCGCCGGCCTTGGCAGCGTGTCCTGTTCCGGGGCGCCCACGCTATCCTCAACCCTCGCCGCCCGCGCTACCGAACGCGAGCCGGTCAAGCGACAGCGGCGTGCCATCGGCGCGGTCCGACAGCCCCTGCCGGTGGGTCATCGGAAAGACCGCTGCGGAGCCGCGGAACCGGTCGAGGACACGCCCGTGCCGGTCGGTGACGCGCCAGGGCTGCAGCACGGCGTCGCGCTGCGCATCCGAAGAAAAATCGGCTTCCGTGAGGGGCACCCGTTCGGGCGGCGCAAGATCCGAGCCGGCGACGAACGTTCGCGCGGCGTCGGCCGCCGCGCCGCCCTGCATCGTCACCATGTCGCCCATATCGATCAGCGCCGGGAACCAGTGGCCGCGCGCGAGGAATGCCGGCACCTCGCAGAGGACCTTGGTGATGCGGCGGCTCGCGGCAAACGTCGTCCGCAGCGCCTCGCGGTAGGCGGCGACGAATTCGTCGACCGACGTCTTGCGCGGCCGGACGACGAGCGTATAGCCGGCGAAATCCCGCAGCAACGCATCCGGAAGCATCGCCCCCGTGGGCTCGTCGGCCAGACGGCGGAAGTGGGGCGTTCCCGGGATCGGCGCCTCGATCGCCATGAACGTGGGCACGCGGAGCCCGGATTCGTCGAGATAGCGCGGAATCCGGCGAAGGTACTCGACGTCGTCGGCGAGCGGACTCACCATGAGCCCCGAGGCGACGAGAATGCCGTGCGCTCGACAGGACGCGAGCGCCGCGCGCGTCTTGTGCACGACGTTCTGATATTTGCGCATGTCGGACAGCGCCGCCGGATTGAAGCTCTCCAGACCGACAAAAAGCGCCCGGCATCCGGAGGCCGCCATCAGACGCACCAGCCCGGGATTGGCGATGACGTTGAAGGTCACGGAGCTGTACCACTGGATGCGCAGGTGCCGCAACGCGCCGCACAGTTCGCGCAGGTAGCCGATATTGCCGCCGAGGTTGTTGTCGCAGAAGCCGACAATGCGCCGCTTGATGTCGGGGATCAGCCCTTCCAGCATCCGCTGCCCGGCGAGGATGTCGCGCACGACCGCCGCCACCGGACGCGTGTGGTGCCGCGTGCCGAGGCCCGTGAGGACGCAGAATTCGCACGCGAACGGGCAGCCGCGCGTCGCTTCGAAGCAGAGCGGGTGATGTGCCTTGCCGGCAAGCAGATCGAAGCGGGGCGTCGGGACGCGCTCCGGGTCGAAGCGCGTCGCGACGTAGCGGGCCTGCAGTCTGCCGGCGGCGAAATCGTCGTAGAGTCTCGGGACGGTGCCCTCGGGGTCGCCGACGACCACCGCGTCGAACCACGGCTGGCAAAGGTCGGGAAAGGACGTCGCGAACGAACCCCCGATCACGGTGCGGGCGCCGCGGCGGCGCCAGTAGTGGGAGATCTGGCGGGCCCGATCGAAATCAGGGTGCAGCGCCGACACGAAGAGCAGGTCGTAATCCCGCCGCCAATCGAGATCCGCGAAGGTCTCGTTGACGACGTCGATTTCGATGTCGCGCGGCAGCAAGCCGGCCAGCAGTGGCCCGATCTGCGGCTGAAGCGAGAGGCGGTTCTTGCCGCCGCGCCGATGGTAGTCCACGAACACGGAGACGATGCCTACCTTCATGCTCGCCCTCTCTCATGGGTCCTCGCCCGGCGAAGCGGGTCCTTGTGGGTCCCCCGGATGCGCCCCCGATGTTAACAGCGGCGCGCCGGCAATGGCACGTCAGCGCCCTGGTTTCGGCGCTGCCCAGGGGCGAAGCGCCGCCGCACGACCTTCCCCTTGACCCCGCTCAAGGCGCACCCTCGCGCGCCGCGTTAGCGTTGCGGCAACGGCGTCGCCTGCCGGTCCAACGGACGGCGGCGCGAGCCGTTTGCCGATATCCTCAACCGCGCGGACCTGCGCTGCTGCCTGATGAAACTCGCCGTCATCCCGGTCACGCCTTTCCAGCAGAACTGCTCGCTCGTCGTCTGCGAAGCGCGCGGCGAGGCCGCGCTGGTGGACCCGGGCGGCGAGGTCGACCGCCTGCTCGCGGCGGTCGAGAAAACCGGCGCGCGGCTCACGAAGATCCTCGTCACCCACGGACACGTCGATCATTGCGGCGGCGTGGCGGAAATCGCGGCGCGAACCGGCGCGTCGATCGAAGGGCCGCAGCGCGAGGATGCGTTCTGGATCGATCAGCTCGCGCAGCAGGGCCGCGGTTTCGGCGTGCCAGGCGCACGGGTCTTCACGCCCGACCGCTGGCTCGAAGGCGGCGATAGCGTGACCGTTGGCGACCTGCGCTTCGACGTGCGCCATTGCCCCGGGCACACGCCCGGCCACGTCGTGTTCGTCCACGCCGGGTACCGGATCGCGTTCGTCGGCGACGTGCTGTTCCAGGGTTCCGTCGGCCGCACCGATCTTCCGCGCGGTGACTTCGACACGCTCGTGCGGTCGATCACCGGGCAGCTGTGGCCGTTCGGCGACGAGGTGAGGTTCGTGCCCGGTCACGGGCCGATGTCGACCTTCGGCGACGAGCGTCGCGGCAATCCGTTCGTGGGTGACGTCGCCTTGCAGCCCTGACCGATGGGTGACGGGCCTTCGGCGACGACGCGCTAATGCGCCAATCGTCCGGCGCCGGTCAGCGCACCGACGATGGCATCGAATAGCGCAACCACCGGGTCGGCCTGATCCCCGCCCCCATCCGCAAAGCCATCGCGCATCATCGTCGCGGCGACGATGCTGTCGGCCCCCTCCTCCGGGGTAATGGCCGCCTCCGGCGGTTGCAGGGGAAAATCCAGACCCGACCGGCGGTTGAGCTCCCAATCGGCAAGGTGCTCGATCCACGAAAGCAACCCCGCCGCCATCAGCACGAGCTCGTTGGCCGCGACGACCAGCGCGCGCAACTCGGCCTCCCGGAGCTCGGCCAGTGCATTCGCAAGCGGTTCCAGATCGGCGTCCATGCGCGCTCCCCCGGGCGTGGCATCGATGGCGAGCCTATTCTAGTCGATTGGCGGTGCTTCGTCGCACGGGCGCGAACGTACAATGGCGAACTTTGACCATGCCCGGCGCGGGCGCCCTCGACGGCCGGCCCGTCCACTACCGATGATCGCCAACACGCTGCGTTGCGCCGTCCGTGTCCTCGCGCTGGTCGTTGCGGCGGGCGGCGCGCAACTCGCGCCGGCGCAGGACGTCGTCGCGGCGAACCCGCACCTCAAGGTCGAAGGCATCCCGCCGATCCCGGCGGCGCTGGCCGCGCGGGTCGCACTCTATACGGAGTTCCGTCCGCGCGCGCTCGCGTCCTGGCACCCGGTCAAGCGCGAGCTCGTCGTCGCGACCCGCGCGACGAATACGGTCCAGCTCTTCGACGTGCGCTCGCCGCTCGGTCCGCTCGCGCAGATCACCGATTACGCCGAGCCCGTGCGCAACGGGACGTGGTGGCCGGCGCAGCCCGATGTTCTCGTATTCGCCCGCGACGCGGGCGGCAACGAGCAGCGACAGATTTACCGGCTCGATCCGCACGCGCCGGAACCGGTGCTCTTGACCGATCCGGCGCGCGTCCACCAGCCCGCGGGGATGACACGGGCCCGCGACCGGCTGCTCGTCACGTCCACGGACGTCGACAAGAGCGGCGGCCCGCGCGAAAACCCGACCCTCGACCTCGCACTCATCGACCCGGTCGCGCCGGCGAAGGCCGTGAAGATCGCCACGCTGCCCGGCACCGGCTGGGGCGACTTCTCGTTCTCGTTCGACGATCGGCGTCTCGCGATGACCGAATACAAGTCGATCACCGAGACCTATGTCTGGGTCATGGATCTCGCGACCGGCGTGCGGCGCCGCGTGCTGCCGGCCGCAGGCGCCGACCCGGGCCGGACGATCGCCTCGACCGAGGTCAATTTCGCGCGCGACGGCAAGGGCCTGTTTCTCACCACCGACCGCGACGGCGAGTTCCAGCGCGCCTCCTATCTCGACCTCCGGTCCGGTCGGCTCGAGTCGTTCGGGCCGTCGAACCACGACGTCGAACAGCTCGCGCTTTCGCCCGACGGCCGCACGATCGCGATGGTCACCAACGAAGCGGGCACCGGCGTGCTGCGGCTCTACGACGCCGCCACGCGGCGCGAGCTGCCGAAGCCCAAGGTGCCGGTCGGGACGGTGAGCGGCGTCGCGTGGCACCACGATGCCGGGGTGCTCGCCTTCGTGCTGAACGCGGCGCAGAGCCCCGGAGATGTGTACGTCCTCGATCGCGCCTCGAATGCGGTGACGCGCTGGACCGAGGCGAAGGTCGCGGGTCTCGACGCCGGCGCGTTCCAGCCGCACCAGCCGATTCGCTGGACGAGCTTCGACGGGCGCGAGATCACCGGCTTCATCACCCGCCCGCCGGCGACGTTCGCCGGCCGCCGGCCGGTGATGATCCAGATCCATGGCGGGCCGGAAGCCCAGGCGCGTCCGGGATTCCTCGGTCGCGCGAACTACTACATCAACGAGCTCGGCGTCGCGCTCGTCGAGCCGAACGTTCGCGGATCGTCCGGCTATGGCAAGACGTTCGTGTCGCTCGACAACGGCCTGAAGCGCGAAGACTCGGTGCGCGACATCGGCGCGCTCCTCGACTGGATCGCGCTGCAGCCCGACCTCGACCCGCAGCGCGTCGTGGTGGTGGGCGGCAGCTATGGCGGCTACATGAGCCTCGCCGTCGCGACGATGTACCCGGAACGCATCGCCGGTTCGATCGACGTCGTCGGCATCGCCAATTTCGTGACGTTCCTCGAGCGCACCGAGAGCTACCGGCGCGACTTGCGCCGCGTCGAATACGGCGACGAGCGCGATCCGAAGATGCGCGAGTTCCTGGCGCGCATATCGCCGGTCAACAACGCCGCGAAGATCACGCGTCCGCTGTTCGTCGCGCATGGCCGCAACGATCCCCGCGTGCCCTACACCGAGGCGGAGCAGATCGTCGAGACGGTGCGCGGCAACGGGACGCCGGTGTGGTACCTGCTGGCCGACAACGAGGGCCACGGATTCGCGAAGAAGGACAACGTCGACTACTACTTCTACGCGACGATTCGCTTTCTGCAGGAAACCGCGTTGAAATAGCCGGACGACGCCGGAGCCGGTTCGCCAGCCCGGCCCGCGTGCGGTAGCATCGCCTTTTCCCTCGTTCCCGACACCCGTGACCGATTCGCACCGCGACCTCACCCGCATCACGCTTGGCGTAGCCGCGATCGGCGCGCTGACCTTTGCCTCGTTCTGGATCGTGCGGCCGTTCATCGCGCCGACGATCTGGGCGGCGATGATCGTCGTCGCCACGTGGCCCGTCCTGGTCGCGCTGCAGGCCCGCCTGGGCGGGCGGCGCTGGCTCGCCGTGACCGCGATGACGGCGGCGATGCTGCTGGTGTTCATCATCCCGTTCATGCTCGCGATCGGCACGATCGTCGACAATGCCGACCGCATTTCCGGCTGGGTCACGACGCTGATGACGGCAAGCCCGCCGGACGCGCCGGCGTGGCTCGCCAAAGTGCCGCTCGTCGGAACCCGGCTCACCGACCTGTGGAACGAGGTCGTGTCCGCCGGCGCCAGCGGGCTCCTGCCGCGCGTGAAGCCGTACGCGGGAGGCGCGGCGCAGTGGTTCATCAGGGAGGCCGGCACGCTGGGCGGCGCGCTGCTGCAATTCTTTCTCACCGTGGTCATCACCGCGATCATGTACGCCAGCGGGGACACGGCGGCGGCGGGGCGTGCGCGCGTTCGGCCGCCGCCTGGCCGGCCCGCGCGGCGAGGAGGTCGTGAGCCTCGGCGGCGCGGCGATCCGCAGCGTTGCCCTCGGCGTGGTCGTCACCGCGCTCGCGCAGTCGGTGCTCGGCGGCATCGGCCTCGCGATCACCGGCGTCCCGTTCGCGCCGGTGCTGACGGCCCTGATGTTCATCCTTTGCATCGCCCAGCTCGGGCCGACGCTGGTCATGGCACCGGCGGTGGCCTGGATGTACTGGACCGGCGACACCGGCTGGGCAACCGTGCTGCTGGTCTGGGCGATCGTCGTCGGCACGATGGACAACGTGCTGCGCCCCTACCTCATCAAGAAGGGCGCCGACTTGCCGATATTGCTGATCTTCGCCGGCGTGATCGGCGGGCTCCTGAGCTTCGGGCTGCTCGGCATCTTCGTCGGGCCGCTCGTCCTCGCGGTCACCTACACGCTGCTGGAGGCCTGGGTGAGCGACGACGGCTGAGCAAGGGCGAAACGCCGAAGTAGCGCGGCTCCGCGACGGCGTTCCGTCACCGCGTGTCCGGATCGATCGCGCGCCAGCGGCGCGGTCGCTACCGCGCCGCCTCCAGGACCGTCAACAGACCTCAGATCAGCTGCGACTGCCGCGCCACCTGCGCGTCGACCACGGTGAGCGCGGTCATGTTGACGATCCGCCGCACCGTCGCCGACGGCGTCAGGATGTGCACCGGCCGCGCGACGCCGAGCAGTATCGGCCCCAGCGTGACGTTGTCGCCCGACGCCACCTTGAGCAGGTTGAACGCGATGTTCGCGGCGTCGACGGTCGGCATGATGAGCAGGTTGGCCTCGCCCTTCAACCGCGATTCGGGCAGCGCTCGCTGCCGCACCTCTTCCGACAGCGCGGCGTCGCCGTGCATTTCGCCGTCGACCTCGAGCTGAGGATCGATGCCGTTGATGAGCGCCAGCGCCTGCTGCATCTTCTTCGCCTGCGGATGGGTGCTGCTGCCGAAGCTCGAGTGCGACAGGAGCGCCACTTTCGGCGTCATGCCGAAGCGCCGAATCTCCTCGGCGGCGAGGATCGCGATGCTCGCGATCTCCTCGGCCGTCGGGTCGGCGTTGACGTAGGTGTCGGCGATGAACAACGTGCGGCTCGGCAGCAGCACGGCGTTCATCGCCGCGTAGATGCGTTCCACCCTTGCGCTGCCCGATCACCTGATCGACGAAATTGAGGTGCACGTGGTGGCTGCCGAAGGTGCCGCAGAGCATGCCGTCGGCGTCGCCCATGTGGACCGTCATCGCGCCGATCAGCGTGTGGCGCCGGCGCATCTCGATCTGCGCGTACTCCTGCGACACGCCCTTGCGCGACGTGAGCCGGTAGTACTCGGCCCAGAAGCTCTTGTAGCGCGGGTCGAACTCGGGATTGATCACCTCGAAATCGGTGCCCGGTTTCAAGCGCAGCCCGAAGCGCTGGATCCGGCGCTCGAGGACCGCCGGGCGCCCGACGAGGATCGGCTTCGCCAGCGCCTCGTCGACGACCACCTGCACCGCGCGCAGCACGCGCTCGTCTTCGCCTTCCGCGTAGACGATCCGTTTCGGCTCCTTCTTCGCGGCGGTGAAGATCGGCTTCATCAGCAGGCCGGAGTGGTAGACGAACTGCTCCAGCTTCTGCCGGTACGCGTCGAAGTCGGTGATCGGCCGCGTCGCCACGCCGGAATCCATCGCCGCCTTGGCCACCGCAGTGGCAACGGTGACGATGAGTCGCGGATCGAACGGCTTCGGAATCAGGTACTCGGGACCGAAGCGCAGGTTCTCGACCCCGTACGCCTGCGCGACGATGTCCGACTGCTCGGCCATGGCGAGATCGGCGAGGGCCCGCACCGTGGCGAGCTTCATCGCCTCGTTCACCGTCGTCGCGCCGACGTCGAGCGCGCCGCGGAAGATGAACGGAAAGCAGAGCACGTTGTTGACCTGGTTCGGGAAATCCGACCGCCCCGTGGCGATGACCGCGTCGGGCCGCGCCGCCTTGGCGATGTCGGGCATGATCTCGGGCTCCGGATTCGCGAGCGCCAGGATGAGCGGCCGCGCGGCCATCATCGGCAGCCATTCGGGTTTCAGC
This sequence comes from uncultured beta proteobacterium, assembly GCA_963810845.1. GTDB lineage: Bacteria > Pseudomonadota > Gammaproteobacteria > Burkholderiales > Casimicrobiaceae > CAIWHR01. The sequence continues at coordinate 35,965 of CAWEOX010000016.1, read as the reverse complement.
ACCTTGCCCGCCGACAGCCCGAGGAAGACGTCGGCGCCGGGCAAGAGGTCGACGAGCGTGCGCGCGTCCGTCTTCTGCGCGTAGCGCGCCTTGTTCTCGTCCATGAGCTCGGTGCGTCCCGCGTAGACGACACCGGCGATATCGGCGACGAAGATGTGCTCGCGCGCGATGCCGAGGCTCACCAGCAGATCGAGGCACGCCAGCGCGGCGGCGCCCGCGCCCGAGCAGACCAGCTTGACCTTGGCGAGATCCTTGCCGACGACGCGCAGGCCGTTGGTGATCGCCGCGCCGACGATGATCGCGGTGCCGTGCTGGTCGTCGTGGAACACCGGGATCTTCATCCGCTCGCGCAGCTTGCGCTCGACGTAGAAGCACTCCGGCGCCTTGATGTCCTCGAGGTTGATGCCGCCGAAGGTCGGCTCGAGCGCCGCGATGATGTCGACCAGCTTGTCGGGGTCGCGCTCGTCGATCTCGATGTCGAAGCAATCGAGTCCGGCGAACTTCTTGAACAGCACCGCCTTGCCTTCCATCACCGGTTTAGCCGCGAGCGGGCCGATCGCCCCGAGCCCCAGCACCGCGGTGCCGTTGGTCACCACGCCGATCAGGTTGCCGCGCGCGGTGAGGTTGCGCGCCTCGGCCGGGTCGCGGACGATCTCGTCGCACGCGGCGGCGACGCCGGGCGTGTACGCGAGTGCCAGGTCGCGCTGGTTGGTGAGTTGCTTGGTGGGCGTTACCGAGATCTTGCCCGGCGGCGACTGCCGGTGATATTCGAGCGACGCGCTGCGAATGGCCTGGTCGGGCATAGGGATATGTCCCAGGACGAGTACGGTTTCGCATCATAGCCGATCTGTATCGCCGGGCGATCGACGGGATCGAGGGCTCGCCACGCCCGGCGCCCCGGGTTCGCTTTGACCCGGCGCAACGTTGGCGGAGGGCCGTCCGCTATAATCGCGGCTGCCTTTCCCGTCCACGGCGCTGGTCCTTCCGCGTGTCGCCGTGGCGCCCATTCCGGCCCACTCCCGACGCCCCATGCTCGAAGTCCACGATCTCGCCGCGCGCCGGGGCTACACGCATCTCTTCGCCGGGCTTTCGTTCGCGGTCGAGCCGGGGCACGTGCTGGTCGTGACGGGCGCCAACGGCACCGGCAAGACGACGCTCTTGCGGATGCTGGCCGGCCTGTCCGCCCCCGAGTCCGGCGAAATCCGCTGGAACGGCGCGGCCCTCGCGCCGTTCGACCCCGACCTGCGCGCGGCGACGGCGTTCGCCGGCCATCACCCGGCGCTCAAGGACGAGCTCACCGCCGAAGAAAACCTGGCGTCGCTGGTCGAGGTCGCCGGCGAGCGGCCGGACCGCGCGACGATCCGCGCCGCGCTCGACGCGGTCGCGTTGAGCCGCCAGCGCACGCTGCCGGCGCGCGTGCTGTCGCAGGGGCAGCGACGGCGCATCGGCCTTGCCCGCCTCACGCTCGTGCGCCGCCCGTTGTGGATTCTCGACGAGCCGGTCACGGCGCTCGACGCGGCCGGGACGGCGCTGCTCGCGAGCCTCGTCGCCGAACACCTCGAAAGCGGGGGCCTCGCCGTCGCCGCCACCCACACGTCGCTCGGCCTGCCCGAGCAGCGCGTCCGGTCGTTGACGCTGGCCTGACCCGTGCCGAGCCCACCCGCTTCCGCCGTCCTCGATGCCGGCGCCGTGCTGCCGGGCGTGCGCTGGGCGCTCGTCCGCGATTTGAAGCTCGCCCTGCGCTCGCGGGCGGAACTCGGCGTCCAGCTCCTTTTCTATGTGATCGTGGTCTCCCTGTTTCCGCTGGCGACAACCCCCGAGCGCAACCTCCTCGCCACGATGGGCCCCGGCGTGCTGTGGGTCGCCGCGCTGCTCGCCTCGCTCTTGTCGCTGCCGCGGCTCTTTGCCGCCGATTACGCCGACGGCACGCTCGAGCAGATCGCGTTGTCGCCGTATCCGCTGCCGGCGCTCATCTCCGGTAAAATACTGGCTCATTGGCTGACGACGGGTCTGCCCGTGGCGCTGATGGCACCGCTCCTGGGGCTGCAGTACGCCGTCGAGGGCGAGGGGCTCGTCATCCTGATGCTGGCGCTGTTGCTCGGCACGCCGATCCTGTCGTTGCTGGGCGCCATCGGCGCGGCGCTCACGTTGGGCCTGCGCGCCGGCGGCAGCCTGCTCGCGCTCCTGATCCTGCCGCTGTACGTGCCGGTGCTGATTTTCGGCGCGGGCGCGGTCGACGCGGTGCGGGCGGGACTCGGGGCGACCGCCAACGTTTCCCTGCTGGGTGCCGGGCTGCTCGTCGCCGCCGTCGGCGCCCCCTTTGCCGCGGCGGCCGCGGTGCGAATTGCGCTTGATTGACCCAAATCATGACCGCCCGTAACTGCTGTCGTTACAGTTCCCCTTCATGACCTCGAGTAACTGGTACCGTTACAGCTCTCCCGCGACGTTCTACCCGTTCGCGGGCCGGATGATCCCGTGGTTCGGTTGGTCGGCGGCCGTGTTGGCCGCGATCGGCGTCTTCATCGGCCTCGGCATTGCGCCGACCGATTTCCAGCAGGGCGACGCCTACCGGATCATCTTCATCCACGTGGCAGCGGCGTGGATGTCGATGTTCATCTACCTCGTGATGGCGGCGTGGAGCGCGCTGTTTCTCGGCTTCAACACGCGGCTGTCCGCGATGATGGCACAGGCGATGGCCCCGACCGGCGCGCTGATGACGTTCATCGCGCTGTTGACGGGCTCGCTGTGGGGCAAGCCGACCTGGGGCACGTACTGGGCCTGGGACGCACGGATGACGTCGGAGCTGATTCTGCTGTTCCTGTACATGGGCGTGATCGCCTTGCGCAACGCGATCGACGATCCGCGCCGCGCCGACCGCGCCTGCGCGGTGCTCTCGCTCGTCGGCGCGATCAACGTCCCGATCATCTATTTCTCGGTCAAGTGGTGGAACACGCTGCACCAGGGCTCGTCGGTCAGCCTCACCGCGGCGCCGAAGATGGCGATGACGATGCTGACCGGCATGCTGATCATGGCCTTCGCGGCCTGGTTCTACGCGATCGCCGTCACGCTCTACCGGGTGCGCGTCATCATGGTCGAGCGCGAGCGCGGCGCGGCCTGGGTCGGTGACTTACAGGAGGTCCAAGCAAGATGAGCGAGTTTTTCGCGATGGGCGGCTACGGGTTGTACGTCTGGGGTTCGTTCGGCGGGACCGCGCTCGTCATCGTCGCCGAATTGCTGTCGGTGCGCGCGCGCCGCCGCCGGGCGCTCGACGAAGCCCGGCTCGCGACGCCCGACAACCTTACCGCCGCCACGCAGGGGGTCCTGTGAAAGCCCGTCACCGCCGCTTCCTCTGGATCGGCGCCGGCGTCGCGGTGCTGGGCATCGCCGCCACGCTGGTGTTGAACGCGTTCCAGTCGAACCTCGTGTTCTTCTTCACGCCGTCGCAGATCGCCGCCAACGAAGTGCCGAAGAATCGCGCGTTCCGCATCGGCGGGCTGGTCGAAGACAAGAGCCTCGCCCGCGAAAGCGACGGGCTGACGATCCGCTTCAAGGTCACCGACACCGCCGCGACGGTGCCGGTCGTCTTCAAGGGCATCCTGCCCGACCTGTTCAAGGAAGGCAAAGGCGTCGTGGCGCAGGGCCAGATGGGCCCCGACGGCGTGTTCCACGCGAGCGAAGTGCTGGCGAAGCACGACGAGAACTACATGCCGCCCGAAGCCGCCGACGCCGTGAAAAAGGCGCACGGCACCACCGCCGCGGCCGAGAAGACCGCCAAGACGCTGCAGCGATAGGAAGCCTTCCATGATCCCCGAACTCGGTCACTTCGCGCTCATCCTCGCGCTGCTGCTCGCGCTCATCCTCGGCACGCTGCCGGTCATCGGCGCCGCGCGGCGCATCCCGGCGTGGACGGGTCTCGCGCGGCCGGTGGCGCAGGGCCTCGTCCTGTTCGTCGTCACCGCGTGGGGCTGCCTTGCCTACTCGTTCATCGTCAGCGACTTCTCGGTGCTGAACGTCGCCACCAACTCGAATTCGCAGCTGCCCGTCTATTACCGCTTCGCGGCGACGTGGGGTTCGCACGAAGGCTCGATGCTGCTGTGGGTGTTCATGCTCGCGATCTGGACGCTCGCCGTCTCGCTCAAGAGCCGGCACCTGCCCGACGAAATGGTCGCGCGCGTGCTGGGCGTGATGGGCCTCGTGAGCTTCGGCTTCCTGCTGTTCCTGCTGCTCACCTCGAACCCGTTCGAGCGGCTGTTCCCGGTGCCCGCCGACGGCCGCGACTTGAACCCGCTCTTGCAGGACCCGGGGATGGTCGCGCATCCGCCGATGCTGTACATGGGCTATGTCGGCTTCTCGGTCGCGTTCGCGTTCGCCATCGCGGCGCTGATGGGCGGACGGCTCGATGCGACGTGGGCACGCTGGTCGCGGCCCTGGACGACGCTCGCCTGGAGCTTCCTCACCATCGGCATCATGATCGGCAGCTGGTGGGCGTACTACACGCTGGGCTGGGGCGGCTGGTGGTTCTGGGACCCGGTCGAGAACGCCTCGTTCATGCCGTGGCTGGTCGGCACGGCGCTGCTGCATTCGCTGGCGGTGACGGAGAAGCGCGGCGCCTTCAAGAACTGGACCGTGCTGCTCGCGATCTCCGCCTTTTCGCTGTCGCTCGTCGGCACCTTCCTCGTGCGCTCGGGTGTGCTCACGTCGGTGCACGCGTTCGCCACCGATCCGCGCCGCGGCGTGTTCATCCTCGCGTTCCTCGTGATCGTGATTGGCGGCTCGCTCGCGCTGTACGCGGTCCGCGCGCCGAAGGTCGGCCTCGGCAGCCGCTTCGACATCGTCTCGCGCGAGTCGTTTCTGCTCGCCAACAACGTGCTGCTGCTGGCCGCCGCGGGCTCGGTCCTGCTCGGCACGCTCTATCCGCTGTTCCTCGATGCGCTGAACCTCGGCAAGATTTCCGTCGGCCCGCCCTACTTCGACACGGTGTTCGTGCCGCTGATGACGCCGCTCGTGTTCCTGATGGGCATCGGACCGCTGGCGCGCTGGAAGCAGGCGGCCGTGCCCGATCTCTGGCGCCTGCTGCGCTGGGCGTTCGCGATCAGCGTGGTGATGGCGCTCATCGTGCCGTTGGCGACGGGCGAGTGGAAACCGCTGGTGAGCTTCGGCCTGCTGCTCGCCTTCTGGATCGTGACGGCGACGTTCGTGAGCCTCCGCGAGCGCGTGCGCAACGCGCAAACGGGTCTCTGGAGCCAGCTCGCGCGGCAACCGCGCAGCTACTGGGGCATGGTCGTCGCCCATCTCGGCATCGCCGTGTTCATTGTCGGCGTCACGATGGTGAAGGGCTACGAGACCGAGCGCGACGTCAAGATGAACACCGGGGATACCGTCACCGTCGGCGGCTACACGTTCCGCTTCGACGGCGTCACGCAGCAGAAAGGTCCGAACTATCAGGCGCAGCGCGGCGCGTTCACCGTCACGAAGAAGGGCGCCTACGTCGAGAATCTCTATCCGGAGAAGCGCATGTACAACGCCGGCGGGATGCCGATGACCAACGCGGCGATCGACAGCGGCCCGTTCGGCGATCTCTACGTCTCGATGGGCGAGCCGGTGGATGGCGGCGCCTGGGTCATCCGCGTGTACTCGAAGCCGTTCATCACCTGGCTGTGGGGCGGTTTCCTGATGATGGCCATCGGCGGCTTCCTCGCCCTCTCCGACCGCCGCTACCGCGTCGGCGCGCGGCGCGACGTCGCGTTGCCGCGCGGTGCCGCCGCGGCGCAATAGGAATCCCCGATGAACAAGAAACTCCTCGTGCCGCTCGGCGTATTCCTCGTGCTGACCGCCTTCCTGTTCGCCGGGCTCTGGCGCGACCCGCGCGAGGTGCCCTCGCCGCTGATCGACAAGCCCGCGCCGCAGTTCAGCCTCGCGCAGCTCGCGGATCCGGCCACCCATCTCGGCACCGCCGACATGAAAGGCCAGGTCTGGCTGCTCAATGTCTGGGCGTCGTGGTGCGTATCCTGCCGCGAGGAGCACCCGCTGCTCGTCGAACTGGGCAAGGCCAAGGTCGTCCCGATCATCGGCCTCAACTACAAGGATCAGCCGGGACCCGGCAAGCAATGGCTGGCGCAGAACGGCGATCCGTACACGACGTCGGTGATGGATCGCGACGGCACCGTCGGCATCGACTTCGGCGTCTATGGCGTACCCGAGACCTTCGTCATCGACAAGGGCGGCACCATTCGCTACAAGCAGATCGGGCCGATCACGCCGGAAGCGCTCGAAAAGAAAATCCTGCCGCTCGTGCGCGAGCTGCAAAAGTCATGAGCGCGGCGGGCGAAGCCAAGGCGGAGGCCGCCATGAATTACCTCGTTCGCCTGATCCTGCCGGCACTCTTCGCGCTGGCCGCGCTGATGCCGCTTGCGGCGCGCGCCGACGCCGTGCCGACCGAAATGGATCCGGGCTCCGCCGCGCGCGCGGTCAAGCTCTCCGAAAAGCTGCGCTGCCTCGTCTGCCAGAACCAGTCGATCGCCGACTCGAACGCCGAGCTCGCGAACGACCTGCGCCGGCAGATCCGCGAGCAGATCGCCGCCGGCAAGACCGACGACGAAATCGTCACCTACATGGTCAATCGCTACGGCGACTTCGTCCTCTACCAGCCCCCGGTCAAGGCCACGACGATCCTCCTCTGGGTCGGCCCGGCGCTGCTGCTCTTCGCCGGCTTTTTCGTCCTGATCCGGAACCTTCGCCGCCGGTCCGCCACGGAGCCGACGCTCACCGCCGAAGAACACGAGCGCGCCAGCCTCCTGCTCGCCGGCGACAACGGGAAACTCGACCAGTGATCGCATTCGTCAGCATCGCCGCCGCCATGGTGGTGACGGCCCTCGTGTGGGTGCTCGTGCCGCTGCTCCGGGGGCCGCGCGCACAAGGCATCGTCAGCGAGGCCTCGAACGTCGCCGTCCTGCGCGACCAGCTCGCCGAGCTCGACCGCGATGTCGCCAACGGCGTCGTGCCGCGCGAGCGCTACGAGCAGGCGAAGAGCGATCTCGAGCAGCGCGTGCTCGAAGAATCGAAGGCCGCTCCCGGCGGCCGTGTCTCCGGCGCGCCGTCGAGCGCGGGGGCGTGGACGGCCGCGATCCTGGGCGGCGCGCTGCCGATCGCGGCGGCGCTCCTCTACTTCACCCTCGGCAGCCATCAGGCCTTCGCCCCCGGCAACGCGGCCACGGCCGCGGCCGGCGACGCGCAGCACGATCTGTCGCCGCAAAAGGTCGCCGAGATGGCCGCCGGTCTTGCCGCACGGCTCGAGAAAGAGCCCGACAATGCCGAAGGCTGGTCGGTGCTCGCGCACACGTACTATTCGCTGAAACGCTTTCCCGAGGCGGTCGTCGCCTACGAGCGCGCGGCCAAGCTACTGCCCGACAACGCGGACCTGCTCGCCGACTACGCCGATGCGCTGGGCGCCGCCACCAACAGCCTCGACGGCAAGCCGACCGAGCTCATCAAGCGTGCGCTGAAAGCGAACCCCACCCAATGGAAGGCGCTGGCGCTCGCCGGCACCGTCGCCTTCAACCAGAAGGACTTCAAGCAAGCGGTAGCCTATTGGGAAGACCTCAAGCAGACGCTGCCTCCCGATTCCGAGATGGCGAAGTCGATCGACGCGAACATCGCCGAGGCGAAGGAGCTGGGCGGCATCAAGACCGCGGCCGCGACGACGACGGCCACCGCCGCCGCCGCGCCGAGCGCCACGCCCGCGGCGCCGGCCCGAGCGCGTCCCCGCGCGCCCGCGGCAAGCGCGGCCCCGGGCGCCGCCATCACCGGCACGATCGCCTTGAGTCCGGCGCTCACCAAGACCGCCGCGCCGGAGGACACCGTGTTCGTCATCGCGCGCGCGGCGCAGGGCGCGAAATTCCCGCTGGCGATCATCCGCAAGCAGGTCAAGGATCTGCCGTTCAAGTTCTCGCTCGACGATTCGATGGCGATGGCGCCCGAGATGAAGATGTCCAACTTCGCCGACATCGTCGTCGCGGCCCGCGTCACCAAATCCGGCAACGCGACCCCGCAGAGCGGCGACCTCGAAGGCGCGTCGAAACCGGTCAAGCTAGGCACCAACGGCATCGCCGTGGTGATCGACAGCACGCGTCCCTGACGTCGTCGCTCGCCACCTCCACGCGGCGGCGGTCATTGCGGCTGCGCGGCCACGGTTCCCGCTTCCGAACGTGCGCATTGCTCGATAGCGCGCAACCCGGCGTCTTGCCTTGATCTGGATTGGGTTTCTTCGACATCGCACCGACGATGCCGCAGGTGCGATCGCATCCTCTCGCCTCGGCTGACATGCGGCGCGCAGCTTGCCTTGACCGAGGTCAAACAGCCCGCAGCGAGCCCGACCCTCGACCTTCCCTAGCAGTAGAATTTTTTGGACAGCGGTCGCATTCCAGGGAGGAACAAATGAATCGACGGATGACTTACGTGCTGACGCGCGCCATCGCCATCGCCGCATTGTTCGGCATTGCCGGCGCGAGCGGATCGGCATTCGCGCAAGCGGCCGCCAAGGACAAGCCCGCGGCCAAGGCCGCCTTCGACGCCTCACCTTGCCTCGTCTGCCATCTGCCGATCAAGGACCTGCACGGGTCCGGCAAGCACAAGATGGTGGGCTGCAACACCTGTCACGACGGCATCGCGGAGCACTTGGCCGACCCGTCGAAACGGCCGGCGACCAGGACCGACCTCGCCACCTGCGGCGGCTGCCACCAGAACCAGTATAAGTCGTACGCGACGATGGACTGGGCGCGCACCGCGCGCTTCGAAAAGAAGCAATACAGCGGCCCGGCCCCTGATCCGTCCTACGATCTGCTGATGAGCCCGCACGGATTCACCAAGGAACACAACCTGCCGCGCTCGCACACATTCGCCCTGCTCGACCAGTACGTGGTCGACCGCGCGTTCGGCGGCCGCTTCACGCCGAAGGAAGGCTGGCGCTATCTTGCCGGCTCCGGCGATTTCAAGGTGATGGATGTCGTCGTCGACCAGTATCCCGACAACACCGATCAGAAGGCGTTCAAGCCGGGCACCGCCGCGGCGGCGAACCCCGTGTGCTTGTCGTGCAAGACGCAGGACCACATCCTCGATTGGGCGTACATGGGCGACCCGGTTCCGGGCGCCAAGTGGAGCCGGACCTCGAAGGTCGTCGAGCTTGCCAAGGCTTCGAATCACGCGCTCAACTGCATCTTCTGCCATGACCCGCACGCGGCCAAGCCGCGCATCGTCCGCGACGCGCTGATCGACGTGGTTACGCGCACCGATTTCCCGACGCTGTACGCGCAGGACGCGCGCAAGACCAAGGTCGACGTCAAGGAGATGGGCATGCGCGGCTTCACGCGCAAGATCGGCCTGCTCGAGCGCTACGACGGCAAGCTCCAGTGCGGACAATGCCACGTCGAATACAACTGCAACCCGGGCTTCAACCCGACCACCGGCGAAGCGATCCCGATGGCCGACAAGCGGACCAACTACTTCCCGTTCGTCGACGTCAACAACATCCTGAAGGCGTACGACCACATCCAGTTCCGCGACTTCCGCAACCAGTTCACCGGCGCGGCGCTGTGGAAGGCGCAGCACCCCGACGTCGAGACGTACTACAACTCGAAGCACGAAAAGGCCGGCGTCGACTGCGCGTCGTGCCACATGCCGAAGGTCAAGGACGCGAAGACCGGCAAGTTCTATACGTCGCACTGGCAGACCAACCCCAAGCACTACCTCAAGGAGACCTGCCTGCAGTGCCACAGCCAGTGGAACGAGACGCAGGCGAAGTACGTCATCGAATCGCTGGCCGCGCACTACCAGGGCAAGGTCCGCAACGCCGAGTTCTGGCTCTCCCAGCTCATCAACCGGTTCGGGCAGGCGCAGCTCGTCGGCGTGAGCGAAGACGTCCTCAAGGCCGCGCGCGGCAAGCACGGCGACGCGCACGCGAACTGGGAATGGTGGACGGCCGCGAACGGCGCGTCGTTCCACAATCCGGAGCTGTGGAAGGGATCGCTCGCGAACTCCGTCACCGCCTCGCAGGAGGGCATCAAGCTCCTCGACGACGCGATCAAGGCGAAGACGGGCGTCGTGGCGGCGGCGCCGGCAGCCGCGGTGGCGGTGGCACCGGCACCCAAGTAAGCGACGGCAGTTGATTTCGGACAAAGGCGAGGCGCGTGCCTCGCCTTTTCCATCCCGGGGGCGGGATAATTCGGCGTGGACTCCGGATTGGCCGAATTCTTCCTCTTTTGGTGTATCGCCGTGGCGATGACCGGGATCGCCCTCGCGTTCGTGCTGCCCCGGCTTTTCACGCGGCGCGCACGCGCCGAATCCACGTCCCCCGCCATGGCGGCCGTCGACGTCTATCGCCGGGCGCTCGCGGATCTCGATCGTGATCGGGCCGCGGGTGCGCTGACCGACGGCGAATACCGGCAGTCGAAGAGCGATCTCGAGCGGCGGCTGCTCGCGGAGGCGCAGGACGACCGGCATGCGCCGCGAGCGGCCCATGTCCCGGCGGGCGCCGCGATCGCCCTCGGCATCGCTCTGCCGGTCCTCGCCTTCGCGCTCTACGCGCTGTTCGGCGACCCGGCCGCGGCGACCCGCGACGCGACCTCCGCGGTGCCAGTCGATGTGACCACCGTCGCGAGCCCGGCGGCGCTGCGCGCAAAGCTCGTCGCGCATCTCGATCGCTCGCCGGGTGATGGACGCAGCCTGGTGCTGCTCGCGCGTCTCGACTTCGAAGCCGACCGGTTCACCGACGCGGCCGCGGCCTATGCGAAGGCGATTGCCGTGTCCGCCAAGGTCGCACGCGATGCGACCGTGTGGTGCGAATACGCCGACGCGCTCGGCATGGCCCAGGGCGGCTCGCTGGCGGGGCACCCGCGCGAGCTCATCGCCCACGCGCTGACGCTCGACCCGACGCACGGCAAGGCGCTCGAAATGGCGGGCAGCGCCGCGCTGGAGCAAGGCGATCCCGGCGCGGCCGCGGGATACTGGCGGCAGCTCCTCGCACAACTGCCCGCCGGATCCGCCGAACGGCGCGAGCTGGCGGCCGCGATCGCCCGCGCCGATCAGCTCGCGGCCGCCGGCACCGGCGCCACCCGTTCCCGATGAGCAACCAATGAACGACGCCACGCGCATGCCCGCCGATCCCGCTGCCGACGTCGATGTCATCGTGATTGGCGGCGGCATTTCCGGCCTCACGGTCGCGTTTCGGCTGCAGCAGCAGGGCCTGGCGGTGGAAGTGCTCGAGGCCGCGGCGCGCGCCGGCGGCGTGATCGGGACCCGGCGCCGCGACGGGTTCCTGTTCGAAACAGGGCCGAACAGCACGCTCGATACGACACCCCTCATCAACGCGCTGCTCGCCGACCTCGGCATCGCCGCCGAACGGCGCGATGCGAGCGCGGTCGCGGCCACGCGCTTCATCGTGCGCGGCGGCAAGCTCGTGGCGCTGCCGACGTCGCCACCCGCCTTCCTCACGACCCGTGCATTCTCGGGACGCGCGAAGCTGCGGCTCCTGCGCGAGCCGTTTATCGCACCGACGCCGACCGGGGTCGAGGAATCGATCGCGGCGTTCGTGCGCCGCCGCCTCGGCCACGAGTTTCTCGACTACGCCATCGATCCCTTCGTCGCCGGCATCTACGCGGGCGACCCGGAGCGGATCTCCGTGCCGGCGGCATTTCCGCGGCTGCTTGCGCTCGAACAGAAATACGGCAGCCTGATCAAGGGCCAGATCGCCGGCGCGCGCGAACGCAAGCGGAACGCGGAAACGGCGAAGAACGCCGCGGCGAGCTTTTCCTTCGCCGACGGGATGCAGACGTTCACCGATGCGCTCGCCAGCCGGGTGCCGCGCGCACTCTGTGGTGCCCATGTCCGGAGCCTCGCGCGGAACGGCGACGGCACGTTCACGGTGGCAGGCGACGCGGCAGGCGGCGCGTTCACGCGGCGTACCCGTGCGGTCGTGCTGGCGGTCGGCGCCAGCGCGGCGAGCGCGCTCGTGCGCCCGTTGGCGCCGACGGCGGCCGATGCGCTCGCCGCGATCGACTACGCGCCAATCGCCGTGGCCGCGAGCGCCTATCGGCGCGCCGATATCGCGCACGACCTCGCCGGGTTCGGCTTTCTCGTCCCGAAGAAGGAACGCCGATCGATGCTGGGCACGCTCTTCTCGAGCAGCATGTTCGCCGGTCGCGCACCGGAGGGAGCGGTCCTGCTGACGTCGTTCCTCGGCGGCCGGCGCAATCCCGAGCTTCCGGCAATGCCCGATGCCGCGCTCGCGGGCATGGTGCATACGGAGCTCGCGGCGCTGGTCGGCGCCGGCGGCGCGCCGCAGTGGACGGAGATCACGCGCTGGCCGCAGGCAATTCCCCAATACGATCTCGGGCACCTCGGACGGCTGGCGCATGTAGAGGCCGCCGAAGCCGCGCTGCCGGGGCTGCGCTTTTGCGCGAGCTACCGCGGCGGCGTATCGGTGGGCGACTGCATCAAGTCGGCCCACGCGACGGTCGACGCCGTCGCGAGCTTCCTCGCGCAGGTGCCTGCGTAACCGGCGACCGCGCGACGGCTACAGCCCGGCGCCGCACTTCCAGCAAAGCTCGAAGGTCGCCGGATTCTCTTCGCGGCAGGCGGGGCAGAACAGGACGCCGGGCCGGTTGCGGGCAGCGTAGTAATCGCGCAGTACGGCCGCTGCGCGAGCGCTGTCGGCATCGTCGTCGAGCCAGACCTGCGGCCAGGCGACCTCCGGCGGAACGTCGCCGACGATGCTCGACATGTTCTCGTTGAAGACGTGCGCCTTGATGCCGTTGATCGCGAGGATGTCCTTCAACAGATACGCCTGCGTCCGGTCGGTGCGCAACAGCAGGATCATTGCCGCGGGCCGGAGCCGGGATCGGGGCCACCGGGTTTCGCCGCGGTGTCGCCTGGCGGCGCCGCACCACCGTCGCTTTGGGCCACGCGCTCGGTGGCGACCGGCGTCACCCCGGAGATGATGTGCGAAGAATCGAGGTATGCCGCGTCGGAAGTCCCGGGCGGCGGTTCGCTCGTCACCGCCGGCGGCGTCCGCGACGCCCGGTAGCGCAGCAGCCGCGCCACGACGATCCCGGCCACGACCAGCGCAAGGAGTCCCCCGACGACGGCGGCCGCGCTGCGGAAATCCGCGAGAGTTTCCATGGCGCCTCACGAGCAGGGACCGGACGGCCCGGTCCGGAGATTCGCTCATGATACGGGCAGTGCCGTGCCACCTCAATGGCGGCCCGCTGCCCTGCCACCGGGCCCTACAGGTTGGCGATGATGTCGTTCACGAGGTCGCGGATCGAAACCATGCCCACCAGCTTGCCGCCGTCCATGACGGGCAGGTGCCGCATGTGGTGCGTCCCCATGAGCACCATGCAGTCCTCGCTCGTCTGGTCGGGGCGGACGTGGATCACCGGCGACGTCATGATGGCGCGCACCGGCGTCGTGCGCGAGGCGCGGCCGCGCAGCGCGATCTTCTGCGCGTAGTCGCGTTCGGTCACGATGCCGACGATGGTCGCGCCCTCGGTGACGACCAAGGCGCCGATGCGCTTTTCCTTCATGATGCGCATCGCCTCGAATACCATCTCCGCAGGCTCGATGGTGTGAACGGTATGCGTCAGGTTTCGACTTGAGGATGTCGGCCACGCTCTGCATTCGCGAGCCCCCTTGAAAGCCCGGAAATCCGGTGCTGAAGGCCCGGTCCGCCCGGGCGGACAGGCTATTGACGTGCAGGTTGGTACGGGTTCCCATGGGCAATTTCCGCTGGCGCGCGCTCGCTTCGGGCGAGCAGATTCACGGCAGCGTTTTCCTTTGAATGCACAAGGATGAAGAATTGCCTTCAACCGTCCGGCGGGCATTGACGTGCGTCAATGAAACCCTGCGCTACCGCGCCGATGCGCCGTGTTGCGCGTCGGGAGACGGCAAAACGCGGGGCTAAAGGGGCGTGGAGACGCCTTTTTGCGTGATCGGCATCACGCCGGCCGCCAGGCGGACAGCGCCGCCACGAGCCGCGCGAGGACGTCGGCAAGTGGGGCTGCGCGCGCGGCGTCCCAACGGTACGGCGGCGCCTCGTCCATGTAGATGCACTGCGCCATTTCGAGCTGCAGCGCGTGCACGCCGCGCGCCGGCTGCCCGTAGCGGCGCGTCACGTATCCGCCCTTGAAGCGGCCGTTGACGACGTGCGTGAATCCCGCCGCGGAGGCCAGTATCCCCACGGCCAGCGCCTGCAGCGCCGGTGCGCAACTCGCGCCATCCGCCGTGCCGAGGTTGAGATCCGGCAAGCGCCCGGCAAAGAACCGCGGCACTTCGGCGCGTATCGAATGACCGTCGAGGACGACCGCGTAACCGTGCCGCGCGCGGATGCGCTCGATCGCGCCACTGAGCGCTGCATGATAGGGATCGAAGTAGCGGGAACGGCGGGCGACGATTTCGGCGTCTCCGGGGACGGCCTCGCGATAGACCGGGTCGTTGGCGAACGTGCGTGTCGGACACAGCTCGGTGTTGTCGGCCCCGGGATACAGCGCCGCGCCCGACGGGTCGCGATTGACATCGACGACGACGCGCGAGTGCGTCGCCGTCAGCAGCGTGGCGCCGGTCGCGCGGGCGAACGCATAGAGCTTGTCGACGTGCCAATCGGTGTCGGGAACCGTGCGCGCGACCGGCGTGAGTCGCGCCGCGATCTCCGGCGGCACGAACGTGCCCGCATGCGGCACGTCGATCAGGACCGGGGAGTCGCCGGCATGGAGCTCGTACAGGTCCATCCGGCGCTCATTGAGTACCCCCTTGGCGCTGCGCGCCTTCCCCCCGAGGGGGAGTGATTCGCGCTTGGGGCGGCCCGGCGCGCTCATTGGTGTGCCCCCTTGGCGCTGCGCGCCTTCCCCCCGAGGGGGAGTGATTCGCGCTTGGGGCGGCCCATGCGCGCTCATGCCGCGGCGAGACGCGCGAGAGCGGCCAGGTACGCCGCGAGGACCGGACGTTCCTCGGGATGCTGGCCCTCGCGCACCACCCAGCGGCCACCGACCATCACGTCGCGCACCGGCTGCCGGCACGGGCCGAAGATCGCGGCGTCGAGGATGTCGTCGAGCGGCTGCGACGCCAGCGCCGGATCGTCGGTGTTGAGGACGACGAGATCGGCGCGCCACCCGCGGACGATCGCGCCGGTCGGCTGCGCGATCGCGCGCGCGCCGCCGCCGGCCGCGAGCGTGTAGAGGAACTGCCCGACCGGCACATCGCGCCGCGCGAGCACGTTGCGTTCGAGCCGGAAGAGCCGCTGTGAATATTCGAGCTGGCGCAGCTCGACGTACGGGTCGATCACCGTGTTGGAATCGCTGCCGATGCCGAGCGCGCCGCCACGCTCGACGTAACCGCGCGCAGGGAAGACACCGTCGCCCAGGTCGGCTTCGGTGGTCGGCGCGAGTCCGGCCACCGCGCCGCTCGCGGCCAGCCGCTGGTATTCCTCGCTGGTCAGGTGGGTCGCGTGGACGATGCACCATCGGGCATCGACGTGGGCATGCCGCAACAGCCACTCGACCGGCCGGCAGCCCAGCGCCGCCACGCAGTCCGAGACCTCCTGCACCTGCTCCGACGCGTGGATGTGGATCGGTCCGTCGGCGGGCGCGAGCGTGACCACCGCCGCGAGCTCGTCGGGCGTGACGGCGCGCAGGCTGTGCGGCGCCACGCCGAGCACGTAACCGTGCGCCGCCACGTCGGCGGCAAGATCCGTCACCAGCCGCGCGTAGCTTTCCGGCGTGTGGATGAATCGCCGCTGTCCCGGGGTCGGCGGCGTGCCGCCGAAGCCCGCATGGGCGTAGTACACCGGCAGGAGCGTCAGCGCGATGCCGGCGCGCTGCGCGGCGGCGATGATCCGCTGCGCGAGCTCGGCCGGATTCGCGTACGACCATCCGCGCGGGTCGTGATGGACGTAGTGAAACTCGGCCACCGCCGTGTAGCCGGCCTTGACCATCTCCACGTAGCTCTGCGCGGCGATCGCCTCGAACGCATCGGCATCGACGCGGTCGAGGAACGCGTACATGGCCGCGCGCCAGGTCCAGAAGCTGTCGGTCACTGAAGCGCCGGGCGACGCGTGCCCCGTGCGGCCGGCGAGCGCCCGCTGGAACGCATGCGAGTGCAGGTTCGGCATGCCGGGCACGAGCGGACCCGCGGTGCGCGCGCCGGCGGTGGCCGCTACGTCCGTTTCGACCTGCGTGATGATCCCGTCCGCGTCGATGGTGACCGCCACGTTGCGCGCCCAACCCGCCGGTAGCAGCGCGTCGTCGGCGTAAAGCTTCATCGCGCGAGGTCGATCGTCGTCACGAGGGCGACGGCATCCGTCGTCAGCGGATTGACGGCGAGCTGCGCCGCCGCGTCGTCGTCGGTGACGAAAAGGGCGTTCTCCGCGGTGACCGCGAGCGGCGCGTGGCCCGCCAGCAGGCATTCGCACGCGCCGGTCGCCGCGTAACAGAGCCGAAAGCGTGCCGGCGGGATGCGCGCGCCCTCGCCGCGCATCACGGTCACGGTGCCCTGCCCGCGATCCCGGCGCAGCATCAGGTTGAAGTCGCGCACCGGGCCATCGACGAGCGTGCAGCCGACGGCATCGTCGCCGCTGAACGCGTAGGGTTCGTACAGGCCGGTGAGCAGGACGCGAATGCCCGTCGCCGTCGAGGCGCATGCCCGCCCCCGCGATCAGCACGATCGTCCGGTCGATTCCCGCAAACCGCGAGAACGGCCCGTCCTTCACCACGTCGGCGATGCTGATCCGCCAGTCGAACGCATCGAGCGCCGCGCCAGCGGGATACGACGCGATCTCGGTGGTGCGTCCGCCGCCGTTTCGCCACGGCATGCGCCGGTAGTCGGCAGGCGTCAGTAAGCGATGCTGGGCCATGGATTCGATGGTGATGCCGCGGGGCCGTGCGGCGTGGACATTCCGCGTGTAGAGCGCGGATTGTAGATTGATCCTGCCGGTGCGCCAACGACAACGTGCCGGTCAACGGTGCAGCAACCGCGGGCGCTCTTCCTGCCGTACCATGCGCGCTGGCTGACCACGCACCCGGAACCTGCCGCATGACCGAGCCGCTCGATCTTCACTATCTCAACGCGGTCGACGTCGCCGAACTCGCGCTCACCGACGACGAGATCCTCGCCGCCGTCGAGGCGGGCCTGCGCGCGCAGGGGCGCGGCGAGACCGTGATCGAGCCCCGGGTGCATCTCGTCCCGGACGCTGCGTTCAACGGGCATTTCAATGTGCTGCGCGGCTATGTCGCGCCGCTCGAGCTCGCCGGGGTCAAGGTCGTCTCCGACTACGTCGACAACTACCGCCGCGGCCTGCCCTCGGAGATGGGACTCCTCAATCTGTTCGATCCGCGTACGGGCCGTCCGCTGGCGATCATCGATGCGGCGGGGCTCACCGACATGCGCACCGGCGCGGTCACCGCGATCGGCGCCCGGCATCTCGCCCGCAAGACGAGCCGGATCCTCGGTCACGTCGGTGCGCGCGGCACCGCCTACTGGAACGTGCGCCTGCTCGACCGGCTATTCGATTTCGCCGAAATCCGCGTCCACTCGCGCCGGCCGGAGAGCCGCGATGGCTTCGCCCTCCGCCTTGCGGACGAGCTCGGCAAGCCGGTCGTCGCGACCGCCGATTGGGAAACCTGTGTGCGCGGCGCCGACATCGTCGTCGAAGCCTCGCGCCTCGCCGCCCCTGCGCCATTCCTGCGGACCGCCTGGATCAAGCCGGGCGCGCTCGTCGTACCGTACGGCACGATGAGCGCCGTGGAGCTGACCCTGACCGACATCATGGACAAGATCGTGGTCGACGACTGGGGCCAGTGCCAGAGCGGACGGTTCGGCAGCCTGCGCGCGCACGTCGACGCCGGCAAGCTCACCGCGGCGACGCTCCACGCCGAGCTCGGCGAGATCGTCGCCGGAAGCAAGGTGGGACGCGAGCGCGACGACGAAACCATCCTGTTCTGGCACCGCGGACTGTCGCTGTCGGACATCGCCCTCGGCCACGCGATGCTCGTCAAGGCGCGCCGCATGGGCATTGGCCAGCGTCTGCGCTACGCGTAGTCGGCGCGCATGCTCGCCAACGCGCGAATGTACTCGATCAACGCGCCCGCCGCGCAGGCGTGGCGGGCCTTGCTGCGCTGGGTCCTCGCCCGGGCGGACGTGGATTGCGAGGTCATCGACCATCCGCCGCCGTTGCCGTTGCCGGCGTTGTGGACACGCCCCGACATGGGCTGCGCGTTCATGTGCGGCTACCCGTTCGCGCTGGCGGCGCCGCAGCCGCTGGTCCTTGCGGCGCCGGTTCCGCGTTCCGCGACCTACGGCGGGGCTCCCGTCTATTGGACCGACATCGTGGTGCGCGCCGAGGCGCCGTTCCGGCAGCTCGCGGACCTTTTCGGCGCGCGCTTCGCCTACACCACCGAGGACTCGCAATCGGGCTATCAGGCGCCGCGTGCGCTGTTGGCTCCCTACGCCAGGGACCGCGGCGGCGCGCTGTTCGCTTCGACCGTCGGCCCGCTCGTCACCCCGCGCGGCGTGATCGACGCGGTCCTCGACGGCTCCGCCGACGCGGGGCCGCTCGACAGCTACGCCCACGAGCTCCTGCGCGCGCACGAGCCGGCGCTGGCCAAGCGCCTGCGCACCATCGCCACGACACCCCCGACACCGATACCCCCGCTGGTGGCCGCGCCGGGCATCGCGCCTGCCGTGGCGGAACGACTGCGTTCGGCGCTGCTCGCCGTCGACCGCGCACCCGAGTTGGCGCCCCTGCTCGCGGCGCTGCGGCTCACGAGGTTCGCCGCGATCGACGCGGTGCGCTACGACGAGCTCCGGCTTCGTGCCCGCGCCGCCGACGCGCAGGATTATCCCCGTCTCGCGTGACCTCTTCGCGGCGCGCCGACGCGCGCGCGATTGACACCGCCCCACGCGGCACCGAGAATGCGGCGATCCCGCCACCCCGCCGCGCCCCGCCGAGGAGACCATCGTGTCCATCGCCCGCCTCACCCGCATCCTTGCCGCCGTTGCCGTCGCGATCGCCCTCTGTTCCGCCACGGCGTCCGCACAAGTGCGCGTCGGCTCCAAGAATTTCACCGAGCAGTTCATCCTGGCCGAGCTCTACGCCCAGGCGCTCGAAGCCAACGGCATCAAGGTCGAGCGCAAGATCAATCTCGGCGGCACGCTGATCGCGCACAAGGCGCTCGAGGAAAAGCAGATCGACTTCTACCCGGAATACACGGGCACGATGCTGATCGCCGTGCTCAAGGGCGAGCCGATGACCGATCGCAAGGCGGTCTACGACAAGGTCAAGGCCGAGTACGCGGCCAAAGGCCTTGTGGTGCTGAACGAGACGCCCTTCCAGAACACCTACAACATGGTCGTGCGCCCCGAGACGGCCGCCCAGTACAAGCTCGAGACGCTCACCGATCTCGCCCGGGTTTCGAAGGAGCTGAAGCTCGGCGCCGGACCGGAATTCCGCGACCGCAAGGACGGCTTGCCGGGCCTCAAGGCGAAGTACGGGATGGAGTTCAAGGAAGACCTGCAGATGGCCATCGGCCTGCGCTACCAGGCGCTGTCGGGCAAGCAGATCGACGTCGTCAACGGCTACTCCACCGACGGCATGATCGGCGCGCTCAAGCTGAAGCGCCTCAAGGACGACAAGAATCTCTGGCCACCGTACTATCTCACCCCCGTGGTGCGCAAGGAGGCGCTCGACGCCAATCCGAAGATGGCCGACGTGCTGAACCAGGTGAGCGCGCTGCTCGACGAAGCGTCGATCACCGAGATGAACTACAAGGTCGACGGCGAGAAGGAAGAGCCGAAGGACGTCGCGCGCGCCTTCCTCAAGGCCAAGGGCATCGTGCGCTGACGGTTTCCCGCACCTTTGCCGCGGGTCGGCGGTCCCTTGGAATCGCGCACGATCGTACTGGCCGGCCACGGCGTCACGCTCTCCGATGTGGTGGCGGTCGCGCGTCAAGGCGGCCGCGTCGAACTCGACGCCGCGATTCGCGACCGGCTCACGGCCGCCCGCGCGGTGGTTGACCGGCTGGCCCAATCCAATGCCGCGATCTACGGGCTCACCACCGCGCTCGGCGCCAATACGGGCCAGAAGATCGCGCCCGAGGATCAGGTCGCGTACCAGGAACGCGCCGTGCTCGCGCGCGCCGTCGGCGTCGGTCCGCGCCTGCCGACGGACGTGGTGCGGGCGATCATGTTCGCCCGCGCGGCCGGCATGGCCGTGGGCGGCTCGGGCGTTTCGCCGTCGGTGCTCGATACGCTCGTCGCGATGCTCAACGCCGGCGTGCATCCACGGGTGCCCGGCATCGGATCGATCGGCGCCGCCGATCTCGCGCCGCTGTCGCACCTGGCGCTGCCGCTCATCGGCCGGGGCGAAGCCGAGTACCGCGGCCAGACGATGGCCGGCGCGGCAGCGCTCCATGCGGCCGGCCTCACGCCGGCCACGCTGACGGGCAAGGACGGCCTCGCGCTCATCAGCGCGAACGCCGCGACGGTGGGCCACGCGGCGCTGGTCCTCCACGACGCCCACTGCGTGCTCGATGCGGTGACCGTGGCCGCGGCGCTGTCGTACGAAGGCTTTCGCGCCAACCTGAGCCCGCTCGACCCGCGGGTGCAGGCGGCGCGGGCAGCGCCGGGACAGAACGCCGTGGCCGCGCGGCTTGGCGAACTGCTGGCGGACAGCGCATTGTGGCAGCCGGGCGCCGCGCGCCGGGTGCAGGACCCGCTGTCGTTTCGCTGCGTCACGCAGGTGCACGGCGCCGCGCTCGCCGCGATGGAGTCGGCGCGCGACCACGTCGAGCTGGAATTGAACAGCGCGGCCGAGAGCCCGCTGGTGGTCATCGAGTCCTGCGAGATGCTGTCGAACGGGAATTTTCACGCGCCGGGCCTCGCCATTGCGCTCGACGCCTTCGGCATCGCGCTCGCGCACGTCGCGACGATGTGCGTCGAGCGCTGCATCAAGCTCCTGGCGCCGCGGTTCAGCGGCCTGCCGTCGCAGCTCACGCGCCACGGCCCGACGCATTCGGGGTTCGCCACCACCCAGAAGACCCTGACCGCGCTCATGAACCGCATTCGCCACGCGGCCAATCCGGGGAGCCTCGATTCCCTCCCGGTGTCCGACGGCGTCGAGGACCACGCCCCGATGACCGCCAACGTGGTCGCCAAGACGGCCACGATCGTCGACGACCTGCGCTACCTGGCGGCGATCGAGTTGCTGATCGCCGCGCAGGCGCTGGATCTCGCCGGCGTCGACCGCGGCGCGATCGGGTGCGGCGCACGCGCGGCCTACGACGCCGTGCGCGCCGGCGTCCCCATGCTCGACGGCGATCGCCCGCTCGGCCCGGACATCGAAACGGTCGAGCGCGCGCTCTCGGCCGGCCAATTCGAGATCGGTGGCGGCCGCCGATGAAATGGCTGCTCCGCAACTGGGACCAGGTGCTGGTCGCGCTCGGCGAGCACATCGCGATCTCGCTGACGGCGCTCGTGATCGCCTGCGCGCTCTCGCTCGCGATCGGCATCTGGGCGGCGCGCAATGACCGCGTGCTGAAGGTGGCGCTCGCGGTCAGCGGGCTCCTCTACACGGTCCCCACCCTCGCGTTTCTCGCGCTGCTGATTCCGGTCGTCGGGCTGGGCAAGGCCAATGCCATCATCTGCATGGTCGCCTTTTCGCTGATGATCATGATCCGCAACGTGGCCATCGGCATCCGCGAGGTGCCGCGCGAGGTGGTCGACGCCGCCACCGGCATGGGCATGAGTCCCGTCGAGGTCCTGACGCGCATCGAATTGCCGCTGGCGATGCCGGTGATCATCGCCGGCCTGCGCATCGCCACGGTGACGGTGATCAGCGTCACCGTGGTCGCCGCCTACGTCAACGCCGGCGGCCTCGGCACGCTGATCTTCGCCGGCATCAGCAACGATTACGCGCCGAAGATCTGGACCGGCGCGCTGACCGCGTGCGCGCTGGCCGTCGCCGCCGATCTCGGCCTCGCCCGCCTCGAGGGTTTCGTGCGGCGGAAGGCAACCTGAATGGCAACCCATCGGCGACCGGCGCACGACCATGTTCGCTGAAGCGTGGTCGTATCTGCTCGCGCATCCGCGGCAGTTCGGCGACGCGCTCGGGACGCATGTCGCGCTGTCCGCGTCGGCGCTCGGCATCGCGATTGTCGTTGCCGTGCCGCTCGGCATCTGGCTCGCCGATACGCGCCGGGCCGCGCTCGTCGCCATCAACGCCGCCAACATCGGACGCACGCTGCCCTCGCTGGCGGTGCTCGCGCTGATGATGCCGATCCTCGGCACCGGATTCGCCCCCGCGCTGTTCGCGCTGACGCTGCTGGCGCTGCCGCCGATCCTGGTCAACACCTGCACCGCGATCCGCCAGGTCGACGCCGACGTGATCGACGCCGCGCGCGGCATGGGCATGACGAAGCTCGAGCTCGTCCGCCGGGTCAAGCTGCCGATCGCGCTGCCCGTTGTCTTCGCCGGCGTTCGCACTGCGGCCATCCAGGTGATCTCGGGCGCCGTGCTGGCCGCCTACATCGGCGGCGGCGGTCTCGGCGATTTCATCACCGCGGGCATCGCGATGATGGCCGTGCCGCAACTCCTGGTCGGTGCGATCCCGGCCACGCTGCTCGCGCTCGGCACCGACCTCCTGTTCGGCCGATTGCAACGGGCGGTCACCCCGGCTGGTCTGCGCAGCGCATGATCGAGATCAAGGACTTGAGCAAGGCCTATCCCGGCGCGCCGCGGCCGGCCGTGGATCGGCTCACGCTGACGGTGCCGGAGGGCGAAGTCTGCGTGCTGATCGGTCCCTCCGGGTGCGGCAAGACCACGACCATGCGCATGATCAACCGGATGATCGAGCCCGATGGCGGCAGCATCACGGTCGGCGGGCGCAACGTGCTGGCGATCGATCCCATCGCCCTGCGCCGCAGCGTCGGCTACGTGATCCAGCAGGTGGGATTGTTTCCGCACTGGTCGATCGCCGACAACATCGCCACCGTGCCGCGGCTCCTGGGATGGCCGGAAGCGCGGATCCGCGGCCGCGTCGACGAGCTGCTGGCGCTCGTGGGGATGGATCCCGGAGCCGATCGCGATCGCTTTCCGCGCGAATTGTCGGGCGGGCAGCGCCAGCGCATCGGCGTCGCGCGCGCGCTCGCCGCCGATCCGCCGGTGATGCTGATGGACGAGCCTTTCGGCGCCATCGACCCCATCACCCGCGCGCGCCTGCAAACCGAGTTCCTGAAGATCCTGCACGACCTGCGCAAGACCATCGTCTTCGTCACCCACGACATCGACGAGGCGATCCGCATGGGCGATCGCATCGCGATCCTGCGCGACGGCGCGCTCGTCCAGTACGACACGCCCGAGGGACTCCTCGCTCGACCGGCCGACGCCTTTGTCGAGGAATTCGTCGGCGCCGACCGCGCGCTGAAGCGTTTGGCGCTGATCACGACGGCCACGGTCGTCGAGCCGGCCCGCGGTCCGCTTCCGGGAATCGCGATCGCCGCCGAAGCGAGCCTGCGCGACGCGCTGTCGCTGATGTTCTCCGCGGGGGTCGACGCGCTCGCCGTCACCGGTCCGGGCACGGCGCCGCCGTCGGGCGTCGTTACCCTCGAGCGTATTCGGCACGTCCGCGTACGCGTAGCCCGGGTTGAGCGCCGCGAAACCCGGGCGGTCGTGCCATGACGCTATCCCCTTTCGCTGGCGCTCACCCGGGCACGGCCGATGACGCGCCGTTGACAACGCGCGGCGTTCGCACCTAGAGTGGCGCGGTCCCCGTTTTCATCGCTCAGGAGCCGTGCATGAAGTACCTCGCAGCACTTGCGGTCGCCGTGACCGCTGCCTACGCCGCGGCTGCCGCCGCCCAGGACACCAAGGTCGCCATCGGCATTTCGGGCTGGACCGGCTTCGCCCCGCTGACCCTCGCCAAGGAGGCCGGGATCTTCAAGAAGAACGGTCTCGACGTCTCGATCAAGAAGATTCCGCAAAAGGACCGCCATCTCGCGATTGCCTCCGGCGACGTCCAGTGCGCCGCGACGACCGTAGAAACCTACGTGGTGTGGAACGCCAACGGCGTGCCGATCACGCAGGTCGTCCAGCTCGACAAGTCGTACGGCGCCGACGGCCTCGCGGTGCGGTCGGGCATCACCAAGATCGCCGACCTCAAGGGCAAGACCGTGGGCGTCGATGCCCCCGGCACGTCGCCTTACTTCGGCCTCGCCTGGATCCTCAAGAAGAACGGCCTGTCGATGAAGGACATCACTGTCGCCACGATGAGCCCGCAGGCGGCGGCGCAGGCGTTCGTCGCCGGCCAGAACGACGCGGCGATGACCTACGAGCCGTACCTCTCGGCGGTGCGCGACAAGCCGGAGAGCGGCAAGATCATCGCCACCACGCTCGACTATCCGATGGTGATGGACACGCTGGGCTGCACGCCGAAATTCATCAGCGAGAACCCGAAAGCCGTGAAGGCGATGGTCGACAGCTACTTCGAAGCGCTGGAGATGATCAAGAAGGACCCGGCGAAGAGCAACGAGATCATGGGCGCCGACGTGAAGCAGACCGGCGAGGCGTTCGCGAAATCGGCCGCGTATCTGCGCTGGCAGGACAAGGCCGCGAACCAGAAATTCTTTGCCGGCGAAATTCAGGCGTTCAGCCGGGAAGCGGCGGATCTGCTGCTCGAAGTCGGCATCATCAAGGCCAAGCCCGACGTCAATTCGCTCGTCGATACGCGCTTCATCCAGTAGCGCGGTTGTAGCTGGCGCACCGTCGCGCCATGAAACCGCTGAAGCCCGTCCCGCCCGCGCGCCGCGCGGTGCTGGGCGTCGCCTTCTTCGTCCTGTTCTTCGCCGTCTGGGCGGCGGCGACCTTCGGCGGCTTCGTGTCCCGGACCTTCCTCGCCGATCCGGTGACGATGGTGCGCGAAGGCTGGTCGCTCTTCGCCGAGCACGGGTTCGCCACCGACGTCGGGATGACCGTCTGGCGGGTCGTCGGCGGCTTCGTGCTCGCGGCCGTTCTGGCCGTGCCGCTGGGGATCGCGATGGGCGCGTACAAGCCCGTCGAGGCGTTCTTCGAGCCGTTCGTGTCGTTCGCGCGCTACCTGCCCGCGTCGGCGTTCATTCCCCTGCTGATCCTGTGGGCGGGCATCGGCGAGATGCAGAAGCTGCTCGTGATCTTCATCGGCTCGTTCTTCCAGATCGTGCTGATGATCGCGGTCACCGTCGGCGCCACGCGGCGCGACCTGGTCGAGGCCGCCTACACGCTCGGCGCATCGTCCCGCGGCGTCGTTCGCCGCGTGCTGCTGCCGAACGCGGCGCCGGCGATCGCCGAGACGCTGCGGCTGGTGCTGGGATGGGCGTGGACGTACGTGATCGTCGCCGAGCTGATCGGCGCGTCGAGCGGGATCGGGCACATGATCACCGACAGCCAGGCGCTGCTCAACACCGGCCAGATCATCTTCGGCATCATCGTGATCGGCGTGATCGGGCTCGTGTCGGACTTCCTGTTCAAGTGGGCTAACCAGCGCCTGTTCTTCTGGAGCCTCGCGTAGCGCGACGCCGCCATGAGCAAGCTCGCCATCGAGGCTGTCAGCCGCACCTTCCCCGGCGTGCGCGGCGGCGCCCCGACGCAGGCGCTGCAGCCGACGACGCTCACGGTCGCCGACAACGACTTCATCACGATTCTGGGACCCTCCGGTTGCGGCAAGTCGACGCTGCTGCGGATCGTCGCGGGCCTCGACACGCCGACGACCGGTCGGGTGCTGCTCGACGGGGCGCTCGTCATCGCGCCGGGCGCCGACCGGGGCATGGTGTTTCAGTCGTACACGCTCTTCCCCTGGCTCACCGTGCGCGAGAACATCTGCTTCGGCTTGCGCGAAAAGGGGATGCGGCAGGCGCAGCAGGACGAAATCGCCGCCCACTACGTCGCCCGGGTCGGACTCAACGGGTTCGAGCACCACTATCCGAAGATGCTCTCCGGCGGCATGCAGCAGCGCACCGCCATCGCGCGCGCGCTCGCCAACGGCCCCAAGATACTGCTGCTCGACGAGCCGTTCGGCGCGCTCGACAACCAGACGCGCGGCCTGATGCAGGAGCTGCTGCTGGGCATCTGGGAAGCGGAGCGCAAGACCGTGCTCTTCGTCACCCACGACATCGAGGAGGCGATCTTCATGGCGAGCCGCGTCGCCGTGATGTCGGCGCGGCCGGGGCACATCAAGGCCGAGGTGAGCATCGACCTGCCGCATCCGCGGCACTACACGGTCAAGACGACGCCCGAGTTCTCCGCGCTGAAGGCCCGCCTGACCGAGGAGATTCGCGTCGAAGCGATCCGCGCGACGACCGCGGCTGCGTAGCCCGGTGTTTAGCGCAGCGAAACCCGGGTGGCCGTGGCAACGGAGTGCCCGCCCCGGGTTTCGCTGCGCTCGACACCGGGCTACCTCGGAGCGGCGACATATCGCATCAATACTTGCCGCCGTTGACCTGCCAGCGCCATGCGTCGGCACAGATCGCGTCGAGGCCACGCGCCGCGCGCCAGCCGAGCAATTCATGCGCCCGTGACGGATCGGCGAACACGCAGGCAATGTCGCCGGCGCGGCGCGGCGCGAATCTCCGGGAAATCGTCCGGCCCCCCGCACGCTCGAACGCGGCCACGACTTCCAGCACCGAGTGACCGCGCCCGACGCCGAGATTGAACGTCGCGGCGCCCGGTGTCCGCGCGAGGTATTTGATCGCCGCGACGTGGCCGGCGGCGAGATCCTGCACATGGAGATAATCGCGCACGCCGGTCCCGTCAGCCGTGGGCCAGTCGTTGCCGAAGATCGACAGCTCGGAGAACTCGCCGCCGGCGATCCGGCACAGCAGCGGCACCAGGTTGTTGGGACGGCCGAGCGGCGCCTCGCCGATGCGCCCGGACGGGTGCGCCCCGGCGGGATTGAAATAGCGCAGGATCGCGATGCGCCACGTGGGCTTCGCATGCGCGAGATCGCGCAGGAAATCTTCGACCAGGAGCTTGGTGCGTCCATAGACGCTGTTCGGGGCGACGGGGGCGTCCTCGGCGACGGGCAGCCGCTCGGGCTGCCCGTAGACCGTTGCCGACGAACTGAACACGAGCGTCGCCACCCCGGCCTCGCCCATCACCTCGGCCAGCGCGAGCGCACCGCCGACGTTGACACTGTAATAGGCAAGCGGCCGGGCCTCCGATTCTCCGACCGCCTTCAGGCCGGCACAATGGATGACCGCGGAAATCGGAGAGTCGTGAAAGATCCGGCGCAACGCGGGGACATCGCGGACGTCGGCCTCGACGCACGGCACCACCCGGCCGGCCAGCGCTTCGATCCGCGGCAGGACGGCCGGCGAGCTGTTGGCGAAATTGTCAGCGATGACCGGCGCGTAGCCCGCCCGCGCCAGTTCGACGACGACGTGCGAACCGATGTAGCCGGCGCCGCCCGTGACGAGAATCGTGTCTGCCATGTGTAGCTCGATGGTACCTTAACGCGGACCGGATCAGAGACCCGGCCGCCAGACGCATGGCGTCCCTGCGGCGCCGTCAGCGCGCGACCGCGAGCCAGTGCTGGATCTGCCGGTACACCTCATCGCTGGCGAGAAGCTCGAGGTGATCAGTGTCGTACGCGATCCATGTCTGCTGGGGCGCGAAAGCGAGTGCCCTCCGCGGATCGGCATGCAGGCCCAACGCGCTTCCGACCGGCACCAGGCCGTCGCCGCGCGGGTGGCCACCGCGCGGCGCGGCCTTGCTGAGGCTGCCGGCGATCGCGTGGCACGCGACACCCTGCGGCAACGGCAGCGGCGCGCGCGTATCGGCCCCGTGCGCAAAGGCATCGCGCCCGCGCCAGTCCTCGTCCACCGCAGAGCCGTGGCGCAAATCGGTAATGCCGGCACTGCGCACGCGGGCGAGTCGGCTGAACGCGGCCGTGTACGGGCTCGCAGCGAGCAGCCGGTCGACGCCATGACCTGCACGTTCCAGCGGCGCCCCATGATGCGGCGTGCCGAGGAAAACGAGCGCACGCAAAGGCGGCATCCAACGGGCGCCCTCATCCGCGGCGGCACACGCGCTGCGGATGACGAGGCCGCCCATGCTGTGCCCCACCAGCACGAGCTCGCGCACGGGCACCGGCCACTGCCGCGCTAGCCGGTCGAGCAGGGCGGCGAATTCGGCACCATTGGTGGATATGTGGCGGCCGGAGTTGTAATGCAGATACAGCACGCTGGCGTCGAGGTCGCGCGCGAGGCACTCCCCGTGGTCGTGATCCCGGCGATTCCATTGCCGGTCGTTGAGGCAGAGGCCATGGACCATCACCACGACCCGCGGGCGCGGCGTCGGCACCGCGCGGGTGATCGTCGCGGATTCAAGCGCAAGCGGATCCCCGCCAACGCGAAGCTGCATCGGGATCGCCAGCGGATTGCGGGTTTCCTCGAGATAGTCGCCAAGTATGCCGTTGAGTGCCGCGACCACCGCGTCACGTGCCGGCAAGCTCGACGTGCCGCGAGCGAGCGGGACGAGCGGCGCCAGCGCGGCGTCGATCGCGCCGCCGACCAGACGCGTGACACCGCGCACGCGACGGTACACGAAGCCAGTCAGCCCGTCGGTGGGTTCGAACGTCGGGCGGCCCAGGGGACCCGGCAGGCGCGCGATGTTGTGATGCATCGTCTCGACGACCTGGGTCACGAGCAGCGTCAGATCGATCGCGAGGCGGCTCGCGCCGCGGGCGTCGGAGGGTAGTGAAGGCTTGGTCATATTTTGCGAAGGACGGATTTCACTCGTTTGGGCACTGACTGTGGGCATTGCGGCGCGGCGTCAGCCGCTGGGTTGGTTGACCAACTGTGGCCTGTGCGGCGCGGCGTGAGCCGCCGGGTCGGTTGACCCAACTGGGGCTTATGCGGCGCGGCGTGAGCCGCCGGGCGCGGGCTTCGGTGCCGCCAAGCGTGTCGGCGGGCGCGTGGTACGGCGCGTGACGGGCGGTCAACACACGACCGCCCGTCACGCGCCGCACGCGCAGCGCCGACGGCGGCACAGGCGCCCGCGCCCGGCGGCTCACGCCGCGCCGAGATTGTGCTAATGCACGCAAAAAGCATCCTGCGCAACTCGACGGCACGCATTGAGCGCGGGGTCGTTTGTATCGCATCGGCACCACGTCTCGCGGGCAGCGGTCACGGTCGCGCGCGGGCGCCCGTGGGTCGCGCGGTCCGTCATGGGTGGCGCGGACGCGGTCGGCGTGTGTTGCCGGCCGCGTCCGCGCCGGGACCCATAGGAGCGCGTTTGCGACCCTCGGGCGCCCGCGCGCGACCGTGACCGCTGCCTGGCACAATCCACGAATGAATTCCGGCGAGTCCACGAAACCCAAAAAAACGCCGGGCAAAGAAGCCCGGCATCGAGTGAAGCGAATCCCGGGTCGTCGCCCGGGCGAATCGTCAGGCTGCCTTTGCCGTCGCGCGCGTCAGCCGCCGGCGCGGGCCGATCGACGAGCTCGACCAGCGCCATCGGCGCATTGTCGCCCTGGCGGAAGCCGAACTTGAGGATCCGCAGATAGCCGCCCGGACGCGCCTTGAAGCGCGGGCCGAGGTCGTTGAACAGCTTGGTCACGACGTCGCGGTCGCGCAGGCGATCGAACGCGAGCCGGCGGTTGGCCAGCGTCGGCGTCTTGCCGAGCGTGATCAGCGGCTCGGCGACGCGGCGGAGTTCCTTCGCCTTCGGCAGCGTGGTCTTGATGGCCTCGTGCGTGAACAGCGAATTGGTCATGTTGCGCAGCATCGCAAGGCGATGGCTGGTGGTCCGGTTCAGCTTTCGCAAGCCGTGACGGTGGCGCATGGTCGTGTTCCCTTCGTATGCGGGGGCGCTTGGCTACGGGCGATCGAGCCCGGCCGGCGGCCAGTTCTCGAGCTTCATGCCGAGTGAAAGTCCGCGCGAGGCCAGCACTTCCTTGATCTCGTTCAACGACTTGCGGCCGAGGTTCGGTGTCTTGAGGAGCTCGGTTTCGGTACGCTGGATGAGATCGCCGATGTAATAGATGTTCTCGGCCTTGAGGCAGTTGGCCGAACGCACCGTGAGCTCGAGGTCGTCGACCGGACGCAGCAGGATCGGATCGACCTGCGGCGACATCCGCTCGGCGGCCGGCGTGCCGGTGCCTTGCAGGTCGGCGAAGACCGACAGCTGCTCGACCAGCACCGACGCCGCGTAGCGGACGGCTTGCTCGGGCTCGACGACGCCGTTGGTCTCGATGTCGAGCACGAGCTTGTCGAGGTCGGTGCGCTGCTCGACGCGCGCGCTTTCGACGGCGTAGCTCACGCGGCGCACGGGCGAGAACGAAGCGTCGAGCAGGATGCTGCCGATCGTGCGGCCGCCTTCCGGCTTCACGCGGGCCGTCGCCGGTTGGTACCCGCGGCCCTTCTCGACCTTGATCTCCATCTCGAGCTTGCCGCCGGCGGTCAGATGCGCGATGACATGGTCGGGATTGATGATCTCGACGTCGTGGTTGGGCTCGATGTCGGCGGCCGTGACCGCACCCTCCCCCGACTTGGCGAGCTTCAGCAGCACGTGGTCGCGGTTGTGGAGCTTCAGCACGACACCCTTGAGGTTGAGCAGGATGTCGACGACGTCTTCCTGGACGCCGTCGAGCGCCGAATACTCGTGCAGCACGCCGGTGATCCTCACTTCCGTCGGCGCGTAGCCGGGCATCGACGAGAGCAGCACGCGCCGCAGCGCGTTGCCCAGCGTGTGGCCGTAGCCGCGTTCGAAAGGCTCCATCACCACCTTGGCGTGGAACGGCGAGCTGCTTTGCACATCGATGATGCGCGGTTTCAACAAGACATTGCTCTGCATGCGGAATTCCTAAGCGAAATTCAAGCCGGCTAGCCGGGGGTTACTTCGAGTAAAGCTCCACCACCAGGCTCTCGTTGATGTCCTGCCCGAACTCCGAGCGGTCCGGCGCGCCCTTGAAGGTGCCGACCATCTTCTTCACGTCGACTTCGACCCACGAGGGGAAGCCGACCTTTTCGGCGAGTTGCAGGGAGTCCTGGATCCGGAGCTGGCCCTTGGCCTTCTCCGTGACGCCGACGACGTCGCCCGCCTTGACCAGCGCCGACGGAATGTTGACGACCTTGCCGTTCACCGTGATCGAGCGGTGGCCGACGATCTGCCGGGCTTCGGCGCGAGTCGAGCCCAGGCCCATCCGGTACACGACGTTGTCGAGCCGCGATTCGAGGAGGTGGAGCAGATTCTCGCCGGTCGACCCCTTGCCGCGCGCGGCGCGCGCGAAGTAGAGCCGGAACTGGCGTTCCAGAACACCGTAGGTGCGGCGCAGCTTCTGCTTTTCGCGAAGCTGGTTGCCGTAATCCGACGTGCGCATGCCGGATTTGACGCCGTGCTGGCCGGGCTTGGTGTCCAGCTTGCACTTGGAGTCGAGTGAACGACGCGCGCTTTTCAGGAAAAGGTCGGTGCCTTCCCGTCGCGCCAGCTTGCATTTGGGTCCGAGGTATCGAGCCACGTTGCTTGTCCGAAGTGATGAAGTGAGGGAGTGAAAGTCAGATGCGGCGGCGCTTCGGCGGGCGGCAGCCGTTGTGCGGCACCGGCGTTACGTCCGAAATGCTCGAGATCTTGATGCCGAGCGCGTTCAGGGCGCGAACCGCCGATTCGCGGCCCGGGCCGGGGCCCTTGATCCGCACTTCGAGATTCTTGACGCCGCATTCGACCGCGACCTTGCCGGCCTTTTCGGCGGCGACCTGCGCGGCGAACGGCGTCGACTTGCGCGAGCCCTTGAAGCCGGCGCCGCCCGACGTCGCCCACGACAGCGCGTTGCCCTGCCGGTCGGTGATCGTGATGATCGTGTTGTTGAACGACGCGTGGATGTGCGCGATGCCTTCCGCGACGTTCTTCTTGACCTTCTTGCGGGCGCGGACGCCGGCTTTCGGGCTTTGTGATTGCGTTGCCATGCTGTGCGGTCCTTGCCGTTACTTGGTCGTGGGCGTGCGGGACGAGGCCGAGCGCGCCTTGCGCGGGCCCTTCCGGGTGCGCGCGTTGGTGCGCGTGCGCTGACCGCGCACCGGCAGTCCGCGGCGATGGCGAACGCCGCGGTAGCAGCCGAGGTCCATCAGCCGCTTGATGCTCATCGTCACTTCGCGGCGCAGGTCGCCCTCGACGGTGAATTTCTGGACCTGCTCGCGCAACCGGTCCATGTCGGCGTCGGAGAGATCCTTGATCTTGGCGCTCGGCAGCACGCCCGCGGCGACGCAGATCGCCTTCGCGCGCGGCCGGCCGATGCCGTAGATCGCGGTCAGCGCGATGACGGTGTGCTGATGGTTCGGAATGTTGACGCCTGCGATGCGGGCCATAGCGGTTACCTGTCTCTAATCTGTCGTAAGCGGACTTGTCAGCCCTGCCGCTGCTTGTGCCGGGGGTCCGTGCAAATGACGCGCACGACGCCGTTGCGCCGGATGATCTTGCAGTTGCGGCAGATCTTCTTCACCGAAGCCAGGACTTTCATGTCGGTTCCTTATCGAATCCCTTCGTTCACTTCGCGCGGAAGATGATCCGCGCCCGGGTGAGATCGTACGGCGTCAGGTCCACCGTCACCTTGTCGCCCGGCAGTATCTTGATGTAATGCATCCGCATCTTGCCGGAGATGTGGCCCAGCACCACGTGGCCGTTCTCCAGCTTCACCCGGAACGTCGCATTCGGCAGCGTTTCCAGAATTTCGCCCTGCATCTGAATGGTTTCTTCTTTCGACATCAGCGCGTGGGCAACCCGCCCTTGAAATTCGCCTTCTTCAGCAGACTTTCGTACTGCTGCGACATCATGTAGGCCTGCACCTGGGTCATGAAGTCCATCGTCACCACGACGATGATCAGCAGCGACGTGCCGCCGAAGTAGAAGGGAACGTTCTTCCACGCGATCAGGAAATTCGGCACGAAACAGACGACGACGAGGTACATCGAGCCCAGAAGCGTGAGGCGCAGCGTGATCTTCTCGATGTACTTGGCCGTCTGGTCACCAGGGCGGTAGCCCGGAATGAACGCGCCGCTCTTCTTGAGGTTCTCGGCGGTCTCCTTCGGGTTGTACTGCAGCGCCGTGTAGAAGAAGCAGAAGAAGATGATCGCCGACGCGTACAGGATCTCGTGCACCGGCTGGCCGGGCCCGAGCGCCGACGCGAGGTCGCGCAGCCAGATCGTGCTTTCACCGCTGCCGAACCACTGCGCCAGCGTGGCCGGGAACAGGATGATCGACGAGGCGAAGATCGGCGGAATGACGCCCGCCATGTTGAGCTTCAGCGGCAGGTGCGAGCTCTGCCCCTGGTAGACCTTGTTGCCGACCTGGCGCTTCGCGTAATTGACGAGGATCTTGCGCATGCGCGCGCTCGACGAACACGACGAACGCGGTCACCACGACCACCAGCGCGGCGATGCCGAGCACCAGCGGGATCGAGTACGCGCCGGTCCGTGCCTGCTCCAGCGTGAGGCCGATCGCGTTCGGCAGCCCGGCGGCGATGCCGGCGAAGATCAGGAGCGAAATGCCGTTGCCGAGGCCGCGTTCGGTGATCTGCTCGCCCAGCCACATGAGGAACATCGTGCCGGTCACGAGCGTCACCGCCGTGATCAGCCGGAAGGGGAGGCCCGGCGCCGTCACGAGGCCCGCCTGCGCCTCCAGCGCGATCGAGATGCCGAGCGCCTGGAAGAACGCGAGGCCGAGCGTCGCGTAGCGCGTGTACTGCGTGATCTTGCGGCGGCCGGCTTCGCCTTCCTTCTTCAGCGCCTCGAGCGTCGGCACGACCACCGTGCAGAGCTGCATGATGATCGAGGCCGAGATGTACGGCATGATCCCGAGCGCCAGGATCGAGAAGCGCTGCAGCGCGCCGCCGGAGAACACGTTGAAGAGGCCGAGGATGCCGCCCTGCTGCGACTTGAACAGCTCGTCCAGAACGGATGCGTTGATGCCCGGCACCGGGATGTGGGTCCCGACGCGGTAGACGACGAGCGCGCCCAGCAGGAACCAGAGCCGCCGCTTCAAATCGGCGTACTTGGAACCGCTTTTCAATGCTGGATTGGTCGTGGCCAACGTGGTTTCCTGGTGTGCGCGCCGCGCTTACGCGACGCTGCCGCCGGCGGCTTCGATCGCCGCCTTGGCGCCCTTGGTCGTGGCGATGCCGGTGAGCTGCACCGCCTTTTCGAGCTTGCCGCTCTTGATCACCTTCGCCGTCTTGGCCCGCGCCGGAACGAGCCCGGCCGAGCGCAGCGCGAGGAAGTCGATGTCGGCGACCGGCAGCTTCGCGAGATCGGACAGCCGCACTTCGGCAGTGTCGTCGCGCGTGAGCGAGACGAAACCGCGCTTCGGCAGCCGGCGCTGCAGCGGCATTTGCCCGCCCTCGAAACCGACCTTGTGGAAGCCGCCGGAGCGCGACTTCTGGCCCTTGTGGCCGCGCCCGGCGGTCTTGCCGAGCCCGGAGCCGATGCCGCGACCGACGCGGCGCCGCGCCTTGTTCGACCCCGCGGCCGGTTTGATCGTGTTCAATCGCATCGCCCTGGTCCCCTTAGCTTCGTTCGTTCTTGCGTTCGCCGGCGGGAGGCTCGGAGACCTTGAGCAGGTAGCCGATCTTGTTGACCATGCCGCGGGTCGACGGCGTATCGATCACGTCGACCGTGTGGTTGGTCCACTTGAGGCCCAGCCCGCGCGCCGTGGCGCGGTGGTCCTGCTTGGTGCTGGCGATGCTCTTGACGAGCGTGATGCGCATCATCTTTTCGCCCGCCATGATCAGGCCCCCGTCAGCTGTTCGACCGTCATCCCGCGCTTGGCGGCGATGTCGGCGGGGGCGCTGCAGTTCTCGAGCGCGTTGATCGTGGCGCGGACGAGGTTGTACGGGTTGGTCGAGCCGTGGCACTTGGCGAGCACGTTGGTCACGCCCACGACTTCGAATACCGCGCGCATCGGACCGCCGGCGATGACGCCGGTGCCGTCGGACGCCGGCTGCATGAATACCTTGGTCGCGCCATGCCGGCCTTCGACCGCGTGATGCAGCGTGCCGCTCTTCAGGCGCACCTTGACCATCTTGCGGCGCGCCTCTTCCATCGCCTTCTGGATCGCGACCGGCACTTCCTTCGCCTTGCCCTTGCCCATGCCGACGCGGCCGTCGCCGTCGCCGACCACGGCGAGCGCGGCAAAGCCCAGGATCCGGCCGCCCTTCACGACCTTGGTGACGCGGTTGATGCTGATCATCTTCTCGCGGAGACCGTCACCGGAATCCTGCTGCTGCATGCGCTGCTGCATTCTCGCCATGATGAGCTTTTCCTAGAACTTGAGGCCGTGCTCGCGGGCCGCGTCGGCCAATGCCTGCACGCGGCCGTGATACCGGTAACCCGAGCGGTCGAACGCGACCGTTTCGATGCCGAGCGCCTTGGCCCGCTCGGCGATCCGCTTGCCGACGATTCCGGCCGCCGCCTTGTTGCCGCCGTTCGGAACGTCCTTGCGCACGTCGGCTTCGAGCGTCGACGCGCTGACCAGCACCTTGTCACCGGACGGCGCGATGATCTGCGCGTAGATGTGACAGTTCGAACGGCTGACGACCAGCCTCGTCGCGCGCTGTTCGGCGATGCGCGCGCGCGTCTTGCGGGAGCGGCGGAGGCGGGAATCCTTCTTGTTCATCGGTAACCTCGTTCGGCGGGCGAAAGCGAATGCGCTTCCGCGACGACTACTTCTTCTTCGTTTCCTTGATGACGACCCGCTCGTCGGAGTAACGCACGCCCTTGCCCTTGTACGGCTCGGGCGGGCGGTACGCGCGGATCTCGGCGGCCACCTGGCCGACCTGCTGCTTGTCGATGCCCTTCAGCACGATCTCGGTCTGCACCGGCGCCTGGGCGGTGACGCCCTTCGGCAGCTGGTGGACGACCGGATGCGAAAAGCCCAGGGACAGGTTGACCTTGTCGCCGGCGACCTGCGCCCG